>NZ_BAAAUV010000010.1:0-253318 GCF_039534125.1 Actinocorallia longicatena | reverse complement strand
GCCGAGTACGAGGAGACGTTCCATCGATCAGCCGCCGGCACCGGCCTGGCGAGCGAGAACCACGCGATCTAGCCTCCAACTTCGCCGGGGCGGCCCAGTAGAAATCCTGGTGTAACTCCTGAGGTGTAGGAGACATCTGTGACGAACGTGAAGAAGCTGGTCCAGAACCCGGTGGTCGAGGTGGGAGCGTCAGCTGCTGCGGCTGCGGTGGATGCGCGGGTGGTCGCTGAGTTGGTGGCTCGGGCGCAGGCCGAGGGAACTCCGGTCGGTGGTGAGGGTGGTCTGCTGGCGCAGCTGACCAAGCTCGTGCTGGAGGCGTCGTTGCAGGGCGAGATGGATGCTCATCTGGGCTATGCCAAGCACGATCCCGCAGGTCGGGATGGGAAGAACTCGCGGAATGGCAAGCGGTCCAAGACGGTGTTGACCGAGGCCGGGCCGGTGGAGATTGAGGTGCCCCGCGACCGGGACTCGAGCTTTGAACCTCAGATCGTCCGCAAGCATCAGCGCAGGTTGGACGGCATCGACGGGATCGTGTTGTCGCTGTCGGCGAAGGGGTTGACGACGGGCGAGATCTCGGCGCATCTGGCCGAGGTGTATGGCGCCTCGGTGTCCAGGGACACGATCAGCACGATCACCGACCGGGTCCTGGAAGGGATGGCCGAATGGCAGTCCCGGCCGTTGGACGAGATCTACCCGGTCGTGTTCATCGATGCCCTGCGAGTGAAGATCCGGGACGGTCAGGTCGCGAACCGGCCCATCTACCTGGCGTTGGGCGTGACCGTTGACGGGCAACGCGACTTCTTGGGCCTGTGGGCCGGTGAGCACGGCGAAGGTGAGGGCGCCAAGTACTGGCTGCGAGTCCTGACCGAGATCAAGAACCGCGGGGTCAAAGACGTCCTCATGCTGGTCTGTGACGGGCTCAAGGGACTACCTGACTCCGTTGCCGTGACCTGGCCGCAGACGGTGGTGCAGACCTGTGTCGTTCACCTGCTCAGGAACTCGTTCGCCTATGCGGGCCGGCAGCACTGGTCGCAGATCGCTAAGGATCTCAAGCCCGTCTATACGGCTCCGACCGAGGTCGCGGCGTTCGACCGGTTCGCCGAGTTCAGCGAGAAGTGGGAAGGCAGATACCCCGCGATCGTCAGGTTGTGGACGAGCGCGTGGGCCGAGTTCGTGCCGTTCCTGGCCTTCGACATCGAGATCCGCAAAGTCGTCTGCACCACCAACGCCATCGAATCGGTCAACGCCCGGCTGCGCCGGGCCGTGAACGCCCGCGGTCACTTCCCCACCGAGCAGGCCGCGATGAAGTGTCTCTACATGGCGTTGATGGGCCTGGACCCCACCGGCCAGGGCCGCGGGGCCTGGGTCCGCCGCTGGAAACCCGCCCTGAACGCCTTCGACATCCACTTCGACGGCCGCCTCACCGCGGCCAACCGCTAACCCCAACAAGATCCAGTTACACCAAGATCTAGACAGGCCCGAACGAGCCGGGAGCAGGCGGGCTGCTCCCGGCTCGTTCATTTGTTGCCGCCTGGTTTGGTTACTCCGCCGGGCTGATCGATGGGATCGGGTTGGTCACGGGTGCTGGTCTTCGTGACGGTTGGCGCGGTGCTGCTCGGTGGTGTCGCGGGTGGCGGTCAGGGTCGCGAGGAGGCGGAGTGCGTCGTGGCTGGGGGTGTTTGGGGTGGCGGTGTGGATGAGGAGGGTGAGGCCGGGGTCGGAGGTGAGGGTCATGGCTTCGAAGTGGAGGTGGAGGTCGCCGACGTCGGGGTGGTGGAGGTTCTTGGTGCCGGTGCGGTGGTGGCGGACGTTGTGGTCTGCCCACCGTTGCCGGAAGGTCTGGCTGCGGGTGGACAGTTCGCCGATGAGGTCGGTGAGGTCTTTGTCGTAGGGGTGGCGGCCGGCTTCGGCGCGGAGCATGGCGGCGACGTCGTCGGCGGCCAGGAGGTCGTGGCGGTCGTTGCGGATCCAGGCGGGCGCGTCGGTGATCGCGTCGAGCATGTGCTGGAGTTCGGGGCGGATCTTCCGGGCGGCGGTGCGGCGGCGGGGCGCCGAGGTCGGTGGCGTCCGCCGCGCGATCTCGAACAGGTGTTCGCGTTCGGCGTCGTCGAGGTGGAGGGCGCGGGCGACGCCGTCCAGGACGCCGTCGGAGGCACTGGACAGCTTCCCGCGTTCCAGGCGGATGTAGTAGTCGACCGAGACCCCGGCGAGCATGGCGACCTCTTCGCGGCGCAGGCCTTTGACGCGGCGATTGCCGCCGTAGGCGGACAGTCCGGCCTGCTCGGGGGTGATGCGGGCGCGGCGGGAGGTGAGGAACTCCTGGATCTCGGTGCGGTCGTCCATGCAGTCCACGGTAGGTGACGGCGCGCGGGTGAAGCAGGTACTGGCGTTACCTGGAACGACAGGCACTGCCACGCCCGGGTCAAAGGACGTTTGCTGGAGGCGAGCCTCCCGGAAGACCCCGCTTGACCGGCGCCGGGTAGGCCTTTGACCAGTGACGTTACGAAAGGTACCGATATGCGGGCAGCGTTTATGTACGGGGCGGGAGATGTGCGGATCGACACGGTCTCGGACCCGGTGATCCAGCGGCCGACCGACGCGCTGGTGCGGGTCGTCACCGCCTGTATCTGCGGGTCGGACCTGCACCCCTACCACTCGATGCCCGCCGGTGAGGCGTGGCCGATGGGGCATGAGTTCATCGGAGTCGTGGAGGAGACCGGCTCGGAGGTGGCCACGGTGCGGCGCGGCGATCTGGTGATCGCGCCGGGACCTTCCTGGCAGAACACGCACGTGCCGTCCGACCAGGCGAAGAACCGTGACTGAGCTGGGCTGGCCTGCCTTTGACGCCGAGAGCGTGGCGCCTTGGCGGGCGATCACCGGGAACGACCTTGACGGGCAGCCGACGGGCATCACCGCCGAGATGCTGCCGCGCATCCGGGCCTTCACGATGTCCGATCGCGAGGCACTGCTGGCCGGGCGGCAGTTCGGGGGCGATGACGTCGAGATCGCGACCCCGGACGGGAAGATGACGCTCTCGGTCTTCCTGCCGCGAGAACGGCGGGAGGGCGCGCCGGCCATCTTCTGGATCCACGGCGGAGGCATGATCGTCGGAGATCGCTTCGGGGCGGGCGACGCGCTCGACCTCGCTGAAGCCAGTGGCGCCGTCGTCGTCTCGCCGGAGTACCGGCTGGCCCCCGAACACCCCTCACCGGCCGCGCTGGACGACTGCCTCGCCGGGTTCCGGTGGTTCTCCGATCACGTGGAAGAGCTCGGAGCGGACCCTCGGCGGCTGTTCCTCGCCGGCGGGAGCGCGGGTGGCGGCCTGGCGGCGGCGTGCGCACTGCGGATCCGCGATGAGGGAGGCCCGGCGCTGTCCGGGCTGATCCTTTTGAGCCCGATGCTGGACGACCGGATGGCCGGTGTGTCCGCACAGCAGTTCACCTTCGGGGTCCCCTGGACCCGGTCCAGCAACGTCTTCGGCTGGCGCTGCCTGCTGGGAGAGCGCGCTGGCACGCAGGACGTCTCGATCTACGAGGCGCCGGGTCGCGCCGGGGACCTGACAGGGCTGCCGCCTTCGTTCATCGATGTCGGGAGCGCGGACCTCTTCCGCGACGAGAGCGTCGCGTTCGCCTCCGCCATCTGGGGGTCCGGCGGGAACGCCGAACTTCACGTATGGCCTGGCGGCTACCACGGCTTCGAGCAGATGGCGCCCGCCTCCGCGCTGGCGGTCGCGGCCGTCGCGGCGCGCAAGAGCTGGCTCAGCAGGATCCTGGCCGCTCAGAAGGAGCAGGGCGCCGACTAACTGGACGGGCGAAGGAGGTCCTCGAGGGCGGCGAGGGCCTGCTTGACGCGGTCGATGTCGGCGGGATCCGTGCTGTCGATCGCTTTGGCCACCGCGGTGTCGATCTCGGCGGCGGGCCGGGTGGTCGCGTGCCGCATGGCCTCGTCGGTGAGCCGGACCAGTGTTCTACGGCGGTCGAGCGGGTCGGGGACGGCTTCGACGATTCCGGCTTCGCGCAGCCGGGCGACGCAGGCGGAGACCTGGCTCTGCTGGAACTTCACCCGGGCGGTGACGTCGGAGATGGAGCTCCCCGGATTCTCCGCGATGTCGAACAGGACGGCGCGGGCGGGAGCGCTCAGCTGCCGGAAGCCGCCCTCCGGCATCGCCTGCTCGCCGAGCTTCATCAGCTTGCGGCCCAGCTGGAAGAGGTCGAATCCGTCCATGCCACGAGATTACACCAAAGTAGATGCATCACTCTTGTTCTAACCGCTCGTGTCGGGCTAGGGTCGCTGCCGTGCTTATCCGATTGCTTCGGCGATATCTGATTCCTTACCGGTGGCTCGTCGTCGCGGTGATGGGCCTGCAGCTCGTCCAGACCGCCGCGGCCCTGCTGCTGCCGGACCTGAGCGCCGACATCATCGACCGGGGTGTTCTTCCCAGCGATGTCGGCGCTATCTGGCGGCTCGGCGGGGTGATGGCCGCGATCGCCCTGGTCCAGCTGGTCTGTGCCGTGGGCGCCGTCATCGTGGCGGCGCGGGTGTCGTCCTGCCTGGCGGGGGATCTACGGACCGCGCTGTTCGGCCACGTGCAGACGTTCTCGGCGCGGGAGATGGACCGGTTCGGCGCGCCGTCGCTGGTCACCCGGACGACCAACGACGTCCAGCAGATCCAGATGGTCGTGCAGACCACGCTCACCTTCCTGGTGACGGCGCCGCTCATGTGCGCCGGCGGCATCGTGTTCGCGCTCCGCCAGGACCTCCCGTTGTCCCTGCTGCTCGTCGTGATCGTGCCGGTGCTGGCGACGGTGACCCGGATGATCATGAGAAGGATGGCTCCGCTGTCGGCGGTGCTGCAGGCCACGATCGACACGGTGAACCGGATCATGCGCGAGCAGATCACGGGTCAGCGCGTCATCCGGGCGTTCGTCAAGGAGACGCACGAGCAGGCTCGGTTCGCCGAGGCCAACGACCGGCTCACCGAGGTGTCGTTGCGCGTCGGACGGCTGATGGCTCTGATCTTCCCCGTGGTGACCGCTCTGGCGGGTGTCGCCGGGGTGGCCGTCGTCTGGATCGGTGCGGGCCGTGTCGACTCCGGGGCGATCGGCGTCGGTGCTCTGTCGGCGTTCCTCGGCTACGTCCTGCAGATCCTCGGTGCGGCGATCATGGCGACCTACCTGCTGCCCCAGCTCCCCAGGGCCGAAGTCTGCGCCCGCCGCGCCGCGGAGGTCCTCGACACCCACAGCAGCGTTGTGACGCCGAGAGAGCCGGCCCGATCGATGCCCGACCCGGGCAGGGTCGAGCTGCGTGACGTCGCCTTTCACTATCCGGGAGCGGAGACGGCGGTGGTGACCGGCGTCGGTTTCGCCGCGACCGCCGGCGAGACCGTCGCGATCATCGGCGGAACGGGCAGCGGGAAGAGCACGCTGCTGAAACTGATCCCACGGCTCGCGGACACCTCGGCAGGAGCGGTGCTGGTCGGCGGCGTCGACGTGCGCGACCTCGACAGGGAGATGCTCAGCCGGACCATCGGCTACGTGCCGCAGCGCCGCTTCCTGTTCTCTGGAACGATCGCCACCAACCTGCGCTTCGGCGCACCTGACGCCTCCGACGATGACTTGTGGCGGGCTCTGGACATCGCCCAGGCCCGTGCCTTCGTCGAGGACCTTCCCGGCGGGCTCGACGCCCCGATCAGCCAGGGCGGCACCAACGTCTCCGGCGGCCAGCGCCAGCGCCTGGCCATCGCCCGCGCGCTGGCCCGACGACCGCGGATCTACGTGTTCGACGACTCCTTCTCCGCCCTCGACTACGCCACTGACGCTCGCCTGCGCGAGGCGCTGGCCGCCACGACGGCTGAGGCGACCGTCATCATCGTGGCGCAGCGGGTGAACACCATCCGAGACGCCGACCGGATCGTGGTGCTCGACGACGGACACGTCGTCGGGATCGGCACCCACCACGAGCTGTTCGACGCCAACCCCACCTACCGCGAGATCGTCCTGTCCCAGCTGACCGGCGCGGAGGCGGCATGAAGACCTCCCCGACCGTCCGCCGGCTCTGGCCGACGCTCACCCACCAGCGATGGCTGTTCGCCGGATCGCTGGCCACCGGCCTGGTCAGCGTCGCGCTGGCGGCCGCCGGACCATGGCTGCTGGGACGGGGAACCGACCTCGTCCTCGACGGCGCCCTGCGACACGATCTGGACTACACCGGGCTGAGCCGGGTCATGCTGGCCGCGGCCGGAGCCTATGCGGCCGCGGGGCTCTTCGCCGTCGTCCAGGCCAGGGCCGCCAACCTGGCCGTCCAACGGGTCCTGCGCACTCTCCGCGCCGACGTCGAAGACAAGTTGACCCGGCTCCCGCTCGGGGCCGTCGACGGCCAACGGCGCGGTGAGGTCCTCAGCCGCGTCACCAACGACATCGACAACCTCGGCATCGCCCTCCAGCAGGCCTTCGGCCAACTCGTGATCCCGCTGTTCAGCATCGTGGCGACGCTGGCCGTGATGTTCTGGATCTCCTGGCTGCTGGCGCTCATCGCGTGCGTCACCGCTCCACTGTCGATCGGCGCAGCGGCATGGCTGATCAAACGGGCACAGCCTGCCTTCGCCGACCAATGGCGGCACACCGGCGAGGTCAACGGTCACATCGAGGAGATGTACACCGGCCACGCTCTGATCAAGGCGTTCGGCCGCGAGCAGCAGGCCATCGACGCCTTCGCGGCGGGCAACGGCGAGCTGACCGACGCGACCCGCCGGGCGCAGACGTTCTCCAACGCGATCCAGCCGCTGATGATGTTCCTCAGCAACCTCACCTACATCCTCATCGCGGTCGTCGGCGGAGTGCGGGTCGCCGCCGGGGCACTGACCGTCGGCGACGTCCAGGCCTTCATCCAGTACTCCCGCCAGTACAGCCAGCCGTTCTCCTTCCTCGCCAGCATGGCCGGGATGATCCAATCCGGTCTGGCCTCCGCCGACCGCGTCGTCGAACTCCTCGACGCGGCCGAGCAGACCCCGGACCCGACGGGAACGGCTCCACCGGAGACCGTCCGCGGCGCGGTCGCGTTCGAGGACGTCTCCTTCGGCTACCAGCCGGGCCGGCCGCTGATCGAGCACCTCACCCTGACCGCGGAACCGGGCCACACGATCGCGATCGTCGGCCCCACGGGAGCCGGGAAGACGACCTTGGTCAACCTCCTCATGCGTTTCTATGAGATCGACTCCGGACGCATCAGCCTGGACGGCGCCGACATCGCGACGATGCCGCGCCGCCACCTGCGTTCCCGGATCGGCATGGTCCTCCAGGACACCTGGCTGTTCAGCGGCACCATCGCCGACAACATCGCCTACGGCGCCTCCGATGCCACGCGGGATCAGGTCGTGGCCGCCGCGAAAGCGGCCCACGCCGACCGGTTCATCCGCACGCTGCCCGAGGGCTACGACACGGTCGTCGACGATGAGGGGGGATCGGCCCTGAGCGCCGGGGAGAGGCAGCTGCTGACCATCGCCCGCGCCTTCCTAGCCGATCCGGCGATCCTCATCCTGGACGAGGCGACCAGTTCCGTCGACACCCGCACCGAGGCCCTCATCCAGCAGGCCCTGACCCGGCTGCGGTACGGACGGACCGCCTTCGTCATCGCCCACCGCCTGTCGACCATCCGCGACGCCGACACCATCGTCGTCATGGAAGGCGGCGCCATCGCCGAACAGGGCACCCATGATCACCTACTCGCCGCAGGAGGCCCCTACGCCCGGCTGTACGCCGCGCAGTTCGCCGCGACCGCCTGACGACTACTGCGTTTTCACTAGCCGCAGACGGTGCGGTGTCGGCAGGCGCACGACGACGGGGCAGGGGGCGGGCGGACAGCCTGGAGGGGTATCCGAACGACGATGTGGAGACCCTGACCATGGCTGTTTTCCTTTACCGATGGGGCCGGCTGGCCTTCCGGCGGCGCTGGGCCGCCGTCGTGTTGTGGGTGGTGGTGCTGGCCGGGGTCGGGTCGGGCGCCGTCCTGGCGCCCGCCGCCCCGGATGACGGGTTCTCCATGCCGGGAACCGAGTCGCAGAAGGCGTTCGATCTGATCGAACAGCGTTTCCCCGGCGGGGGCGCCGAAGGAGCCGACGCCCGGATCGTGTTCATCGCCCCGGACGGCCAGAAAGTGACCACCGCCAAGTACCGCTCGGCGATCACCGCAACGGTCACCGAGGCCGGCCGGGGCCCGCAGACCGCCAGGGCCACCGACCCGTTCACCTCCGGCGGAGTGAGCGGGGACGGCTCCACCGCCTACGCCACAATCACGTACAAGGCGAAGGCCGATGACCTGACCGACGCCACCAAGGCGACTTTGACCCAAGCCCTGAAGGACGGCCGGAACAGCGGACTCGCCGTCGAGGCCGGAGGTACTGCTCTGGGCACCACCCCCGCGGCCGGCGGTGCGGGCGAGGCCCTCGGCGTCGCCATCGCGGCACTCGTCTTGTTGGTCACCTTCGGCTCCCTGGCCGCAGCGGGTTTGCCGCTGATCACCGCGCTGTTCAGCGTGGGCGTCGGTACCGCGTCGATCTTCGCGCTCGGCAGTGTGCTGGGGATCGGAGCCTCGACCAGCACCTTGGCCACGATGCTCGGCGTGGCGGTGGGCATCGACTACGCGGTGTTCATCGTGTCCCGCTACCGGGAGGAACGCGCCAGAGGCCATGCCCCGCAGGAGGCGGCGGGACTGGCCGCCGGGACCGCCGGATCCGCCGTGGTCTTCGCGGGACTCACCGTGGTCATCGGGCTGGCCGGGCTGTTCGTGGTCGGGATCCCCGCCCTGACGAAGATGGGCATGGCCGCCGCCGGAGCCGTCATCGTGGCCGTACTCGTCGCCCTCACCCTGGTCCCCGCCCTGCTCGGCTTCTTCCCCCGGGCCGTACTGGCCCGCCCGGTCCGGCGCGGCGGAAAGAAGACGAAGGACGGCGCAGGTGGCGACCGCTGGGCCCGCCTCGTCCTGCGCCGCCCCCTGACGGTCCTGCTGCTGGCCGTCGCGGCGCTCGCCGTGGTCGCCTTGCCGGTGACCCGCCTTCACCTGGGGTATGCGGGGGATGAGTCCAAGCCCGTCTCCACCAGCGAGCGCCGCGCCTACGACGCCCTCGCCGACGCCTTCGGACCCGGCTTCAACGGACCTTTGACCATCGTCGTCGACGCGCGAGGGACGGAAAGCCCGAAAGTCGGAGTGGCCTCGATCACTGAAATGATCAAGAAGACGGACGGCATCGTGTCGGTGTCCGCGCCGGCCTTCGACGCCGACGGCGGCACCGCGATCTTCTCCGCCGTCCCGGCATTCGCTCCCGACGATGAGAAGACCGCCGACCTGGTGCGGACCATCCGCGCCGAACGGCATCGCATCGAGCGGACCAACGGTGCCACCTTCGCGGTCACCGGATCCACGGCTGTCAACATCGACAGCGCTCAGAAGGTCCAAGGCGCGCTGATCCCCTACCTCGGAGTCGTCGTGGGGCTGGCCTTCCTGCTGCTCCTGATCGTCTTCCGGTCCGTGCTCGTCCCGCTCAAGGCGGCCCTGGGCTTCCTGCTGTCGGTGCTGGCCGCGCTGGGATCGGTCGTCGCGGTCTTCCAGTGGGGCTGGTTCGCCGGCCTGCTGGGTCTGGAGACGACCGGCCCGATCATGACGTTGATGCCGATCTTCATGGTGGGCATCGTGTTCGGGCTCGCGATGGACTACGAGGTGTTCCTCGTCGCCCGCATCAGGGAGGCCTACGTGGACAGCGGAGAACCCGCGACCGCGGTCATCAACGGCTTCCGGCACAGCGCCCGCGTCGTGGTGGCCGCCGCCTTGATCATGATCGCGGTGTTCTCCGGGTTCATCGGCTCCGGCGAACCCCTGATCAAGATGATCGGGTTCGGGATGGCGATCGCGGTGCTGTTCGACGCGTTCGTCGTCAGGATGACCATCGTGCCCGCCGCACTGGCCCTGCTCGGCGAACGGGCCTGGTGGATGCCCCGATGGCTGGACAAGGTCCTTCCCAGCGTGGACGTCGAAGGCCAGGCGCTCCACCGCGTTCCGGCCGCGCCCGAGACCGTCGATCCTCGGGCGGCGGCCCTCCGCTGACACCGGCCCGCAGGCCACCGCAGGGACACAGGCGGCCTGCGGGCTTTCCGGCCGCCCGTAGGCCACGATGGTCGCACCACCGACAGGAAATCCGATGATCACCACTTGGCAGGATCGCACTCGCGAACATCCGCGTCTGGCCGACGCGGCCCTGGCGCTGCTGCTGTTCGCTGCGGCCGTTCCCGGCATCGCGCTCAAGACCGCCGGCGTGACCACGCCGGGTCCGTGGTGGCCCGGGATCACACTGGCGGCTGTGGCCTGCGCGGCGCTGTTGTGGCGCCGTACCCTGCCTCGCGCGGTCACCATGGTGACGATCAGCTGCGCGACGGGTCAGGCGGCGCTGGGCTTCGTCCTGACGGTGCTGCTCCTGGGTCCGCTGATGGCCGCCCTGTACTCGCTGGCCGTCCGCACCGATCGCAGGACCACCCGGATCTTCCTGCTGCTGGCCGTCCTGCCGGTGGTGGACACCGCGCTGATCGCCGGACCCGAGCAAGAGTCGATCGTCTTGAAGACCATCGGGCCGATCGCCTGGCTCGTCCTGCCGGTCGCCCTCGGCTCGGTGACACGACTGCGCCGGGCCTACACCGAAGCCGTGCAGGCTCGCGCCGAATACGCCGAACGCACCCGAGAGGAGGAGGCGCGGCACCGCGTCGCCGAGGAACGCATGCGCATCGCCCGTGAACTCCACGACGTCGTCGCCCACCACCTGGCGCTGGCCAACGCCCAGGCCGGAACCGTCGCCCACCTCCTGCGCACCCATCCCGACCAGGCCGAGAAGATGGTCAACGAGCTCACCGGCACTACCTCGGCGGCGCTCCGGGAGATGAAGGCCGTCGTCGGGCTCCTGCGCCAGGAAGACGATCCGCAAGCCCCTTTGCAACCGGCCCCCGGCCTCGACCAGGTGACCGACCTTGCCGCCTCGTTCGCCTCTGCGGGCCTCACCGTCACCGTCGCCGTGCAGGGTTCGCCCCGGCCGGTCGCACCGGGCGTGGACGTGACGGGCTACCGGATCGTCCAGGAAGCGCTGACCAACGTCACCAAACACGCCGCCACACACTCCGCCCACGTCACGCTCGCCTACTCCGACGACCTGCTCAGCATCACGATCACCGATGACGGGCAGGGGACGTCACGGCCCGGAGCCGAATCCGGGTACGGCGTCATCGGCATGCGTGAGCGTGCCATCGCCGTCGGCGGCCGGCTGACCGCGGGCGCCCGCCCGGCGGGCGGCTTCGAAGTCGCCGCCGACCTTCCGTTGCCCGCACCGCCCAAGAAGGAAGACCTGACCGCATGACCATCCGTGTCCTGCTCGCCGACGACCAGGCGCTGCTGCGTGAGACCTTCCGCATTCTCATCGACTCCTGTGAGGACATGCGGGTGGTGGCCGAAGCGGCGGATGGCCGGGAAGCCGTCAGCCTCACCCGCACCCACCGTCCCGACGTCGTCGTCATGGACATCCGCATGCCCGGCACCGACGGTCTCGCCGCCACGGCCGCCATCTGCGACGATCCCGCTCTGGCCGCGACCCGGGTTCTCATCCTCACGACCTTCGAGATCGACGAATACGTCGCACAGGCCCTGCGAGCCGGCGCCAGCGGCTTCCTCGGCAAGGACGTCAGCGCCGACGAACTGCTCGCCGCCATCCGCACCGTCTCCGCCGGCGAGTCCCTGCTCTCCCCGCAGGCCACCCGCACCCTCATCACGCGTTTTCTGGCCGCCCCCGCACAGGTTCCCGCGGACGCCCTCGATCGCCTCGCCGACCTCACCGCCCGCGAACGCGAAGTGATGGCCTTGGCGGCCGAAGGCGACACCAACACCGAGATCGCCGAGAAACTGCATGTCAGCCCACTGACCGCCCGCACCCACATCCACCGGGCCATGACCAAGCTCCACGCCCGCGACCGCGCCCAGCTCGTCGTGATCGCCTACCAGACCGGCCTGGTCCGCCCGACGTGACCGACCGAAGCCCTCACACCGCCGAACGGCGGGCTCTCCTACCGGGCGTCCCGGGTCTGCACCCACGGCTGTGGCGGCTGAGGCGGCCGGAACCTTCGCGGCCCGATCGGCGGCGCGGCAAACGGGATCCGAGCGAACACCGCTCCGCCCTTCTCCAGAACCGCCCGTCCAGCCTTCCCTGCGGCAGGCCGACGGAAGTGCTGTTCTGCACGGCTCTGCTCCTGGTGTGCGGTAGGCGTCGTGCGTGCCCTCACGGGTCAGCCGGTCGAACTCCGGAGGTGAGATCGAGTGGATTGCCGTGCGGACTCGGGGTGTCCCAGCGCTGCTGGTCGGTGAGTACCACGATCACACCATGACGCCGCGGCGCGGTGTCGCTCACAGATCATGGCCTTTCTCGTTGTCTACTCTGTCGCACAGCCAAGCGAGTAATGCGCATTAGTTTCCTTGTGCAAGGGTTGCCTGTCAACAGCAGCTTTCCTCGTTCCGCAGGGGGCGCGGGGGTTCTCAGGTGGAGGAGCGGACGACGATCTGGGGATCGATCCATGCCTGGTCGGACTGGTCGGTGGTCTTGGCGAGCCCGGCGAGGACCGCTTCGGCGCGTCGGGTGACGACCTGGTCCATGTCGAAAATGATCGTGGTGAGTGGCGGGTCGGCCAGACGGGCGGTCGGGATGTCATCGACACCGATGACGGCGAGGTCCTGCGGGGAGGTGAGGCCGTGGGCTCGCATGCCGGCCAGGATTGCGGTGGCGGTCTCGTCGTTGAACGCGCAAATGGCGGTCACGCCTTCGGCGGACCATCGGGCGACCGCGTCGGCGGCGACGTCGGCGTCCAGGCTCGTGGCCAGGGCGAGCGGGGCGGGAAGGCCGGCCTCGGCGCAGGCTTCGATCACACCGCCGAGGCGGTCCCGAGCCATCGAGGCAAGACCAGGATGGGCGGTGAGCGCGTAACCCAGCCGCTGGTGGCCGCGCTCGATCAGATGCTTCGCCTGGATCTGGCCGATCGGGTGCATGGCGTAGGAGTGCTCGGCGTGGGAGGGCAGGACGACTTCGGCTCCCGCCCGGTGGAGCTCCTTGATCGTCGCCGGGTCGAAGGATTCGAATCCGACGACCGCTGAGGCGCCCACGGCGGCGCAGACGTCGGGCAGTGGGCGCCCGTGCGCGCCGGCCAGATGGGTGACGAGGGTCAGCTTGTGGGCGGCGAGCGCGCCGGCCAGACCTTCGATGAAGCGGCTGATGCCCGCGCCGATGGGGATGTCGGGGATGGAGAGCAGGACGATGTCGCTGCGTCCGGCGGCCAGGGCCCGTGCGGAGGCGTGCGGCCGGTAGTTCAGGTTGCGCGCGGCTTCCAGGACCCGTTGCCGAGTCTCCTCGGGGATCGACTGACCGGGACGGTTATTGAGCACGAAGCTCACCGTCGTCTGGGAGACACCGGCGGCTCGCGCTACATCTGAGCTGGTGGGGCGCTTGGCAGGTCGCGTCATGATCTTCTCGTCGCGGGGATGCCGATCTTGTCGGCGTCGTCCCATCGTACGGCTTCCCGCACTGGGGAGCGCGTCGCCGCCGAGACCGCAGCCGCCTCGGGTGAATGTTACAGCTTCGTGTCTTGCCGCCGTCCGTCTCGCCGCCTACGCTCCTAAAGCGCATTAGTAATGCGATTTACCGGGCTTCCCCGGTCCGGGCACCTCGAAAATCCGGACCTCATCCCCAAAGGAGCTCCATGTCCATCACTCCCGGCATCCTCCGGCGGCCCCGCGCCGCGGCCGCCGCGTTCGCGGTGGCAGCCCTGCTGGCTTCGGCGGCCTGCGGCGGCTCATCCGATACTCCGGACGCGACCGGCGGCCCGACCGCCGACACCCTGCTCTCGACCGCGATCCAGGCGCCCCCGAGTTCGTTCGCGCTGACCCAGCTCGACGGAGGCCAGGGCAGCTATGTGTGGGGGTCGCTGTACGACCGGCTCCTGTACATCGACAACACCGGTGCGATCAAGCCGAACGCCGCCGAGAGCTTCACCTACTCCGCTGACCGCAAGACCCTGACCCTGAAGCTCCAGCAGGGCATGAAGTTCCGGTCCGGGGCTCCGGTGAACGCCGCGGCCGTCAAGGCGAGCCTCGACCGCATCCGTGACACCCCCGGCCCCAACCAGGCGAACGAGGCGTCGATCGCCTCGGTCGAGGCCCCTGACGAGTCCACCGTCGTCATCAAGCTCAAGCACCCCGACGGCTCCCTGCTGGTCAACCTCGCAGGGATCAACGGTGTGATCGGCGACCCGGCGACCATGGCCGACCCCGGCTCGGCGACGGACCCGATGACGTCGGGGCCCTACGAGCTGGACAAGGCCAGGACCGTCCCCGGGTCGGCCTACACCCTGGTGCGGCGCGACGACTACTGGAACGTCAAGGCCTACCCCTTCAAGACGGTCCGGATCGTCGTCATGCCGGACCGGGCGGCGGTCGTCAACGCGCTGCGCTCCGGGCAGCTCAACGCGGCCAGCGTCGACCCGACTCAAGTCGACCCGCTGAAGGCACAGGGCCTCCAGGTCAAGCCGATCGCCGCCTCGACCGCCGGGATCATGTTCCTCGCCGACCGCAAGGGCACCAAGCTCAAGCCGCTCGGCGACCTGAAGGTCAGGCAGGCCATCAACCAGGTCTTCGACCGGACCAAGCTGGTGCAGATGTTCCTGCGCGGTTCCGGCATGGCCACGACCCAGGTGTTCAACCCCAAGAGCCAGGCATTCGACGCTTCCCTCGACAAGGACTACCCCTTCGACGTCGCCGCGGCGAAGAAGCTGATGGCCGAGGCCGGGTACGCCGACGGATTCTCGGTCACGATGCCGAGCTTCGTGACCACCAAGCCCTTCGAGCCCGTCGTCACCGGAGCGCTGGGGGCGATCGGCATCAAGGTGACCTGGGAGCCGGTCCCGCTGCAGAACTACTCCTCCGCGCTGTCGTCGGGCAAGTTCCCGATGTTCTTCGCCTTCTACGGCCTCGACCACGAGGCGGTCCTGTCGACGCTGTACTTCAGCCCCGGCACCCCGACCAACCCGTTCAAGTCCGCCGACCCCGAGCTCACCAAACTGCTCGACGAGGCCAACGCGGCTACCGACGATGCGACGGCGGCCGCCGCTTACAAGAAGGTCAACCAGTTCGTGGTGAAGAACGCCTGGTTCGCGCCGATCCTCGACATCGGCACCACGTGGGTGACGGCCAAGGGCATCAGCTACCTCGGTGACGGCACGTCGGTCGCCCTGGACGTCCGCACCTTCGGCAACGCCGGCTGACCGCGATCCGGGCGGCCTCGGGGGGCCGCCCGGATCTGAGATCCAAAGGAACGAAGCATGCTCTTCTACGTGGCGCGCCGCCTGGTCTCCGGGCTGGTACTCGCGGTCATGGTCACATTGATCACCTTCCTGCTGCTCGCCCCTTCCTTCAACGGCATCGTCGGCAACCGGCTGGGGTCCGCCGCGACCCCGGAGACGGTCGCGCAGATGAAGGCCCAGATGGGACTCGACCGCCCGCTGGCGACCCAGTACGTCGACTGGCTGTCCCACGCCGTCCGGGGCGACCTGGGCAGGTCCTATTTCACCGGAATCCCCGTGCGCGACGCCGTCGAACAGCACCTCGGCGTCACCCTGTCGATCGTGCTCGTCACCCTGATGCTCACGGTCGTGGTGAGCGTCGCGCTGGGCGTGCTGGCCGCCTCCAAGGGCGGCCTGGTCGACCGCGCCGTCCAGGCGCTGTCCCTCACCGGGCACCTCATTCCGAACCTGCTCATCGCCATCGTGCTGGTCTACCTGCTGGCCGTGAAGTCCCGCTTGGTGCCGGCGACGGGCTTCACCTCCCTGGCGGACGACCCCGCCAAGTGGGCGCAGTCGATCTTCATCCCAGTGATCGCGCTGCTGATCGCGAGCGTCGCCGGGCTGACCGCCCAGGTCCGCGGCACCATGATCGACGAACTGCGCAAGGACTACGTACGCATGCTGCGCACCCGCGGCGTCCCGACCCGCTCGGTCGTGCTGCGCCACGCCTTGCGCAACGCCGCAGGGCCCGCGCTCACCGTGCTGTCGTTCGAATTCGTCGCGATGCTCGGCGGCGCGCTGATCATCGAGAAGGTGTTCGCGATCCCGGGCTTCGGCAGCTACGCCTTCGACGCCTCCCTGCAGGGAGACATCCCGATCATCATGGGCATCACCGTCTTCGCCGTTCTCCTCGTCGTGGTCGTCAACCTCACCGTCGACCTGGTGAACGGCTGGCTCAACCCGAAGGCGAGGATCTTTTGACCGCCCAAGCCCCCGCCCCGCGGCGCCGCCGCTCCCTCGCCGGACGGCTGCTGCGCGATCCGCAGGCCGTCGCCGCCGCGAGCGTCCTGCTGATCATCGTCGTCCTCGGTCTGATCGGCCCGCTGCTCACCTCGCACGGCCCGAACGAGGCGTCCCTCGACTCCATCAACGCCGACCCCGGCACCCCGGGATATCTGCTCGGCGGCGACCGCAGCGGGCAGGACATCCTGGCCAGGCTGCTGGCCTCGATCAACACCAGTGTCGTGTCCGCGCTCATCGGCACCTCGATCGCCCTGCTCGTCGGGGTGAGCGCAGGCCTGGTCGGCGGCTACTACGACCGCATCCGCGGCGGAGCCGAATGGCTCTTCAGCCTGATCATGACCTTCCCCGGGCTGCTGCTGCTCATCGTGCTGCTGCCGCTGACCAAGGGCGACTTCAAGGTCACCATGGTGATCTTCGGGGTGCTGCTGTCACCGGGCGTCTACCGGCTGACCCGCAATCTGGTCGTCGGGGTGAAGAACGAACTCTTCGTGGACGCGGCCCGCGTCTCGGGTCTGTCCGACCCACGCATCCTGCGGCGCCACGTGCTGTTCGCGGTCCGCGGCCCGGTGATCATCGCCACCGCGTTCCTGGCGGGTGCGTCCATCGGCGTCCAGTCCGGGCTGTCGTTCCTGGGCGTCGGGCCGGCCACCACCCCGAGCTTCGGCGCGATGATCGCCGGTGGTTTCGCCGAGCTGTACACCGAGCCGCTGCAGTTCGTCTGGCCGTCCCTCATGCTCGGGATGATGACGGCCTCCCTGGTCCTGTTCGGAAACGCCCTGCGGGACGCTCTCGAGGGCGCCACCCGCAAGCCGGTGAAGATCAAGCCGGTCCGTCCCGAGCCCCGCACCACCGGTGACGCGCCTGCCGGGCTCCTCGTCGTCGAGGACTTGGCGATCGCTTACCCGACGCCGTCGGGCGAGCTGCGCGAGGTCGTCAGCGGAGTGTCGCTGAGCCTGGATGCGGGCGAGACCCTCGGCCTGGTCGGCGAGTCCGGATCGGGCAAGACCCAGACGGCCTTCGCGATCCTGAGGGTTCTCCCCGCCGAGGCCGTCGTCACCAGAGGCTCGATCCGGCTCGACGGCCGCGAGATCCTGGGCCTAAAGGAAAAGGACATGCGGGCGCTGCGCGGTAGGTCGATCGCCTACGTGCCGCAGGAGCCGATGTCGAACCTGGACCCGTCGTTCACCGTCGGGGACCAGCTCGTCGAGGGGCTGCGTGCGGCCAAGGGCCTGTCCCGCAAGGAGGCCAGGGCCCAGGCGCTCGCGCTGCTGGAACGCGTCGGCATCGCCGAGCCGGAGCGGACCTTCCGCTGCTATCCCCATCAGATCTCCGGCGGCATGGCGCAGCGCGTCCTGATCGCCGGAGCGGTCGCGAGCCGACCGGTCCTGCTGATCGCCGACGAGCCGACCACCGCGCTCGATGTCACCGTCCAGGCCGAGATCCTCGACCTGCTGCGCGACCTGCAGAAGGAGCTCGGCATGGCCCTGCTCCTGGTCACCCACAACTTCGGCGTCGTCGCCGACATCTGCGACCGAATCTCCGTCATGCGCGAGGGCCAGATCGTCGAGACCGGCACGGCACTGGAGGTCTTTCGCGAGCCGGCCCACCCCTACACCCGGATGCTCCTGGACTGCGTCCTGGACGAGAACACGGTCCGCACCGATCCGCCGCCCGCCAGCGTGCCCGCCCACGCAGAGGAGGAGCAGCGATGACATCCCTGCTCGAAGTGAACGACCTGCGCCTGTCCTATCCCGGCAAAGGCTTCCGGGCCCGCCCGGCCGAGATCCTCCACGGGGTGTCCTTGACCGTCGCCGAAGGCGAGACGCTCGGGGTGGTCGGGGAGTCGGGGTCGGGCAAGACCACCATCGGACGAGCCCTGCTCGGGCTGGCCGAGCCCAGTTCGGGGAGCATCCGGTTCGACGGCCGGGACATCACCCACGTCGGGGCCAAGGAGCGCCGGCGACTCGCCCGCGACATCCAGGTCATCTTCCAGGACCCCTACACCTCCCTCAACCCGTCCCTGACGATCGGCGACATCCTCACCGAGCCACTCATCGCCCAGGGCACCCCTGCCGCGGCCGCCCGCACCCGGGTCGCCGACCTGTTGGAGCGGGTCGGCCTGCCTGAGGACGCCGCGCAGCGGCTGCCCCGGGAGTTCAGCGGCGGCCAGCGGCAACGCGTCGCCATCGCCCGGGCGCTGGCGCCCGAACCGAGACTCATCGTCTGCGACGAACCGGTCTCCGCTCTCGACCTGTCCACCCAGACGCGGGTCCTCGACCTGCTCATCGACATCCAGCGGCGGACCGGGGTGGCGTACCTGTTCATCTCCCACGACCTCGCCGTGGTCCGGCACATCAGCCACCGCGTCGCGGTCCTGTACCGGGGCGACCTCGTGGAGACCGGCCCCGCAGGTCCCGTCACGACCGCACCCGAGCACCCCTATACGCAGAAGCTGGTGCTCGCCTCGCCGGTCGCTGACCCGGTCGAACAGGAACGGCGGCGGACCGAACGCCGCAAGCTCGCCAGCAACGCGCACTAGCACGAACGGGGCCTGAAACGAATGAACGACCACCACGACCCCCGCCTCGACGGCCTCACACTCGAGGAGAAGGCGGCACTGCTGTCCGGGCGGAGCGGATGGGACACCGCCGCGATCGACCACGCCGGCATCCCGTCGATCGTGCTCACCGACGGCCCCCACGGCCTTCGCCTGCACAACCCGCAAGCCAGCGGATTCAGCTTCACCGACAGCCTGCCCGCCACCTGCTTCCCCACCGCGGCGGCCCTCGGCTCCTCCTGGGATCCCGACCTCCTCACCGCCGTCGGTGAGGCCCTCGGCCGGGAGAGCCGGACGGCCGGAGTGTCGGTCCTGCTCGGGCCCGGCGTGAACATCAAGCGGTCGCCGCTGTGCGGACGGAACTTCGAATACCTGTCGGAGGACCCGGTCGTCAGCGGAGTCCTCGGCGCGGCCCTGGTGGCAGGCGTCCAGTCGACGGGCGTCGGCGCGTCGGTGAAGCACTTCGCAGCCAACAACCAGGAGACCGATCGGATGACGGTCAGCGCCGAGGTCGACGAACGGACGCTGCGCGAGATCTATCTGGCGGGGTTCGAACGCGTGGTGAAAACCGCTTACCCGGCCACGATCATGGCTGCCTACAACAAGGTCAACGGAGTCCACGCCGCGCAGAACCCCTGGCTCCTCACCGAAATCCTGCGCAAGGAATGGGGCTTCGACGGGCTGGTCGTATCGGACTGGGGTGCCGTCCTCGACCCCGTCGCAGCCGTTGCGGCCGGGCTGGATCTGGAGATGCCCGCCACCGGCGGTCTCAGCGCGGCGGCGCTCGTCGCGGCCGTCCGGGACGGAAGGCTGGCGGAAAGCGCACTCGACCTGGCCGCCGGACGGCTGCTCCACCTGATCGAGCGAACCGCGGGCCGTGGGGAGCCGAATCCCGTCGCCGACGTCGACCAGCACCACGTGCTCGCCCGGCGGGCGGCGGCCGAATCGGCGGTCCTGCTCAAGAACGACGACGCGATCCTGCCGCTCAACACCGGCGCCGGGACCATCGCGGTCCTCGGGGAATTCGCCCGCACCCCGCGCTACCAAGGCGCCGGGAGTTCGCGGGTCAACGCGATCCGGGTGGACTCCGCGCTCGACGCGCTGACCGAGGCCGCGGGAGACCGGATCCGGTTCGCCGCCGGATTCACCCTGACCGGCGACGAGGGCGAGACGCTGATCGCTGAGGCCGTCGCCGTCGCCGGTGCGGCCGACGTCGCCGTCGTGTTCCTCGGCCTGCCCGAGGACGTCGAGTCCGAAGGCTTCGACCGCGACCGCATCGACCTGCCCGAAGCTCAGATCAAGCTGCTCGAGGCGGTCTCCGAGGTCACTTCCGAGATCGTCGTGGTGCTGGCCAACGGCGGAATCGTCCAGACGACGGGATGGGACCACCTGGCCAAGGCGATCCTTGAAGGGTGGCTCAACGGCCAGGCCGGCGGAGGCGCCATCGCCGACCTCCTGCTCGGCGTGGTCAATCCGAGCGGCAGACTCGCCGAGACGATCCCGCTGCGATTGGAGCACAACCCAGCCCATCTGAACTTCCCCGGCTCGGACGGGACAGTCCGCTACGGCGAGCGGCTGTACGTCGGCTACCGCTACTACGACACCAAGCGGATCGACGTCGCCTACCCGTTCGGCCACGGCCTGTCCTACACGACGTTCGCCTACTCCGGCCTGGCGGTCGTCGCCGAAGGCGAAGGACAGGACACGGTCGTCCGGGTGAGCGTGGAGGTGACCAACACCGGGACCGTGGCCGGGAAGGAGGTCGTCCAGATCTACGTGGGCGATATCGCGTGCACCGTGGACCGTCCGGTCCGCGAGCTCAAGGCCTTCGCCAAAGTAGATCTGGCCGCCGGGGAATCCACGGTCGTCGAGGTCGCCCTGGACGCCCGCGACCTGTCCTACTACTCCATCGCGGCGGGCACATGGGTGGTGGAACCCGGGGACTTCGAGATCGCGGTCGGCGCCTCCAGCCGCGACCTGCGACTCACGGAGGTCGTGAGCGTACAGGCGCCGCCGGTGGCGGCGAAGCTGACGCTCGACTCCTCGGTCAGCACGTGGCTGGCCCATCCCGAGGGCGGGCCGCTGCTCCAGCGCATCGGCGCGGGCCGTGTCTCAGCGCTCTCCGACCCCGTCGTGCTGCGGATGGTCGAGGAGATACCCCTCAACCGGCTCATCGCGATGAGCGGCGGCCGGCTGGCCTCGCCCGAGCTCGACGCCTTCCTCACCCGGTCCTAAGGCCTCCTCACCTCACCTTTCACCTTGAAGGAACGAACTATGCCGACCCCATCACGGGGCCCCGAGGAGATCACAGATCTCGTCTCCCGTCTCACGCTGGAGCAGAAGGCGGCGCAGCTGACCGGTTTCAGCGCCGCCGAACTGATCATCCGAGACGGTTCGACGCCCGGCCCCCTGCCCGACCCGAGCCGGATCGCGGCCCTGCGCCCGCACGGCGTGGGCCACCTGTCGCTGGCCTGGTTCCTCGGCTGGGACGCGACCAGCCTCCGCGAGGCGCTCGCCTCGATCCAGGAAGCCGTGCGCGAGGTGTCGCCGTTCGGGATCGGCGCGCTCGTCCACAACGAGGGCATCAACGGGTTCCTCCACGCCTATGCCGCCCAGTTCCCGACCGCCTGGGCCCAGGCCGCCACCTGGGATCCCGGCCTCGTCGAACGATCGGCGTCGATCACCTCGGCGCATGCCCGCGACGCCGGTGTCCAGCTGCTGTTCGCCCCGGTCATGGACATCAGCCGCGATCCCCGCTGGGGCCGGGTCCACGAGACCTACGGAGAGGATCCCGAGCTGGCGGCCCGCATGTCGGTCGCCTACGTGCGCGGCGTCCAAGGCGACGACCTGGAGAAGGGGGTGCTGGCCGCGGGCAAGCACTTCCTGGGCTACGGCGCCTCCGAAGGCGGTCTCAACACCGCGATCACCCAGCTCGGCCTCCGCGCCCTGGTGGACGAGTACGCCGAACCGTTCCGGCGCGCCATCGCCGAGGCCGGCCTGGTCGCCGTTATGAACTCCTACAACGAGATCGACGGGATCCCCTCCGCGGCCAGCCGCTGGCTGCTCACCGACCTTCTCCGCGGACAGCTGGGGTTCGACGGGCTCGTCGTCAGCGACTACGACGCGGTCAACCTGCTGCGCACCGCCTACCGCACGGCCGCGGACGAGGGGGCTGCGGCCGTGCAGGCGCTGACCGCCGGGTTGGACGTCGAACTGCCGAGCGCGGTGAACTTCACGGCCATCACCACCGAAGTGGAGAGCGGACGGCTGGAGGAGAAAGTCGTCGACCTGGCCGTGGCTCGGGTGCTCACGGCCAAGGCCCGCGCCGGCCTCATCCCCGCCTTCACCCGTCCGAGGGCGACGGAGCCCGTTCCGGTCGACGCCGGTCAGGCAGCGGAGATCAGAAAGGCGATCGCGGCCCGCTCCCTCGTCCTGCTGGACAACGACGGGACCTTGCCCCTGGCCTCCACCGGCCTCAGAGTCGTGGTGACCGGCCCCGCCGCCGACGAGCTGCGCATCCATTTCGGCGCCTACACCTCGGTCTCGCAGAGCGAGATGCCGCTCGGAATGCGCGCGGTGATGTCCGGCCAGGTGCCCGGCGTCGACCCGGCCAAGTTCGTGTTCACCGACCTCTTCCAGACCCGGCTCCCCGGCTTCGACCCGGTCTTCGAGGCCGAAGCGCACAAGATCCACCCTGAGGCGGCCACGATCGTAGAGGCGCTCCGAGCGCACGACCCGAAGATCGAGTTTGTCCCGCTGGGCGGATTTGAGGCCGAAAGGCCGCTCGACGCCGCCGCCGTCCGGGACGCGGTCTCCGACGCTGACCTCGTCATCGCGGCGGTCGGAGAACGCACCGGCTGGGTCGGGAACAACACCGCCGGAGAGGGCCAGTCGACGGCCTCACCGGCGCTCCCCGGCGACCAGGAAGAACTCCTCACGCTGATCGCCGCCGAGGGCAAACCCCTGGTCACCGTCGTCGTCTCGGGACGCCCGCTCCTGCTCGGCCCGGCCGCGGAGGCCTCCAACGCCCTGCTGCTCGCCCCGCTCCTGGGCGAGGAGGCCGGACCGGCCATCGCCGCCGCGCTGTTCGGCGCGGTCAACCCGAGCGGCAAGCTCCCCAGCACCTTCCCCCGCAGCGCCGGCCAGATCCCGATCTACCACGGCCACCACCACGGCAGCGGCTACGCCCACCCGACCGGAACCCGGCACGGCTACGGCGACCTTCCGACCCAAGGGCCCCTGTACGCCTTCGGCCACGGCCTTTCCTACACCTCCTTCGCCCTCGACGGCGACGCCGCGTACGACGACGGAAAGGTACTCACCCGGATCAGGGTGAGGAACACCGGCCCCGCGGACGGCGAGACCGTCGTCCAGGTCTACGCACGCGTCGAGCACGCCACCGTCGTCCGGCCGGTCCGGCAGCTCCTCCAGTTCGAGCGCGTGCCGCTCACCGCGGGCGAGTCCCGCACCCTCACCTTGGAAGCGCCGCTGGAGCGCCTCCACTACACGCTTCCCGACGGCCGCCGCGGCCTGGAGGCGGGAGACGTCACCGTGCTGGCCGGGTTCGGCAGCGACGACATCCGGTGGACGACGACCCTCACGCTTCCCACGCACCCCCACCAGGAGTCCTGATGATCCGCGTTTCCTTCAACGACGGCTGGCGGACCCGGCCCAAGGTGAACCCGTTCGCCGAACTCGGCGGCACACCCGTCCCCTACGCGGACGTCACCCTGCCGCACGACGCGATGATCGGACAGGACAGGGCCGCCCCCCAGGGCGAGACGACCATGGCGGGCGGCGCCGGCGCCTACTTCCCCGGGGGCGTCTTCGACTACCGCAAGACCTTCTTCGTCCCCGAGGAACACCGCGGGAAGCGGATCGCCTTCGAGTTCGAGGGCGTCTACCGCGACGCCGTCGTCTACATCAACGGCGACTACGCCGGGCAGCGACCCTACGGATACTCGCCCTTCCTGATCGACGCCGACCGGTTCCTGCGCTTCGGCCAGGACAACGAGATCCGCGTCGAAGCCCGCGCCCACCAGGACTCCCGCTGGTACACCGGCGCCGGAATCTACCGCGACACCTGGATGCTGATCGGAGAGCTCGTCCGGATCGTCCCCGGCGGCGTCCGCGTCACCACACCCGACATCGACACCGATCTGGCCTCCGTCGAGGTGGCCACGACGATCGCGAACGACACGATCGAGATCCGGACCGTCCCGGTCCGCACCCAGCTCCGCGACGCCACCGGAACCGTCGTCGCCTCCGACCATTCGACGATCACCGTGCTGCCCGGTGAGGCCGCCGTCTGCCGTCAGCGCCTCTACATCTCTGAGCCGTCCCTGTGGAGCGCCGACAGCCCGGCCCTCTACACCGCCGACGTCGAGCTCGACGAGCAGGCCGCGGTCACCACCGTCTTCGGCGTCCGGTCACTGTCCCTCGACCCCGTCCGGGGGCTGCGGATCAACGGCGAGACCGTGAAGCTCCGCGGCGCCTGCGTCCACCACGACAACGGCATCCTCGGAGCGGCGACCCACCCCGACGCCGAGGAGCGCCGGGTGCGGCTGCTCAAGGAGGCCGGGTTCAACGCGATCCGCATGTCCCACCAGCCGATGAGCCGGGCCATGCTCGACGCCTGTGACCGGCACGGCGTCCTGGTGATCGACGAGGCGTTCGACATGTGGACGTCGGCCAAGAGCGACTTCGACTACAGCCTCGCCTTCCCCGAATGGTGGGAGCGCGACATCGAGGCGATGGTCGCCAACGACTTCAACCACCCCAGCGTGATCATTTACTCGATCGGCAACGAGATCCCCGAAGTGGGGACGCCGGCGGGCGCCGCCTGGGGCCGCCGCCTCGCCGAGAAGGTCCGCGCCCTCGACGACACCCGGTACGTCACCAACGGCATCAACGGCATGCTCGCCGTCCTGGACGACCTGCGCGCGATGATGCGGCCCGCCGAAGGCAGCGCCGAGGAGACCCAGGGCATCAACCAGGCGATGGCCGACGCCGGCACGGCCATGGACCGCGTGAACGCCTCGGAGTTCGTGACGGGCAAGACCGCCGAGTCCTTCGCCCTCCTGGACGTCGCCGGAATGAACTACGCCGAAGTCCGCTACGCCATGGACCGTGACCTGTTCCCCAACCGGATCATCGTCGGCACCGAGACCTTCCCCACCCGGATCGACGGCAACTGGCGGCTCGTCCAGGACCACGACCACGTGATCGGCGACTTCACCTGGACCGGCTGGGACTATCTCGGCGAGGTCGGGATCGGCCGTCCGCAGTACCTCACCGAGCAGACCCCGCGCCCCGTCCACACCGCCCCCTACCCCTATCTGCTGGCGCACACCGGTGACCTCGACATCACCGGCCACCGCCGCCCCGTCTCCTACTACCGCGAGATCGTGTTCGGCCTGCGGACGGAGCCCTACATCGCCGTCCGCCGCCCTGAGCACCACGGCAAGACCTGGGCGGGAAGCCCCTGGGCGTGGACCGACACGCTCGCCACCTGGACCTGGCCGGGCTTCGAGAACGCCCCCGTCACCGTCGAGGTCTACAGCTCCGCCGACGAAGTGGAGCTCCTGATCGACGGAGACTCGCTCGGCCGGCGGCTGGCGGGCCCCGCCGAACGTTTCCGGACCGAGTTCGAGACCGTCTACCGGCCGGGCGAGCTGGTTGCGGTCTCCTACTCCAGTGGGATCGAGACCGGCCGGCACTTTCTCCTCTCTGCCCATGACGACCTCCGACTCCAGATGGACGCCGAACGGGCGACGATCGGCATGGACGGTCTCGGTTTCGTGGCTGTGAGCCTCCGCGACCGGGCGGGAACGCTCCATACCGGGGCCGACCGCAGCGTCAGCTTGGAGATTCAGGGAGATGGCCTCCTCGTGGGGTTCGGGAGCGCCGCGCCGGCCACCGAGGAGCGGTTCGACGCCGACGAGCGCCGCACCTATGAGGGGCGAGTGCTGGCGGTCGTCCGCCCGACGGGGCCGGGAAAGATCCGGCTGGTCGCCACCGCACCGGGCTGCGAGCCCGCCGACGCCGTCATCACCGTCGAAGAGGCGGACGTCCGATGATCGACAGAGAGGCCGTCGTCCGGCGGCACACCATCGAGCTGGCCGAACCCGATCCGGCCCTTCCGCTGACGGTCGGCAACGGCGACTTCGCCTATACCGCGGACATCACCGGCATGCAGACCTTCCCCGGGTTTCACGACCAGGTCAGCGCCCACCGTTCCGGACGACTGGCCGTGGACACCGCGACCTTGACGACCTGGGGTTGGCACTCGATGCCCGCTTCCGAAGCGTGGGGTCTCGCCGACGCGATGACCGTGCATCAGTCCGCACGCGGACCCGTCGCCTACCCCGACAAATTCGACATGATGGCGGTCTTCGGTGGGGAGATCACGGAGGAGTTCCGGGCAGGGACCTGGCTTCATGTCAATCCCCACCGCCTCGACCTCGGCAGAATCGGTCTCGTTCTACGGACGTCTCCTGGTGCCGCCCCCGAAACCGACCCGGCGGCGCTGAGCGGCGTCCGCCAGCGACTTGACCTGTGGACCGGTGAGCTGAGCAGCGCGTTCACCTACGCGGGCCACGAGGTGAGGATCAGTACCGTCGCGGATCCGGACCAGTCACGCGTGGCCTTCAGAATCGAGTCGGAACTGCTGGCCGCCGGACTCGCGAGCGTCTGTCTGCGATTCCCCTACCCCTCCGACGGGTTTTATCAGACCGCTGACTGGACGGCGTCCGACCGGCACCGGACCGCCCTGGAAGGCCCGGCCGGAAACGCCTGCCGGTTCCACCGGACCCTCGACGAAACCACCTACACAGCGGACCTGACCTGGTCGACGGGCACTTTGGAAGCCGAGGACCAGCACACCTACACCTTGTCGTCAGACGGGAGCTCGATCGACGTCGTCATCGCGTTCGGGCCGGATGTCCCGGCCCTCCCGACACGAGCCGAGTTCGAGACGATACGCGCTGCGTCGGCGAGCTTCTGGGAGGCGTTCTGGCGCTCCGGCGCGGCCGTCGATTTCACCGGCAGCACCGATCCCCGTGCCGCTGAACTGGAGCGCCGCATCGTCCTGTCGCAGTACCTGACGGCGGTGAACTGCTCGGGGACCATGCCGCCGCAGGAGACCGGCCTGGTCACCAATTCCTGGCATGGGAAGTCCCATCTGGAGATGCACTGGTGGCACGCGGCCCACTTCGCCGCGTGGGGGCGTCCGGAGCTGCTCGAACGGTCGATGGACTGGTACCTGTCGATCATGGGGGAAGCGCGCGCCACCGCACGTCGGCAACGGTATGAGGGCGTCCGCTGGCCCAAGCAGGTCGGCCCCGACGGGAGGGAGAGCCCGAGCGAGATCGGCGCGTTCCTCATCTGGCAGCAACCCCACCCGCTCTATCTCCTCGAGCTGCTCTACCGGCGAGCCGACGCCGCGGCCGGGGAGAAGCTCCTCCTGCGGTTCGCTGACCTCGTCGCGCAGACCGCACGGTTCATGGCCTCCTTCGCCGAGGAACGCGACGGCCGCTTCCACTTGGCCGCTCCGCTCATGCCCGCGCAGGAGTTCTACACCGCCGGCAGCACGGAGGACCCCACCTTCGAGCTTGCCTACTGGTGGTGGGGCCTGGAGGTCGCGCAGCTCTGGCGAGAGCGTCTCGGACTCGAACGCGATCAAGGCCTGCGACGGGTTCAGGACGGCCTGGCCCTGCCGCACCGGGTTGATGGCGTCTATTCCGCAATCGCCACGGAACCTTACCTGCGGCGCGACGATCATCCTTCCCTGTTGTGCGCCTTGGGAGTGGTGCCTGCCACTCCGCTCATCGACCCCCGGGTCATGGCGAGCACCTTCAAAGACGTCCAGGGTTCCTGGGATTGGAACACCGCGTGGGGCTGGGATTTCCCGGTAATGGCCATGACCGCCGCCCGCCTGGGGCGTCCGGACGCGGCGGTCGATGCCCTGCTCATGGAGACCCCGAAAAATCAGTTCCTGGCTACCGGTCATAGCCCCCAGATCGGCAGTTTCCTGCCGATCTACCTCCCGTCCAACGGAGCGCTCCTCGCCGCCGTCTCCCTCATGATCGGCGGCTGGGACGGCTCCAACGCATGCCCGGGCTTCCCCGAAGACGGGACCTGGACCATCGCCCACGAAGGATTCAGCCCATGGCCATGACCAAGACGGAACCGGGGTTCCTGTGGGGGGCGGCCACCGCCCCCCACCAGGTCGAGGGGAACAACGTCAACAGCGACTGGTGGGCGCGGGAACTCCGGATCCCCGGCGGAGAGCTCAGCGGCGACGCTTGCGACAGCTATCACCGGTACGCCGAGGACATGCGGCTGCTCGCCAAGGCGGGACTCAACGCCTACCGCTTCGGCCTCGAATGGGCCCGGATCGAACCCAGCCCCGGACGCTTCTCCAATGCCGAACTCGCCCACTACCGGCGCATGATCGACACCGCGATCGACTTCGGCCTCACTCCGATCGTCACCCTGCACCACTTCACCAACCCCCGCTGGTTCGTCGAAGAGGGCGGCTGGACGGGCGTCACGGCCGTCGCGCGTTTCGAGGCCTACGTCCGCAAGGCCGCCACGATCCTCGACGGGGTCGACTGGATCTGCACTCTGAACGAACCCAACATGCTCGCCCTGATGGTGGGCCTGAGCCGAGCCGCCCGGCGGGGCGAGCCCACCGCGGTCACACCGACCGTCGAGGGGCAGGACGGCTTCCCCGTTCTGCCCGATCCCGACCCCGAGATCGGCCGTCTCCTCATCGGCGTCCATCACGCGGCCCGCGAGATCTTGAAGAAGGAGACCTCCGCGGCGGTCGGGTGGACGGTGGCCTGCCAGGCGCTCACCGCCACCCCCGGCAACGAGGACAGGCTCCTCGAGGTCCGCCACGTCCGCGAGGACCTCTATCTGGAGGCGGCCCGCGGCGATGACTTCATCGGCGTCCAGGCCTACTCCAGCCAACAGGTCGACGCGAACGGCGTCGTCCCGCATCCGCCGTCGCCGACCAACACCCTGACCGGCAACGCCTACCGGCCCGACGCCCTCGGCATCGCCGTCCGGCACGCCGCGAAGGTGACCGGCGTGCCCGTGCTGGTCACGGAGAACGGCATCGCGATCGCCGACGACTCCCGCCGCGTCGACTACACCTCCAAGGCCCTGCGCGGCCTGTTCGCCGCCATGGACGACGGCGTCGACGTCCGCGGCTACCTGCACTGGTCGGCCCTGGACAACTTCGAATGGGGCCACTGGAAGCCGACCTTCGGCCTGATCGCCGTCGACCGCGAGACCTTCGCACGCACACCCAAGCCGAGCCTGTTCTGGCTGGGCCACGTCGCCCGCCACGGCCACCCCTGACCATGAGGAACAACGCTATGAACGAGGCCGAGCTCCGCGCGGAGCTGACCGCCCTGCACCAGACACTCGTCGAGACCGCCCTGGTGGCCTGGACCGCCGGCAACGTCTCGGCACGGGTGGCAGATGACCGCTTCCTGATCAAGCCGAGCGGCGTCCCCTACGAGCGGCTGACCCCCGAGTCCATGGTGCTGTGCGACATGGACGGACGTCCGGTCGAGGACTCTGCGCTCAAACCGTCCAGCGACGTGTTCGCCCACGCCTACGTCTACCGGCACCGGCCGGACATCGGGGGAGTGGTCCACACCCATTCCACCTACGCCACCGCGTGGGCGGCCCGGAACGAGGCGATCCCGTGCGTGCTCACCGCCATGGCGGACGAGTTCGGCGGCGAGATCCCGGTCGGTCCGTTCGCCATGATCGGCGGCGAGGACATCGGCAAGGGCATCGTCGAGACTCTCGAGGGCCACCGCAGCCCGGCCATCCTGATGCGCAACCACGGCGTGTTCACCATCGGCGGTTCCCCGCGCGCCGCGGTCAAGGCCGCGGTGATGTGCGAGGACGTCGCCCGCACCGTCCATCTGTCCCGCCAGCTCGGCGAGCCGCTGCCACTGGCGGCCGGCGACGTCGACCACCTGTACGACCGCTACCAGAACGCCTACGGCCAATGACCGACACCACACCGCAGGAGAACACGATGACGCGGGATCAGTGCGAGATCTGGTTCGTCACGGGAAGCCAGGGACTGTACGGGCCCGACACTTTGAAGCAGGTCGCCGACCAGTCCCGCTCCATCGCCGACCGCCTCGCCGGCGGCCTGCCGGTGCGGCTGCGCTGGCTGCCGGTGCTGACCGACGCCGCCGCGATCCGCAAGGTGTGCCTGGAGGCCAACGCCGACGACGCGTGCGTCGGCCTGATCGCCTGGATGCACACCTTCTCCCCGGCGAAGATGTGGATCGCCGGGCTGGACGCCCTCGACAAGCCGCTGCTGCACCTGCACACGCAGGCGAACGTCGACCTGCCGTGGGCCTCCATCGACATGGACTTCATGAACCTCAACCAGGCCGCGCACGGCGACCGCGAGTTCGGGTACATCCAGGCGCGCCTCGGCGTACCGCGCAAGACCGTCGCCGGGCATGTCTCCGATCCGTCGGTCATCTCCCGCGTCGCCGGCTGGGCCAGAGCCGCGATCGGCCGCGCCGAACTGCGGACCCTGAAGCTGGCCCGGTTCGGCGACAACATGCGGGACGTCGCCGTCACCGAGGGCGACAAGGTCGAAGCCCAGCTCCGGTTCGGCGTCTCGGTCAACACCTACGGAGTGAACGACCTCGTCGACGTCGTCGAGCAGGTCGGCGACAGCGATGTCACGGCGCTTGTGGCGGAGTATGAGGACCTCTACGAGGTCGCCCCCGAGCTGCGCGCGGGCGGGACACGCCATGACTCGCTCCGCTACGGGGCCCGGATCGAGCTCGGCCTGCGGGCCTTCCTCGCCGAGGGCGGATTCGGTGCGTTCACCACGAACTTCGAAGACCTCGGCGGCCTGCGTCAGCTGCCCGGCCTGGCGGTCCAGCGGATGATGGCCGACGGCTACGGCTTCGGCGGCGAGGGTGACTGGAAGACCTCGGCGCTGCTGCGCACCCTCAAGAGCGCCGCCGTCGGGCTGCCGGGCGGCACGTCCTTCATGGAGGACTACACCTACCACCTCACCCCCGGCCAGCAGGTCATTCTCGGCGCCCACATGCTGGAGGTCTGCCCCACCATCGCCGCGGGCAAGCCGACCCTGGAGATCCATCCCCTCGGCATCGGCGGCAGAGAAGACCCCGTACGGCTCGTCTTCGACGCCGACCCCGGGGAAGCCGTCGTCATCGGTCTCGTCGACATGGGGGAGCGGTTCCGGCTGGTCGCCAACGAGGTCGACGTCGTCCCGCCCCTCGAACCGCTGCCGAGGCTCCCGGTCGCCCGTGCCGTATGGCGGCCGCGGCCCGACCTCGGCACCTCCGCCGAGGCGTGGCTGACCGCCGGCGGTCCCCACCACACCGTGCTGACCCGCGCCCTGGACACCGACACGCTCCACGACCTCGCCGAGATGGTCGGCGTCGAACTGCTCGTCATCGACGCCGCGACCACGACCCGGCGGTTCACGCAGGAGCTCCGCTGGAACCAGGCCTACCACCGCCTCGCCCAGGGCTTGTAAAGGGGATGTCCATGACCGAAGACCACCGCTACACCGTCGGAGTCGACTTCGGGACGCTGTCCGGCCGGGCCGTCGTCGTGCGGGTGAGCGACGGCGCCGAGCTCGGCGCCGCCGTCCACGCCTACGCTCACGGCGTCATCGACCATGCCCTGCCGGACGGCACCCCGCTCGCTCCCGACTGGGCGCTTCAAGCCCCCTCGGACTGGATCGACGTCCTCAAGATCGCTGTGCCGCAGGCGCTGGCGGACTCCGGCGTCGATCCCTCCCAGGTGATCGGGATCGGAACGGACTTCACCGCCTGCACGATCCTCCCCACCACCGCCGAGGGAACACCGCTGTCCGACCTGTTTCCCCGTCGGCCTCACGCGTGGCCCAAACTGTGGAAACACCACGCCGCCCAAGCTCAGGCCGACCGGATCAACTCCCTGGCCGCCGAGGGGTGCGAGCCCTGGCTGCCGAGGTATGGAGGCAAGATCTCCGCTGAGTGGGCCTTCGCCAAGGGCCTGCAGCTCCTGGAGGAAGATCCGGAGATCTACCGGCGGGCCCAGCGGTGGATCGAAGCCGCCGACTGGATCGTGTGGCAGCTCACCGGAGTCGAGACCCGCAACGTCTGCACCGCGGGATACAAGGCGATCCATCAGGACGGCGCCTACCCGTCCGAGCAGTTCCTGACGACCCTCAATCCGGGCTTCGTCCACTTCACCGACAAGCTCGGCCACGACCTCGCGCCGCTGGGCGGCCGCGCCGGAGGCCTCTGCGCATCGGCTTCCCGGTGGACCGGCCTGCCCGAAGGGATCGCGGTCGCGGTCGGCAACGTCGACGCCCACGTCACCGCCGTTGCAGCCGACGCCGTCCGGCCCGGCCAGATGGTCGCCATTATGGGCACCTCGACCTGCCACATCATGCCCTCGGACCGATTCTCCGAGGTTCCGGGCATGTGCGGGGCCGTCAAGGACGGCATCGTGCCCGGCCTGTGGGGTTATGAGGCGGGCCAGTCGGGTGTCGGCGACATCTTCGCCTGGTTCATCGAGAACTCCGTCCCCGCCGCCTATGAGAACGCGGCGGTGCAGGCGGGCCTGACCATGCACGAGCACCTCACCGCGCTCGCCGAGGTCCAGCGGGTCGGGGCACACGGCCTCGTCGCCCTCGACTGGCACAACGGCAACCGGTCGCCCCTCGTCGACCACGACCTGTCCGGCCTCATCGTCGGGCAGACCCTCGCCACCCGCCCAGAAGACGTCTACCGGGCCCTCATCGAGGCCACCGCCTTCGGAGCCCGTCTCATCGTGGAGACCTTCGAGAAGGCGGGCGTTCCGGTGGAGGAGTTCGTCGTCGCGGGAGGCCTGGCCAAGAACACCTTCCTCATGCAGACCTACGCCGACATCCTCGACCGCCCCCTGTCGGTGATCGACTCCGCTCAGGGACCCGCCCTGGGCTCGGCCATCCACGCCGCCGTCGCCGCCAGCGCCCACCCGGACATCACCACGGCCGCCTCGGCCATGGGCGGCCGGACCACCGCCGTCTACACCCCCGACCCGGACCGTGCTCGCACCTACGACGCCCTGTACGGCCTGTATGTGGACCTGAAGGAGCGGTTCGCGGACGGTTCGATCATGCATGCGCTCCACGCGTTGAAGAACGGCGGAGCGGCTCGGAAAGGAAACGCATGAACTACGATCCGATCATCCCCGGGTTCTTCCCCGATCCGTCGATCTGCCGGGTCGGTGACGACTACTACCTCGCCACCTCCAGCTTCGAGTACTTCCCCGGCGTGCCGATCTTCCACAGCCGGAACCTGACGGAGTGGGAGCAGATCGGCAACATCCTCGACCGGCCGGCCCAGCTGAACGTCGCACCAGGGCAGGCCCAGGCCAGCTCGGGGATCTTCGCTCCGACCTTGCGCCACCACGACGGACACTTCTGGCTGATCACCTCCAACTTCAACGACATCCGCAAAGGCCATCTCATCGTGCGGGCCGACGACCCGGCCGGCGACTGGAGCGACCCGGTCTACACCGAGGGCGCCATCGGCATCGACCCCGATCTGACCTGGGACGAGGACGGCACCTGCCACCTGACATGGTCGATGCTGGGCATCATGCAAGCCGAGATCGACCCCTACAGCGGACGGCTGCTGTCAGCTCCCCGGAAGATGTGGAACGGCACCGGGCTCGCCCACCCCGAAGGCCCGCACGTCTTCTCCCGTGACGGCTGGTGGTATCTCCTCATCGCCGAGGGAGGCACCGGCCCCGGCCACAGCGTCTCCATCGCCCGTTCCCGCTCCGCGACCGGCCCGTTCGAGGCACATCCCGGCAATCCGATCCTGTCCCACCGCAGCACCGACCATCCGGTGCAGAACACCGGCCACGCCGACATGGTCGAGCTCGCCGACGGCCGCTGGGCCATGGTCCACCTCGGCGTCCGTCCGCACGGCACGCACCCGCACTGGCACGTCAACGGCCGCGAGACGTTCCTGACCGGCATCGACTGGCAGGACTGCTGGCCGGTGGTCGTGGAGGACGCCTTCACCGTCCCGGCGGCGGACACCTCCTTCACCGACGACTTCTCCACCGGCCGCCTGCACCCCCGCTGGATCTCACCCGGCGCCGATCCCCGCACATTCGTCCAGCCCGCGCCTGAGGGAGGTGCCGTCCTGCTCGCCGGACGAACGCCGGAATCCCGCGCGGCCGAACGCCTGCTGGCCGTACGGGCGCGCGACACCGGCTGGCAGGCCTCTGCGACCGTGCCGGAAGGCGACGCGGCCCTCATCGTCCGTATCGACGATGCCCACTGGGCCGCCGTCGAACGACGCGGCGACGTCCTGTCAGCGCGCATGGTCATCGGCCCGCTCGACCAGACCCTCGCAGCCGTCACGGCCGTGGGCGCCGACCATCCGCTGGGGATCCGAGCCGTCCCGACCACCGACGACCTCATGAGCCGCGAAGGCCCCGACCGGATCGAACTCGGCCACCTCCTCGACGGAGCCTTCCATCCGATCGCCTCCGTCGACGGCCGTTACCTGTCCACTGAGGTCGCCGGCGGTTTCACCGGCCGCACGATCGGCGTCGAGGCTCTGGGCGCGAACGCCGTCCTCGCCGACTTCACCTACACCGCTGAGCGGCTGTCCGGTTGAGCAGGTCGAGCGGTCCTTGCCAGCACGCCGTCGAGGAACAGCGCGACGGCGTGCCGGAGGTGCCGCTCTTCCTCCTCCGGTGTCCGGCGGATTCCATAGGCGGCCAGCCAGGCGGGGAGAGCGCCGACCATGGCGAAGAAATGCTCAGCGGTGAGCTCGACATCCGGGACGGCCATCGTTGCTTCCTGTTCGTACCGGCGCAGGAGGTCGACGATCGTCTGGAGGTGCGGCGACCAGGCCAGCGTGCGCGTGCTCGCCGCGAACTCGGGGAAGCGTTCCGACTCGGCGATCGCCATCCTGTTGATCCGGACGATGTCGGGATCGACCGAGCGGGCAAGAATCCCTCGGGCGACGATGAGGAGGGCGTCGGCGGGTTCGTCGGGCAACGGGCCCAACGCCCGCACATCGCGGACCTGCCTGGTCAGCGCCCACGCGCTCACCGCGAGGAACAGGGTCCTCTTGTCGGGGAAGCGGCCGTACAGCGTGCTCTTGGTGACGCCCGCCGCCTGCGCGACCGCCTCCATCGACGTCCCGTCATATCCGCACGCCAGGAACGTGTCGACGGCCGCCTGACGGATCCGCTCAGCGATCTTCGTCGCCTCAGCCGACGTCGGCCGTCCCGCTCGGGAACGCTGTTCACTAGTCACAAGGTAACCATACGAAGACGTCGGCTTTCGCGTCAAAGACCCTCACTAATACGCATGAGCCATTGACAGAAAATCAGACGCAGCCGTACGTTTAAGGCGCCGGGCACGGAACCGAGACGGCGTGGAGGAAACACGATGGCGCACTTCCCGAAGCCTCCTGAGGGAAGCTGGACCGAGCACTTCCCCGAGCTCGGCACGGATCCGGTCAGCTTCGAGGACTCCATCTCACCGGAGCACTACGAGCGGGAACGCGAAGCGATCTTCCGGCGGACCTGGCTGAACATCGGACGCGTCGAGCAGCTCACCGCCGGGGAAGGCCGTCTGGCCAAGCACATCCACGCCGTGGGCGCCGAGGTGACCGTCTACCGGGACGCCCACGGAGACATCCGGGCCTTCACCGGCGGCAGCCGCGGCATCAGGCGTCCGGTCACCGACGTGCGGTGCGAGACCTGGGAGGGGTTCGTCTTCGTCAATTTCAGCGACGACGATCCGACGCCGTTGCGCGACTACCTCGGCCGGTTCGCCCACGGCCTGGAGGGCTACCCGTTCGACCGGCTGACCGAGGTGTACCAGTACCGGGCCGAGGTCGGCAGCAACTGGAAGCTGTACATCGACGCGTTCGCCGAGTTCTACCACGCGCCGATCCTGCACGCGAAGCAGTACGTGGGCGGAGAGTCGAAAAAGTTGCAGGGCTTCGGGTACGAGTCGCTCCACTACGACCTCGACGGCCCGCACTCCATGCAGTCCGCCTGGGGCGGAATGGCCCCGCCCAAGGACCTCTCGATGGTCAAGCCGATCGAACGCGCCCTGCGCAGCGGGAACTTCGGTCCTTGGGACCGTCCTGACATCCCCGGCCTCGACCCGCTGCCGCCCGGACTCAACCCCGCCCGCCACCGTTCCTGGGGTCTGGATTCCTACGTCTTCTTCCCCAACTTCATGCTCGTGGTCTGGGCCCCCGGCTGGTACCTCACCTATCACTACTGGCCGACGGCCTACGACCAGCACATCTTCGAGGGCACCCTCTACTTCGCACCGGCCAGAAGCGCCCGTGACCGGATCCGTCAGGAGCTCGCCGCGGTGACCTTCAAGGAGTTCGGGCTCCAGGACTGCAACACCCTGGAAGCCACCCAGAAGATGCTCGAGACCCGCGCCGTCACCCGCTTCCCGCTGAACGACCAGGAAATCCTCATCCGCCACCTCCACAAGTCCGCCGGCGACCACGTCGCCGCCTTCGAGGCACGGGTATGACCGGCCACAAACGCACCGCCGTCGTCACCGGCGGCGGCTCGGGAATCGGCCTCGCCATCGCCGACCGTCTCGCCGTCGACGGGCATCGCGTCGCCGTCTTCGACCTCGACCCCTCAGGTTTCCCGGACGGCTACACCGTGGACGTCACCGACCGCGACCAGGTCGACCATGCCCTCACCGAGGTCCGCTGGGCCTTCGGCCCCGTGACGATCCTGGTGAACTCCGCGGGCCAGGAAGGCTACAAACGCTTCACCAACCTCTCCTTCGACACCTGGAACAGGGTGATCGATGTCAACCTCAACAGTGTCTTCCACTGCGTCCAGGCGGTCCTTCCCGACATGATCGGCGAGGGGTGGGGCCGGATCATCAATATCTCCTCCTCCAGCACCCACTCCGGCCAGCCCTACATGAGCCACTACGTGGCGGCCAAATCCGCGGTCAACGGCCTCACGAAATCCCTCGCCCTTGAATACGGACCCGCCGGGATCACGGTGAACGCCGTCCCACCAGGTTTCATCGACACTCCCATGCTGCGCCGTTCGGAGTCCCGCGGGCTGCTCGGCAGAACGATCGGCGACCACATCCAGGAAACCCCGGTCCGCAGAGCCGGGCGCCCCGAGGACATTGCCGCCACCTGCTCCTTCCTTGCGTCCGAGGACGCCGGCTACATCACCGGCCAGATCATCGGCGTCAACGGCGGCCGCAGCACCTGAGCCGAAGCCTCGTGAGGATGCGTGGTCCAAGCGCTTGCCAGCCGTGGTGCGGATTCCAGCCCTTGACCACGGTGCCCTGCAGACGATCTCGACTGAAGCGCCCCGGCCATCCGAGTTGCGGCAGCGAGCGGTCCGCATGGTCGCCGAGGTCCGTTCGAACTACGAGACCGAGTCTGCTGCTATGGGCGCGGTCGCGGAGAAGCTGGGGATCTGGTCGCGGGAGACCATGCGGAACTGAGTGCGTCAGGCTGAGTCTGAACTACACACAAGCCCTAGTGGACCAGGACTTTCTGCTCTTCGGTCGCGGGCTCGGTGGTGCTGGTGCCGCGCAGGGCCAGCAGGGCGACGAGCAGGCCCGTCGCGGCGAGGCCTGTGGAGATCGCGAAGGCGAGGTGGAAACCGCCGACGAGGGCTTCACCGGTACCGCGGCCCTTTTCGGTGAGGTCGGTGGTGTGGGTGGCGGCCAGGGAGGCGAGTGAGGCGAGGCCGAGTGCTCCGCCGACCTGCTGGACGGTGTTGAGCAGGCCCGAGGCCGCTCCGGAGTCCTCTGGACGCGCGCTGGCCATGGCCAGGCCGGCGATGTTGGGGAAGACCACGCCGAGCCCCGCGCCCATGATGATCATTGAGGGCAGGACGTCGACGACGAACGAGCCGCCGACCGGGATGCGCACGAACAGCAGGTTGCCGACCACGACCATGACCAGACCGGCGACGATCACCGGGTAGGCGCCGAACCTGGCCGCCAGCCTCCCGGCGAACGACAGCGAGAAGGCACCGATCATGACGGTGATCGGAAGGAAGCCCGCCCCGGTCTCGAACTCGCTGAACCCCAGAACGTTCTGCAGGTACAGGGCCACGAAGAACTGGAACCCGAACATCGGTGCCACCATGAAGAACATCGTCAGGTTCGCGGCGGACAGGACCCTGGAGCGGAACAGCCGCAGGGGGAGGAGCGGGGTGCGGGCCATCGCCTGGCGGGTGATGAACAGGCCGAGCAGGATGATCGACAGTGCGCCGAGGCTCAGCGTGCGGGTGGAGCCCCAGCCGTTGTCGGCGGCCTTGACGATCGTGTAGACGCCCAGCATCAGTGCGGCCGTGACCAGGATCGCGCCCGGGATGTCGGCACCGGTGCGCAACCCCAGCCCCCGCGAGGGATTGAGCACCCGCAGCGCCGGGATCACGATCGCGATCCCGATCGGGATGTTCACGAAGAAGATCCAGTGCCAGCTCAGGGTCTCGGTGAGCACCCCGCCGGCGAAGACGCCGATGGAGGCGCCGCCCGAGGCGACGAAGCTGAAGATGCCCAGGGCGCGGGCGCGCTCGCCCGGCTCGGTGAACATCGTGAAGATCATTCCTAGGCTGACCGCCGAGGTCAGCGCGCCGCCCGCACCCTGCAGGAACCGCGCGCCGATCAGCATCCACTGCTCCGTGGCGAGCCCGCAGAGGAGGGAGGCGATCGTGAAGACCGTCAGGCCCGTCAGGAAGACGCGCTTGCCGCCGACGAGGTCGCCCATGCGTCCGGCCAGCAGGAGCAGTCCGCCGAAGGCGATCAGGTAGGCGTTGACGACCCAGGCGAGGCCGGCCTGGCTGAAGTCGAGGTCGGTCTGGATGGCGGGAAGTGCCACGTTCACGATGGTCGCGTCGAGCACGATCATCAGCATGCCCGTGCACAGGACGAGCAGGGCCAGCCAGCGATTCCGGTCCGAGGTCTCCGGAGCGGAAGCCTGGGGGGCGTGCTTGAAGGGATCCGTCATGAGAAGGACCATACCAGATTGTCTAGATCTGGACGATCTACTTCTAGATGAACTGTGGGTCTACTTCGCGTTGCGGCGGCGTACCGTCCGGTCGCAGGCGGCGGTGGTGGCCAGGCGGTTCTCCGAGAGCCGGTGCAGCGCCGAGAGGAACGCCTCGCGCTCTCCGGCCGGGAGGGTGCCGAGGACGTCCTCGTGGATGCCTGCGACGATCTGCTTGCCCTGCTCGACCTTGTCGCGGCCCGCGTCGGTGATCTTGACGATCCTGGCCCGGCGGTCGGTGGGCGAGGGGTGGCGCTCGGCGAGACCCTGGCGCTCCAGGTCGTCCAGGGTGACGACCATGGTCGTCTTGTCGAGGTCGCAGCGTTCGGCGAGCTGGATCTGGGTGAGTTCGGAGTCCATCGCGGTGGACAGGACGCAGAACCCGCGCGGCATGACGCCGAGGGATTCCATCGCCGCGGTGAGCTCGGTGTTGAGCACATGGGCGGCGTGGCCGAGCAGGAAGGTCAGATCGGTCACCGGCGACTGGACACTCGTCATGCCCAGAGGCTATCAAAAGGTCCGCAGATAGATAATCCCGCTACAGGACTATTCCGTTCCCTCGTCCTGGACTCTATGACCATGGCCCGCTCAGTGGCTACCGTGAGGTGGTGGACACGTCCGGGGTACGTGACGAGGTGGCCGAAATGGTCGACCTCGGTCTGGCCATCGCCGAACCGGTCCGGGGCCTGGCCAGGGACTCGGTGGTCGAGGTCGCGAGGGCGGGCCTGGAATGGGCCCTGGAGCTGCCCGTGGTGAAGGGCCAGGTGGAACAGGCCGCGCAGTACGCCGCCCAGCGGGTCGCGACCTCGCTGGCCGAGCGGGCGGTCGCCGACATCGTGGCCGCCGCCGAGGCCAACGTGGTCACCTCGACCGCGCTCGGCGTCACCACCACGGTCTGGGACGTCGCGGGTCAGGCCGCAGGCCATCCGCTGTCACGGGCCGCACGCCGTTTCGCCATGCGCAACCCGCTGGCCCGCGCGACGACCTCCACCTGGGTGGGGCTGACCGAGCGCGCGGTGCGGACCTCGCTGGCCCAGGCGGCCACCAACGTCGCCCTCGACTCGGTCGTCGACGTGGTCGCCGACGTCGTGATGGACGTGGTGCTCGAGGTCGGCCCCGAGCTGGCCGTCGAGATCGGCGAGCGGGCCGCCCGGCAGGCCGCCCGCGACATGGCCGCAGCCTCCGCCGCCCGGCTCTCCCGCTTCGGCCTGGCCGCAAGCCCCCCGGTCCGCCGGGCAGGCGCGATGACGTCCGGGATCGCCGGGCTGGTCCAGCGGAGCGGGCTCCCCGACGCCGCGGGCAGAGGCGTCCTCACCCTGGCCGCCCGCGCCGCGAAGACCGACCTCGGCACGGCCCTGGGGGCCATGGTCGAGGACACGGCCCGCGCGGTCCTGCGCGAACGGATGAAGGACACCGCCAGAGACTCGGTCCGTCTCGCCTGGGGCCGCGCGGTCGACGGCCTCCTCGGCGGCCGGCCGGTGGAGCCGCTCCCCTCCGACGCCAGGACCGTGGCCGCCCGCAGGATCGGCGAAGTGATCGCCGAGAACCGCTACAGCGACGCCGCCAAGGGCGTCGCGGTCAAGGTCACCTTCCGCATGGCCCCCAGCGCCGTCCCGAAGATCGCTGTGAGCGCCGTCCGCAGCACCGGCACCCGCGCCCTCCGCTTCCTCTGAGTCATGCCGGACCGTCAGGTACCTGTTTCAGGCGGGGATCGGCTTGGCGTCGGCCACGCGGAGCTTGCCCGCGGTGGCGGTCATGAGGACGGTCATGACGGTGACGATCACGAAGGAGAGGGAGAGGGAGGTGATGGAGGCGAGGCCGCCGATGATCGCGGGGGCGACGAGGAGGCAGGAGTAGGTGATGGTCGCGACTCCCGCGACGCCCTGGCCCGCGTTGGCCGCCGCCTTGCCCGCGGCGGCGAAGGCCAGGGGGACGACCACGGCGATGCCCAGGCCGATGAGGCCGAAACCGATGATCGCCGGCAACGGTGTGCGGGCGAGGACGACCAGGACGCCGCCGACGATGGAGAGGAAGCCGCCGATGCGGACCGTCCTGACCGCGCCGAGCCTGGAGACGACGGCGTCGCCGGCCAGCCTGCTGGCGGCCATCATCAGGGCGAACGCAGTGTAGGCCGAGGCGGACACGCCCGCACCCGCGTGCGCGACGTCCTTCAGGTAGACCGCGCACCAGTCGGCCGCGGCACCCTCGGCGAAGACCGCGCAGAAGCTGACGAAGCCGATGCCCAGCACGGCCTTGCCGGGCAGCGCGAAGTGCGGCGGCTCCTCCACGTCCTCGGCCGCCCGCGACTCCGGCAGCCAGAACCCGATCACGTATCCGGCGGCGACCAGCACCGCTGCGGCGATCGGCAGATGGATCCGGGCGTCGAGGTCCGCGTGGGCCGCGAGGGTGCCCGCGGCGGCGCCGAGGAGCCCGCCCACGCTCCACATGCCGTGCAGGCCCGACATGATCGAACGGCCGAGCGCCTGCTCGACCTCGACGCCCTGGGCGTTCATGGCGACGTCGCAGCTTCCGGCCGTCGCGCCGAACAGCAGCAGGCAGAACCAGAGGGTCAGCAGGTTCGGAGCGAACGGGACCAGCGCGAGTACGAGGCAGAACAGGGCGGCGAACACCCGGGTGGCGGTCCGGCCGCCGATCCGGTGGATCAGCCGTCCGACCATGGGCATCGCCAGGATCGATCCCATCGCCGGGGCGAGCAGGGCCAGCCCGAGCCCGCCCGCGCTGGCATGGACATGGTCCTTGATCCATGGAATGCGGGTGGCGAAGGTCCCCGCCGCCGCCCCGTGAACCGTGAAGATCGCCGCCACTGCCAGCCGAGCCCGCCCGATGTGATGCATTACGCAACCTTATTTCGGTCGCGATACTTTCTTCAAGGCGTAAATGAAGGGGGTGGACGCTCGAGGTGTCTCAACCGGCCCGGACGACACGCACAGCGGTTCGCCGCCTTCACCGGGGGTGACCTTGCCTTACGATCTGTTGATCATGAGGTCGGTGGGCAGAGAACTCCTTCGCGGGCGGGGACGGCTGGCGGCCGTCGCCGGTTCGGCGGTCCTGATCCTGCTGCCGGGGTCGGTGGCGCTTCCCGCGGCGGCGGAGCCCAGTGCTCCGTTCGCGGCGTTCCAGTACGGGACGAACGGGTGCATCGAGGTCGGTGTGCGGGCGGGCCAGCCGAAGCCGAACGTGGTGCCGGACGGGTACGACGTGCTCTCGGGCTACCCGTCGTTCGGCTACGACACCGGCGGATACACGATGACGAGCGGAACGAACTCCTGCCGCTACAACTTCTACGACAAGAACCCGAGGACCGATCCGTCGGCGGTGGTCATCGGGTCGGGATACTGCCTGCAGTGGGCGGCGGGCCAGCTCTCAGGGACCGGCTACGATCCCGAGCCCGGGGACGGCACGGTCCGCAACGCCGGATACGTGCAGCGCATCCTGCGGGACTACTGGCCCGCGCAGCCGGCTCCCGAGGTCCCCGGCACGACCGCCAAGTTGATCAACGCCCAGCGGTCGGGGACGGTCGCGATGGCCGTCCACTACTTCACCGACGGCATCGTGATGCCGCCGGACTACCAGACCCCCGCCCTGTACGCCGCGGTCAAGTCCATCGTCGACCAGGTCCTGGCCGCAGGGCCGCTCCCGGCGCCCGCCGACCCGACCCCGGAGATCACCGGTCCCAACGGCGGGCGGACGGGCGACCTCGTCGGCCCGTACACGATCGGCGGAAACGCCTCCGGGCCGGTGACCCTGACCGTCGAGGGGGCGGACGCCTTCACCGACGCCGCGGGCACCGTCCCGTTCGCCAGTGGCTCGGCCCTGCCCGCGGGCGGCCAGGTCTGGCTGCGGTCGGCCACCGCGCGGCAGGTCTCCCTCCAGGTGAGCGGCCCGGTCGTCGCCGGTCTCGGCACCCTCATGGTCGGCGACCCGGCGGCGCGCGTGCAGTCGATGGCGCTCACCGAGCCGATCACCCTGACCGGCAAGGCAGCCAAGCGGGTGTCGATCGACCCGCTCGACCCGCCCCGCATGACCAGCCAGGTGGCCGCACCCCTGATCGAGGCCGGGCACACCACGTCCGACACGGTCCGCATCGCGGGGCTGACCGGCCCCGGGACGCTCACGAGCACCCTGTACGGTCCCGTGGCACCGGGCGGCGCAGGCTGCGCCGGAGCGGACTGGGCTGATGTGCCGGCGCTGCCCGTCACCCGTGCGTTCGATCCCGTCGGGGTATCGGGCGACAGCGATGTCACCACCGAGCCCGTGCTCCTCGACCGGATCGGCTGCTACTCCTACGGCACCGTCCTCGCCGTCCCCTCCGCGGACCCCGTCACGATTCCGCCGGGAACCGCCGCCGAGACGCTCCGGGTGGTGCCCCAGCCCGTTCCGCCGCCCTTCACCGTCACCACCAGGGCTTCTCGCCGGGTGGTCACCGCCGGAGAGGCCGTCACCGACAGCGTGACGGTGAAGGGCCTGATCCCCGGCCGCACCATGAGGATCGTCTCGACGCTGTACGGGCCCGTCGCACCCGACGGCGACGGCCGCTGCGCCGATGTCGACTGGACGGCCACCGGGCTGCCGGTCGCGGCGCGGTTCCCCACCGCCACCCTCACCACCGGCACCACGATCACCACCCCGCCGACCCGGCTCCGCGAGGCCGGCTGCTACTCCTACGACGCCGTCGTCACCCACGACCAGCTCACCGGCGGCCAGGTACCCGTGGGGCACGGACGGGGCCTGCCCGTCGAGACCATCCAGGCCGACGCCCCGTTGAAGATCGCCAAAGGCCTGACGCCCGCCCACCCCCGCTTCGGCGGAAGCGCGCGTTACACCCTGAAGATCACCAACCCCGGTCCCACCCGATCCAGCGCCAAGGTCACCGACGACCTGACCGGAGTCCTCGACGACGGCCGCTACCGCGGCGACCTCCACGCCTCCTCCGGCACCGTCGGCTACCGGAAGCCCACCCTGACCTGGTCCGGAACCGTGCCGCCCCGTGAGAGCGTCACCATCACCTACTCCCTGCGCCTGGACCGCCGGGGCGGCGACCGGATCCTGCGCAACAAGGTCACCGGACCGGCCACCTCCAACTGCCGCCCCGGCGGTCACGATCCCGGCTGCGGACGTCCCGTTCGGATCCTTCCGCGGCGGGACTGCCGTTCCACGGCCGCACGATGCCGGCCAGGGCCCTGGGGTGAGGGCGCCATGCTCTCCGACGGTGGTCAGACGTCGCGGGAGTGGTAGCCCGACAGGTGGGAGCCGGTGCCGGAGGAAGGGCCGGTGATCGGTTCGAGGTTCCAGGCGATGACGCGGCGCGGACGAAGGTGCAGGGTCTCCCGGTCGAAGGCCGGGTGCAGCGGCGGGTCCAGGAGAACGATCTCGGCGATGCCGCGCAGCTCGATTCCGCGGCCCGTCTGGCCGAGCGCGTTGGGCGTCGGGGACTGGTCGTCGATGACGAGGGAGACCCGGGGGTCGGCCAGCACGTTCCTGTACTTGCGGCTCCTGGTCAGCTCCGGGCCGCCGATCCGCACGGTCTCGGTCGCGGGGTCGAACCAGACCGCGACGGGTTGAAGGTGGGGAGACCCATCGGGGGCCAGGGTCGCGAGACGGCCGAGCCCATGGTCGGCGAGGTAGGCGCGCTCTCCAGCGGTGAAGATCATGGTGTCAGTCTGAGACTTGAACATTGCTTGAAGTCAAGCCCGTCCGCGGGGACATGTAGATGAATAATCCGCCAATATCTGGGCATTCGGGATGGGCCCCGCAAGCTCGCATCACTCGAGGAGCGACCCCTTGTCGACCGATTCCCACCCCGCACCCGCCGACAAGGAGAGTCCGGCCGAACGGGCCGACCGTAACTTCGTGGAGTTCCTGCAGGGGATCCGCGTCGCGGTCACCGGCGTGCAGGTCCTGTTCGCCTTCCTGCTGACCGTGCCGTTCTCGCCGGGGTTCGCCAGGGTCCCCGACAGCGACCGGAACATGTACTACGTCGCACTGGTGTCCGCGGCGATCGCCTCGATGTTCTTCATCGCCCCCGTGGCCCAGCACCGCATCCTCTTCCGCCAGGGACTGAAGGAGTCCCTGGTCAAGAGGGCCAACCTCTACGGGCTGATCGGTGCCTTCGCCCTGGCGGTCTCCATGACCTCCGCCACCTGGCTGGTCGTGGACTACCTCTTCGACGGTCTCCTGCCCGTCATCACCGCGATCGGCAGCGTCCTGCTGGCCACCTGGCTCTGGTTCGTCGAGCCGCTGATCCACCGCTCCAACGGGCCCGACGAACACTGACGAACGTCCTGCGCGACGGCTCAGCCGGGCCGCTGCGCGGCGGCGGCGCACAGGCCGCCGTCGACCAGGAGGTCGATGCCGTTGAGGAAACCGGCCTCGTCCGAGAGGGCGAAGCCGGCGACGGCGGCGACCTCCTCGGCCGTGCCCTGGCGGCCGAGCGGGGTCATCCGCACCATCTCCCGCATCCGGGGGTTGCCGGCCGCCTCCTGACGGCCCTGCGGTGTGTCGATGATGCCCGGCGAGATCGAGCAGATGCGGGCGCCGAGCGGACCGAGCCGTACCGATTCCCGCCGGACGAAGCGGTGGACGCCGCGTTTGGCCCAGGCGTAGGCGAGCCCCGGCTGTTCGAGGGACGGGCCCAGGACCCGGTGGAGGGCGTCGAGGAAGCCGTCGGCGAGCGGGTCGTCCAGGATCTCGTCCACGGCCGGGTCGGCGAGGCCGGCGATCAGCGGCGCCATCGAGGCGAAGCAGACCGTCGCGGTGCCGGCGGTGGACAGCGGCCTGAGGGTCTCGGCCAGCCGTGCGGTCGCGACGAGGTCGACCGTGATGATCCGCCGCCAGTCGGCCATCGTGGGGGAGATCCCGGCGGCGTGGGCGACGGCCCGGAGCGTGCCGAGTTCGGCGGTCCGCGCGGCCAGGCGGGCGAGGCCCTCGTCGTCGGTGACATCGAGGACGAACGGCTCGACCACCGCGCCCGACCACTCGGTCAGGTCCTCGGCCACGGTGTTGACGGCGCCGGCGTCCCGGTCGACGAGCAGCAGGACGTCCACCAGCCCGGTCAGCCGTTTGGCGCACTCCAAACCCATGCCGCGCCCCGCCCCGGTCGCTATGCCCACGGTCGTCATCGGCCGGTCCCCTCTCCCGCGTTCCAGACCCGCTCGAGTCCCGGCTGGGCGAGCCGGGTGACCAGTTCGACGCGGAAGCCGGTCGCGGCGCTGCGGAGGAAGGCGAAGTGCAGCCCGCCGCCCGGTGCCGGACGGGTCGCCTCGGTCACGAATCCGTGCCCGGTGAGCTCGGCGACGTCGGCGGCCACGTCGTCGGACCAGTAACCGACGTGGTGGATGCCGTACGCGGCCTCCCAGAGGGTACCCGGAACGCTCCGGACGACCTCCAGCCGCGGCACGCTCAGCGAGTAGGAGCATCTGAGCTCGAGATCGACGTCGCCGCCGGGGAGCCGCACCTGGAGGGGGCCGCCGATCTCGGGACCCCACGTGTAACCGAACAGGGTCGCGAACTCCTCTTTCGCCCCGTCGGCGTCATCGACGACGAAGCCGATGTGGAACTGGTCCTCGGGTCTCATGACGCGGCCACCGGCCTGAGCTTGCCGAAGTCCCAGCTGACGGTCTTCTCCGGCACCAGGCGGAGCCAGGCGTGCCTGCCGTCGTAGCGGAAGTCGCCGCCACCGGCGTACTTGTCGGCGAAGAGCCGTTCGGGGGCGACGAGCTGCTCGACGGGCTCGCCGGTGCGCGGCGTCTCCCCGATGATCTGCGCGCCGCCCTGGAGCTCGACTCCGCGCAGCGCCAGGAAGTCGGTGCCGCCGTCGTCGACGATCACGCTGACGCGGGGGTCGCGGTCCAGGTCCGACCATCGCCTGCTGCGGACGAGGGAGTTCAGCCACAGGGCCGTCCCGTCCCACACGAACCACAGGGCGCTGGCGTGCGGGCTGCCGGTCGGCCCGACGGTCGCGACCCTGCAGATCGGCTGGGACCGCAGGAAGGCGTCCCGCTCGGGGTCGGTCATCGCCATCGCCCTGCCTCGGCGTTGTCCGGTCATGAACCCTCCAGATGGTTTCCGTTCAGGGGATTCCTCCGTCCACCCGCAGCGTGGAGCCACTGGTGTAGGTGGAGGCGTCGGAGATCAGGTAGAGGAGCGCGCCGGTCAGCTCGTCCGGTGTGCCGATCCGGCGCAGGGCGTGGCCGCGGACGCCTTCGGAGAGGCGTTCGGGATCCCAGTGCCGGGTCGCCGCGGTGTGGAACGGCCCGGCCATCAGGGTGTTGACCCTGACCTTGGGGCCCAGAGCCAGGGCCAGCCCCTCGGTGAGGGCGTTGAGTCCGGCCTTGGCGGCGGCGTAGGGGACGATCGCGGGCCCGGGACGGATCGAGCCGGTCGAACTGACGTTGACGATCGCACCCCCGCCCGCCGCGGCCATCCGTTCCCCGGCCAGCACCGACAACCGGAACGGCCCCTTCAGGTTCAGGTTGACCACGACGTCGAACAGCTTCTCGGTGACCGCGTCGAGCGAGTCGTACTCCGGGGAGATGCCCGCGTTGTTGACCAGCGCGTCCAACCGGCCGAACCGGTCGTAGACCGCGTCGACGAGCCCGGGAAGCTCGTCCCAGCGGCCGACGTGGACCCGATGGGCCATCGCGGCGACGCCGGTGGCCTCCGTGATCTCACGGGCCGCGGCGGCGCAGGCGTCCAGGTCGCGGCTGGCGACGACGACATGCGCCCCGCAGCGCGCGGCGGCGAACGCCATCTCCCGGCCCAGCCCGCGGCTGCCTCCGGTGATCAGTACGACCCGGCCGCTCAGATCGAACAGCTCGTCGGCGAATCCCATGTCCGTCCACCCCTCCAACCGATGCGCGAAAGAATAGCATTCTTCCTTAGGAGAACGTCAATCTCCGCACGTGAGCGGTGGGGTTTTCAGCCGAGGACGATCTGGCTGAGGGAGCCTCCGGTCAGGTCGGGAAGGGGGAACTGCTGCTGCGGCAGCGCACCGGAGACGGGGGAGATGTCGAGGGCTCGGTGGACGGCGACGACCTGGCCGCCGGGGGAGTAGGCGTATCCGTGCAGGGGGATGCCGCCGGCGACCTCGGGCCCGCGGTCCCCGGTGAAGTCGCGCAGGACCACCGACGTGCCGTAGCCGTGGCCCGGGACGATGCCCAGCGGGTGATGGGTGCCGCGGAGGGTCAGCGTGGTCCCGGTCAGGGCGAGAACGTCGATGCGCTCGGCATCCGGACGGCCCACGGCCAGGAGGCCGCCGCCGATCGACAGCGCCCCCGCCGTGCCGGGACGGACGGAGCGGGCCACCGGCCGGGCAGCCTTCGCGAATCCCTTCCGGGTACCCCGCCAGATGACGATCCTGGTGTTGTTCTCGGTGGCCAGCGCGATCTCGGCGCGCCGGTCGCCGCTCAGATCGCCGACCGCCAGCAGCCCCGTGGCCTGCTTCGTCGCGACGGTCACGGGCCTGCGCAGGCCCTTGGACGAGCCGGGGAGGACGCTGATCCGGCCGGGCGACCTGGTCTGCATGTCCTTGCGGCGGTACCAGTTCAGGACGAGGTCGTCGCGGCCGTCGCCGTTGAAGTCACCGGCGGCGGCCGAGTTGACGTAGGCCTTGGCGTCGCCCCTGGGCAGGGCGGAGCGCTTGCGGCTCTTCCAGAAGCCCCTGCCGCCGCGGTAGACCCAGGAACGTCCGCCGAAGACCTCGGCGGAGTACAGGTCGGCGTAGCCGTCGTGGTCGAAGTCGCCGGCGGCGATCGCGAAGCCGAACTTGCTCCAGGCGGCCTTGCGAGGCCCGTGCAGGACGACCGGCTGGGCGCCGAGGCCGGTCGCGGTGCCCCGGAAGAGGTAGACCGAACCACGGCCCGCCTTGTCGTCGATGCCGCCGACGGCCAGGTCGGCGCGGCCGTCGGCGTCGAAGTCGCCCGAGGCGAGGACACGGCCGAAGCCCTGCCACAGGCCGCCGGTGTTCACGGAGGCGGGCCCGGTGATGATCCTCGGTGAGGAGAGCCCGCCCCGGCCCCCCTTGAGCACCGCGATCGCGCCCCGGCCGGCGGAGTTCGTGTCGTCGGGGAAGCGGAAGGTCGGGATCCCGGCGACCAGATCCCTGATCCCGTCGCCGTCGAAGTCCCACGCGACGGCCGGACGCGGCTTCGCCTCTGCCGCACCGCCCGTCGCGGTGACCGTACCGGCCGCCAGCACGGCGGCCATTCCTGCGCGAACATGCCTCATGACGGGCTCCCTCGACGTGGTGGCAGGGGAGACGGTCGAAGCTCGCGTTCGGTTCGTGAACGGAGGATGAACTTCTCAGAAGTGCTCGTACGCCGCGCAGCCGACGCGCATCAGCACGTCGTTGCGCAGGCTCTCATCGGTGCGCGTGCTGAGCCCGAGGCGGACGATGCGTCCGTCGCGGGGATGCCAGGGGCGGCCGGGTGAGGTGCTTCCAAGGAGGCGGCCGAAGGCGTCGATGGCCGGCTTCCACAGGTTCGGCCACTGACGGCCAGGACCGACGACGAAGCCGATGTGCAGGTCGAGCGGCCCGTCGGGAAGAACATGAGCCTCGGCGAGCGCGTGGTGGATCTGTTCCTTGAAGGCGGTCGTGCCGGAGGAGGCGGTGGTGCGGACGTCGAAGGTGTGCGGCCAGGCGCCGTCCGGGGCGGGAAGCGCCGGTGCGACGGTCAGGTGGGAGCCGGAACCGTGCCGTTTGACGCCCCACACCGACACGAAGCCCCGGCCGCTGGTCCTGGTCAGCCGGGTCACGAGCGGGAACAGGTAGTTGTCCAGGTCGTGCTGGTCGAGCAGCGGGGTGGTCTCGGGGAGGCCGATGTCCAGCCGGAGGGCGAGCGGATCCGGCAGCCGGGCGATCCCGGGACCGCACGCCTTGACGGCCTCGCCGAGGAACTCCTCCAGGCGCACCTGGCTCGGATGGGCGGCCGAGTCCCAGCTCGCGAGCCGCGGCTCGACGGTGAGCCGCGGCCCGGCCCGCTCCGGCAGAGCGTACAGCGGCATCGTCGCGTCCATGAGGCGGACGATATCCCCTGGCATTGGTGGAACGGCCGGGTTCAGGCAGAGGGCGGCAGGCTCATGAGCGGGGGCAGCCCGCCCAGGTGGGGTTGGTGGAGGTGGGTGGCGTGCCGGTGGTGGAGATTGGCGGTGGGCAGGGACTCGAAGGAACGCTGAGGGTCGAGATAGGTGAAGAAGCCGGTGAGCAGGCGGGTGACGTCGGGCTGGGGACGGACCACCAGGCGGACGAACTGGCTGGTCATCCCCAGCTTGTTGCCGCACTCGCGGACGAAGACGCCCTGCTTGAACATGTGGTCGCGCAGCTGGACGCCGTCGTGGCCGGTCGGCAGCTTCACCAGCAGGAAGTTGCCCTGCGAGGCGAAGACCGACAGGCCGGGGAGCTGGCTGAGCTGCTGGAACATCAGCCGCCGATCGTCGGCGAGCCGGTGCAGGCTGTCGTGGTACTCGGCCATGTACTTGCGCATCATGAAGACGACGACCTCGGCGAACGCGTTCAGGTTCCACTTGGGCAGCGCGTCCCGGACGCGTCCCGCGAGCGCCGGATTGGCGACCAGATAGCCGAACCGGATGCCGTGGAGCCCGAAGTTCTTGCCCAGGCTCCGCAGGACCACGACGTTCGATCTGATCGAGGCCTCCGCGGCGACCCCGGCGTAGGGCTCGGCGTCCACGAAGTCGCCGAACGACTCGTCGATGATGACCAGATCGAGGTCGGCCAGCAGGTCCATCAGCCGGACGACCTCATGGCGCGGCAGGTACCCGCCGTCGGGGTTGTTCGGGTTGCACACGACCGCCACCCGGGAGCCGCGCTGCCGGATGAACCGCACGTAGTCGTCGACGTCGAGGGCGAAGTTCCGGCTCTCGGCCAGCCGGTACATGTCGACGCGCTTGCCGGTCTCCAGCGGCTGGTCGGTCCACCGCCCGAAGGTCGGGATCGGGATCGCCAGCGACTCGGTGACCAGCAGATGGTCCAGCCAGGTGATCAGCTCGGTCGACCCGTTGCCCATGGCCACCGTCTGGGGGTGCAGTCCCAGGGTCGAGCAGAGCTCGGCGGTGATCGTCTTGGCGTCGCTCGGATAGAACTTGAGCGTCGCCTCGAGGTTCCGTCCCAGCTCCTCCATCATCCCCCGGGTCGGAAAGTAGGGATTGCACGGGATGCAGAAGTCCACCGGAGCGGGATTCTCACCCCCGGCGCGCACCAGCTCGAAGTACGAGGGACTGTGCGCCTGAGCCCTGAGCAGCTCCATCGAGTACCTCCTGTGCGTAGCGGGCGTTGACACCCGCTCCTACGCACAGGCCGCCTCGCCCGGTTCACGCGCCCGCCGCCGTGTGGTCTCCGGCGGCGGGCGCGTGCACCCGTTCCCGGGCTACTTCACCTCACGGAGCCGGCCGGTCTCGACCTCGTAGACGAAGCCGCGGATCTGGTCGGTGTGCGGGATGAAGGGGTCGGCCTTGATGCGGGCAATCGACTGGCGGACGTCCTCGTCGAGGTCGGAGAACGCCTCGGCGGACCAGTCGGGCTTGATGCCGGTCTCCTCCTGGACGGCCCCCTTGAAGGCGTCGTCGGTGAAGGTCAGCATCCCGCAGTCGGTGTGGTGGATGAGGATGATCTCGAGGGTGCCCAGGAGCCGCTGGCTGATGGCGAGGCTGCGGCGCTCGCCCGCGGTGATCACGCCTCCGGCGTTGCGGATGACGTGGGCGTCGCCCTCGGACAGGCCGAGGACGCCGTAGGGGTTGAGCCGGGCGTCCATGCAGGCCACGACGGCGACCCGCTTGGCCGGCGGCAGCGGCAGATCGCCCTTGTCGAAGCTCTCCGCGTAGCGCTCGGCGTTGGCCAGAAGCTCGTCGGTGACACTCATCGTCTCTCCCTCACCTTATTTCCTGTAATCCCTACTCTAGTTGTAGAGATTGCCCCTTGTCGCGCCCCTCGGCGGTCGTCCGGCCGGGGCGGCGTTTTCGTGGAGCTGCTTCAGGCGAGATCGACGGTATTTCAGATATTATCGACTTACTTAGTGGGTATTGAACGGAGGCAGAACATGACGGCTCAGCTCACCGAGCAGGACGTCGACCGGTTCGCCAGTGACTGGCGGACCTGGCACCGCGAGCACGAGGAGCGCCTGGCCGACCCGCACGGCTTCCTCGCCGTCACCGGGCTGCACTGGCTGTCGGAGGAACCTCGGCGCTTCCCCGACGCCCCCGGCACCTGGACCACCGGCCCCGACGGTGTCGCCGTCGTCCTGGCCGAGGGCGAGGAACTGGTCGTGGACGGCGCCGCGATCCACGGCGAGCACCGGTTCGGGCCGATCCCCGAGCGGGGCGGCGTCCTGGCGGTCTGGGGCGACGCGGTGATCGAGGTCGCCAAGCGCGGTGGCAACGACATCGTCCGGCCCCGCCACCCCGGCCACCCGCTGCGCACCGGATTCCGCGGCACCCCCGCCTACGAGCCCGACGCCCGCTGGGCCGTACCCGGGCGCTACATCGCCTTCCCCGAACCGCGACCGACCACCGTCGGCGCCGCGGTCGAGGGTCTCCAGCACGTCTACGACGCCCCGGGCCGGATCGAGTTCGAGCTGGACGGCCGCCGCCTCAGCCTGACGGCCTTCAACGGCCACGCCCCCGGAACCCTGTCGGTGCTGTTCACCGACGAGACCTCCGGCGTCACCACCTACGCGGCCAACCGGGCGCTGCAGATCGACGCCCCCGGCCCCGGCGGCGAGGTCGTGGTCGACTTCAACCGCGCCGCGAACCTGCCGTGCGCCTACACCGACTTCGCCACCTGCCCGTTGCCGCCCGCCGAGAACCGGCTGCCGGTCGTGGTCGAGGCGGGGGAGAAGATCCCCCACGAGCGCGGCTGACGATGATCCGCACCCTCTCCTTCCTGACGCCCGGCAACTACCCGGACGACGATCCCCACACCGGTCTCGAGGACACGCTCAGGCTGTTCGAGTTCGGCGAATCCGAGGGCTTCGACGGCGCGTGGATCCGGCAGCGGCATCTGGAGCACGGGGTCTCCTCGGCGGCGGTCTTCCTGGCCGCCGCCGGGCAGCGGACCTCGCGCATCGATCTCGGCACCGCGGTCATCCCGATCGGCTACGAGAACCCCTTCCGCCTGGCCGAGGACCTCGCGACGGTCGACGTGCTGTCCCGGGGCCGCCTCCAGGCCGGTTTCAGCACCGGAATGCCCCACGCCGACCTGCTCGGCGATCTCGTCCACGACGGCGACTGGCGGGACTACGACCTGTCCTACGGCAGGATCGCGCGGCTGGCGGAGCATCTGCGCGGCGGCTACCTCGGCGGGCCCGACACGGTCATCCACTCCCCGGGCAACGTCCAGCGGCCGCGCCTCCAGCCGCACAGCCCGGGCCTGCCAGGACGGCTCTGGTACGGCGGCGGCAGCCTCCGCTCGGTGCGCTGGGCCGCCGGCGAGGGCCTCAACCTCCTCACCGGCAACATCGTGCAGGGGGAGGAGACCGACGACTTCGTCACCGCCCAGCTCCAGCAGATCACCGAGTACCGGGCGCTGGCCTCTCCCGGGCATCCCGCCAGGGTCGCCCTCGGCCGGGTGGTCGTTCCGCTGGACGGCGCCGACCGGGCCGCCCGCGCCCGCTACAGGGAGTACGCGGCGTCGCGGCACGAGCGCACGCTCAGACCGCAGCGGATGGGGGAACGATCCATCCTGTTCGCCCCCGACCTCGTCGGCACCGCCGCGGAGATCGCCGAACGGCTCCATGCCGACGCGGCGGTGGCGGCCGTCACGGAACTGCGCCTCGAACTGCCCTACGAGTTCGACCGGCGGGACTACACGCAGATCCTGCACGACGTCCGCCATCTCGTCGCGCCCGCGCTGGGCTGGAGCCCCGCCGCTCCGGCCGTCGCGGTCTGACGGCCGGAGCGGGGACGGTCAGGCCGGGACCGTCCCCGGGACCTGGGCCAGCTCGAAGGACATGGTCCTGCGCAGCCGGAACCCCAGCGTCTCGTAGAGGCTGATGGCGTTGGCGTTGGTCGCGACGGCGTGCAGGAACGGCCGGTCGCCGCGCTCGGTGATCCCGGCCGCCACCGCCCTGACCAGGCGGCCCGCCAGGCCCTGCCCGCGCAGGCCGGGATCGGTGCACACGGCGCTGATCTCCGTCCAGCCGGGCGGGCGCAGGCGCTCTCCCGCCATGGCCACCAGACGGCCCTCGCGGCGGATCCCCAGGTAGGTGCCCATCGCGATGGTCCGGGGCAGGAACGGTCCCGGCTGGGTCAGTTCGACCAGCGCGAGCATCTCCGGCACGTCCGCCTCGGTCAGCACGACCGCTTCCGGTTCGGGGCGGCCCTCGACGTCCTCGCCGGTCATCTGGACGCCCTCGAACCGCGCCACGATCGCCCAGCCGTCCGGCGGCGTGGTGTCCGAGCCGACGAGCGGGACCGTGCCACCGGGGCCGGTGAACTCGGCGGCGTCGGCCCAGTCGGCGGGCTCCGGCCGGGCCGGGAGCGTCAGGAACGGGGCGACGTCCGGGACGTAGCGGGCGACCCGGCCGCGCCACTCGGCGAGATGGCCGTGCCGCCCGGACAGCGAGGAACGGATCGGGTCGTCGAGCGGATGAAGATGATCGTTCACGCCCTGATCGTAGGCGCTCGGCACGTCGCCCGGCGCGCGGGGGCGGGCCGGTCAGGGTGTCACGGAGCGGCGGCTTCGGGCCTCGCGGAGGGCGTCGGCGCCCGGCCCCGTGAGGTGGGGGAGCGCGGCGTCGCGGCCTGACACCAGGAGGAGCAGGGCCGTGATGGGACCGCGGAGTTCCCGGCCCGTTCCCGCGGTCCAGTCGGTGTCGGTCGCGATCAGGCGGTAGCCGCGCAGCCGCCGCTGGGCGTGGAAGGGGAAGCCGCGGTTCCAGGTGTGCTCGGCGGCGGCGCGGGCCGCCGCGGTGGGCTGGGGCCGGTCGATGCCGAGGGGGATCGCGATGTCCTGGCCGTGGACCAGGACGTCCATGAGGCAGTCGGCGAGCTTCTGCCCGGGGGCCAGATGCCGCGATCCGGACGCCGCGCGCAGTTCGGCGACGAGTTCGCCCGCAGGGCGCAGCGCCTCGCGGCGCGCGGTCCGGTCGACCATGCGGTCGAAGCCGCCGCGGGCCTTGACCGCCTCGACGAGGACGCGTCGCAGGCCCATGCGGGGTCCCAGGCTCAGATGGGCGCCGACCTCGCGGACGGTCCATCCGGCGCAGAGGGAGGGAGTGGCCCACTGGCCGGGCGTCAGCCGGTCGAGAAGGTCGGCGAGACCGGCCCGCTCCTCGTCGATGACCTGCCACATCGCCGCCTCGTCCATGGCGCACCCCCGCTGATTCGGTACGATGTTCTGACTACCTGTCTCTCAAAAATAGTCAGAACATCTGACCATCGTCAAGGAGTGCCGTGGCCGGCGAACCCTCTTTGGGCGTTCTGTTGTTCATCGCTTACCGGGCCATGGAGAACCGGGCGTTCGACGCCGTTGTGGCGGCGGGGCGCGACGACATCACCATGGCCCAGGCCAAGCTCCTCCAGCGCGTGAACGAGGAGGGTTCACGGCTGGGTGAGCTCGCCGAGAGCGCCCAGGTGACCAAGCAGACCGCGGGTTACCTCGTGGACCAGCTCGAAGCGGCGGGTTACGTCGAGCGCAGGCCGGACCCGAACGACGCCAGGGCGCGGCTGGTCTGCCTGACCGATCACGCCTGCTCGATCAGGCCGGTCGCGGACGCCGCGGTGGCGGAGGTCGAGGCCGAGTGGGCCGCTCACCTGGGCGGACGCCGGATGGCCCAGCTCCGCGAGGCTCTGGCCAGGCTGCGGGAGATCGCCGACCCCTCTGCGAAATGAGAGTTATTCGCGTTCAATTCGAGATAGGGAAGCTTTCTTTACATAAGGGAAATGACCGCCGGAAATGGCGCGGTCAGGCTCGGCGGGTTAAGGTCGTCAAGGTGCAGCCAGACCCCCCGCTGTGTGCGTCCGAAGAGCTTGAATTCGTCCGCACCAATACCCGACTGACCGCGGTTCCCTACTTGCCTGAGATGAGGCTTCATCAGGCGGATGACCCTTATGGGCTGTGGGAGCGCACCGAGGACACCGGACTGCCGTTCTGGGCGTTCGCCTGGACCGGCGGGATCGCGCTGGCCCGGCATGTGCTCGACAGGCCCGAGCTGGCCCGCGGGCGCAGGGTGCTCGACCTCGCCAGCGGCTCGGGGGTCGTGGCGATCGCCGCGGCGATGGCCGGCGCCACCGAGGTCGTCGCCTCGGAGGTCGACCCCTACGCCTCGGCCGCGGTCGGGGCCAACGCCGACGCCAACGGCGTGACGGTCACCGCGCTCTGCGAGGACCTGCTCGACCGCGACGACCTCGCCTTCGACCTGGTCCTGGCCGGGGACGTCTTCTACGACCGGCTGATGGCCCGGCGGACGGAGCCCTTCCTGCGCAGGATGGCCCGCCTCGGCGCCCAGGTGCTGGTCGGCGACCCCGGACGCCAATACCTCCCGCGGGCGGCGTTCCACGCCCTGGCCCGCTACGACGTGCCCGTCAGCCAGGCCATCGAGGACTCCAGGGTCAAGCGGACGACCGTCTGGCAGGTTCCGGCACCGGCCTGATCCGGACCCGCGTCCCGAAGTCGTCGGGAAGGCGTGCAACGCGCTAGCGTGACGCATCCGTCCGATATGTCAGGAGGCGCTGATGGCCGAGGAGGAGGCGTTCAGGCGGTTCGTCGCCGAACGCTCCGCCGGGCTGCTCCGGCTCGCCTATCTGCTCACCGCGGACCGGGCGGGAGCGGAGGATCTGGTGCAGAACGCACTGGTCAAGGCCTACCTCCGCTGGCGGAAGATCGAGACGAACCCGGAGGCCTACGTGCGGAGAGTGCTGGTGACGGTCGCGGCCGACGAGCGCCGCCGCGCCCACTACCGGCACGAGACGGCGGTCGACGTCCTGCCCGAGACCCGTGACGGCGCCGACCCCTACGCGGGCATCGACGGGAACGTCCGGCTCCGCGCCGCGCTCGCCTCCCTCCCGGCCCGCCAGCGGGCCGCCGTGGTGCTGCGGCACTGGGTCGGGCTCGAGGTCGCGGAGGTCGCCGAGCTGCTCGGCTGTTCGGCCGTGACGGTCCGCAGCCAGACGATGCGGGGACTGGAGAAGCTCAGGGAGGCTTACGGTGTTCCCGTAGAGGGGGACGCACATGGATGACAAGGAGCTGCTGAGCCTGCTGGCGGGGGACGCGCCGGAGCCCGCGGGGAACCTGGCCGACACCGTGGTCCGCACGGGTCGCAGGGTCCGCACCCGGCGGCGGCTGACGACCCTGGGCGGCGCGGCGGCGGTGCTGGTCGCGGCCGGGCTCGTCCTGCCGCAGCTCGCCGGATCGGGATCATCGGCGGACAAGTCGGCCGCGGCACCCGCCGCGGCGAGCGCCGAGCAGGAGAAGAACCTGGCGGACGCCCCGGCGAAGCGCGTCCCCGGCGCCGCTCCCACGCTGTCCGGTGACGGCACCCTGGCCATGCCCGCCGATCCCCGGGTCGCCGTCTACGCCGCGGCGCTCGCCACGACCTCCGGCGACCTCTTCCTCGTCGACGCCACCACACCCGGGCTCGACAAGGAGTTCCGGTCGGCCCTCAAGGCCGCCCTGCCCGGCCGCAGGATCCACTTCGCGAGCGCCAGGACGCAGACGACCAGCGGCTCCAAGGACGCCGCCAAGACGACCGGCGCCGCGATCATCACCCTCGGCGAGGCCACCGTGACGGGCGACACCGCGAGCGTCCTGCTGGGACGCGAGGGCGCGGCCACCGCGCCGATCACCCTGACCTGGGCCGACGGCGCCTGGACGGTCGAACCGGCACCTTAGGGCCTGAAAAGGCGTTGACGCCCCGCGTAACGTGTTCTGTGCAGGAGCCGTCATCGTGAGGAGCAGTCCGTTGGACATCTGAGGTGCGTCCGTGAATCCACGACCATCCTCCGGAGGTGTCCTTTGGCGTATTCGACGACTCTCATTTCCACCGGCCTCGGCCATGCGTGGCCCGACGGCACACCCGTGTTCGACGGGCTCGACCTCGTCCTCGGCTGTGGCCGCACGGGCCTGATCGGCCTCAACGGGTCCGGTAAATCCACTCTGCTGCGCGTTCTCGCCGGTGATCTCGAACCGGCTTCGGGGAGCGTGACGGCGTCCGGTGCCATCGGCTACCTGCCGCAGCGGCTGCCCGGCGGGAAGGTCGAAGATCTTCTCGGTATCGCCGGGACCAGGCGCGCGCTGGCGGCCGTCGAGGCGGGTGACGTCACCGACGCCCATCTCGCTGCCATCGGCACCGGGTGGGACCTCGAGGCGCGCGCCCGCGCCCACCTCGACCGTCTCGGCCTGGAACGGCTCGAGTTCGACCGGCCCGTCACGGCCATGTCGGGAGGCGAGGCGGTGCTGACCGCCCTCGCCGGGGTCCTGCTCGGCGATCCGGACATCCTGCTGCTCGACGAGCCCACCAACAACCTCGACCGGGCCGCCCGGCAGTGCCTGTACGAGGTCGTCGAGGGCTGGGAGGGCGTTCTCGTCGCGGTCAGCCACGACCGGGAGCTCCTCGGTCTCGTCGACCAGATCGCCGAGCTCAGGGACGGTGCGATCACCCTGTACGGCGGCGACTTCACGGCGTATGAGGAGATCGTCGCCGCCGGGCAGGAGACGGCCCGGCGGCTGGTGCGCCACGCCGAGCAGGACGTCCGCCGCCAGACCCGCGAGCTCACCGAGGCCCGGACCAAGCTCGACCGCAGGCTCCGCTTCGGCCAGAAGAAGTTCGACACCAAGCGCGAGCCGAAGGTGATCATGAACGCGCGCAGGAGGGAGGCGCAGGTCTCGGCCGGCAAGTACCGCAACCTGCACACCGGAAGGCTCGAGGGCGCGCACGACCGGCTGAGGGAGGCGGAGGAGGAGATCCGCGCCGACGCGCTCATCCGGGTGGACCTGCCCGAGACCCGGGTCCCGGCCGGGAAGACCGTCCTCGAACTGGCCGGGCTCGAGTTGCGCGGGCCCGAACGCGTCGCGCTCACGGGACCGAACGGCTCGGGCAAGTCCACCCTGCTGAGGAGGATGGTGCCCGCGGCGCTCGTCCCGGTCGGCTTCCTTCCCCAGCGCCTCGACATCCTCGACGAGGAGCTGAGCGTCCTGGACAACCTGCGGGCCGTCGCGCCGCTGGGCCGGATCAACGCCCTGCGCGCCCGGCTGGCCCGTTTCCACTTCCGGGGAGACCGGGCCGACCGGATCGTCGCCACCCTCTCGGGCGGCGAGCGTTTCCGGGCGGTGCTGGCCACGCTGCTGTCGGCCGATCCGGCACCGCAGCTCCTGCTGCTCGACGAGCCCACCAACAACCTGGACCTGGGCTCGTTGCGTCAGCTGGAATCGGCGATCAACGCCTTCGAGGGCGCCCTGGTCGTGGCGGGCCACGACGAGCCTTTCCTCGAGGCGATCGGCATCACCCGCCGGATCGAGCTGCCCCCCGCGACAGCCAGGTGACGGTGTGACCCTCGGTCGGATCGGGCAGCTCCCATCTGGCGGCGAGCCGTTCGATCACCGCGTCCGGGACCGGTGAGGGCCTGCCCCGGTTGCTCGCGCGCAGCAACCGGGGCGGGGCCTCCAGAGCGACGATGTCGACCCTGCCCCGGTAGCCGGCGACCAGCGCGGTGCAGTGCTCGCGCAGCTGGCGGGAGGTGTTGGTGGCGTTCCAGACGAACGACCGGCCGGCGCGCAGATGCTCGCGGGCCTCGGAGTAGGCCGCCGCGGCCACCGCCCGCTGGTCCCCGGACGGCCTGACGCCCAGCTGTGCGCGGATCCGGTCGAGGCTCACCACGGGGAGCCCCGGCCGGTTGGCGGAGATCCAGGTGTCCTTGCCGGAGCCCGGCAGCCCGGACATGACGGTCGCCGTCAGCCGGGTGTCGTCGTAGGCGTCGTAGTCGGGGTCGCGGCCGGGCGTGCGGAAGTACCAGAACCTGGCGTGGTCGGAGGGGAACGGGCGCGGCCCGTCCAGGCAGCGCTGCTCGGCGCAGTACTCCTCGTACAGGGCGATGTTCTCCAGCACCTCGGGCAGGTCGCCGCAGATCCGGCCGAGGATGTCGGCCTTGGCGAGGATCACCAGATCGTCGTTGCGGGCGAGCAGCGACACCCGGAACGCGATCCGCTGGAGGTCGGGACGCTCCAGCGCCCAGAACGGCACCTGGTGGTGGCGGACCAGCGCCGCCACGTGTTCCCGCCACTCCGGCGGCGCCTCCAGCTCCCACAGGATCCGGCGGACCATGAGGTCGCCCCTGCGGGAGTGGCCGTGCGCGGTGATCCGGCCGTCGATGTGCTGGGTGCAGTACGGCTTGGCGACGTCGTGCATGAGCACCGTGGCGAACAGCCGGACCCGCTCGTCCTCGGGCCTGGCGCGCCACTCCGGCAACGCGGCCAGGGCCTCGCACGCCATCCGGGTGTGGATCTCGGCGTCGCCCTCGGCGTGGTGGACGGGGTCCTGCTCGACGCCGGTGAGGGCGCGGACCCAGCCGAAGGCCTCGCGGATCTCGGGCCAGGGGACGTCCCAGTGCGGCGGGGCGGGACACAGCCCACTAAAGATCTTCATACATCACCGCCGGGTCGGCGAGGCCGTTCGGTTCGATCGGCCGGTCGGCCCAGTGCGAGCCGGAGTCGAGGATCTCGGTGAGGAAGCTGGAGCGCACCCACTTGAACCGTCCGACGGTCTCCCGTCCGTCCTCGACCTTGACGTACAGCCCCTCCGCCGGTTCGGACGAATACAGGGACCTGCCGAGGAGGGCCGTCAGAGCGTCCAGGGAGGGCAGGGGCCCCTCGTGCAGAACGGGCACCGGCGTGACGGGCAGCCCGTCCAGCAGCTCCCGCCGCGCCGCCGTGGACAGGAAGACCCCCTCCTCCCGGTCGTACACGTCGAACTCGCAGAAGTAGTGGGGAAGGGCGTCGTACCGGACGGTGTGCCGGGCGTACAGCCACTCCCCGTACATCACGTGACGCTCCCCGAGCACAGGCCACAGCCGGTGCCGGACGGCCGACGCCCACGCTTTCAGCGGCGCGAACTGCCGCTCCCGCGGGCCACCCGTCAGGTAGTGCCCCCGCGACTGGAGCAGCAGTTCCCCGTCCGGGCCGAAGCTGATGCCGCAGTTGGCGCCGTCGAGCTTCTCCTCGACCACGAGGAACCGCCCCGCGATCTCCCGGAACGGCGCGGCCGCGAGATCCTCGTCTCCCGGCTGGAGCCGCGACCCCCGCAGATGCCGCGTCCGCGGATACTTGAGCAGCATGGGACCAGTTCTACCGACCGGCGTCCGGCCCGTCGAACGAATATCGCCCGATAGACTCCCGATCTCGTGCGCGTGCTGACGTTGAACATCTGGGGCCGCCGGGGCCCGTACGAAGCCAGGACCGGCCTGATCCGGGCGGAACTCGCCCGGCTCGCCCCGGACGTCATCGGGCTCCAGGAGGTCTGGCGGGAGAACGGCGTCACCCAGGCCGAGACCCTGGCCGACGGCCTTCACGGCGTCTTCGCCCCCGCGCTCCGCCTCGACGGCGCCGACTACGGCAACGCCCTGCTGAGCCGCCATCCGATCACGGACGCCGAGACGATCCCCCTCCCGAACGACCCGGGCGCCGAACCCCGAGTCCTGCTCCACGCCTCGATCGCCACCCCGGACGGCCCGCTGCCGTTCTTCGTGACCCACCTCCACTACTCCCCGGGCGAGGCAACCCTGCGAGCACGCCAGGCCGAGTTCGTGGCCGAGACCGTCGCCGAACGCACCTCAGGAGGCCCCGCGGTCCTGGTCGGCGACTTCAACGCGCCCCCGGGAAGCCCCGAGATCGCCTCCGTCCTCTCCCACGGCCTCACCGACGCCTGGCCGTCCTCGGGCGACGGCACCCCGGGCCACACCTACTGCGAGACCAACGCCTTCGCCCGCGCCTCGGGAGAGCCGTCGGTCCGCATCGACTACGTCTTCACCTCCGCACTCACCCCGGCCCGGACCGAGCTGGCCTTCACCACCCCGTCCGGCGGCGTCTGGCCCTCCGACCACTACGGCGTCCTCGCCACCTTCTCCTGACCGGCGGTCCGAACTTTTCTCCTGATCCGTGCGTCTCACGGGGATCAAGATCGATGGGAGATTTCATGATCAGGATTCTGGCCGCGACCGTTCTCACGGTGACGCTCGTCCCCGCGCTCCCCGCACAGGCCTCGTCGGCGCGCAAGGCTCCGGCCAAGGCCTGGGACCTCGACGGGGACGGGCGCCGTGATGTCGTGGTCACCGGCTTCACGAAGGAGGGCCGCGACGCCGTCCGGCTGCGCGTCGAGTACACCCGGACGAAGAAGAGGACCACGCTCGTCCGGACGTCCCCGATCCTGAAGAAGATCTTCCGCAACGACCTGATGCCCTGGGGCCAGCCGGTCTCGGCCGACTTCGACCGCGACGGCTACGCCGACCTCGCCTGGGCCTTCGGCGAGGCGGGCGGTGCCTACCGGCCGTTCGTCCTGTACGGGGGCGCGAAGGGCCTGACCGGCAAGAGCGCCCTGCTGCCGTTCTTCGACGGCAACGGCACGAAGACCCCGCTGCGGACCGGCGACTTCAACGGCGACCGCAGGACCGACCTGGCGGTGACCGACAAGACGAGCGCGGTGACGTTCTCGTTCAGCGGCCGCAAGGCCAAGATCCGTGCGCAGCGGTTCCCGGCCGCCTACCCCGAGCCGGAGGGCTTCAGCACCGGCGACTTCAACGGCGACGGGTACGGCGACCTCATCGTCTCCGACGACCAGAGATGGATGATCTCCCTCGGGACGCCCAAGGGCATCGGCCCCGTCAGGGAGATCACCGGCCCCGCGCCGCGCGACCTGTCGATCCGGCACAACTCCGCCGCGGGCGACTTCGACGGAGACGGCTACGACGACCTGGTCGTGGAGTACCTCACCGACGCGGGCACCGACGACCCCGAACTGGTCGTCGCCTTCGGCGGCCCCGCCACCCCCTTCACCCGTGTCCAGCGGTTCTCCGAGTCGACCCTCACCGGCGCACAGAAGGCGAACTGGTTCGGCTTCTCCCTCGCCGTGGGCGACGTCAACGGCGACGGGCGCTCCGATCTGGCCGTCGGCGACCGCACCAGGGTCTTCGTCCTGTACGGGAGCAAGAAGGGCCTGAACCTCAGGAGCTTCCAGACCTTCTCCGCCTCCACCCGGGGCCTGCCGCATCCGAAACCGCTCCGGCCCGGCTTCGGCGAACAGCTCCGCCTGACCGACATCACCGGCGACGGCCGTCCTGACCTGCACATCGCCTACGCCGCCCACCGCAAGTGGATCGTCCTGCGCACCGTCAAGCGCCGGGTGTCCCCGGTCAAGCCCCGGGTCTTCACCCCCTGACGCCTCGTCGGCGCCGACGAGGCGCGTGGCTAGGGGAGGAGCAGCCAGCGGCCGTCGGAGCCCGGGGCGGCCAGTGCGGCCGTGTAGAGGCCGGCGGCTTCGGACAGGGGCCTGGTGGCGGCGATCCGGACGGGCGCCAGGCCGTCGGCGGCCAGAGCGAGGAGCCCGGCGAGCGATTGACCGTCGGGCTTGGTCAGGACGGCGGTGGCGATGATCCCCCGTTCGGTCTCGAGCGGGCGGCCCGGCTTGAAGCCGATGTAGCGGCCGCCGTCGCGGACCGCGGCGAGGGCGGTCCCCTGAAGGTCGGCGGCGTCGATGACCGCGTCGTAGGAGCCCGGGGGAGGGTCCGCGGGCGTCGCCACGGCGCCCGCCGCCAGGGCGAGGTGCTCGGTGCCGGGCCTGACGAGGGCGTCCACGGTCCAGCCGTCGCGGGTGCCGAGGGAGACCGCCCAGCCGCCGACGCCGCCCGCGCCCCCGGTGACGAGCAGGCTGCCGCGCTCGTCGCCGAGCAGGTCGAGCGCCTGGCGTGCCGCGAGCGCGCTGAGGGTCACGGCCGCGGCCCCCTCCAGGGCGAGTCCCTCGGGGACGGCGGCGAGCGCGTCGACCGGCACGACGACCTCGCTGGCGTGGGCCCTCGATTTCGAGGTCACGCCGCCGTGCAGGCCCGCGACCCGGTCGCCCGCCGCGAATTCCTTCACGTCATCGCCCGTCTCGATGACGGTGCCGGCGAAGTCGAAGCCCAGCCCGACGACGTCGGGGAGGCCGAGCAGGCCGTGGTCGGCGGCCGCCACCGCGTCGTAGAGGGTGAATCCGGCCGCGGCGACCGTGACCCGGACCTCGCCCGGTGAGAGGAGCGGCGGGTCGATCCGCTCGACGCGCGGAGTCGGATCGCCGGAACGGGAGATGAGGGCGTACATCGAAAGGCTCCTTCGGTGGAGAGGGTTGCCCTCCCACTCTCGGCGACCTACTCTCCCTTGGGAAGAAGGCACCTGTAAGTGCGGTAAGTACCTGAAGGTGAGCCATGGGGACGACCGGATCCGTCGAAGCACCGTTGAGCGGGGAGGGCCGGCCGCCCGGCCGCTATGACGCCTTCCAGCAGGGCTGCCCCAGCCGACGGCTGATCGAGACCCTCGGTGACAAGTGGGCCAGTCTCGTCATCGTCGCCCTGGGCCTGCGCGGACCACTGCGCTACAGCGAGCTGGCCGCGCAGATCGCCGGGGTGAGCCAGAAGATGCTCACCCAGACCGTGCGCGGCCTCGAGCGCGACGGCCTCCTCACCAGGACGGTCACCCCGTCGGTGCCGGTCCGCGTCGACTACGAGCTGACGCCGCTCGGCCGCTCCCTCCTGGAGGTGCTGGCCCACCTCAAGGAGTGGGCCGAGGAGCACATGGCCGAGATCGAGACCGCACGCGCGGCGCACGACGCGGCCCGCTGACTCAGCCCGCGACCCTGATCCTCGCGCGGGCCTCCATCAGGGCGAACCCGAGAAGGTTGAGGCCGTCCCACCGCGACGGGCGCGCGGCCCGCTCGTCGCGGGCGGCCAGCCCGATGCCCCAGATGCGGTCGACCGGGCTGGCCTCGACGAGGACGCGTTCCCCGGTCCCGAGCAGATAGGAGCGCAGCCCGGGATCGCTCCCGAACTTCGCGACGTTGCCCCGCACGACGATCTCGAAGCGCTCGGCGTCCCAGACCGCCCCGTCGAAGGGCCGGACCCCGCGACCGAGCTTCTTGGCGTCCTGCGGATGCCCGGCGGCCAGGACCAGTTCCTCGGTGGCGGCGTCGCCGAACAGCCGAGCCTTGCCCGCCATCATGTAGTGCTCGGCGCTCCGGTACGTGACGCCCTCCTCCTCGAAGTCGCGCTGGAACCACTGGCTGAGCACATGCTGACCCCCGGCCACAGGCTCATGCCCCCAGAAGTACACGAACTTCATCGCGGCACCCTGGGCCTCGAGCCGACGGACGTCTTCGACACTGCGCGGTTCCATGACGGCCACCCTAGCCAGGGTGAATCGTCCGGCCCACCGGGTTTTCAGCGGGGCTGCCAGAGCAGGGCGAGGCGGGTGCGGGTGGGGGCTCCGGTCTCGGCCAGGGCGCGGGTGAGGTGTTTCTTGACGGTGTCGACGCCGATGAAGAGACGGTCGGCGATCTGGCGGTTGGTCAGGCCCTGCGCGGCGAGGTCGGCGACCTCCCATTCGCGGGGGGTGAGCCGCCAGGAGGAGCGGGCCGCCGTGCGCTCGCGATGGCGTTCGAGCTGGTCGGCGACCAGCGGGGTCAGGTGCCGCCGCAGGGCGCGGAGGGCGGCCAGGTCGCGTTCGGGCACACGCGGCATGTCCCGCACGGCGATGCCGACGTAGAGGACGCCCGCGGGGCCGGCGTCGATGACCAGGGCGGCCTTGTCGGTGATGCCGTGCGGCCGCAGGAACCGGTCCAGATAGTCCTGGGACGGCTCTAGGTCGGTCATGGTCACCACGCCCGCGGCCAGCAGCGCCTCCTGGCCGCGCTCGGTGCGGAACGGGTCGGCGGCGGCCCAGCCCGCGGCCTCGTACTCCTCGAGGAACTCCGCGGAGTATCCGCCCTGGACGCCGCAGCCGCCCGCGACGGCGTCGGCGAGCGTGTCGCCGTGCAGGACGGCGACCCCGGTGTAACCGAACCAGGACTGCAACGCCCGCAGCAGGCACTCCCTGAACATCGGCAGGTCGATCGCCCGGTCGACGGACTCGATCACGCCGAACAGCCGCCGGTAGTCCTCGGGGGACAGCGGCTCACCCTCCGGCAGGGGACGGGGCGGGCGCACCCGCCCGGCGAACGCGTCGGCTGCCAAGGACCTTCCACCTTCGTGCCATACCCCGGCCGGGCGCCGGGCGGAAACATTGCGGTCAGCGCCACGGTACCGATGCCGGGCGCACGGCCGGAAGGACCCTTCATGAGCACCGCACCGCGACGCTGGCTGATCACCGGGGCGAACAGCGGCTTCGGCGCCACGTTCACCCGGGCCGCCCTCGCGGCGGGCGACGAGGTCGTCGCCGCCGTCCGCCGCCCGGATGGCATGAGGGAACTGGTGGCAGAGCATCCGGACCGCGTGACGGTCATCGAGCTGGACGTCCGGGATCCGGCCGCCTGCGAACGGGCGGTGAAGGCCGCCGGACGGATCGACGTCCTGGTCAACAACGCGGGATTCGGGATCGTCGGCGCCGTCGAGGAGACCACGGAGGAGGAGCTCCGCGACACCATGGACGTCATGTTCTTCGGCCCCGTCCGGCTGACCCGGCTGGTGCTGCCCCAGATGCGGGAGCGGCGGTCCGGTGCGATCGTCCAGGTGAGCAGCATGGGCGGAATGCTGGCCTTCGCCGGAGTCGGCGCTTACTGTGCCGCGAAGGGGGCGCTGGAGCAGGCCAGCGAGGCCCTCGCCGCCGAGGTGGCCCCCTTCGGCATCGACGTTCTGATCGTCGAGCCGGGAGCGTTCCGCACCTCCTTCGCCGGCGGCGCGCTGCGCCAGACGGCGGCCCTCCCCGCCTACGCCGGCAGCGTCGGCCCCCTCCGCACGGACCTCCCCGCCTCCGACGGCGCCCAGCCGGGAGACCCCGACCGCGCCGCCGAAGCGGTCCTGACGGCCCTCTCCCTCCCGAAGGTCCCCCTCAGGCTGGCCCTCGGCGCCGACGCCGTCACCGCCATCCGCGCCAAACTCGCCACCGTCACCGCCGACCTCGACACCACCACTGCCCTCTCCCTCTCCACCGCCCACCCCTGACGGCGCCCTTCACGTGAACCAGGGGTCTTCGGGAAAGGAACTGCTCAGGCGGTCGCGGATCTCTTCCCGGACCCGGGTCCGGCTCTCCCGGACGATCGGTGCCAGGCAATGCTCACGAACCGCCGGGTGGCGTGAGGCGTCCGGGCACATGAGGACGGTGATCACACGGACGGGCCAGATCAGCGCCTGAGGATCGAATCCCCCCGAAGCGGCGATCAGACCTTCCAGGAGATACCGCCAGGTGGCGTGGGAGGCGATTCCCATCAGTTCGCCGTGGTCCAGGCCCTCGGGCATGGGCGGGCTGTCGCGCGTCAGGAGGGCTCTCTCCACGGTGGAAGCGACGATGTTCCTGAACTGCTCGTATCGGCCCAGCGCGAAGGCGAACTGGGCCAGCAGCTCGCACCAGAAATGTGAAGCCCCGGCCCAGGCCTGGAACTCCCGCATCCCCTGCGGCCCGAGTTCCCTTTCGAGCCCTCGGAGTACGAGCCCGAGGTCGGGCAGTTCGGCCTCATCCTCGAACGCGCGCCGATCGGCCGTCCTGGCCTGTCTGAGCAGGACCCGATCGTGATGGAGCCATTGGACGACGGACGCTCTCGCACAGCCGATCGCGGCCTGTCTCTCGTTCATCCCCGCGGGCGGCCGCCGCCAGTCCTCGTCCCGCTCCGCCACATAGGTCAGAACCTCCCCGCTGGACCTGCCGGCGAGCTCGAATCCCCCTTGGCATCCGTGTCTCGCACCGCCGCACTCGCACGCGCACCCGGGACCTTGAGCCCGGGCGCAGGCGACGTTGTGCGCCACACGTCCCTCCCCGGCCCACGAGAACGAAATCTGGTCCAGATGCACATCAGTAAACATCCGGTCCAGGGGGCAGACATGAGGCACCTGACACGGTCGCCGACGATCCCGAACGGCGTGACCGCCGACCGCGTACGGTTACCCTTTCCCGTCTCTCAAGTTGATCATTGTGCGAGCCCGGGCAAGATGTCCTGCTCTTCCACCACCAGCATCCCGACAACCTCGGTGGCCTTCGGGGTCAGCCCTCGGTGGGGGCCTCTTCCCGGTCCTCTTCGGGCGGCATCATGTACTGGGGCGTGATGAACAGGGCGGTCGCCTCGATCGTGACCGTGCCGTCGGGGGTGGTGATGCGGCCGTCGGCCCAGCTCTTCCTGCCTTCGCGCCGGGTGAAGCCGGCCTCGAGGGTGAGGGGGGTCCGGAGCGGGGTCGGCATGCGGTAGCGCAGTTCCAGGCCCGCGGTGAAGCCGGGGGTCCCCGACGCGGCGGAGGCCATGCCGAGGAGCTGATCGAAGATCGCGGCGCTGATCCCGCCGTGGACGAAGCCGGGCGGGCCCTCGTAGGAGTCGCCGAGGGTGAAGGTCGAACGGAGGGTGCGGTCCGGCAGCACCTCGAACAGGATCGGCGGGGCCACGGGGTTGATCGCCCCGACCACGGGATTGCCGAGCTGGCGCTCCATCCCCTGCGTGTCCAGGCCACTGTCCGGGGCGTCGCCCATCGGAGCGGCGGCGAAGCGCCGGGCGGCGAGGCGGTCCTTCATCGCGCGGACCTGGTCGGCCACCTCCTCGATCTCGGCTTCGGCCACATCGGTCAGCACGGCGGCCTCGATGAGGGCGCGCACCTCGTCGGCGAGCCGGGCGCGCACGGCGACCTGCGCCTCGCTGAGGAACGGTCGATCGGGTGATTTGACGGACAGGGGAGACGCAGTCGTCATCGAAGCCTCTTCATGGGTGCCAGATTCCTAGAATCGAATTCTAGTGATCCGCCGGACCTCGCATCTACAGCACCCCCCGGCACGGACCGGTACGGCCGTCTCATGGGCCATTCGCGGCCACGGGAGTCGAATTAACCGGATTCCGGAGCGCCAATGTGATATTGGGTATGGCGTGTCGGCTGAAATGTTTTCTTAGCCCGATATTTTGTGTATGGTGCGCTCACGCAGTCATACCCGGAATTCCGGGATGGCCAGGAGCCGCGTCGGAGCGATGTCCTGGTTCGCGGAAGGTTGAGGCGCCCAAGGGGGTTCGAATATGGAGGTCCGCGCTTTTGAGCGGGATGGGCTCGGTGACTGAATGGACGATTATTATGCGCTCCTGAAGGTCGACCGTAATGCGTCCCGGCAGGAGATCGAGAAGCGGATCAAGGAAGAACTGCTCACCTGGATGAAGCGGACCAGGTTGCTCGATCTGAGTAAGAAGCAGGAGGCCGAGCGCAAGGTCAAGCAGCTCAGCGACGCCCGGGAGATCCTTCTCGATGACGCTCGCCGGGCCGATTACGATCGGCGGCTCGCGACGGCGCCGCCGACCCGGCAGCCGGTCGATCCGACGTCCGGAATGGGCGACTGGCTGGACCAGGCCAAGCGCGCCCTCGCGATCAACGACTATTACACGGCCGGTTACGCCGCGCGTGAGGCCAGGCAGTACCACGGTGATTCCGCCGAGGTGTGGGCCATCCTGGCCCGTGCCAACGCCGGGCTCGGCAACTTCGGGGACGCCGTGGTCGAGGCCCAGCGGGCGGTCGCCCTGGAACCCGGCAACGCCGACAACCTGTTCACCCTGGCCACCATCTTCGAGGAACTGGGCAACTTCGGGGGCGCGGTGCAGTGCTACGAGCAGGCGATCCAGCTCACGCCGCATGAGGACATGCCGAAGATCGGCCTGGGTTCGGCGCTGCTGCGAGCCGGAGACGCCAACCGGGCCCTGCACGTCCTGGAGGCCGTGTTCGCGGAGGCCAACGACAGGGCGCTCGCCGGCGACTACCTGGGGATGGCGCTGGCGGAGGTCGCCGAAAGGGTGCCGAGGGTCCAGAACGGCCAGTCGTACGTCATCACGAGCCCCGTCGAGATCACGCAGATGCAGTCCCTGCTGCATCGCGGGCTCCAGGTCGCGATGGACCCCGAGGTTCGGTCCGGGCTCGGCCGGGCGCTCGCCTACGTCGAAAGCTGCGGGCGGTACCAGTTCATGTGGCAGCGCGTTCTGTCGGGCGGCTGCCTGTCGCTGTTCCTGATCGGCGGCGCGTTCTTCGGCGGTCTCATAGCACTGAGCGGGCTGGCGGCCGGTTCGGTCGGGGCTTTCCTGTTCTTCGGCCTTGTCTCTGCGGGATGCTCCTTCGCGCTCTACAAGTTCGCGTTCGTCCCGCAATGGAAGGTCAATGCCCAGGCCTCCCATAGTCAGGTGACCTACACCGGTCCGCCCGGTTGGTGATGGTCCGTCCACGATATGGCGAGAAAACGCAGAGAAAGGCGGAACGATGGCACCCACCATCGGTATTGATCTCGGCACCACGTACTCGGTGGCGGCTTTTGTCCGCGCCGGCCGGCCGGTGATCCTCCCGAATGCCGAAGGCCACACGCTGACCCCCTCGGTGGTGCTGCTCCAGGACGAGACCGAGGTGCTGGTCGGCACCGACGCCAAGAACTCGGCCGCCGAGGCCCCTGACGACTGCGCGCAGTTCGCCAAGCGAGGCATGGGCGACCCGAGCTGGCGGTTCTTCGACTCACGTGGTGTTCAGCACACGCCGGAGCAGCTCTCGGCGATGATCCTGCGCAAGGTGGCCGGTGACGCGGGACTCGAACTCGGCGAGACCGTCACGGACGTAGTGATCACCGTCCCGGCGTACTTCGGAGACCCCCAGCGGCAGGCGACCAAGGACGCGGCCAGGATCGCCGGCCTCAATGTGGTCCGCCTGATCAACGAGCCGACCGCGGCGGCCATCGCCTACGGGGTCGAGCACGGGGAGAACGGGACGTACCTGGTGTTCGATCTCGGCGGCGGGACGTTCGACGTCACGATCCTGCGGGTGGCCGACACGGACTTCCAGGTCGTCGGGACCGACGGCGATCGCAACCTCGGCGGCTACGACTTCGACAACGCGCTGTGCGAACACGTGGTCAGGCTCGTCGCGGAGGCGGGAGGCCCGGACATCTCCGAGGACCCCGCTCTGCTGGCCCCGCTCCGCGAGAAGTGCGAGCTGGCCAAGCGCAAGCTGTCGACTCTCGGCCAGACCAAGATCCCGGTGGGGGTCGGTGGCGGCCGGGCGATGTCCATCGAGGTGACCCGCGCCGACTTCGAGTCGATCACCCGGCCGCTTCTGGGACGGACCGAGCTGATCACCGACGCCGTGCTCGACGACGCCGGTATGACCTGGGCGCAGATCGACCGCATTCTGCTGGTCGGCGGCTCGACCCGGATGCCGATGGTCCGTGAGCTGATCGAGCGGATGTCCGGAAGGGCACCCGAGATCGGGATCAATCCGGACGAGGCGGTGGCGCTCGGCGCGGCCATCCTGGCCGACCAGGAGGTCTCGACCATGACCGGGAAGCTGCCGGAGCTGGACAAGGTGGTGTCGATCAAGGACGTCACCTCGCAGGGCCTCGGCACCTCGGCGCTCGACAACGCCACCAACCGTATGTACAACGCGATCATGATCCCGCCCAACACCAAGATCCCCGCGCGGGTCGAGGAGACCTTCTACACGGTCGTGCCGAACCAGCGGCGGCTGCTCGTCGACATCACCGAGGGCAACGACGAGGATCCCGAGTTCGTGACCAAACTCCTCGAAAGAGAGCTGCCGTTGCCGGCGGGCCTGCCGGACCGCGCGCCGCTGCGGCACATCATGTCCTTCGACATCGACGGGCTGGTCCATCTGGAGATCTTCGACGAGACCAACGGCAAGCACCTCGGCGAGGTGGAACTCGACCGGCCGTCCAACCTGGGCGAGCACAAGGTCGAGGAGATGCGGGTCGCCATGCGCAGAGTCGAGGTCGGCTGATGACCGAGGGACCCCCCGAGATCGCCCTGTCCGACGTCCACCAGGAGCTCATCGAGCTGAAGGACCTCTTCCGCCGCAGGCTGCTCGAGGACCGGGACAAGAAGCGGCTGATCGACCAGCTCCAGGACAAGCTCGCCGACCAGGGACCGTTCCGGGAGTACCTTCAGCCGGTCGTGCACCAGCTCGCCCTGCTCATCGACCGGATCGACGGCTACGAGGGACCGGACGCCGAGTTCGCCACCTCGGTCCGCGACGAGCTGCTGGAGACCCTCCTCGGCCACGGAGTCCAGCAGGTGCCCACGGACATCCTCTTCCACCCCGGCTGCCATGAGATGGTCGCCGCGGAACCCAGCGAAGAGCTCCCGCACCACACGATCACCCTGGTCCGCGGTCGTGGCTTCGCCCACGGCAGCTGGGTGTTCCGCCCGGCCCGGGTCGTGGTCAGCGTCGTCCCCGGCTGAGGTGACGACGTTCCTGGGCCCGGTGGTCCAAGGCTTCCGCGGGTCGGCCTCTGCACGCAGGGGCGCCGCGGCCGCTCTCGGAGTGCTGGCGCAGGTGGGCGGCCTGGTCGCCGCGCAGGTGGTCGGACATGTGCCGGGAGACCGCATCGCCGGCTGGACGGCGTTCAGCGCCGTGGTGCTCGGCCTCGTCGCCCTCCGTCATGTGCTGGTCCTGAATCGCGGGTTCGCTCTCCGACCGGGCGAGTACCTCCTGACCGGCGCCGGACGCCTCACCGCCTTCGCGCCCGCGGTCGTGGAGGTGTCGCGCGCGTCGGGTTCGGGCGGCGGGGCGACGATCGCGTCGATTTTGGTCGTCGGCGGCGCGACCACGGTCTTCACCGCGCTCTCGCTGCGCGGCGAGGAGGCCCAGAGGCTGGGCTTCGGATCGGTGTCGCCGCGCACCCCCGGCCATGCCCGGCGGGTCGCGGGCCGGTGCCGTCACCTCCTCGGCCGGACCACGAACCCGAAGACCCGGCCCTGGCTGCGGTTGAACCTCGCCGACGCCCTCACGATGCAGAGCGTCGGAGCGGATGAGCCTCGCGGCCTCCTCTACGAGGCGCTGGACCTGCTGACCGGGCTGATCGAGGAGCATCCGGGCGCGGCCCCGTCGGCCGTGGCGGCGGTGAAGATCGCCGAGGCCGCGGACCGGCTGGAGCGGGTGGACGGCGACCTCGATGTCCTCGACGCGGCCCTGCGGCGGCTCGAGGAACTGGGGAACGCGCACCCCGAGGTGCCGCAGTTCGGGTTCGCCCTCGCCGGGGCGAGGAGCAGCCGCACCCACGCCCACCTCTGGCAGGTGCTCGACCAGGTGGAGGTCGGGCGTGCGAGTCGCCAGGAGGCGGTGCGGGCGTGGGAACAGGCCGTCGCGGACTGCCGGAGGGCGCGGGACCTCGCTCCGGCGACGCGCCGCGCCGAGTTCGCGATCGATCTGGCCAGTGTCCGCAGCCTGGGAGTCCAGCTGGATCTGGCGGACGGACAGGACCGGGGAGCGGTCGTCACGGCGGCCAAGGAGGATCTGCGGGCGGCGATCGACGCGCTGCCCCGCCACGCCGCCGAGCTCATGGCCGCGACGCTGCCGATGCTCGTCGCCGTGGTGTGCTGGGAGGCGTCCGAGACGGGACGCGCCGATCCGGACGAGCTGAGGTCGGTGGAGCGGCGGATCCGCCGTTCGCTGCGTCGCACCAGGGATCCGGCGTTCCGCGGCGCGCTGCTGAACACCCTCGCCACGGTGACCGCTCTCCGCTCCACCGTCACCGGGGCGGACTCCCTGGTGACCACGGTGCTGGACCTGTACCGGCGAGCGGCGGAGACCGCGTCCGGCGGAGCGGAAGTGCGGTACGCCCTCGAATGGGCGGACGCGGCGGCCGCTCACGACCTCGCCGACCAGGCCGCCGAGGGGTACACGCGGGCGCTCCGCCAGGCCCGCATGGTCTCCACGACGGGACTCACCAGAGACCAGCGTGCCTTTCCGCTGCGCCGGGTCCGGAGGGCGGCCGCGGAGGCGGCGTACTGGCTGGCGGACTCGGGCCGTCTCGCCGATGCCGTGGTCGCGCTGGAGACCGGCCGGGCGATCACCCTGACCGACGCCGTCGAACGCCGGCGGCTGCCGGATCTTCTGCGGGCACGTGACCATCCCGATCTCGCTGAGGCGGCCGGTGAACTGGCCGCCGAGCTCGCGGCCGAGCCCGTCTTCCGGCCGAAGGGCGCTCAGAGCGTCCCGGTCCGCAGGAGGCTGTTCTCCGCCCAACGTCGCTGGCTGGCGCTCGTGGACCGGATCCGCGGCGTTCCCGGGCTCGAAGGGTTCCTCCTGCCGCCGGGTTATCCGGAGCTCGTCACGGGACTGCCGCATCCGGTGGTCTACGTCACGGCGGCCGAGCGGGGAGGGCTGGCGCTGGTCGTCGAGCCGGACGGCGACGCCCCGCGGCTCGTCCGGCTCCCCGAGCTCACCTCGGCCGATGTGGACAAGGCCGTCGCCGTCTTCCGCAGGAGCCGCGAGATCGGGGGCGCGCCCGGCGACTCCCGGCTCCGCCGCGCCCTCGGCCTGATGGGAGACATGCTGACCGAGCTGCACGCCGAGCTCGGCGAGCACGGAAAGGTCACGCTCATCCCGCTGGGCGGCCTCGGTCTCTTCCCCCTCCACCTGCTCGACCCGGAGAACATCCCGGCGCAGGTCTCCTACGCCCCGAATGCCCGGGTCCTGACCGGCAGCGAAGGCCGTCCCCGCGCCTTCATCGGATCGTCCGCGCTCATCGCCGACTCCGGCCCGCCGGAGAGCGGCGGGCTCCGCACCGCGGAAGCGGAGGTCAGGGCCATCGGCCGGTACCTCTCCGGAGCCTCCGTCTTCAGGTCGCCGCGGCCCGGCGACGTTCTCGATCTCCTCACCGGCCACGATCTGTGCCATTTCGCCTGCCATGCCGAAGCCGGTCGCGACGATCCCCTCGACGGCCATCTGAACCTCAGCCACGGGCGGCTGGAGCTGCGGGACATCGTGACGAAGGATCTGTCAGGGCTGCGGCTGGTGGTGCTCTCCGCGTGTGAGAGCGGAGTCCCGCACGACGATCTGCTCGATGAGTCGCTCGGCTTTCCCGGAATGCTCATCGAAGCCGGCGCCGGTGCGGTGATCGGTTCCCTGTGGAAGGTGCGCGACGACGCGGCCACCGCGTTGATGGTCCGTTTCTACGACCTCTGGCAGCGCCGCGGGGTTCCGCCGGGAAAGGCGCTGGGCCAGGCTCAGCGATGGCTCCGCAACGTGACCGTCGAGCAACTGGAGATCTACGCCGCCGGCAGGTTCACCCTGCATCTGCGCCACCCCGGCCACGATGCCGGGAACATCCGTCCCTTCCGGCATCCGGCCGACTGGGCGGCGTTCATCTACATGGGAAGAGAGGACCACCTCCCGTGACCGAATCCACCGCCCTCGAATCCATCACCGTCGACTACAGCGGCAGCGACACGGACGCGCTGGACGCCTTCGCCGCCATTCTCGCCGAGGCGGACGTCGTCGCCGAGATCAGGTCCGACCGGAAGCGAGGAGACCTCAGCCCCTGGACGCTTCTGGTGACCGCTCCGACCATCGCCTTCATGACGGCGATGGTCTCCGAGGCGGGAAAGGACACGTGGAAGGCGCTGGGCGCGCTCAGGAGACGGGCCGAGCGGCCCGGCGACTCCCCGGTCATGCTGCTCTTCGTCGAGGAGGCCGAGATCATGCTCCGTCTTCCGGAGGACCTCCCGGACGATTCCCGGCGCGGGCTCGCCGACCTCCTGTCGGCCCACCCGGCGGAGGGAAGCTACCGCTGGGACGCCCGCACCCGGAAATGGGAGCAGGAGGACTGACAGGTGACATGGACGTCGTGGACCGGTTCTGCTATCGGGTCGGCGGCCGGAAGCGGCGGAGCGCGTAGACGATCACGGTGAGGGTTCCGAACGCCGCGGCGGCTCCGCCCAGCGCCCTGATGTAGGGGCTGGGCGAGTTCGGGGCCGTGGAGGTTCCGGCCACGGGTTCGGCGTCCGTCGCCTGGGCCGGGGGCCGGCTCGGGGTCTTCGCGCCGGCGGTGGCCCTGGTCCTCCTTCTGGGGGTCTGCGGAGGTGCCTTCGCCTGGGGCGGGGTGCCGAAATCGACGTCCGAGCAGGAGTAGTAGGTGTCGGGGGTGTCGGAGGTCTGCCAGATCGCGTAGATCAGGGCGCGCCCCGTCCGGCCGGCGGGAAGGCGGCCGTCGAGCGGGTAGAAGCCCTTGGACGGGGCCGGGTCGGTGACCGTCAGGAACGGCCGGGACTCCAGGGCTGACCAGGTGAGGCGCCGGGCCGGGTCGTAGCCGGGCCTGGTGAGGTACAGGCGGAAGGTGCCCCGGTGAGGGATCGTGACGCGGTAGCGGAAGGCGATCCGCGCCCCGCTGCGCAGGCGGGTCGCGGGCCAGTCCGCGCGGGGCAGGTCCAGGCCCGCGAACGAGGTGAGGCCCGCGCCGCACAGTTTCCCGTCGGGGATCAGGGCGCGGTCCCTGCCGTTGACGTTCGGGACCCTGAGCTCGTCGAAGCGGGCGGGTGCGCCCGGTTCTCCGGCCGCGGCGGCCGCGCGGCACACCGCCGACCGTGCCGCTCCTCCTTCGGGTCCGCAGACGACCGCGCGGCTGGGCGGATTCTCCAGTGCTCCGTGTGCCCGTGCTCCGTGTCCCCGTGCCGGTCCCGCCGGCATCAGGACCGTCAGTGTGCAGGCGGCGACCGCCCCGACGAACCGATGGCCAGAACCCACCCGCCGGACCTCCTCGATCTGCAGATCTCCATGCGTCCGCCCCCGGTACGCGGCGGAACCGGCCACCGTTCACTCTGGCTTGGGGAACCTCGGCCGACGGCGTCCGGGTGGCCCGGGCGAGCTCAGGGCGTCTCGGCCGGCCCGCTGAGGGTCCAGCCGGGTGCGCGGACGTCCAGGCGGACATCGGCCGGACGGACCTCGTCGCCGCAGTGGCGGCAGGAGCGCAGGACGTCCAGCTCATGGCCGCAGGAGTGCTCGACGACGACCGGCGGCTCGTCCACCAGCCAGCGGTCGCCCCAGGAGCGCAGCGCGCCGAGCACCTGGCGGAGGTCCCGGCCCGCCTCGGTCAGGTGGTATTCGTGCCGGACGGGCCGCTCCTGGTAGACGCGGCGTTCCAGGACGCCCGCCGTCTCGAGGGCGCGCAGCCGGGCGGTGAGGATGTCGCGCGAGGCCCCCGTGTTCCTGGCGATCTCGTCGAACCTGTGGTTGCCGAAGGTGATCTCGCGGATCGCCAGCAGCGCCCACCGCTCGCCGATGATCTGGAGGGCGGCGGCGATCGAGCAGGGACGGCCGGTCATGGGCCCAGCATAAGCCTGTGGGTTGCCTTTTCCAACTTACTCGGGCTACGGTGCCGCTCAGTGAGTTGGATAATCCAACTGAAGGGATGAACGTGGCCGTCTCAGCACCCCCCGCCGCCCCGCCCCGACTGGGCCCGGTGTTCGCCGTGGTCATCGCGGGCGTGGCGATGTCGAATCTCGACCTGTTCATCGTGAACGTGGCGCTTCCCGTGGTCGGCGACCATTTCGCCGGTTCGTCACTGGCGTCGCTGTCCTGGATCCTCAACGCCTACGCGGTGGTGTTCGCCGCGCTGCTCGTCCCCGCGGGCGGGTTCGCCGACCGGACCAGCCCGCGCCGCGCCTACCTGGCGGGGGTCGCGGTCTTCACGGCCGCCTCGGTGCTGTGCGCGCTCGCCCCCTCGGTGTGGGCGCTGGTGGCGGCGCGGGTGCTTCAGGCGGCCGGAGCCGCGCTGCTGATGCCCGCCTCGCTCGGGCTGCTGCTGGCCGCGGCCCCGGCCGACAGGCGCGTCACCATGATCCGGGCTTGGACGGCCGCGGGCGGGGTCGCCGCCGCGCTCGGCCCGGTCGCGGGCGGCCTGCTGACCGCGCTCGACTGGCGCTGGGTGTTCCTGGTCAACGTCCCGATCGGGGTCGCGGCGCTGCTCGCCGGGCGGAGGGTCCTGCCCGCGACGCCAGGCCACGCCACCGGCTCACGGCCCGACCTGCCGGGCGCCGCGCTGCTGACCGCGGCGATCGCGCTCCTGGCCCTCGGCCTGGTGAAGGCGGAGGACTGGGGCTGGTCCTCCGCCGGAGTGCCGGGGAGCCTGGCGGCCTCGGCGGTGCTGCTGGCCGTCTTCTTCGCCTGGGACGCCCGCAGGGAGAGCCCGATCGTGCCGCTCGGGCTGCTGCGCACGTCCGGGTTCGGGGCCGCGACGGCGGCGAACCTGCTCTTCTCGGTGGCGTTCGCGGCGATGCTGCTGGGCATCGTGCTGTGGGCGCAGACGGCCTGGGCCTGGTCCGCCCTGCGGACGGGGCTCGCCGTCGCTCCGGGCCCGCTGATGGTGCCCGCCCTCGCGATCGGCGCCGCTCCGCTCGTCCGGCGGTGGGGGCCCGCTCCGGTGGCGATCGCCGGGGCCGCGTTCTTCGCCGCCGGCAACCTTTGGTGGGCCGCGCGGATCGGCCTCGAGCCCGACTACCCGACGGGAATGCTCCCCGGCATGCTGCTCACCGGCATCGGGGTGGGCTTGACCCTTCCCACCCTGGTCAGCGCCGCCGTCTCGGTGCTGCCGCCGCAGTCCTTCTCGACCGGTTCCGCCGTGGTGACCATGGCCCGCCAGATCGGCTCGGTGATCGGTGTCGCGGCCCTGGTCGCGGTGCTCGGACGCCCGGCGACGGCGGGGGAGGCGCTCACGGCGGCCGACCACGGATGGCTGTTCATCGCCGCCGCGACGGCCGCCACGGCCGCTTCGACGCTCATGATGCGCAGATCGTCCGAATAGGGTGGGGGGATGCGCATCGGAGTCCTGGGAGCCGCCCGCATCGCCCCCGCAGCCATCGTCAAGCCCGCCGGATCCGTCGAAGGGGTCGAGGTCGCGGCCGTCGCCGCCCGAGATCTGACCAGGGCGGAGGCGTTCGCGGCGAAACACGGGATCCCGAAGGCGTACGGGAGTTACGAGCAGCTGCTGCACGAGGTCGACGCCGTCTACATCGCCCTGCCGAACGCGCTGCACGCCGAATGGACCCTGAAGGCGATCGAGGCCGGAAGGCACGTCCTGTGCGAGAAGCCCTTCACCGCGAACGCCGCCGAGGCCGCGCAGGTCACCGACGCGGCCGAGGCGAGCGGCGTCACGGTGATGGAGGCCTTCCACTACCGTTACCACCCGCTCGCCGAGAAGATGCTCGAGGTCGTCGGCGACCTCGGGAACGTCGAGAGCGTCGAGACCAGCCTGTGCTTCCCGCTGCCGAGGTTCGGCGACATCCGCTACGACCTGTCGCTGGCCGGCGGGGCGACCATGGACGCGGGCTGCTACGCGATCCACTGCCTGCGGCTGCTCGGGCCGGGGCTGCCCAAGGTCGTCGCGGCCGAGGCCAAGCTCCGTTCGGCGGGCGTCGACCGGGCGATGCGGGCGGAGTTCGCCTTCCCGACCGGGGCGACGGGCCGGATCACCACCTCGATGTGGTCGTGGAACGTGCTCGGCGTCAACGTCAAGGTGGTCGGCTCGCGCGGTGAGCTGAAGGTCGTCAACTACGCGATGCCCCATCTGTTCCACCGGCTGTCGGCCCGGGTGGACCGCGAGCGCTGGGCCGAGCGGGTGCCCGGCGAGGCCACCTACGTCCACCAGCTGCGGGCCTTCGCCGCCGCGGCCGGGGGAGACACGAAGGCCAACCTCACCCCGCCCGCCGACGCCATCGTTACGATGAGCCTCATCGACGACGTCTACCGCGCCGCGGGCCTCCGGCCACGCTAGAACTCACTTCGTCAGGGGGCCGGATTCCCCGTACCGCGCGACGACCCTCGCCCGCAGCTCGGGATCGTCGCGGGGGACCGGCTCGATGAAGACCTCGCCGATCTCGGGATAGGCCCCCCGGACGTCATGGTCGAGCCGGACGCACACCCGCTCGACCTCGCTGGAGGTCAGGCCGTCCTTGAAGTCGAGACGCGCGCACGCCAGGACCTGGTCGGCCCCGACGGTCATCGTCACGATGTCGACCACCCAGTCGATCTCGGGCGCCGCGGCGAAGATCTTCCGGATGCCGCTGACCAGCCGGGGATCGGCCTGGTTGCCGATGAGCAGATCCTTGTTGATCCGGCCGAGCAGGAACGCGACGACCGTCAGGACCGCCCCGATGAACAGCGAGGCGAGCCCGTCCCAGAACGCGTTCCCGGTGATCTGGTGCAGGAACAGCCCGAGAAAGGCGAAGATCAGCCCGATCAGCGCCGCGGCGTCCTCCATCACGACCGACACCGAGGTGGGCTCGTCGGTGCGCCTCAGGTAGGCGGCCAGCGGCAGGTCCTCCTCCGCCGCGGCCCGCAGGACGGTCCGCGTCCCCTGGAGGAAGCTCACCCCCTCCAGCACGAACGCCACCGCGAGGACGACGTAGCCGACCAGTGGGTCGGACTCGCTCTCGCCCCCGCCGAACAGCGTCCCGAACCCCTGGAGGAAGGCGAACAGCGCCCCCATCCCGAAGATCGCGACGGCCACCAGCAGCGACCAGAAGTACCGCTCCTTCCCGTACCCGAACGGATGCCGCCGGTCCGCGGGCCGGGCGCTCCGCCGCAACCCGAACAGCAGCAGCACCTCGTTCCCCGTGTCGGTATAGGAGTGGGCGGCCTCGGAGGCCATCGCCGAAGACCCGGTGATCACGGCGGCGGCGGTCTTGGCCACCGCGATCCCCAGATTGGCCCCCAGCGCCACCAGCACCGTGACCGTACTCTCGCTCCGCTCCTCCGCCATGATCGTCCCCTTTCCCCCTCAGCGCCGGAAGAACCACGGCCACCGGCTTCCGGGTTCCGCTGACAGACGGCGCGCGGATGGTCACGCTGGACGACGGGTCGAGGTGACCCGAGCCGCCGCGCGGACACCCGGCTGGAGACGCGAAGTGATCAAAAGGCACTATCCGTACGTCACGAGGAAGCTGCTGGAGCTGCGGGAGGAGGGGATGCTCCCGAACGTGGCGGGCATCGAGGTCGAACCCGAGTACGGGTACGTCACGCGCGTCCGGTACACCAACGGCGCGGTCCGGCTGACGCGCGGCAACGACGTCGGCCTCAACTCGGGCGCCGCGTGCGAGGTGGTCAAGGACAAGGCGCACACGAAGTTCTTCCTCCGCGGTTCCGGCTACCGGTGCCCGCGGGGCCAGACCTTCCTGCTGCCCTGGTGGGCCGAGCAGATCATGCCGGGGCTGGGGACGCGAGGGTTCTCCGGCCCCCGAACGACGGCGGGGGCGGCCGCGTACGCCGGGGAGATCGGCTTCCCGGTGTACGTCAAACCGGTCGACGGGTCGAAGGGCCTGGGCGTCTTCCGCTGCGACGGCCCCGGCGAGGTCGACGAGGTGATGGCGCGCTACGCCGAGCAGCGGGTCAGGGTCGCGGTCGTCGAGGAGGCCGTCGGCCTGCCCGACCACCGGCTCGTCGTTCTGCGCGGAAAGCTGATCTCCGCCTACTCGCGGTATCCGCTCGCCGTGGTCGGAGACGGATCGGCATCGATAGGCGAGCTGCTCGTCCGGCTGCAACGCCACTTCGAGGACATCGGGCGCGACACGCGCATCGACCTGGCGGACGTCCGCATCGGGCGCAGGCTGGCGCGGTCCGGCCGGACCCTCCGTTCGGTCCCCGCGGCGGGAGAACACGTCGTCCTGCACGACATCTCCAACCTCTCCGCCGGAGGCAGCGCCCTCGATGTGACCGCCGAGGTCAGCCGGCGCTGGACCGACCTCGCCCTGGACGTCTCCGCGAGCCTCGGGCTCGACTTCTCCGGCGTCGACCTCGCCTGCGCCGACCTGTCCAGCCCCGACGGCGACTACGCGATCCTCGAGGTCAACGCCACCCCCGGCCTCGACCACTACGGATCGGTCGGCACCGAACAGGAGAAGATCGTCAAAGCCATGTACGCCGTCGTCCTCAACGAACCGGCCTGACCCCTCGCCCGAACATCACCCTCACCGCCCGCTCATAGACGCCCAGCCCGAGTTCGCGATACTCGGGCCCCTGCCGGGAGAACCGGCCGAGCGCCACACCGCTGTTGATCTCGAGCACCTTCAGTCCCTCCGGCACCCGGACGATGTCGACGGCCATGAAGCGTCCGCCGATCCGGTCCAGCGCGCCCACCGCGAGCTCCTCCAGCCGGGCCCGCAGAAGATCGTCCTCCACCAGAGTCGGCCTTGCTCCGCGCCCCAGGTTGTGGCGCCATTCACCGGGTGCGGGATCCTTCCGGAAGCACAGCAGCGGAGCCCGGTCGAGGACCACGACCCGGTACTCCGCGTCGATGCGCTCGAACGGGGACACGGCCAAGGCCGCATGGCGCGGCGCGAGGCTTACGAGCGCCTCGCGCAGTTCGGTCACGGAACGGGCGAGGACGACGTCGCTTCCTCCAGACGCGGACAGGGGCTTGACCACCACGGGGAACCTCAGGCCGGGGAGCAGCGGATCGATCACGTGCTCGACGACCCTCCGGGAGCGGAACCGCACCAGGAGATGCGCCACCGCCGGAATGCCGCCGTCGGACAGGATCGTGGAGGTCGAGACCTTGTCGTGGGCGGCGAAGGCGGCGGAGGCGAGGTTGAGCGGGAACTGGGTTCCGTGCACGTACTGCACCGACCCGGCGCGTGTGAGGCAGCCGATCCAGTGGTCGGAGAGCCATTCGACCTTCACCTCCACCCGCCCCGCCGCCTCCTCGAGAAGCGGGACGAACGACCTGGGGCTCATGGGAACCGATCACCTGTCTCTCGGAGCGGCCGGCGAGATCCGCGCCGAAGGGCGCGAGGAGGTTAGGCTCGGGGCGTGCCAGAGACATGGGTCTTCGCCTACGGCTCGCTCATGGCGGTGGACGTCATGGAGGGCCTGCTGGGTCGCACGCCGCGTCCCGGCACCGACTTCGCCCCCGGGTGGCTGCGCGGCTGGCGCCGTACCTGGGAGGTCTGCACCGACAACACCGACCCGGCCAGGAAGGTCACCTACCTGAGTCCGGAAGCAGAGCACGTCAGGCCACGCGTCCAGGTGCTCTTCCTCGACGCCTCCCCGTCTCCCGGATCGCGGCTCGACGGAATGCTGCTTCGTGTGGATCCGGCCACGCTACGGCGGATGGACGCGAGAGAGCGCAACTACGACAGGATCGATATCAGCGAAGATGTCGAAGATGTCGGTCCGGAGGACAAGGTCTGGACCTACGTCGGGCGGAAGGAACAGGCCGCGCGGGCGCGAGCGGGCATCGTCGCCGGCTCCGCCCGGATCGAACGCGGCTATTTCGACCGCGTCAGGAGGGCATGCGCTGAGCGTTCCGGCCGGGCCGGAACGGAGTCCCTGCCGCCGGCCCCCGAAGGAGTGGAGATCGTCGTGCTCGATCGGGTGCGGCACGCCGTTCGACCGGAAGCGTCCGACCTTCCGCTGGCGCCCCGGGAGATCTCGTGAACCGCGCCGGTCTGACGGCCGCGGCCGGTGTCGTCCTGACCGCGGCCGTCGGGATCATCACCAACATCGTGACGAGCGGATGGAACTGGTGGCTCGGCGGAGTGCTCGGCGTCCTGGTCGCCGCGACGACCGCGCTGGCCTGGTTCGGTCAGCGTTCGCCGAGTCCGTCCACGACGGTGCGTCAGATCGCGGACGGAGGCGTCATCAGCGGCAACTCGATCCAGGCGTCGGGCGGAGCGTCCGTCAGTGATGCCGTGCGTGGTGGCGGGCGCATCTCGGGCACCCGGGTCGAGGCGGCGGGCTCGAACGTCGAGAGGGCGGCGGAGAACGGCGGGGCCATAGAGGGAGGGAACATCGATGCCACCGGGTGAGTCCGCGGCCTCACCCCCACAGGCGCTCCAGCCGCGCGTAGGACTTCGCCTCCGTCCTGCCCATCGCCGCGAAACGGCGCCGGGCGTCCTCGTGGGACGCCTCGGCCGCGGGTTCGCCCAGCCGCCTCAGCGCGAAGGCCAGGCCGGCTGAGGCCGCGGCGGCGCCGGTCGCCACGCTGATCCGCTCGAAGGCCGCGAGCGCTTCGCGATAGCGGCGCGCCGCTTCCGTGGCGTCTTGTCGAGCCAGGGAGATGTCGCCGAGGCAGCGCGTCGAACGAGCCGCGCCGAGCTGGGAACCGACCTGGACGAACAGCTCGAGGGCTTTCCGGACCGCGGATTCGGCGATCTCGAGGCCCCCGTATTTCAGCTCGACCTCGGCACTGGCCAGCAGAGCATTCGCCTCGTGCAGGCCGGACTTGGCCTCGCGGGCACAGACGAGGGCCCGGGTGAAGCGCTCGCGGGCCGCGGTGAGGTCTCCGTCGGTGCTGTCCATCCTCCCGAGGATGACGAGCGTCCGGCCCTCGTTCAGGGCATGGCGATCGTCACGGAAGATCGCAAGGGCGCTGAGGAAGTGCTCGCGGGCACTCACACGGTCTCCTTCGGCGAGGAGGATCCTGCCCATCGAGCGCCGCGCGAGCCCTTCACGCTTCCGCAGCCGCTTGCGCAGGACGTGTTCCATGGCCTCCGCGTACAGCTCGCGTGCGGAGGGCAGCGCCCCGCGTCGCAGCTGGACGTCGCCGAGAGAGCTCAGAGCGGTGACGATGCCGAGGTCGTGATCGATCCTGCGGGCCAGGTTCAAAGCCTCACGGTAACGCTGTTCCGCGCCCGCTGCGTCGCCCTGGCGCAGCAGGATGTCGCCGAGCGAATCGAGGGCCTGAAGCCTCAGAGAGTCGTCGGCGGACGTTTCCAGGACGAGGAGGAGCAGTTCCTCGGCCTTGACGGGATCACCCTGATGAAGGGCGATCTGCGCGGCGCTCACCCGTGCGTGGTTCAGGAGCCCGGCCCTCCGCTCGGCGAGGCCGGTACGGAGCTCGGGAGCTAGGATGATGCTCGTGTACTGCAGGGCTTGGCCCAGGTCATGACGTTGCAGCGCGTCATCGAGGGCCCGCCTCCACTGTTCCTCCAGGGAGAAGTCTCCGCTGGCGAAACGGTGGTAGGCGCTGTCGAGAACGGTGCCGCCGGCCGCGTGGTAGGCGGCCGCCCGGGCGTGCAGCCCGGCAAGCAGAGCCGGTTCCTGGGCTTCGAGATAGGCCAGCAGTGCGGACCGGATCAGGTCGTGCATGCGGATCTCCGAGCGTCCGGTCGGGTCGGTCACCAGGCGGACGAAGGAGAGGCCGCAGAGCTTGGTGTACCAGTCGGGCTCACGGTCCCCGGGCGGTAGCAGGACCCCGACGACCTCCTTGGTGATGACGCGAGGTACCGTCGCAGCTGTCACGATCTCCCTTTGCGCGTGCGGAAGCCTTCGCAGGAACTCACGCGGCAGCCATTCGTGTACGACCCTGCCCTCCGCGGCGCGAATGGACCAGGAGGCGTCGCCGCCCTCGCCGAGCCGACAGGCGTCCGCGGCGAGGCTCGTCCACAGGGGTAGTCCGCCGCATGCCGCCTGGATGCCCTTGACGGTGGGAGCGTCCGTCACGCCGACCCTGGTGAGGTAGGTGGCGCTGTCGGCGGGAGTCCATTCGGTCAGTTCCACCTGCCGGCGGCACAGCCCTTCGGGGATCTCCAGCCGTTCCCTGCCCGCAAGGACGATCTTCACCGACGGGGCTGCGACGCAGAGTGCGGGCAGCAGCTCCTGGACGAACCAGTGCCTGATCCGCGTGGGTGTCTCGCCCTCTCCGGCGATGCCGTCGAGGAACGTCAGCCGCTCCAGGGTATCGATCATCAGGACGCCCTCGAGTGCCGTTCTTCCCCCGGCGATCCGGCACAGGGCCCGGATGAGAGCGTCGCGGAACTCAGCTCGTCCGTACCGGAGGTGAGCGCCGGTGTCCACGTTGATCTCGTTGCGTTCGATCGTGCCGGACTCCACCGCCGTCAGCTGGACGTGCACCGGCGCGACCGCCGTGAAACGGGCCCGCGCCAGGTTCTTGTCCCGCCGGTAGCGTTGCCTCAGGAACGCGGAACGCCTTCCCGACCGGCCGAGGAGAAAGGCCGCGAGCCGGTCGATGAGGACCTCGGCGAGGTCGAGGCCGTCGCTGCTCTCGTAGTCGACGAGGGTCTCCAGGTCGACCAGCCCCGGTTCCGCGGTCCGTCCGGAGAGCTCACGGAGCAGCGCCGACTTCCCCTGCCCGGCGACTCCCCAGAAGAGCAGGACGCGCGAGGCGTCGCGGAGAAAGGCGTCGAACGCCTCCAGGGCCTCTTCCCGGTCGGTGAAGACGGCTTCGATCTCCGCGAGCACCGCTCCATCATCGTCGAGAACGGTTCTTCCCGGGAGATAACCGCTGGGACGGATCGATGAGAGGCGCTGGACCGTGTTCCTCCGGTTCGTCGTCGCTCCGGAGGGAGCCGGCCCAGGTCACCGCCCAGTCATCGAGGGCGCTCAAAGCTGGGCCGAGGGAGGTGCCGAGGTCGGTGAGGGTATAGCCGGGAGGGCCGGACGTGACCAGGCCGGCGGTGGTCAGGTCGGCGAGGCGCTGGTAGAGGACGCTGGAGGACAGGCCCTCGCAGCGGGCGAGTAGTGCCCGGGCGCCGACCGGGCCGTCGCGCAGCTCCCAGCACAGGCGCAGCGCCCAGCGGCGGCTGAGCAGGTCCATCGCCGCCATCAGCGGACGGCCGCTGCTGGAGCCCCGGACCGGACGCCCGGGAAGCGGTGTTCCCATCGTCCCGCCTCCTTGTGTTTCGTTTTTCAAAACACTACCATCGCCCATGATGTTTCTATTTTCGAAACAAGGAGGGTCTGATGGCTCGCATTGCTCCCCTGGAACCGCCCTACAGCCCCGAGGCCGACGCGCTGCTGACCGGCATGATGCCTCCCGGGCAGCCGCCGATCGGCCTGTTCCGCCTGTTCGCCCGCAACCTGCCCATGGCCGCGGCGATGCACGGCTGGGGCCGTTACGAGCTGGGCCGCGAGCTGAGCCTGAGCATGAGGCAGCGCGAGATCGTGATCACCCGTACCTGTGCTCTGTGCCGCTGCGAGTACGAGTGGGGCGTCCATGTCGCGATGTTCGCCGGGCGGGTGAAGCTCACCCCGGAGCAGATCGCCTCGCTCACCCACGGCGATGCCGCCGATCCGTGCTGGACGTCCCCTGATGAGGCGCTGCTCATCCGGGTCGCGGACGGCCTGCACGCCCGCGGCGACATCGCCGACGAACTCTGGGCCCCGCTCGCCGCGGCCTTCGGCGCGGAGCAGATCCTCGACCTGCTCCTGTTGTGCGGCTGGTACCACGCGATCAGCTTCACGGCCACCGCGGCCCGGCTCCCGCTGGAGCCGGGAGCCCCGGCCTTCGCGGACTTCGCTTCCCCGCCGCCCACGGGTTGACTTACTTTGTAAAGGCGTCAGCCCATGACCAGCTTCCGGACCCGCTGGATCTGGTCGGGGGTCGCCTTGGCGGGGGAGCCGTGGTCGAAGGGCGGCTGCGGGTCGTACTCGATGTGGAGCTGGACGGTCTGCGCGGCGTCGTCGCCCTCGATGCGGGCGAACAGGGCGAGCGCCATGTCGATGCCGGAGGAGACTCCCGCCGCGGTGACGACCTTTCCCTGGAAGACGACGCGCTGGAGGGTGAAGGTCGCGCCGAAGACCGGCAGGAGGTCGGCCGCGGTCCAGTGCGAGGTGGCCTCCAGGCCGGTGAGCAGGCCGGCGGCGCCCAGGAGGAGGGAGCCGCCGCAGACCGAGGTCGTCCAGGTGGTGGTGGCGTCGATCGCCTTCAGCCAGGCGACATAGGCCGCGTCCGAGACGGCCTCGCGGGTGCCGGGGCCGCCCGGGACCACGATGATGTCCGCCTCGGTCAGGTCGGCGAGGGCATGGGTGGCGGTCACTGTGACGCCGCCCTCGCCGGTGACGGGGCCCGGCCTGACGGCGGCGAAGACGGCCTCGGCCTCGGGCAGGCGGGAGAGGACCTCGTAGGGGCCGATGACGTCGAGGGAGGTGAAGCCGGGATAGAGCGGGAAGACGATGCGCATGGTCAGCCTTCTGTGGAGTGCGGGCGATGGGCGAAGTGGCGGCGGTAGGCGCCGGGAGTGACCGAGACGAGCCGCTTGAAGCTGCGGTGCATCGTTTCGGACGTGCCGAACCCGCAGGTGCGGGCGATGGCGTCGACGGGCAGGGCGGTGGTCTCGAGCAGCCGGCGGGCGGTCTCCACCCGGACGGACTCGACATAGGCGGCCGGGGTGCGGCCCACCTGGCGGGCGAACAGCCGGGCGAAGTGACGGGGGCTCATCGAGGCCCGGCCCGCGAGGGCGGCGACGCTGAGATCGGTGTCCAGGTGGTCGGGGATCCAGTGCTGGAGATCGGCGAGGGCGGCGTGCCCCGGCCGTGACGCCCGAAGCTGGGCGCTGAACTGGGCCTGGCCTCCCGGCCGCTGGACGAACACCACGAGTTCACGGGCGATCGCGAGCGCCGCGGCGGGACCATGATCGTTTTCAACCATGGCGAGGGACATGTCGATGCCGCTGGTGACTCCCGCGGACGTCCAGACCTCGCCGTCCCTGACGAAGATGCGGTCGGGCTCGAAGACCGTCGCGGGGAACATGCGGGCCAGGTGGGGGCAGGCGCGCCAGTGCGAGGTGGCCGTGCGGCCGTCGAGGATCCCCGCGGCCGCCAGCAGGAACGCGCCGCTGCACACCGAGGAGACGCGTTCCGACCGTGCGGCGGCGTCCCTGATCCAGGCGAGCACGGCGGTGTCCTGGAACGCCTCGACCGCGCCCAGCCCGCCCACGATCACCAGGGTGCCGATCGGGCCTGTCGCGGCGGCGGCGGGACCGTCCGGCTGGAGGACCAGGCCGCTGGTGGTGCGGACGGGCGTCCCGTCAAGGCTGACGATCTCGGTGCGGTAGTCGCCGGGCCGCTGGGCGAAGACCTCCAGCGGCCCGGTCAGGTCGAGGCTCTGCACGCCGGGATAGACGAGGAAGACGACACGGTGGCTCACCCCTGAAGCCTGCTCCGGAGGGGCGCTTGTCCGCAATGACACGGTTATGACGTTTCCTGCCATGGAAGGATGAGTGAAGGGCGAGCGGGGGAGATCGGCGTGGGGCGTTGGGGGTCGGCCTTGCTGTGGCTGCTGGTCGTGCCGTTCGCGGTGTGGGCGGCCGTGCGGGCTTCGGGCTGGTCGCCGGGGTTCCGGTGGATCCAGCTCGTGTCGTTCACGCCCTACGTGGCCGCCGCCGCCCTGGTCGTGCCGGTGCTGGCGCTGGCCGCGCGCCGCTGGGCGCCGGCGCTCGCCGCGCTGGTCGTCGCGGCGGTCCTGGTGGCGCTGGTCATGCCGAGGGCCCTCGCCGACGGCAATCCGGAGGCCGGCGGGCCGGTCATCCGGGTGATGGGGGCGAACCTGCTGAAGGGCAGGACCCCCGCGGCCGACCTGGTCAAGCTGGCGGCCGAGCTACGCGTCGACCTGCTGTCGGTGCAGGAGCTGCCGCAGCACAAGATCGCGGAAACGGGTGCGGCGGGGCTCGACAGGCTGCTGCCGTACCGGCTCGAGGGCACGCGCGACACGGTGCTGTACTCGCGGTTCCCCCTGGGAGCGATGAAGGAGTCGCCCGGGGGCTCGATCCGGGTCGACGTCCAGATGCCGGGGGCCGCGCCGTTCGAGTTCGTGGCGGTCCACACCTGCGCCCCGCTGGGCCCGTGGCTGGCCGAGTGCTGGGCCGACAGCCAGCGTGACCTGCCCGGGGCCACGCCCGGCGGCCAGGTGCGCGTCATGGCGGGCGACTTCAACGCCACCCTCGACCATGTCTCCATGCGCTCGCTGCTGGCCACGGGCTACCGCGACGCGGGACGGGCCAGGGGCGAGGGGCTGGCCGCGACCTGGCCGGCGACGGGTCACAGGCTCCCCGGAATCGTCATCGACCACGTGTACGCCGACCGCCGCGTGGCGATCCTCGGCTACTCCGTCCACGACCTGCCGCGCAGCGACCACCGCGCGGTCTTCGCGGAACTGCGCCTGCCCTAGAGGGAAGTTCGGGGCGAGCGCGTCGATCCGGCCGTCTTCGGGAGCGCCACGGATGATTCCCCGGTACCCGGTAGACCTGGGCCGCGTTAACGTTTGCCATGATCAGTGTATGACCGTACGTGTGGTGCTCGTCGGATACGGGCTCGGGGGATCGGCTTTCCACGCTCCATTGATCACTTCTGTGCCGGGGATGGTCCTGGTCGGGGTGGTGACGGGCAATCCGGAACGGCAGGAGGCCGTCCGGAGCCGGTACCCGGGCGTGGCCGTGATACCCGACGCCGAGATCGTCTTCCGGGAACCCCAGGGCTGTGACCTGGTGGTCATCGCCACGCCCAACTCCACCCATGTGCCGCTGGCGCGCAAGGCGCTCGAGGCGGGCCTGCCCGTGGTGATCGACAAGCCGATCGCGACGAACTCCGCCGACGCCCGGGAGCTCGGCCAGATCGGCCCGCCGGTCTTCCCCTACCTCAACCGCCGCTGGGACGGCGACTTCCGCACGGTCAGGCGCCTGGCCGGTGACGGCTCCCTCGGAGAGGTGCTGCGCTTCGAGTCGCGCTTCGAGCGGTGGCGGCCGGAGGTCAAGGAGTCGTGGAAGGAGGACGACCCGTCGGGCAGCATCATCTACGACCTGGGCACCCACCTCATCGACCAGGCGATCTGCCTGTTCGGGCCGCCGACCCACGTCTACGCCGAGGTCGACACCCGGCGTGCGGGGGCCAAGGTCCCCGACGACGTGTTCCTCGGCCTGACCCACGAGGGCGGCACCCGGTCGCACCTGTGGGCGTCCGCGACGGCCGCCGACCTCGGCCCCCGGTTCCGGATCCTGGGGGACAGGGCGTCCTATGTGATCCACGGGATGGACGGCCAGGAGGACGCCCTGCGGGCCGGCCGCACGCCCGCCGAGCCCGGCTGGGGCCAGATGCCGCCGGAGACCTACGGTTTCCTCGGCGTCCCGGGCCGGGCCCGTCCCGTGCGGACCGACCCCGGCGCCTACCAGGACTTCTACGCCGCGGTCGCCGCCTCACTCGAGACCGGAGCGCCGCCGCCCGTCCCCCTGAACGACGCGATCGCGGGCCTCGAGGTCATCGAGGCGGCCCTCCGCAGCGCGGTGGGCCGCTAGCTAGCCCTGCTGCCGGTCGGCGGCCTGGCCGGTCTCCGGCTCGGCCCCCTCCTCCTCGTCGTCGGCCGCGCGGCGGCGGTCGAGGATGACCGCCCCCGCGATGACGCCGATGATGGCCAGGGCCGGGATGAACAGCGCGATGGCCTCGATGGCGGCATGGTGGGCCAGGACGGGGGTCATACGCGAGACCGTACCGCCTCGGGCCGCTCGGCGACGGCCCGGGAGGTCCTGCCGACGCCCCATGCCAGGGCGAGGATCAGGATGAGCGTGCAGGCCAGCACGATGAGGGAGGCGGCCGCCCAGACCCAGCCGGGAACGTCTTCCTTGAGCTCGCGCTGGAGGATCTGCTTCTCGCCCTGGAAGGGGCGGGTGAAGCTCGGGGTGGCGGCCAGTTCCTCGGCGCCGATCGCCGCGTCCTTCGGCAGATAGATCGGGACGGCCGTGAGGGTGCGCCCGTCATGGACGCGCAGCAGCGTCTTCCAGTCTCCCGTGAGCGGCATCGGCTCGGTCGTCCGGTAGGTCGCGGGGCCGGTCTTCTCGAGCCGGTCGATGTGCAGCCCGCCGCCCTGCCAGCCCGTGACGTCCACCCACGCGGCGCTGGAGACGGGGCGGCTCAGCTCGATGGTGGCGTTGCCGTCGGGGGAGACGGCGAAGGTCGCCGACATGTCCTTCGGCACACTGAACACCAGGCCGTTCGCGACGGCCCCGGCGATGACCAGCAGGGAGGCGGCGAACAGCGGCCGGGCGACGGTCGGCTTCGGCATCCGTCCCTCGATGCCGAGGGCGAGCATCGCGCCGAGCACGCCGCCGGTGAGGCCGCCCGCGAGGGCCATGGCGACGCCCTCGATGATGATGTCCTGATCCCAGGGGAGGGGGAAGGCGACCTGGGTCCAGGCGTACTCGGCGGCGAATCCGGCGGTGCCGATGGTCGCGCCCGAGGCCAGCCCGAACACGAGCGGACGGTGGATGAGCAGCAGCGCGACGACCTCGACGCACAGCGCCTCGGCCAGGTACATCGGGACCGAGGGGGTCAGCTCGCCGATGACGGGGCCGACCGCGATGGAGACACCGCCGCGGATCAGGAAGTAGAACAGTGCCGCGAACACCGCACCGCCCCGGCCGACCCAGAGCCGGGCCGCGACCAGGGCGCAGCCGGCGGCGAGGGCGATCATGAAGGGCTGGTTGACCAGCCGGAACTGCGGCACGCCGAAGTCGAACTCGGCCTGGAACACCGACAGCCCGATCAGGAGCCCGCCGCAGACCGCGCCGCGGCGCACGAACGCCACGACCCTGCTCGCCTCGGCGCCCCCGGCGGCGGCCCGTCCCTCGCGCTCGAGGACCATCAGGCCGACCAGGGAGAGGCCCGCGCCGCCGATGAGCATCAGGTGGGTCGGCCCCCAGAGGGTCACGTCCTGCCCGAAGATGCGGTGCCAGACGTCGTCGAGGGGGAAGCCGAGCAGCGCGTAGAAGCCCGCTCCGGTGACAAGGATCGCTCCGGCGGGCGCGTACCAGGTGCGGGTGATCTTGATGGGTGCCGGTCCCGGCTTCTCCTTGACCGGGAGGACCAGCCCGATCATCCCGGCGGCGAAGATGCCGAACAGCCCGATGAGGATCGGATAGTGGGCGATGTTGGCCAGCGGGCCCTCGTCGCGGCCATGGGTGATGTGCAGGGAGATGTCCCAGTACATCCCGAGCAAGGCGGTGACGAGCGAGACCAGGGCGGTCGCGGAGGGCAGGGCGGCCCAACCCGGCAGCGAGTCGCCCCCGATCCTGCGGGCGGTCTCGGCGGCCCGGCCGAGGAGCGGCAGCCTCCCGCTGCGCTGCCCCCAGCCGAGGACGAGCAGCACCAGGGTCAGCACGAGGGCCGCTCCGCTGGCGATGAACACCTGGTCCAGAGCCGCGCCTCCGGCCGGTTTGGTCACTTCTTCTGCGATCAGGCCCACCATGCGTCCTCACATTCCCGGCACAACACCTCGAAACATGTCGCACGATAACGGGTCAGTGACCTATGTGTCATTGATCGATGTCTCATTGGCCGAGAAAACGGTTGCGGTGTCCGTCACAATGAACAGGTGATCTTGCACGTGTTCGACATGGACGGCACTCTCCTGGCCGGCAGCACCGCCAACCTCCAGCTCGCCGCACGGCACGGAACCGGCACCGAGCTCGCCGCGCTGGAGGCCGAGTTCTCCGCGGGCCGCCTCGACACCAGGGGCTTCGCCGCCGCCGTCCACGCGCTCTGGCACGACCTGACCCCCGAGCTGGTCGCCGAGGCCTTCCACGGGGCGCCCTGGCTGACCGGGATCGCCGAGGTCTGTGCCGACATCCGCGAACGCGGCGAGCACAGCGCGGTCATCACCATGTCGCCGGACTTCTTCGCCCGGCACCTGCTCGACCTCGGTCTCGACGAGGTCGTCGCCTCCCGCTTCCCCGCCCCGCCGTTCGCCGGTCCCCTCGATCCGGACGGCATCCTCACCCCCGACTCCAAGGTCGCGGTCACCGAGGAGCTGCGGGCCCGCCACGGCCTTCCGCTCGATCGTGTCGTCGCTTACGGTGACTCCATGTCGGATGCTCCGCTCTTCCGGCATCTGCCCTGGACCGTGGCGGTCAACGCCGACCACCACCTCGCCGACCTGGCCACCGTCTCCTATCGCGGCGGCGACCTGGCCGCCGCGTACGCACTCGGACGTGACTTGGTGAATACTGGTGATCGCACAGGGTGATGATCGGAAGGTCGTCCCCCCGGCCCGAAGGAGCGCCCCCGAGTGATCAGCCGCCGCACCGTTCTCACCGGAACCGCGCTCACCGCGCTGGGCGCGCTGCCCGCGGCGGCGGCGTCGCCCGCCGCGCCGCCACCGGCGAGAAGGCGCAGGCAGGCGAGGCCGAACCTGCTCGTGCTCGTCACCGACGACCAGCCCATGGACACCGGCTGGGGGCTGCCCAGGCTCCATCGCCACATGGCGGAGCAGGGCGTCACCTTCACCTTCGCGCACACCACCACACCGCTGTGCGCTCCGGCCCGATCCTCGATCATGACCGGCCGCCGCGCCCACCACCACGGGGTCAGGGACAATCGGCACCCCCGCCGCCTGGACGCCACGCGCACCCTCCAGCACCGGCTGCGCGAGACCGGCTACCGCACCGGCATGGTCGGCAAGTACCTCAACGGCTGGCGGGCCGAGGACGCCCCGCCGTTCTTCGAGCACTACGCGATGATGGCCAGGCCGCGCTACGAGGACGCCCTGTGGAGCGTCAACGGGGGACGGTACAAGCGCTCCCAGTACACCACGAGCGTGGTCCGCGACGAGGCGCTCTCCTTCCTGGGCGAGCCCGACCCCCGGCCGTGGTTCCTGTACGTCGCGCCCTACGCCCCGCACGCGCCCTACCACCCCGAACCGAAGTACGCCGATCTGGAGGTGCCGCCGTGGACGCCGGGCCCGGACGCGGCCGAGCCCGACCGCTCCGACAAACCGCCCTACATCCGCGACTCCGAAGCCACCGTCACCGACGGCCGCGAGCTGCGCGCGAAGCAGCTGCGCGCCCTGCGGTCGGTCGACGACCTGTTCGCCGCGCTCGTCGCCGGACTGCGCGCCTCGGGCCAGCTGGAGAACACCGTGATCGCCGTGATCAGCGACAACGGCTACAGCTGGTCCCAGCACGGCTGGCTGCGCAAGAGCGTCCCCTATGCTCCGGCCGTCCGGGTGCCGCTGTGGCTGGCGTGGCCGCGCGGTGGGCTGGGCGGCGGCCGCGCCGACGGCAGGATGGCGGCCAACATCGACCTCGCCCCCACCCTGCTGGAGGCGGCGGGCGCAGAGCCGCTGCCCTGCGACGGCCGCTCTCTGCTGAGCACCTGGGACCGTCCTGAACTGGTGATCGAGTGGTGGAACGGCCGCGAGAAGATCGCCCACCAGCCGCCGACCTGGACCTCGCTGCTCTCCCGCGACCGGCAGTACACCGAGTACCTGGACACCTACCTCGACGCCGAGGGGCGTCCCACCGAGGGCACCGGCGCGGTCGTCTTCCGCGAGTACTACGATCTGCGCTCCGACCCCGACCAGCTCAGGAACCTCCTCCCGGAGGGCGCCGACCCCGCCCGCCTCGGCGCCCAGCTCCGCCGGCTGAGGAGCGGGGCCTGATGCCCGGGCCCCGGTCCCGGCCGGGCCCGCCTGCGAATACAATGGCGGGTAGTGATCTCGACAGGGAGTACGGACATGGTCGGTGAGGACGTCTCCGGTATAAGCCGGAGCTGATCTGCCGCAGGCAGGCGCGCGGGAGCGCTGCCGCCGCGGCCGTTCCGACGTCCCCTCTCACCTGTTCACCGCAGGGCCGCCGTCGCGCGCCCGCGTCACTTCCGAGGACCCGTCATGTCCTTCATCACCGCTTCGAACCTCTCCTTCTCCTGGCCCGACGGCACGCCCGTCTTCCAGGAGCTCTCCTTCACCGTCGGCGCGGGCCGCACGGGCCTGGTCGCCCCCAACGGCGCGGGCAAGAGCACGCTGCTGAAACTGATCGCGGGCGAGTACACGCCCTCCGGCGGGAAAGCCACGGTCGAGGGCGTCCTGGGCTACCTGCCCCAGACGCTGCCGCTCGCCGGTGAGCCGACCGTCGCGGAGGTGCTGGAGATCGCCCCCGTGATCCGCGCCCTGGACGCCATCGAGTCGGGCGACCCGAGCGAGGAGCACTTCACCACGATCGGCGACGACTGGGACATCGAGGAACGCACCCGCGCCCAGCTCGACCGCCTCGGTCTGGGCGACCTCGCCTTCGACCGCCGCCTGGACACCCTGAGCGGCGGCCAGATCGTCTCCCTCGGGCTGGCGGGCCGGCTCCTGAAGCGGCCCGACGTCCTCCTGCTCGACGAGCCCACCAACAACCTGGACGGGGAGGCCCGCCGCAGGCTGCACACCGCCCTGGACGCCTGGAACGGCTGCCTCCTGCTGGTCAGCCACGACCGCGCGCTCCTGGACCGGATGGACCGGATCGCCGAGCTGGACCACGGCGGACTCCGCACCTACGGCGGCGACTACACCCATTACGAGGAGACGGTCGAGGCCGCCCGCGAGAGCGCCGAGAAGAACATCCGCGCCGCCGAACAGGACGTCAAACGGGAGAAGCGGGAGCTGCAGCAGGCACGGGAAAGGGCCGACCGCCGCGCCTCCAACGCCTCCCGCAACCTCAAGAACGCCGGGCTTCCCAAGATCTTCGCCGGGACGATGAAGCGGAACGCCCAGGAATCCGCCGGACGGGCGGGCGACGTCCACGCCACCCGGCTGGGCGACGCCAGAACGCGCCTGGACGAGGCCTCCCGCGCCCTGCGCGACGACCAGGCGATCACGTTGGAGCTGCCCGGCACCCAGGTCCCCGCGGGCCGCACCGTCTTCCACGCCGAAGGCCTCCAGGCCCACCACGACGGACGGCCGGTGTTCGCCGGCGAGGGCGTGAGCCTGACCGTGCGCGGCCCCGAGCGCATCGCCCTGACCGGAGCCAACGGCACGGGCAAGACCACGCTCCTGCGCCTGGTCATCGGAGACGGCGGCGCGTCCCGGCCCAACGCGAAGACCGCCTACCTCTCCCAGCGCCTCGACCTGCTCGACCCGTCCCTGACGGTCGCGGAGAACCTGGCCGCCACCACCCCAGAGATGCTTCCCGCCGACCGGATGAACCTCCTGGCCCGCTTCCTGTTCCGCGGCGACAGAGCCCACCTCCCGGTCAGCGCCCTTTCCGGCGGCGAGCTGCTGCGGGCCACCCTGGCGTGCGTCCTGTTCACCACGCCCGCACCCCAGTTCCTCCTGCTCGACGAGCCCACCAACAACCTCGACCTCGTGAGCACCGCCCAGCTCGAGTCCGCCCTGAACGCCTACGAAGGCGCCTTCATCGTCATCAGCCACGACGAGCGCTTCCTCGACGCCATCGGACTCACCCGTCACCTGACCCTGGCCGACGGCCACCTGACCTCCCAAGCCGTAGGCTGAGGCGCATGATTTTCATCGTCGTGAAGTTCGCCGTGAAGCCGGAGCACGCGGAGGAGTGGCCGTCCCGGGTGGAGGCCTTCACCCAGGCCACCCGCGCCGAACCCGGCAACCTGTGGTTCGAGTGGTCCCGGTCCCTCGACGACCCGGACACCTACGTCCTCGTCGAGGCGTTCCAGGACGACGCGGCCGCCGCCCACGTCGGCTCCGCCCACTTCGCCGAGGCCATGGAGACGATGCGCCCGCTCGTCCAGCGAGCCCCCGAGATCGTCAGCACCACCATCCCCGGCACCACCGGCTGGAGCAGGATGGGAGAACTCGGCCTCGACTGAGAACCGGAACCGGCCCCCCGGCCCGGTCACTTCACACTGATGACAGAAAATTGTGTCATCTCTGTCAGAGCTGTAGTCTCTGTCATGTGTCAACAGATGCCGAACTGATCTTCGCCGACCACGCGGGCCGCTTCTACGCCCGCCAGTACGGCTTCCCGCCCATGGCGGGCAGGCTCCTCGGTTACCTCATCGTGTGCGATCCGCCGCAGCAGACGATCGCAGGCCTGAGCGAGGTGCTCCTGGCGAGCCGCAGCGCCATCACCGGTGCCGTGAAGCTGCTCGAGACCTACCAGCTCGTCCGCCGCACCCGGGCGGCGGGCGAGCGCGTCGATCATTTCAGCATCGATCCCGCCCGCATCGAGCCCAAGGGCTTCGACGCCACGATCCACCGAGAGCAAGCGGCCTTGATGCGGGAAGGTCTGGCGCTGCTGCCCGACGACTCATCGATCCGCCGGGCCGTCCTGGAAGAGCTGGCGGCCCTGGCGGACTTCCTGTCGGAACGGCTGCCCGAACTGCGCGACGAGTGGCGGGTCCACCGCGACAAGCTGCGCGCCGAAGGACGGCTGTCCGACCCGGGAGGCGCCGGCTCCACCTGACGGGCCGGCACCCCCTCGCAAGGCCGTGTTTTCTCAGACCAGGAAACGAGGAGACAGTGACCATCACCTCACCGGAGCCGGCGATCGTGGTGAACGGGCTGCGCAAGTCGTTCGGCGACCACGTGGTCCTCGACGGCATAGACCTGGACATCCGAGCCGGCACGATCTTCTCTCTGCTCGGCCCGAACGGTTCGGGAAAGACGACGACCGTCCGGATCCTTTCGACGCTCATCCCCGCGGACGACGGTGAGGCCACCATCGCGGGCCACGACCTGAAGGCCGAGGCGGACGGCGTCCGCTCCGCCATCGCGGTGACAGGCCAGTTCTCGGCCGTCGACAAGATGCTGACCGGCCGGGAGAACCTGCTGCTGATGGGAAGGCTCAACCGCCTCTCCCGCCAGGACGCCCGCACCCGCGCCGGCGAACTGCTCGACCGGTTCGACCTGGCGGACGCCGCCGACAAGTACACGATGACGTATTCGGGCGGGATGAAGCGCCGGCTGGACCTGGCGATGAGCCTGGCCGGACGGCCGGAGATCATCTTCCTCGACGAGCCCACGACGGGGCTGGACCCGCGCAGCAGGCGCACCATGTGGGAGCTCATCCGCGAGCTGGCCTCGGACGGGGTGACGATCTTCCTGACCACCCAGCAACTGGAGGAGGCCGACCACCTCGCCGACCGGATCGCGCTGCTCGACCAGGGCAAGCTGGTCGCGGAGGGAACACCCGACGAGCTCAAGAGCCGCATCCCCGGCGGCCACATCAGCCTCCAGTTCGCCGACCAGCACCAGCTCGAGGCCGCGGCGGAAGCCGTGGACGACAGCACGTCCGACCCCGAGAAGCTGACCCTGCAGGTGCCCAGCGACGGCAGCGTCGATCTTCTGCGGACCCTGCTCGACCGCCTCAGCGGAATGCCCGTCACGGTGGAGAAGCTGGCCATCCACACCCCCGACCTCGATGACGTCTTCTTCGCCCTCACGGGTCACAAGGGCGCCCGGCAGAGCGAAGTGATCTCAGAGAACGCGACAGCGAGGAAATGACGTGCCATGAGTGCCATCACCTACGCGCTCGATGACCTGCAGACCATGGTCGGCAGGGTCCTGAAGCACACCACGCGGAACCCCTCGACCCTCATCATGACGATCCTGCTGCCGCTGATCGTGCTGCTGCTGTTCAACTACGGTTTCGGCGGCGCTCTGGACACCGGCGGAGTGAAGTACATCGACTACGTCGTCCCCGGCATCATTCTCATGGGTGCCGGCTATTCGGCCAGCGCCATCGCCGTCGCGGTCAACGCCGACATGAGCGAAGGCATCATCGACCGGTTCCGCACCATGGCCATCAGCAGGGCTTCCGTGCTGTCCGGGCATGTCATCGGCAGCACGCTGCGGACCTTCGTCGGAATCGTCCTGGTGGTGGTGATCGCGCTGGCCATCGGCTTCCGGCCCACCACCGACGCCGTGCGCTGGCTCGCCGCGGTCGGCCTCGTCCTCCTGATGCTCTACGCGGTCGCCTGGCTGGCGGCCGGGATCGGGCTGTCGGCCGGGAACGCGTCCGGTGCGGCCAGCATGGCGTCGCTGCTCTCGCTGCTGCCCTTCCTGAGCGGCGCCTTCGTTCCGACCAGCACGATGCCGGGCTGGCTGCAGGTGTTCACGGCGAACCAGCCGATGACCCACATCGAGGACACGCTGCGCGGGCTGCTGATGGACACCTCGGTCGGCGACCACGGATGGATCTCCATCCTCTGGCTCGTGGGCATCGCCCTGGTGGGCTACCTCTGGTCGCGATCCCTGTTCAACAAGAAGACCGCCGGATAGCCGCGGACCGCGAAGAAGAAGGACCGGACCCGATCACCGGGTCCGGTCCTTCTTCTTCGCGGGTCACTCCTGGGGGGAGGGGATCCAGAACATGCCGTCAGGGGAGGCGACCAGTCCTCCGGCGACCCGGGGGCGGTCGGGAGCGCCGACGTCTCCCAGCATGGCGCGCATCTCCAGGACCATGCCCTCGGCCAGGGCGTCCCGTACGAAACCGGGCTTCATCAGGGGTTCCATGGTCTCGTCACCGCCGGTGACGACCGCGTCGACCGCGGCGGTGAGCTCCTCGGTGTTGGTGCGCAGGCGCTTGGCCACGGTGTCCGCGTCGAGCAGCGCGGCCTCGCCGGAGGAGACGCCGCCGATCAGCTCGACGAAGGCCTCCAGCTCGGGCCCGCTGTTGCCGGTGACCTTCTTCGCCTGCCAGAAATAGGACTTGTCGTCGCGGTGCATGTCGTAGAACGAGGTGAGGAATTCGTAGAACAACCCGTATTCCCGCCGGTACCGCGCCTCGAACTCCGCCAGAGCCTGCTCCTCGCCGACGATCCCGCCCAGGATGCTGTTGATCGAGCGGGCGGCGAGGAGGGCGCTGTAGGTGGCGAGATGAACTCCCGAGGAGAACACCGGGTCGATGAAGCAGGCGGCGTCACCGACGAGGACGAGACCCGGTCGCCAGAACTTGGTCTGCAGGTAGGAGTAGTCCTTGCGGACGCGCAGCCGTCCGTACTGTCCGGTCGTGACCCGCGTCGCGGGGGCCAGGTACTCCGAGATCATCGGACATTCCTCGATGAGGGCCGCCATGGCCTGCTCGGGATCGCCCTGTATCTTCGCAGCCATCTCCCGCCGGACGACCGCGCCGACGCTGGTCAGCGTGTCGCTCAGCGGGATGTACCAGAACCAGCCGCTGGTGAAGGCGACGCAGAGGATGTTGCCGGTGTTCGGGGCGGGCATCCGCTTACCGCCTTCGAAGTAGCCGAAGAGGGCGATGCTGCGGAAGAAGTCCGAGTACCAGCGCTTGCCCCCGACGCGTTGATGGACGCGGCTCTTGTTGCCGGAGGCGTCGACGACGAAGGCGGCCCGTACCTCCTGCTCTCGGTTCTCGGCGTCGGTGTAGCGCACACCGGCCACCCTGCCCTCGCCGTCCTCGACGACATCGATGACGGCGCATTCCTCCCGCACCTGCGCGCCGTTCCGGCCGGCGTTGCGGAGCAGGATCTCGTCGAACTTCGATCGCTCCACCTGATAGGCGAACGACACCGGCTCCGCCATCTGACGCGAGTGGGAGAAGGCGAAGGTCCAGGGCTCGGGCGTCGCCCCCCACCGGAACGTTCCGCCGCGCTTCTTGGGGAATCCCGCGGCGGCCAGTTCGTCGGCCACCCCGGTGAGCCTGCACACGCCGTGGATCGTCGAGGGCAGCAGCGATTCTCCGATCTGGTAGCGCGGAAAACGCTCCTTCTCCAGGACGAGGACCCGGTGCCCCTGCATCGCGACGAGCGTGGCCAGCGTGGAGCCGGCCGGCCCGCCGCCGATGACGACGACATCGACCTCGGTGGGATCCGTCATGGGTTCACCCGCCCTGCCCATCGGCCGCCATGGCGGCGCGCAGGCTCTTCGGGCGCATGTCCGTCCAGTGCTGCTCGACGTACGCGAGGCACTCGGCCCGGCCGTCCTCGCCGAACACGATGCGCCAGCCATGGGGCACCTCGGCGAACGCCGGCCAGAGGGAGTACTGCTCCTCCTCGTTGACCAGCACGTGGAAGCGCCCGTTCTCGTCGTCGAAAGGATTGGTGCTCATCTTCACTCCTCTAAGAGACGGCGTCGATGCGGTGCTCGACCGTGGCGGCGAAGTGCTGCCAGTCGTCGGAGCACTGCCGGGCGAGCTCCGCGACGATCTGCGCGCAGTGCCCGGGGAGGTTGTTGGCGATCGTGTCCCACTGGTCCTTCTGGTTGGCCATGACGTCCAGCCACCGCAGGAGCATGCGCCCGGATTCGGAGAACCGCAGGGACGGATCGGCCTTGAGACGGTCGATCGCGCGCCTGCGGTCGTGGGAGTGCAGACTTTGGATCGGCTGTTTCACCTTGATCGGCGCCGCCTCGGCGGGGATCGGCTTGGTGATCCGCTGCCGCGGGGGCACCGGGTCCTCGCCGTGCAGCAGGCGGTTGCGGACGTCCTTGGCGGTGGTCGCCGAGATGCCGGACAGCCTCGCGACCTCGCGGGTGGAAGCGGTCGGATTCTCGGCGAACAGTTCGCTCGCGCGAAGCCGCCCCTCCTTGGGGTTCAGCGGATGGGACTCGTTGTCGCGGCCTATCCGGACGTCGAGCTGGGCGATGCTCGAACCGGCCCGGCGCCGGATCGCCCCGACGGTCTTGTCCGAGAGCCCGGCGATGGCGGCGATCGCCCGGTCCGACCACTCGGGGTGGTAGTTCATGATGCGCAGGGCCGCGTCCTTGCGTTCGGCCAGCGTCAGCGGAAGCCCGTGCTCGCTGTTGAGGCGGACGGCGAGAACGAACGCCGCGGGCTCGTCCCCGTCGAAGTACCTCACGGAAATGGTCTCGGCGCCTCGGGACAGGGCGGCCTGGAGCCGGTGCATGCCGTCCACCACCCGGAGCGTGGCGCGGTCGACGATGATCGGTGGAAGCGAGCCTTCGGCCTCGGCCAGGGTCCGGACGTGCCCTTTGTCGGTCGCCGATCGCGGAGAATAGGCGGGCAGAAGCGTCGCGATCGGAACCTCGTGAACCTCGTGGTCGTCCTGAGGTTCGGTCACCTCATCCATGTGACCTCCCTTTTCCCTCGTTCTTGTCGGAAGCCTTGCCTGACATGGAGTGTGCGCAGAAACCCCCGGGGCACGGCGGTGCGGCCGTCCGGCGCCTCGGGTCGAGGAGGCGTCGGGCGGCGGGACGTGCGGGACCGTTCCGGCCGTTCCGCGCCGGCCGAACGACAGCCGGACGGATTCGCGCGATCGAAACGGACATCATCTGGTCAACCGAGGACATACCGTGCGCGGTGAAGTCGGCACGGGCGGCCCCATCCCCCCGTTCGGCGCTTGCATCCGGCCGGGCCGCCGGACGCTTCGCACTAAAAGGCTGTGGCCGTGGAGAACCCCAGCGGCGGGTGATTTCATGGCGCCCATAATGCGTAGCCGGGCAAGGCCGCGTCCATAGCGCGGTCTTGGCCAACCTGGGACAAAGGCGGCCTCTATGGCCTCTCCTCGAGTAGCCCCGTTAGGCGGAAATCGGGATCTCCGCGGAAGCGCGATTAGTCGTTCCGGGGCCCTTGTAAACTGGCGCTGACATCTGTAGGGGCGCGGCGGCGGCATTGACCGTACGGCCAGTACGGAAGTTCTGTGTGTCCCTCCCTCGGGAAGCCGTGCATCCCTGACCGGAGGCCATGCAGTTGCAGATGGTAGCGATTTATGGGCGCCAGGTGAATGCGCCATCGCCTGCCTGCGCCGGGCGTGGCCCATAGCGGAGCGAGAGTGAACGCATCTGCCCGGCCTGGCTGGCGACCGGGCAAGTGAAACGGCGGTTTAGTACGACATCGCGAACGAATCTGTACCCCCGGTCGGAGTTGAACCGACAACGATGGCCTTTTAAAGGGCTTGCCTCTGCCATTGGGCTACGGGGGCCGGTTCTTCGAGCATATGGCTGGACGGCGAATATATCGATGCAGCCTTCCCGCTATCCGGGGAACTTCCCGTGACGTGTCGGAAGCGGCGGAGGAGAGAGGCGTCGCGGCCGCGGTCGGGTGCGGAATATCCGCAGACGACCATGGTGCCGGTCGCACGTCTGATTGATAGCGATGAGTCGCCGGGCTAGGCTCCCCGAAGCCGACTTTAGGTATATCTGTCTGTGCTGCACAGCCAGGTTCTAGGAACTCCGGGTGAGGTGTTTCACATCAGCGACAGGATGACCGATACCACGGTCGCGAGCTTGCTGGAAGGGCGCGACGCGGCCGGCGCCGGCGTACTCGCCAATGTTCGCTTCGGCACGTACGGAGCCGGTCCCACGCTGGCCGGGGGAGCGGTGGAGCTTCCCATCCACATGACGCACGGCCGCCAGCACGAATTCACCGAGACATGGTCGGCGGCACAGGCCGTCACCACGGGCCGGTACGAGGAACTGGTGTACGCCCATGACGACGAACGTTTATTCTGCGCGGGCTACATCCCGGCCTCAGGCGGCTATGCACGTGATGCCGAGAGGGCGTACTCGCACATTTTCGAGCTGACCGACCAGCTCGGCTTTCCCGACCTCTTCCGGATGTGGAACTACCTCGGATCCATCAATGATCCGAACGAGTCCGGAATGGAGACCTACCGGGACTTCTGCGTCGGCAGAGCCGAAGCCTTCGCCTTTCACGGAAAGGACATGCCGGCCGCGACGGGGGCGGGATCCCTCGGTGACGGGCTGAGCTTCTACCTGCTCAGCGGCAGGATGGGCAGCGCCACCCACATCGAGAATCCGCATCAGGTCCCCGCCTACCGCTATCCCGTGCGCTACGGCCCGAAAGCACCTTCCTTCGCCAGAGCGACCTATCTCGCGCAGGCCGGCGGCAACGGGGAATCGCAGCGGCTGTTCATCTCGGGAACGGCGAGCATCATCGGTCACGAGACCCAGCACGTGGGCGACGTCGAAGCCCAGTGCTACGTGGCGCTGAGCAATATCGACCAGCTGATAAGCGCCGCCAACCTCGAGCGGCACGACGTGCGGATCAAGCGCGATGATCTGCGTTTCGACGCGGTCAAGGTGTATGTACGCCGATCGACCGACATCCCTCTCGTCGCGAGCAGGTGCGCCCGCTACTTCGACGACCGGGAAACGAGCATCGCCTACCTCAACGTCGATATCTGCCGCTCCGACCTGCTGGTCGAAATCGAAGCGATCGCCTCCGTGCGGGCGCAGCAGGGGTACACGGTCGAGTAAGGGGAGACCCCGGCATGTTGCGTCCGGATCTGATCAGGCCCCTGTCGGACATCCTGGCCGGGCACGCGTCACGGCAACCCGGCCGGATGGCCTACTCCGACGGACGCCGAAGCGTCGACTACCAGGATCTGGAGCTGCGGACCCGGCGGCTGGCCGGCCATCTCCACGCCCTCGACCTGCAACGCGGCGGACGAGTCGCGATCATGCTCGGCAACCGGGTGGAGATGGTCGAGAGCTATCTCGGCGCCGTTCGGGCGGGCGGGGTCGCGGTCCCGGTCAACGCACGCTCGACCGAGGACGAACTGCGCTACATCCTCGGGCACAGCCAAGCCTGCGTGCTGATCACCGACGCGGCACATCTGGAGAAGATGCGCGCCGTGGTGGCGGAGTTCGCGGGGCTCCGTCTGGTCGTCGCGGACGACCCGGCGGCCGCCGATCGATCGGCCCGCACCTTCGGGTTCGAGGCCCTGGCGACCACCGAACCGGACGGGCCGCCGCCTGAGGAACTCGGCCTGGACGACGTCGCGTGGATCCTCTACACCTCGGGCACGACGGGTGACCCGAAGGGCGTGCGCTCCACCCTGCGCGCCTCACTGTGGATCACCGCTTCCTGCTATGCCCCGATCATGGGACTGACCGAACGCGACCACGTGCTGTGGCCGCTGCCGCTGTCGCACTCCTTCGGGCACAGCCTGGGCGTGCTCGGGGCGACCGCCGCAGGGGCGAGCGTCTCCCTGGTCGACGGGTACTCGGCGGGGCCGCTGATGGACTGCTTGCGGCGCGAGCCGATCACCCTGCTCATCGGCGTTCCCACGATGTACCACTACCTCGTCCAGGCGGCGGGGCAGGCGGAACCGCGGACCGGCTCCTTGCGGTGCTGCGTCACGGTCGGCTCGGTGACCACGCAGGCGCTGCGCCGTTCGGTGGAGACGGCCTTCGGCGTCCCGCTCCTCGACGGTTACGGTGCGACGGAGACCAGCGGGCTGATGACGATGGCCTGGCCCGGCGGCGGAACTCCGGCGGGCTCGTGCGGTCTGCCGGTGCCGGGGCTGAGCCTGCGGATCGTCGACCCGGTCAGCGGAGTGGAGGCACCCGCCGGAACCGAGGGCGAGATCCGGGTGCACGGCGCGGGCCTCATGTCGGGCTACCACAACGACGCCCGCGCGACCGCGAAGGTGCTGCGCGACGGCTGGTACCACACCGGCGACATCGGCGTCCGGGACGAGTTCGGCCACCTGCGGATCACCGGGCGGGTCAACGACGTCATCATTCGCGGCGGCGCCAACCTCCATCCGACCGAGATCGAGGAGGTGCTGCTCGGGCTGCCGGGTGTCAGGGACGTCGCCGTGACCGGCGTGCCGCATCAGACCCTGGGCGAGGTTCCGATCGCGCTGACGGTCCTGGAGCCGCCGGGAGCGGACCTCGATCCGATCATCGCGGAGTGCCGCAGGCGGCTGCCGGGCGGCAAGGTGCCGCGCGACTTCTTCGAGGTCACGCAAATCCCGCGCACCACCTCGGGAAAGATCTCCCGCCGAAGTCTGCTCGACCAGCCGATGCGCTGGCGTGCCACCACCGTCACCCAGCACGACACGCTCTTCGCCCTCGAATGGGTCACCCGGCGCGGCGGAGATGCCGGGGAGGAGATCGCCGGAGCCGTCGAGCCGGAGTTCCTTTTCTGCCCCGACCCCGAGGACCGGTCCGCCGACGCCGTCCATGCCGCGGTCCTCGGCCTGGTGGCCCGGCTGGAGGAGCGGCTGACCACACGCGACGCGGTGCTGACGGTGGTGACCAGGGCCGCCACGACGGCCGGCGGCGAGCAGGACCCGGCTCACGCCGCGTTCGCCGGGGCGGTGCGGTCCCTGCAGATGGACCATCCGGGACGGCTGATCCTGATCGATCTCGACACGCACCCGGAGTCCGGGGAGGCCCTGCCCACGGCGGCGGTGGCCGGCGCGCCATGGCTGGCCGTACGGCGCGGGGAGATCCTGGCCCCCCGGCTGAGCCGGATCCCGGCCGGGCAGGCCATGCCGGCGGCCGGCCTCGGTTCGATGGTCGCCCTGGTGGGAGCGTCGGCCGAACCGATAGGGGAGCATCTCGAGCGCGCCCACCGGACGGAGAGGATCATCTCGCTGGCGGGGACTCCGGCGGCCGGTCTCGGCGCCGCGCTGAGCGAATCGGCGCCCGGCGCAGTGGTCATCGGGGAAGAAGCCGAGCCCCTGGCCACGATGCGGACCGCGGCCGCCGTCGACGCCGCGTGCGCGCACCCTCAGGGACCCGAGCAGGTGTTCGTGGCCGATCCCGCGCATGTCCTGGCTTTGGGGGTCCCGATACGGGCCGCGGCGGCCGCCTTCGTCAGCGCCGTCGCCGCGAACCGGCGTCGCGCGGGAGGCCGTTCCCGGTTCGTGGGCTGGAGCCCGCGCGGGAGCGCGGCGGAACAGCAGGTGGTCGTGCCGCTGACCGACAGGGAAGGCCGTTCGCTCTTCGACGCGGCGACAGCGATGGCAGAGGCGACCGTCCTGGCGGCACGGCTGTCGGCCGAACGCCTGCCCGCCGACTTCGCACCGCTGGTGCGCGAGCTCGTCGAGGAGGGCGGGGAGTGGACGGAGTCCGACGAGTCCCTCGCCGCGGTCCTCGCCGCGCGCCTGCGGACGCTCGATCGGCCGGCTCAGGATCGGGCGCTGATGGAACTCATCGGCGAGGCGGTGGCGGAGGTGCTGGGACGGGCGAGCGGCCCCGACGTCGACCCCGGCGAACCGTTCGAACGCCTCGGGCTGGATTCGCTGGGCGCGGTTCAGATGCGCAACCGGCTGACGGCGGTGACGGGCCTGCGCCTGCCCGTGACGATGATCTTCGACTATCCGGTACCGGTCCGGCTCGCGGAGTTCGTGCGCGGACTGCTTCTGCCCGAGCCCGGCGGATCCGATGCCGAGGCGCTGCCTGCCGTGGGTGCGGCCGCGGGCGGCGAGCCGATCGGTGTGGTGGGGATGGGCTGCCGGTTTCCGGGCGGGGTGGGTTCTCCCGGTGAGCTGTGGGATTTGGTGGCGTCGGGTGGTGTGGGGGTGTCGGGGTTTCCTTTGGATCGTGGCTGGGACGTGGAGGGGCTGTTCGATCCCGATCCGGATGCGGTGGGGAAGTCGTATGTGCGTTCGGGTGGGTTCCTTGATGATGTGGCGGGTTTTGATGCTGCGTTTTTTGGGATTTCGCCGCGTGAGGCTGTGGCGATGGATCCTCAGCAGCGTTTGTTGTTGGAGGTGGTGTGGGAGGCGTTGGAGGACGCGGGGATCGATCCGCTGGGTCTGCGGGGTTCGCGGACGGGTGTGTTCGCGGGGGTCTTCGGCCAGGACTACGGGCTCGCGGCGCGCGCCGGAGGTGATCAGGCGGATGGGCGTGGGCTGGGTGTCGAAGGCTATTTGACGGGTGTGTTGGGTTCGGTGGTGTCGGGTCGGGTGGCGTATGTGTTGGGTTTGGAGGGTCCTGCGGTGTCGGTGGATACGGCGTGTTCGTCGTCGTTGGTGGCGTTGCATTGGGCGGTGCAGTCGTTGCGTTCGGGCGAATGCGATCTGGCGGTGGTAGGTGGTGTGACGGTGATGTCGTCCGCTGGTTCGTTCGTGGAGTTTTCGCGTCAGCGGGGCTTGGCTGTGGATGGTGTGTGCAGGTCGTTTGGTGATGGTGCTGGGGGGACGGTGTGGGGTGAGGGCGTGGGTGTTGTGGTGTTGGAACGTGTGTCGGCTGCTCGTTCGGAGGGTCGTCGGGTGTTGGGGGTGGTGCGGGGTTCGGCGGTGAATCAGGATGGTGCGTCGAATGGTCTGACGGCGCCGAATGGTCCTTCTCAGGTGCGGGTGATCAGGGCCGCGTTGGCGAACGCGGGGCTGAATCCGAACGACGTGGACGCGGTGGAAGGCCATGGCACGGGCACGGTGCTGGGTGACCCGATCGAGGTTCAGGCGCTGCTGGGCTCCTATGGTGCGGACCGGCGGGGCGAGCCGTTGTGGCTCGGCTCGCTGAAGTCGAACATCGGTCACACCCAGGCCGCCGCGGGTGTCGGTGGTGTGATCAAGATGATTCAGGCGATGCGTCACGGGGTCATGCCGAGGACATTGCACGTGGACGAGCCGACGTCGAAGGTGGATTGGTCTTCGGGCTCTGTCCGGTTGCTGACCGAGGAGCGGTCCTGGCCGGAGACGGGCCGTCCGCGCAGAGCGGCCGTCTCCTCCTTCGGCATCTCCGGGACCAACGCCCATGTCATCCTCGAGCAGGCGCCAGAGGACACCGGGGCCGAAGATCCTCCTCCGGTCGTCGATGGCACCGCGGTGTGGGTGCTGTCGGCGAGGACACCGGAAGCGTTGCGGGCGCAGGCCGAGCGTCTTGCGGCGCGTGTCGGCCGTGATCCCGGTCTGGCGGTCGAGGATGTCGGGTTCACCCTGGCGTCCAGGCCGGTGCTGGAGCACAGGGCCGTCGTGATCGGCAGGGACCGCCAGGAGATGCTCACGGGAACCACCGCGCTGGCCGAGGGCAGACCCGTACCCGGCGTCATCTCAGGACCGGTAGCCCAAGGACGCGGCCGGTCCGAGAGGGAGAAGACGGTCTTCGTGTTCCCCGGCCAGGGCGCCCAGTGGCCCGGGATGGGCCGCGAACTGTATGAGACGTTCCCTGTCTTCGCACGAGAACTCGACGAAGTGCTCGAAGCGCTCGGCACCCATCAGAAGCTGCCCGCGGACGCCGGTTCGGCGGTTCCGTACTGGCATGCCGTGCTGTGGGAGAGCGACGAGGAGACGTTGCGTCGTACCGAGTTCGCGCAGCCGCTGCTGTTCGCGGTCGAGGTGGCCCTGTCCCGGCTGGTGCGGGCCTGGGGGGTGCACCCGGATGTCGTCCTGGGGCATTCGGTGGGGGAGATCGCCGCCGCGCATGTGGCGGGGGTCCTGTCGTTGGGAGATGCGGCGCGTCTGGTGATGGTCAGGGCCGGGTTGATGCAGGCGCTGCCGACGGGTGGGGCGATGGTGGCGGTTCGGGCGCCGGAGGCCGAGGTGGTGCCGTTGCTGTCGGCAGGTGTGGACATCGCCGCGGTGAACGGCCCGGTCTCGGTGGTCCTCTCGGGCGGTGAGGAGGAGGTGGTACAGGTCGTTGAACGTGCGACGGAGGCAGGGTTCAGGACCGAGCGCCTGGCGGTGTCGCACGCCTTCCACTCCTCCCTCATGGAACCCATGCTCGACGCGTTCGCCGACGAGGTGGCACGCCTGTCGTTCGCGGAACCGCAGACGGCGATGGTCTCGAACCTCGACGGCGGAGTCACCGAAGAGAGCCCTGCGGCCCCGGAGTACTGGGTACGTCACGCACGAGAGGCGGTGCGCTTCGCCGACGGCATCGGCCTCCTGGCATCGGAGGGGGCACACCGGTTCGTGGTGATCGGCCCCGACGGCGGCATCACGAACTTCATCACCCAGTGCCTCGAGGACGGCGGCCCCGGCACTGGGCCGTTCGTCGCGGCCGGGCTGCGCAGGAACCTCTCCGAGAACGCGTCCGTGTGGGAGACACTGGCGGAGCAGTTCGTGGCGGGCACGCCGGTCGACTGGCAGGAAGCACTCGCGCCCATCGGAGGCCGGTGGGCGGATCTGCCGACCTACGCGTTCCAGCATGAGCGGTACTGGCCGGAGCCGCGGCCGGAGCTCGCGGACGTGAGCGGCGCGGGACTCGAACCTGCCGGGCATCCGCTGCTCGGCGCCGTCGTCGCCGTGCCCGGATCCGACCAGGTGGTGCTGACGGGCCGCCTGTCGGAGAGGGCCCAGCCCTGGCTGGCCGATCACACGATCTTCGGGCGGGTGACCGTCCCCGGGACGGTGTTCGTCGAGCTCGCGGTGCGCGCGGGCGCGCAGGTGGGCCGCAGCGGTGTCCGGGAGCTGACGTTCGAGGCGCCCCTGATCATCCCGGCGGGCGGAGCGGTGGACGTTTCGGTGGCCGTGGCGGCCACGGACCGGGAGAACCCGGAGCCGGGTGCGCGTGCGGTGTCGATCCACGCCCGGCCGGCCGGCGACGAGCGGACGGAGTGGGTGCTCCACGCTCAGGGCGTCCTGAGCACCGACGAAGAGGACGGATCGGATACCGAGGCCGAGGCGACGCGGTGGCCGCCGGCCGGAGCGGAGGCCGTCGAGATCGGCGACGGCTATGCGGAGCTCGCGGACCGGGGGTACGGATACGGCCCCGCCTTCCAGGGCGTGCGGGCGCTGTGGCGCCGGGACGAAGAGGTGTTCGCCGAGATCTCGGCGGCGCCCGACGGCGTGGAACCCGCGGGGTTCGGGGTTCACCCGGCCCTGCTCGACGCGGTCATGCACGCGGCGCTGCTCATTCCGGGCGGACAGGGTCCCCTCGGCGACGGCCAGGGCGTGGCGCTGCCGTTCGCCTGGGAGGGGATCCGGCAGCACGCGGCGGCGGGGCCGGTGCTGAGGGCGAGGATCGCTCCGGCCGGGAGACCGGACGCGGTCTCGGTGCGGGTGACCGACGCCACTGGACGCACCGTGCTGTCGGTGCGGTCGTTCGTCACACGGCCGGTCTCGCCGCTCCGGCTCGGCGCGGCCTCAGGCCACGGACTCCACGAGATCAAGTGGTCGCCGCTCCCGGCCTCGGACAGCGGGACGGGCCCGGCGGTGTGGCGGCGGTGGCCCGAGATCACGGCCGATGGCGCGGAACCGACGGTGATGGTCGCCGAGCTCGAGCCGTGCCCCGCAGAGGTGCCGGAAGGGGTGCGTGCCGCGACCGGCCGTGCCCTGGCGATGGTCCAGGAGTGCCTGAGGGATGAGCGCTACGCGTCGGCCGTGCTCGCGATCGTCACCCGTGGCGCCGTCGCGCTGCCTGACGAGGACATCGCGGATCTGGCCGGATCCGCGGTGTGGGGACTGGTGCGGTCAGCGCAGGCGGAGCATCCGGGCCGCTTCGTCCTGATCGACACCGACACCGACACCGATGCCGCGGCGCTGGCGACGCTGGTGGGTCCCGCGGTCGCCGCGGGCGAGCCGCAGGTCGTGGTGCGGTCCGGAGTGGCGTACGGGGCCCGGCTCGTGAGAGCGGCCGGCCCCGCGCCGTCCGCCGACCTCCTCGACGGGGGGCTCGTCGGCGGGACGGTCGTGGTGACGGGCGGGACAGGCGGCCTGGGCGCGGAGGTGGCCCGTCATCTGGTGGCCGGACACGGGGTCGGACGGCTGGTGCTGGTGAGCCGCAGAGGCGCGGAGGCGCCGGGCGCGGTGGAACTCCAGCGAGAGCTGAGCACGGACGGCGTCGAGGTGGAGCTCGTGTCATGCGATGTCTCGGACCGCGATGCGGTGCGGGAACTGATCTCCGGGCTCTCGGACCGGGGCCCCCTGGTGGGCGTGGTCCATGCGGCGGGTGTCCTGGACGACGGCGTCGTGGAGGTGCTGTCACCTGCCCGGCTGGATCGAGTCCTGGCGGCCAAGGCGGACGCGGCGTGGTTCCTGCACGAGGCGACACGGGATCTGGAACTGAGCATGTTCGTCCTGTTCTCCTCGATCGCCGGGACGGTCGGCGGCCCTGGCCAGGCGAACTATGCCGCCGCGAACGCGTTCCTCGACGGTCTCGCGGCGCACCGGAGAGCGGCCGGGCTGGCCGGAGTGTCCGTGGCCTGGGGGGCATGGACCGGATCGGGTGGTATGGCCGAGCGGCTGAGCGAGACCGACATCGCGCGCCTGGGCAGGGAAGGGCTCCGGGCCCTCCCGGTCGAGCAGGGGCTGGCACTCTTCGACACCGCGATCGGGCACGCGAACGGCCAGCTCGTCGCCGCGCGTTTCGACACCTCCGCGTTGCGGGCCAGGGCCGCGGAAGGCGTGCTGCCGCCGCTGCTGGCCGGACTCGTGCCCGCCGCGCGGCTCACCCCTCCCCGCGACTCCACCGATGATCTGCGCCGCCGCCTGGCCGGCTTGGATGAGGCGGACCGGCGACGGGATGTTCTGGATCTCGTGGTTCGTCAGGTCGCGGGGGTGCTGGGTCATGTGGGTGGTGTGGGGGTGGGGGCCGGTGTCAAGTTTGATGATCTTGGTTTGGATTCGTTGGGTGCGGTGCAGGTGCGTAATCGGTTGGCGTTGGTGACGGGGTTGAGGCTGTCTGCGACGTTGGTGTTCGATTATCCGACGTCGATGCGGTTGGCCGGGTATGTGTACGGGCTGCTCTTCCCCGAGCCCGCGGAGCCTGCTGGTGAGGCTCCGGTGACGAAGTCCGGCGCCCCGGTGGACGACGCTCTGATCGGCGTGGTGGGGATGGGCTGCCGGTTCCCGGGCGGGGTGGGTTCTCCTGGTGAGCTGTGGGATTTGGTGGCGTCGGGTGGTGTGGGGGTGTCGGGGTTCCCGGCAGATCGTGGCTGGGATGTGGAGGGGTTGTTCGATCCTGATCCGGATGCGGCGGGGAAGTCGTACGTCCGGGTGGGTGGGTTTCTTGATGATGTGGCGGGTTTTGATGCCGCGTTTTTTGGGATTTCGCCGCGTGAGGCTGTGGCGATGGATCCTCAGCAGCGTTTGTTGCTGGAGGTGGTGTGGGAGGCGTTGGAGGACGCGGGAATCGATCCGTTGAGTCTGCAGGGATCGCGGACGGGTGTGTTCGCGGGAGTGTTCGGCCAGGACTACGGATTGGCCGCCCGTGCGAAGGGTGACGAGGCCGTCGAGGGCTATTTGACGGGTGTGTTGGGTTCGGTGGTGTCGGGTCGGGTGGCGTATGTGTTGGGTTTGGAGGGTCCTGCGGTGTCGGTGGATACGGCGTGTTCGTCGTCGTTGGTGGCGTTGCATTGGGCGGTGCAGTCGTTGCGTTCGGGTGAGTGTGATGTGGCGGTGGTGGCGGGTGTGACGGTGATGTCGTCTCCGGGTTCGTTTGTGGAGTTTTCGCGTCAGCGGGGGTTGGCGGTGGATGGTGTGTGCAGGTCGTTTGGTGAGGGTGCTGGGGGGACGGTGTGGGGTGAGGGTGTGGGTGTCGTGGTGTTGGAGCGGGTGTCGGCGGCCAGGGGGGCGGGTCGTCGGGTGTTGGGGGTGGTGCGGGGTTCGGCGGTGAATCAGGACGGCGCGTCGAACGGCCTGACGGCTCCGAACGGCCCCTCGCAAATGCGGGTGATCCAGGCTGCTCTGACGGCCGGTGGCCTGAGCGCGGATGACGTAGATGTCGTGGAAGGCCATGGGACCGGGACGGTGCTGGGCGACCCGATCGAGGTCCAGGCACTGCTGGGCACATACGGTGCGGACCGGCGGGGCGAGCCGTTGTGGCTCGGCTCGTTGAAGTCGAACATCGGTCATACGCAGGCCGCCGCGGGTGTGGGTGGTGTGATCAAGATGATTCAGGCGATGCGTCACGGGGTCATGCCGAGGACGTTGCACGTGGACGCGCCGACGTCGAAGGTGGATTGGTCTTCGGGTTCTGTGCGGTTGCTGACCGAGGAGCGGTCCTGGCCGGAGACGGGCCGTCCGCGCAGAGCGGCCGTCTCCTCCTTCGGTATCTCCGGCACCAACGCCCACGTCATCCTCGAACAGGCGCCAGAGGACACCGGAGCCGAGGACCTCCCTCCGGTCGTCGATGGCACCGCGGTGTGGGTGCTGTCGGCGAGGACACCGGAAGCGTTGCGGGCGCAGGCCGAGCGTCTCGCGGCGCGCGTCGGCCGTGATCCCGGTCTGGCGGTCGAGGATGTCGGGTTCACCCTGGCGTCCAGGCCGGTGCTGGAGCACAGGGCCGTCGTGATCGGCAGGGACCGCCAGGAGATGCTCACGGGAACCACGGCACTCGCCGCCGGAGCGGACGCCTCATCGGCGAACCTCGTCTCGGGACACGTCCCCCCAGCGAACACCCCCACCGGGAAAGGCGCGCCGGAGGAGAAGACGGTCTTCGTGTTCCCCGGCCAGGGCGCGCAGTGGCCGGGCATGGGCCGAGAACTCTACGCGGCCTTCCCGGAGTTCGCGGAAGCCCTCGACGAGGTGCTGGCAGCGCTCGACCGGTCAGCCCCTCCGGACCGATCCCATCAGGACCTGAGGAAAGTGCTGTGGGAAGGCGACGAGGAGACGTCGCGTCGTACCGAGTTCGCGCAGCCCCTGCTCTTCGCGATCGAAGTGGCGCTGTTCCGGCTCGTACGGGCCTGGGGAGTGCACCCGGACCTCGTCCTCGGCCATTCGGTGGGAGAGATCGCCGCCGCGCATGTCGCAGGGGTCCTGTCGTTGGGGGACGCGGCGCGTCTGGTGATGGTCAGGGCCGGGTTGATGCAGGCCCTGCCCGAGGGCGGGGCGATGGTGGCGGTTCGGGCATCCGAGGCCGAGGTGACGCCCTTGCTGTCGGCAGGTGTGGACATCGCCGCGGTGAACGGCCCGGTCTCGGTGGTCGTCTCGGGCAGTGAGAGGGAAGTCGAGCGGGTCGCTGAACGCGCGGTCGAGGCCGGATTCAGGACCGAGCGCCTGGCGGTGTCGCACGCCTTCCACTCCTCCCTCACGGAACCCATGCTCGACGCGTTCGAGCAGGCCGCGAGCGAGGCCACCGTCGGCACAACGAGGATCCCCGTGCTGTCGAACGTGACGGGCCGCCTGGCCGACGGCGGATTCGGCACGCCGGGATACTGGGTGCGTCACGCACGAGAAGCGGTGCGCTTCGCCGACGGGATCCGCTCCGCGGCCGAGGCCGGAGCCCGCCGGTTCGTGGTCCTCGGCCCCGACGGAGGCCTGACGAACCTGATCGACCAGTGCCTCGACCACGCGACGACGGTCCCGGAAACAGTGATCTCCACGGCCGGCCTGCACAGGAACCGCTCCGAGACCGCCTCCGTGCTCACCGCCCTCGCCGGACTGTTCGCGGCGGGCACCCCCGTGAACTGGCGTGCCGCCACCGCTGGCGGAAGGTGGGCGGACCTGCCGACCTACGCCTTCCAGCACCGGCGCTTCTGGCTCGAGAACGATCCCGGCGGCGCGGACGTGTCCGGCGCAGGACAGCGCAGCGCCGCGCATCCGCTGTTCGGCGCGGTCGTGGCACTCCCCGGCACCGATGGCCTCGTGCTGACCGGACGCCTTTCCCTGAGGGCCCAGCCATGGCTGGCCGATCACACGGTCTTCGGACGGGTCCTGGTGCCGAGCACCGCCTTCGCCGAACTCGCGCTCTGCGCCGGCGACTGGGCCGAATGCGAACTCCTGGACGAGCTCGTGCTGCACGCACCGCTGCCGCTGCCTCACCATGGCGCGGCCCAGATCCGCGCCTCGGTGGGAGTCGCCGACGACCAGGGCCACCGCCCGATCCGCATCCATTCCCGAGCCGAGGACGCGCCCCTCGACGCGGCCTGGAAGCTCCACGCCACCGGCACTCTGGCACCGCACCGGCCCCCGGACGACGAACCGGCCTACGACTGGAACGCCTGGCCGCCGAAGAACGCGGTGGCGGTGGAACCCGAGGAACTGTACGACCGGATGGCCGCTGCCGGACTCGACTACGGCCCCGGATTCCGCGGGCTGCGAGCGGTGTGGCGTCGCGGAGACGAGATCTTCGGCGAGGTCCATCTGGATCGGGAGAGCGAACAGGGCACGGAGAGGTTCGGCCTGCACCCCGCGCTGTTCGACGCCGCTCTGCATCCGCTCTGGCTCCTGCGAGAAGGGTCCGAGCTGCCGTTCTCCTACGCCGGAGTCAGGCTGCACGCCACCGACGCGGCCGAACTCCGCGTCCGTCTCGACGTCGGCGGCGGACGGGCGTCCCTCACCGCGGCCGACGGATCCGGACGGCCGGTGCTCACGGTCGCCTCGGTCGTGACCCGCCCCGTGAACGAACAGCAGATCCGCGAGGGCGACGACGACTCGGCGGCGGACGTCCTGACCCGCGTCGAATGGATCACCGAATCCGGGAACGGCGCCGCTTCGGCCGTCCTCAACGGGGCGGGGGCAGCGAAGAGGATCGCCGTGCTCGGCACGGACCGGGACGGCCTGCTCGGCCGGCTGCCCGCCGGTGAGCTGAGGATCTGCCCCACCTGGGAGAGCCTCGCCGCAGAGCTGGACGACGGCTGGATTCCCGACAACGTCGTCACCCGGCCGCCCGGCACCGACACCGCCGCGTCGCCGGACGAAGACCTCGTCGCGTCCGTGCACTCCAGGACGGGACGGATGCTGGCGCTGCTCCAGCGGTGGCTGGAGGAGCCCCGGCTCGAGGACGCGCGTTTGGTGCTGGTCAGCCAGGCTGCGGCCGACGACGGCGAACGGCTCGCAGGCGCGCCGTCCTGGGGACTGACCCGCTCGGCGCAGTCGGAGCACCCGGGCCGGTTCGTGCTGATCGACGTTGACGACACCGCCTCGACGGCCCTGGTGGCACGGGCCATCACCCTGGCGGAGACGGCCGGCGAACCGCGGCTCCTCATCCGCGGCGGCGACCTCCGTGTTCCGCGCCTCGTCCCCGTCGAGGCCCGCCGGGCGGAAGCCGCGACGGACCCCGGCACCGGCGGAACCGTGCTGATCACCGGCGGAACCGGAGCCCTGGGCCGCGGCATCGCCCGCCACCTGGTGCGCGAGCACGCGGCGGAACACCTCGTGCTGCTGGCCCGCCGGACCACGATGACCCAGGAGACGGAGGACCTGGTCGCGGAACTGGCGGGATCGGCGAGGGTCACGGTCATGCCGTGCGATGTCGCGGACCGGGACGACCTCGCCCGGGCACTGGCGGAACTGCGGGCGGGAGGCCACCGGCTGGACGCGGTCGTCCACGCGGCGGGAACCCTCGACGACGGGGTGATCCAGTCACTCGACCGCGACCGGCTCACCGCCGTCCTGCGCCCCAAGGTCGACGGCGCGTGGAACCTGCATGAAGCGACCCGGGACCTGGCCCTGTCGCAGTTCGTCCTCTTCTCATCGGCGGCCTCCGTCCTCGGCGGCGCGGGCCAGGGCAACTACGCCGCCGCCAACGCCTTCCTGGACGCGCTCGCCGAGTACCGGCACGCGCGCGGCCTGCCCGCGACCTCGATCGCCTGGGGCCTGTGGGAACAGGAGGACGGCATGGCCGGGCGCCTCAACGCGGCCGAGCGGGCGCGGATGCGGCGGGCCGGGCTGCCGCCCCTCTCCACGGAGCTCGGACTGCGGCTGTTCGACCTCGCCAGGGCGGGAGACCGGCCCTCGGTGGTGGCGGTCCCGATCGACCCCGCAGCGCTGCGCGCGCAACCCGAACCGCCGGCACTGTTCCGCGCGCTGGTCCGGCCCGCGCGACCCGTCGCGGGCAAGAAAAGTCCGGGCGGGGCGGAGCGGGTGCGCGACCTGCTGGCCGGGCGGCCCGCCGCCGAACAGAGCAGGCTGCTGCTCGAGCTGGTCCGCACCGAGGTCGCGTCGGTCCTCGGCCACGCGAATCCCGACGACATCCGCCCCGAGCAGTCCTTCAGCGACCTCGGCTTCGACTCGCTCGCCGCGGTCGAGCTGCGCAACCGGCTGAACACCCGTACCGGGCAGCGCCTTCCGGCGACCCTCGTCTTCGACTACCCGGCGCCCAGGGCACTGACCGGCTTCCTGCTCACCCGGCTCACCGGCGAGATCGCGGCGCCCGCGGCCGACGATCGCGAGCGCGCGATCCGCAAGGCGTTCGACGACCTGCCGTACGACAGGCTGCGGCAGCTCGGCATCGTCGATCTCCTGACGGACCATACGGAAGGGACGGCGGGCAGGGACGGCGGGCCGGACGAGTCGAGCATCGAGGAGATGGACGTCGACGAACTGATCCAGTTCGTCGACGGAGAATGAGAAGGGAAACCCGCAATGGCCGGTCGCGTGCGGATGGTCCGCATTGTGGGCGCCGAACGGCCTCGGTAGTCTGAACGGGTCGTTATATGCCCATCTGGAAATGGGTTCTCGCGAGGCGTTGTCCGGCACCTTCAATCGCCGTCTCGGCGGAGGTAGCAGTGGTTGATCCGCGTCCGTTCAATGTCGCCGAATCCATCGGGGTGACGCGAGAAGAATTCCTGATCGCCGCCTTAGTGACCTTTCTGCACGGGGAACTCGGGCGATCGGAATTCATGCTCGGGCTGTCCGAAGGAGCCTCGGAAACCGTCGTTCCCGTGCGGGTCGAGATCGGCGAGAGCTTCACGGAACTCGCCGTGGCGGTCAGCGCCGCCCTGCGCGCTTCGCGGGGCGTGGCCCCCGGAGGTCATCACGGGGGTTCCTGGAGGCTCGGCCTCGACCCGGACGGAGACCTGTGCCTCTGGCTGCCTTCCAGGCGCGTTCGCGTGATCGGCGACCAGGTGTGCCCGGAGCAGTCGGAGCTGGCCGAGGGGTTCTCCGCCTGCCTGCGGGCGGTCATGAAGGACCCGCGGATCCGGGTGGAGGGCGGGCCATCGGCCGGAGCCCTGGTGGTGCCGCTGTTCGAACGGCGGGCCGCGGCGACGCCGGAGGCCGTCGCGGTGGTGTGCGCGGGGGAGGAGCTGACCTACCGCGAGCTGAACGCACGGGCGGAGGCACTGGCCCGCCGGCTGATGGACGCGGGAGTGGGCCCGGACGTGCTGGTGGGCGTGGCGCTGCCGCGCTCGGCCCGGCTCGTGGTCGGCCTGCTGGCCGTGTGGAAGGCGGGCGGGGCCTATCTGCCGATCGACCCGCGATATCCCGGTCAGCGCCTGGACCTCGTCCTGTCCGACGCGAACCCCGCGCTGATCCTCGTCGACGAGGAGACCGAGGACGTGCTGCCTGCAGACGGCGTCCCCCGGCTGCGCGTCGGCGACGGCGCCCTCGCCGGCGACCGGGAGGGCATCCGGCCGCGGGTGCGTCCGGGGAACCACGCCTACGTGATCTACACGTCCGGGTCCACCGGCGTTCCCAAGGGCGTGGCCATCACCCACGGCAACGTCGCCGCGGTCGTGCGGGAGCTGGCCGGGCGGGCAGGGATCTCGGCGCGATCGAGGGTGCTCGCCGCGACATCGGTGGCCTTCGACGTGTCGGTCTTCGAGCTGTTCTCGACCCTGACCAGCGGCGGATGCGTGGAGATCGTGCGCGACCTGCTGGAGCTGACCGAGCGCGAGCGGTGGTCGGGGAGCATGATCTGCGCCGTTCCCTCGGTGTTCGCGGAGCTGGCCGATCAGCTCGCGGACCGGGTCGAGGTGGACACGGTGGTGTTCGCGGGCGAGGCGCTGACGGCCGGAACGGTGGACCGGGTCCGGAAGATGTGGCCCGGCACCCGAATCCTGAACTCCTACGGCCAGTCCGAGTCCTTCTACGTCTCGACCTACCCGGTGGAAGCGGCCTCCGAGGGAGCGTCCGGGGCGATACCCATCGGCGAGCCGCTGGACTGCGTGCGCGCCCATGTCCTGGGCCCCGGGCTGCGGCCGGTGCCGGTGGGCGTGGTCGGCGAGCTGTACGTCGCCGGAGAGGGGATCGGCAGCGGCTATCTGGGCCTGCCGGGGCTCACCGCCGCCTCCTTCGTCGCCGACCCGTTCGCCGACGAACCCGGCGGCAGGCTTTATCGCACCGGAGACCTCGTCCGCTGGCGGCTCCGCGAGGACGTCGCCTGTGATGTGCTCGAGGAACTCCCCGAGAGTTTCGGCGACCTCGAGTTCGTGGGCCGTGCCGACACCCAGATGAAGGTGCGCGGCGTCCGCATCGAACCCGCCGAGATCGAGGGCGCGCTGTCGGCGCATCCCGCGGTGGCACAGGCCGTGGTGCTGTCCCGCGGCACCGCCGCGGGTGGGCAGCTCGTCGCCTACCTCGTGCTCGCCCGGAATGGTGACGGCGCCGTCACCCCGCTCGAACCGCACGAGCTGCGGCGCTTCGCGGCCTCCCGGTTGCCGGACTTCATGGTGCCCGCCGCATTCGTCGTCCTGGACCGGCTGCCGCTGGCCCCGAACGGCAAGCTCGACCGGAAGGCCCTCCCCCCGCCCGAGTCCGCGGGGACGCCCTATCGGGCTCCGCGCACCAGGCGTGAGGAGATCCTCGCCGGGATCATGGCCGAGGTGCTCCGGGTGGACCAGGTCGGCATCGATGACGACTTCTTCGCGCTCGGCGGGGACTCGCTGCGCGCGACGAAACTGGCCGGACGGGTCCGGGCCGTCCTCGACGCCGACCTGCCCCTCCGTGCGATCTTCGAGTCGCCGACGGTCGCCGAACTGGTGGACCACCTCTCCGACGCCGTCGCCCAGCCGCCCCTGATCGCCGTGGAGCGTCCGGACCGAGTGCCGCTCTCCTATGCCCAGCGCCGGTTGTGGTTCTTCCACCGCTACGAGGGAGCCTCGGCGACCTACAACATCCCGCTGGTCGTCCGGATGTCGGGTGACCTGGACGTCGGCGCGCTGAACGCAGCGATCTCCGATGTCGTCGCCCGGCAGGAGAGCCTGCGCACGATCTTCGCCGAGGACGAGAACGGCGTGGCTTTCCAGCGGATCCTCCCGGCCGGGGAGGTGCGGGTCCCCCTGCCGGTGAGCGAGGTCGCCTCGGCGGACGCGGCCGAAGCCGCCCAGCGGGTGGTGCGCCACCACTTCGATCTGACCGCCGAGATCCCGCTGCGCGCGAGCCTGTTCCACCTCACCGACGCTCCCGGCACCTACCTGCTCGCGATGGTCATGCACCACATCGCCGGTGACGGCGCCTCCCTCGTGCCGTTCGCGCACGACGTGGCGGTCGCCTACCGGGCACGGCGGGCCGGCCGGGAGCCGCAGTGGGCGCCCCTGCCGGTGCAGTACGCCGACTACACGCTGTGGCAGCAGAGCACGCTGGGTGAGGAGTCCGATCCCGCCGGCCTGCTCGCGCGGCAACTGGACTACTGGAGCACCGAGCTGGCGGATCTCGTCCAGCCGCTGACCCTGCCGTTGGACCGGCCGCGGCCGCCGCAGGCCGGTCACCAGGGCGACATGGTCGACTTCCAGCTCGAACCCGCTGTGCTGGCCGCGCTGGAACGGCTGGCCAGGGAGCGGGCGACCACACCGTCGATGGTTTTGCAGGCGGCGTTCGCGATCGTCCTGTCCCGGCTCGGCGCCGGCGACGACGTGGTGATCGGATCGCCGATCGAGGGACGCAACCACGACGGGCTGGCCGAACTGGTCGGATTCTTCGTCAACACCTGGGTGCTGCGGGTGGACCTGTCCGGCAATCCCGCGTTCGGCGAGGTGCTGCGTCGCGTGCGAGACAAGGCCCTGGCTGCGTACGAGAATCAGGACGCCCCGTTCGACCGGCTCGTCGAACTGCTGAACCCCGACCGTTCGACGGCTTACCACCCGTTGTTCCAGGTGATGTTCGTCCTGCAGAACATCGGCTGGTCCGACCCGGAGCTCCCCGGCATGACCTGGGGAACGGAGATCGCCGTCACCGGGACGGCCAAGTTCGACCTGATGATGACGATGAACGAGGTGGAGACGCCTTCAGGCGAGCGGGCCCTCGCCGGGCACCTGGAGTTCGCGACCGACCTGTTCGACCGCGACACCGCGGTGTCGATCGCCGCCCGGTTCGTCCGGGTGCTCGAGCAGGTGGTGCGGAATCCGGACCTGACCGCCGGAGCGGTCGACGTCCTGCTCCCCGGTGAGCGAGACCAGGTGATGCGGGAGTACAACGACGTGCCGCTCGCCGACGCCCCGGACGGCGCGGCGACGGTGATGGAGCTGTTCGACGCCCAGGTGTCGGCGGCGCCGGGAGCCGCGGCCGTGCTGCACGAAGGCCGCGAACTGACCTACGGAGAGCTGAGCGCGCGGGTGGACCGGCTGACGGCCCGGCTGCTGAGGGCGGGGGTCGGCCCCGAGGTGGTGGTGGCCGTCGCCCTGCCCCGCTCGATCGAGCTGGTGGTCGGCGTGCTCGCGGTGCTGAAGGCGGGCGGGGTGCACCTTCCCATCGACCCCCGGCATCCGAGCAGGCGGCTGGACCTGGTGCTCGCCGACGCGCGGCCCCGCCTGCTGCTGGTCGCGGAGGAGACCGAGAAGATCCTGCCCTCCTCGGACGTTCCGCGGCTGCGGATCGACGACACGGAGTCCGCCGATGCGCCTTCGCCGTCCGTCCTGCCGGTCGTCGCCCCGGGGAACCTGGCGTATGTGATCTACACCTCGGGGTCGACCGGTGTGCCCAAGGGTGTGGGGATCACCCACGGCAACGTGGTCGCGGTCGTCGGCCAGCTGGCCGCGCGGGTGGGGATCACGGCGGGCACCCGGGTGCTGGCGGCGACCTCGGTGTCCTTCGACGTCTCGGCGTTCGAGCTGTTCGCCACGCTGTCGAGCGGCGGTTGCGTCGAGATCGTGCGCGACGTCCTGGTGCTCGCCGAGCGGGAGTCCTACTCGGGCGGTGTGGTCTTCAGCGTGCCCTCGGTCTTCTCCGAGATGGCCGACCAGCTCACCGACCGGGTCCGGGTGGAGACGATCGTCTTCGCCGGTGAGGCGTTGTCCACTGCGCTGGCGGACCGGGTGCGCCGCATGTGGCCCGACACCCGGGTCGTCAACTCCTACGGGCAGTCGGAGACGTTCTACGTCTCCTCGCACACGATCACCGGACGGGAGGACTCGGGCCCCGGATCGATTCCGCTCGGCATGCCGCTGGGCACCGTCCGGGCCTACGTGCTCGGGTCCGGACTGCGCCCGGTGCCCCAGGGAGTGGTGGGCGAGCTGTACGTCGCAGGCGACGCGGTCGGCCGGGGTTACTTCGGGATGCCGGGGCCGACCGCCGCCGCCTTCGTCGCCGACCCGTTCGCCGACGAACCCGGCGGCAGGCTCTACCGCACCGGAGACCTCGTCCGCTGGCGCGACTCCGGCGACCTGGAGTTCGTCGGACGGGCCGACACGCAGGTCAAGGTGCGCGGCGTCCGCATCGAGCCCGTCGAGGTCGAGACGGTGCTGCTGGCGCATCCGTCGGTGATCCAAGCGGTGGTCGTCGCACGTGACACCGAGGCCGGCAAGCAGCTCATCGGGTACATCGTGCCCGCCCAGGCCCCGCCCTCCGGATCCGCCGATTCCCCGCGGACGCGGGCCACCGGGGACGGCGGGACCGACATCGACTTCGCCGCGACCACGATCGATCCGCGCGTCATGCGGCAGTTCACGGCCACCAGGCTGCCCTCGTACATGGTGCCCGCGGCGTTCGTGGTCCTCGACCGGCTGCCGCTGACGCCGAACGGGAAACTCGACCGCGACGCCCTTCCCGCACCGGTGTTCGAGAGCCGGCGGTTCCGCGCACCGGCCGACAGCGGTCAGGCGCTGCTGGCCGCCGTCTTCGCCGAGGTGCTCGGGGCCGAGCGCGTCGGGGTCGACGACGACTTCTTCGAGATCGGCGGAGACAGCATCCGGTCCATCCAGGTCGTGGCCCGCGCCCGGACCCTCGGCCTGGTCCTCTCTCCGCAGGACGTGTTCCGGCACCGGACCGTCGCGGACCTGGCGGAGATCGCCGGCCGCGAGGAACAGCGCCCCGTGCTCGAGGAGCTGGAAGGCGGCGGACGCGGCTGGATGCCGCTCCTGCCCATCGGACGGTTCCTGGTCGACGGCGGCGGCCCCATCTCCAGATACACCCAGACCATGGTGCTGGAGCTGCCGTTCGGCATCGACCGGATCGGCCTGCTCGCCACCGTCGGAGCGGTCCTGAACCGGCACGACGTGCTGCGCTCCCGGCTCGTGACCGACGAGCGCGGAACGGGGCTCGAGGCGGCCGCGCCCGACGCGGTGGCGGCCGGCGCGCTGCTGCACCGGGTGGAGCTCACCGGAGAGGCGGAAGACCTCGGCCCGCTGATCGCCGCCGAACTCGACGCCGCCGCCGACCGGCTGGATCCCGCCGCCGGGGTGATGCTCCAGCTCGTCTGGTTCGACCACGGCCCCGGGCGTCCCGGCCGGCTGGCGGTGGTCGCCCACCATCTGGTCATGGACGGCGTCTCCTGGCGGATCATCCTGCCCGACCTCGCCACCGCGTGGAGCCGCGTCCGCCTGGGACGGGCGCAGACCCTGCCTGCGGTGGGCACCTCGGTGCGGCGGTGGGCGCACGCGCTGGCCGACGAGGCGGCCTCGCCCTCCCGGGTCGCCGAACTGCCCACGTGGCGGGCGATCGCCGACGGGCCCGATCCGCTGCTGGGAACCCGCCCGCTCGACCCGGCGGCCGACGTGACCTCCTCCGTCGAGCACGTGCGGGTGACGCTGTCCCCGGCCGCGACCGAGGCCGTGCTCACGACCCTGCCCGCGGCGTTCCACGCGGGAGCGAACGACGGGCTGCTCGCGGGCCTCGCGCTGGCCGTCGCGTCCTGGCGGCGCGGCACGGGCGTCTCCGAGACGTCCGTGCTGATCCGGCTGGAGGGCCACGGACGCGAAGAGGAAGCGATTCCCGGCGCGGACCTCACCCAGACGGTCGGCTGGTTCGCGACCCTGTTCCCGGTGCGGCTCGACCCTCTCGACGCGGATCTCGATGAGGCGATGGACGGCGGACCGGCCGCGGGCGGCGTCATCAAGGCGATCAAGGAGCAGCTGCACGCCGTCCCCGGCAGGGGGCTCGGCTACGGCCTGCTGCGGTATCTGAACCCGGAGACCGGGCCGGAGCTGGCACGGCTGCCGGCAGGGCAGATCGCCTTCAACTACCTGGGCCGCTTCTCCGGCGATCTCCTGCCGGAGAGCCTGCGCGGGGCCGGCTGGACACCGATGTTCGACATGCCGGAGGTGAGCCCCGCCCTGGACGCCGACATGCCGGTGACCGTCGCCCTCGACATCGGTGCGCTGGTCGTCGACACTCCCGACGGGCCGCGGCTCACCGCGACGTTCGCGTTCCCCACCGGCGTCCTGGCCGGGGAGACGGTGAGCGAGCTGGCCGATCTGTGGATCCGGGCGCTGAACGGTCTGGCACGGCATGTGGCGGAGCCCGGTGCGGGCGGCTTGACACCCTCTGACGTGCCGATGGTGTCGATCGAGCAGCCGGAGCTGGAAGCCCTGGAGGCCAGGTATCCCGGTCTCGTGGACGTCTGGCCGCTCACCGAGATGCAGTCCGGCCTGCTGTTCCACGCCGCCCTCGCCGGTGCCGGCCTGGACGCCTACCACATGCAGTACGTGTTCCACCTCAGCGGTCCGATCGACGCGATACGGCTGCGGGCCGCAGGGCAGTCGCTGCTCGACCGGCACTCGAACCTGCGGAGCGCGTTCGTCCCCGGCGCCAAGGGGGACATGCTCGCGCTCGTCCAGGACCGCGTCGAACTGCCCTGGCGGGTGGTCGACCTGTCCGCGTCTGCCGAGGCGGACCAGGAGGCGGCGGTCGCACGGCTGCTCGCGGACGACCGCGAAGCCGCCTTCGACGTCGCCGTCCCGCCGCTCGTGCGCCTGATGCTGGTGTCGCTCGGCGACGCCCGGTTCGAGCTGATCCTGACAGCGCACCACGTCCTGTTCGACGGATGGTCGCTGCCGCTCCTGATGCAGGATCTGCTGCGCTTCTACTCCGCCGAGGGCGGCGAAGCGGCGCCGCCGAGGCTCCGCGGCTACCGGGACTTCCTGGAGTGGCTGTCGCACCGGGACCGGGCGGCGTCGCTGCGCGCGTGGACCGGCGAGCTCGACGGCGTCGGCGAGGTGACCACCCTGGCGGGCCGCCGACTGATCTCCGAGACCGGCGTGCAGGGCATCGGGCAGCTTGACGTGCCCCTGACCGAGGAAGAGGCCCGCGCGGTGCCGCAGCGCGCCGCGGAACTCGGCGTCACGATGAGCACGCTCATGTACGGCTCATGGGCGATCCTCCTCGCCGGGCTGACCGGACGGGAAGACGTCGTGTTCGGGGCGACGGTCTCCGGCAGGCCGGCCGACGTCCAGGACGTCGACGCCATGGTCGGGCTGTTCATCAACACCTTGCCGGTGAGGGTGCGGTGCGCACCGGGCCGGACGCTCCGCGACCTGTTGACCGATCTCCAGGCGCGACAGGCCGCGCTGATGGACCACCACCACGTCGGGCTGACGGAGACGGCCCGGGCGATCGGGCTGGGTTCGCTCTTCGACACCCTGGTCGTCTTCGACTCCTATCCCGTCGACCAGGCCGGGCTGATGGACGCCGGAAGCGTCGCCGAGATCCGGATGACCGGGCTCCGGGCGATCGCCGGCAGCAACTACCCGCTCACCGTGATCGCCGCCGCGGATCCGGAGCTGCGCATGTTCCTGAAGTACCGCACCGATGTGTTCGACGATGCCGCCGTCACCGGTTACGCGGCCCGGCTCGCCCGGATCCTCCAGGCCGTCGTCAGCGATCCGGACATGCCGCTGGCCGCCGTCGAGCTGCTCGACCAGGCCGAACGGGAACTGGTGGTGGAAAGGTTCAACGACGGGCGGGACGCGGAGTACGAAGGCCCCGCACGGGTTCCGGCGCAGGCACGGGCTTACGTCCTGGGCGCCGGGCTGCGGCCGGTGCCCGTCGGGGTGGTGGGTGAGCTGTACCTCGCCGACGACGCGCCTTTGGACGCGGAGCCTCCGGGCGTCACGGCGGCGCGGCTCGTCGCGGATCCGGTCGGCCGCACACCCGGCGGTCGCCTGCGCCGGACCGGCGACCTGGCGCGGTGGAGCGCCTCCGGGCGGCTGGAGTACTCCGGCCCGGCCCACCCGCGGGTGACGGTGCGCGGCTACCACGTCGACATCGGCGAGATCGAGTCGGTGCTGCGCGGGCACCCCGGCATCGCGGGGGCCGCGGTGACCGCCCGGAACGCTGAGGAGGAGACGCGGCTGTTCGCGTACGTGGTCCAGCAAGACGACACGACGATCACGGCCGCCCAGATGCGCTCCTACCTCGCGGAGCGCCTCCCAGAGCACATGGTGCCCGCCACGGTGACGCTCCTGGAGCGACTCCCGGAGACCCCGGAGGGGCGGCTGGACCGTGACGGACTGCCCGAACCGGTCCTCGGGCCGCGCCGCCATCGGGAGCCGCGCACTCCCGCCGAGGAGCTGCTGACCGGGCTGTTCCGCGAGGTGCTCAACCTGGACCGGGTCGGCATCGACGATGACTTCTTCGCCCTCGGCGGCCACTCGCTGCGCGCGAGCTGGCTGGTGGGACGCATCGGACAGGTGCTGGGGATCGAGGTACCCGTGCGGACGATCTTCGAATCGCCGACGGTCGCCGATCTGGAACCCCGGCTCCAGGGCATGAAGAAGTCCACCCGGCCGAGGCTCCGCCGCAGGACGGAGGGGAGCTCGTCGTGAGCGCGTCCAGGGAGGAGATCGTCGGCGCGCTACGCCGTTCCGTCAGCGAGAACACGCGCCTGCGCCGGCAGAACGCCGCCCTGACGGCACGGCTCTCGGAACCGGTGGCCGTGGTCGGCATGGGCTGCCGGTTCCCGGGCGGGGTGGGTTCTCCTGGTGAGCTGTGGGATTTGGTGGCGTCGGGTGGTGTGGGGGTGTCGGGGTTCCCGGCAGATCGTGGCTGGGATGTGGAGGGGTTGTTCGATCCTGATCCGGATGCGGCGGGGAAATCGTACGTCCGGGTGGGTGGGTTTCTTGATGATGTGGCGGGTTTTGATGCCGCTTTCTTCGGGATTTCGCCGCGTGAGGCTGTGGCGATGGATCCTCAGCAGCGTTTGCTCTTGGAGGTGGTGTGGGAGGCGTTGGAGGACGCCGGAATCGATCCGCTGGGTCTGCGGGGTTCGCGGACCGGTGTGTTCGCCGGTGTCTTCGGCCAGGACTACGGGCTGGCCGCTCGGGCCAAGGGCGTAGAGGCCGTGGGGGGAGGTGATCTGGAGGGCCACATGACGGGTGTGTTGGGTTCGGTGGTGTCGGGTCGGGTGGCGTATGTGTTGGGTTTGGAGGGTCCTGCGGTGTCGGTGGATACGGCGTGTTCGTCGTCGTTGGTGGCGTTGCATTGGGCGGTGCAGTCGTTGCGTTCGGGTGAGTGTGATGTGGCGGTGGTGGCGGGTGTGACGGTGATGTCGTCTCCGGGTTCGTTTGTGGAGTTTTCGCGTCAGCGGGGGTTGGCTGTGGATGGTGTGTGCAGGTCGTTTGGTGAGGGTGCTGGGGGGACGGTGTGGGGTGAGGGTGTGGGTGTTGTGGTGTTGGAGCGGGTGTCGGCTGCTCGTTCGGGGGGTCGTCGGGTGTGGGGTGTGGTGCGGGGGTCGGCGGTGAACCAGGACGGCGCGTCGAACGGCCTGACGGCTCCGAACGGCCCCTCGCAGATACGGGTGATTCAGGAAGCGCTGGCGAATGCGGAACTGAATCCTGGAGATGTGGACGTGGTCGAGGGCCATGGGACCGGGACGGTCCTGGGGGACCCGATCGAGGTTCAGGCATTACTCGCGACCTATGGGAACGGCCGTGAAGGCGAGCCGTTGTGGCTCGGCTCGTTGAAGTCGAACATCGGTCATACGCAGGCGGCTGCGGGTGTGGGTGGTGTGATCAAGATGATTCAGGCGATGCGTCACGGGGTCATGCCGAGGACGTTGCACGTGGATGCGCCCACCGAGAAGGTGGATTGGTCTTCGGGTTCTGTGCGGTTGCTGACCGAGGAGCGGTCCTGGCCGGAGACGGGCCGTCCGCGCAGGGCGGCCGTCTCCTCCTTCGGCGTCAGCGGCACCAACGCCCACGTCATCCTCGAACTGCCCGACGAGGACCGCCCGGCTCCTTTCACCGTCCCCGACGGCCCCCTGCCGGTCACCTGGACGCTCGCCGCCAAGACCCGGAACGCGCTCGCCGCCCAGGCGGACCGGCTGGCAGGCCATCTCGAACGGCACCCGGGGACGCGCCCGATCGACGTCGCCCGCACGCTCGGCACCCGCGCCGCGTTCCGGCTGCGCGCCGCGGTCACCGGAACCGACCACGACGCGATGGTGGCCGACCTGCGGACCCTCGCCACCGGCGGGCTGCCGCCCGGAGCGGCCACCGGGACCGCCACCACCGCGAAGCTCGCCCTGGTGTTTCCCGGCCAGGGATCGCAATGGATCGGCATGGGCCGCGACCTGATGGACTCCTCACCGGTGTTCGCCGGCTCCATGCGCGCCTGCGCCGAAGCCCTCACGGAGTTCGTGGACTGGTCCCTGCCCGACGTCCTCGCCGGACGGCCGGACGCCCCCTCCGCGGCACGCGTGGACGTGCTCCAGCCCGTGCTCTTCTCGGTCATGGTATCGCTCGCCGCCCTCTGGCGATCGATGGGCGTGACCCCGCGCGCGGTGATCGGCCACTCGCAGGGCGAGATCGCGGCGGCCCACGTCGCCGGCGGACTGTCACTGCGGGACGCGATGAGGGTCACCGCCCTGCGCAGCCTGGCCCTGTCCGAACTCACCGGAAGCGGCGGCACCGCATGGGCCGGGCTCTCCGCCCAGGACCTACGCGGCAGGATCGCCGGCAAGTATCCGGGTCTGTCCATCGCCGGCATCAACGGTCCCCTGTCCACCGTGGTCGCCGGGGTGGGGGACGAGCTCGACGCCCTCCTCGCCGATCTCGCCGGGAGCGGTGTCCGCACGTCGATGATCGAGTCCCGCTTCGCCAGCCACTCGGCCCACATCGAGCAGGTCCGCGAGCTGCTGGCCGAGCGGCTCGCGCCGGTGGAACCGCGAGCGGGCACCATACCGTTCTTCTCCACGGTGACCGGCGACTGGCTGGACACCCGGGAGCTGACCGCCGGCTACTGGTACGAGAATCTGCGCCGGACCGTGCGCTTCGAGGAGTCCGTTCGCGCCCTGCACGACCAGGGATTCCGGACGTTCATCGAGTCCAGCCCGCACCCCGTCCTGGCGGCCGCGGTGGCGGACACCGTCGACGATCTGGGCGGAGAGGTCACCACCATCGGCACCCTGCGCAGGGACCGCGGAGGACAGGAGCAGATCCTCACCTCCGCCGCCCAGGCCTGGGCGGCTGGCGTGCCCGTCGACTGGAAGGGGATGTTCGCCTCGGCAGGCGGCCGGACCGTGGAACTGCCCGCCTACGCCTTCCAGCACGAGCGGTACTGGCTGAAGGGATCGGCGGCGCCCGGCGGTGCGGCCGCGCTCGGACTGGAGGCCGCACGGCACCCCCTGCTCGGCGCGATCGTGGAGCTCCCCGACTCCGGCGGAGTACTGCTGACCGGACGGCTGTCCGCGCACACCCTTCCCTGGCTCGCCGACCATGCCGTGTTCGGGCAGGTGCTGCTGCCCGGTGCCGCCCTCGTGGAGCTCGCCGTCCACGCCGGTGGCCGGGCCGGCTGTCCGGTGGTGAAGGAACTGGCGCTCCAGGCACCGCTGGTCGTCCCGCCGCATGGCTCGGTGGATCTCCGCGTGACGGTCGGTGAGGACTTCGCGGACGGCCGTACGGTGACCGTCCATTCACGGCTCGGCGGCGCGGGCGAGGCCTGGACGCTGAACGCGCAAGGCCTGCTGACCTCCGAGCACGCCACCGTCGCGGCCCTGGGCCTGACCCGGTGGCCGCCGGCCGGGGCGCGGGCCGTCGACCTCGACGGCGCCTATGCGGAGCTGGCGTCGCGCGGATACGGATACGGCCCGGCCTTCCAGGGGCTGAAGGCCCTGTGGCGGCGCGGCAAGGAGATCTTCGCCGAGGTGCGGGCACCGGCGGGCGTCGAGCGGGAGACCGGCTTCGTCCTTCACCCGGCGCTGCTGGACGCCGTCCTGCACGCGGGGTTGCTCTCGAGCGACCCGGCCGAGGTCCGGCTGCCGTTCTCCTGGGAAGGTGTGCGGTCGCACGGGGCTGGAGCCCCGGTGCTGCGTGCCCGGATAGCGCCGACGGCCGAGCCGGAGACCGTCTCGGTACAGGTCGCCGACGAGACCGGGCGGCTCGTGCTGTCGGTGCGGTCCCTGATGACACGGCGGATCTCCATGCGGCAGCTCACCGCGGCCGGAGCAGCCGGAACACCCGAAGGCCTCTACGAGGTGACATGGTCGCCGGTGACCTCGGGACCGGGCGCGGAGAAGGTGGAGTGGCGGCGCTGGACGGAGCGCGACGAAGCCGCCGGATCCCTGGACGCGGTGGTCTTCTCCGCCCGGCCCGTCGAAGGCGACGTGGTCGGGGGGACGCACGAGGCGACCCATCGGGCCCTGCGGGTGGTGCAGGAATGGCTGGCCGACGAGCGGTTTCCCAAGACGGTGCTGGCCATCGTGACCCGCGGTGCGATGGCGTCGCCGGACGGTGAGGTCGGTGATCTCGCCGGATCGGCGGTCTGGGGCCTCGTGCGGTCGGCGCAGTCGGAGCACCCCGGCCGGATCGTCCTCATCGACACCGACACCGACATCGACATTGAAACCGGGGCATCCGGGCTGGAGCCGCTGCTGGCGGCCGCCCTGGCCGCGCGGGAACCGCAGCTGGTGAGCCGCGCCGGTGTCCTGTACGCCGCGCGGCTGTCCCGGGCCGTCCCGCCCTCGCCGGACGGGCCGGAGAAGACGACGCCGCTGTCGGGCGGCACGGTCCTGATCACCGGGGGCACCGGCGGCGTGGGGGCGGTGCTGGCCCGCCATCTCGTGACCGAGCACAAGGCGGCCCGGGTGGTCCTGGCGAGCAGGCGAGGACCGGACGCGCCGGGAGCCGAACGGATCAAAGAGGAGCTGGCGGACCTGAACGCCCTGGTCGACGTGGTGGCCTGCGACGTCTCGGACCGGGAGGCGGTGACCGCCCTGGTGGCCGAGATGCCCGATGACCTGCCGCTCACGGGAGTGATCCACGCGGCCGGTGTGCTCGACGACGGCGTGGTGGAGTCGCTGACACCGCAACGGCTCGACACCGTGCTGGCCGCCAAGGCCGACGCGGCCTGGTACCTGCACGAGGCCACCCGCGATCTTGATCTGCCGATGTTCGTGCTGTGCTCCTCGGCGTCGGGCGCGCTCGGTGGTCCGGGCCAGGCGAACTACGCCGCGGCGAACACGTTCCTGGACGGCCTCGCCGCGCACCGGAGGGCGGGCGGATCGCCCGCTCTGTCAGTGTCGTGGGGGCTGTGGGCGCAGTCCGGCGACATGGTCGCGCATCTCACCGACGCCGAGCGGGAGCGCCTGCGCCGCGACGGCGTGGTGGGCATGGCGCCCGGCCAGGCCTGCGCGCTGTTCGACGCCGCCGTCGGCCATGGTTTCACGCACGTCGTCGCGGCGGAGTGGGACAGGTCCGCGCTGCGCGCCAAGGCCGGCACGGGACAGCTTCCCCCGCTGCTGGCGGGACTGGTACCCGCGATCCGCCGCACCGCCACCGGCGCGGGGGACGGCGGGCCAGGGCTGGCGCACCGCTTGACCGGGCTCGATCGGCCGGAGCAGCGGCTGCTGGTCCTCAACGTGATCCGCGACCGGGTGGCGGCCGTGCTCGGCCACGCCGACCGCGAGGCGATCCAGGCGGAGGACTCGTTCTTCGAGCTCGGGCTCGACTCGCTCAGCGCGCTGCAGATCCGCAACCAGCTCATGACGGCCACGGGCCTGCACGTTCCGGTCCGTGTGTTCTACAGCAATCCCACCCCGGCTACGCTGACAGACCATCTCCATCAGCAGCTGCTCGACGGATTGAAATAGCCCGGCCCGGCGGGATTCCTTTCTCGGTCGCGTGCGGAATTTCCGCAGCTGGCTACCCCGAACCCGACCTGTTGTTGGCCTTAGTGGTGCGGGGTAGGCTGGCTCCCAAGGCAGGTATGTGATCGCCGTTTGCTGTGGGAGAAGGAATAACGTGATTGCTTCTCGGTCGTTCGGCGTGTCTACGGCGCAGAAAGAACTATGGCTCGCGCAGAAGCTGATGCCGGACGTTCCCAACAATTCTCTGGTTGTCTCGGATATCCACGGTCCGGTCGATGACACGGCGATGGGCGCCGCATTACAGCGGGTGCTGGGCGAGACCGGAGTGCTGCGAGTCGGCTTTCACGAGGCCGAGGACGGGTTGCGGCAGGCCGTCCGCGAGCAGGTGGCCTGGGAGCCCTTCTTCGAGGACGTCGGCGATGATCCCGACCCCGAGGGGGCGGCTCGCGCGCTCGCGCAGCGGATCTCACAGCGGCCCTTCGCCTTCGACGGCGAGGTGCTGTTCCGGGCGGGCCTGATCAGAATCGCCGACGACCGCCACTTCATGATCTTGGTTCTGCATCATCTGGTGACCGACGGTTTCGGCGTGTTCATGCTGGTCGAACGGGTCGCGGAGGTGTACTCCGCGCTGCGTCACGGCACGGCCGTCCCCGACAGCGCCCTGAGCGGCCCGGAGGTGGTCTACGACGAGGACGTCCGTTATCTGGCGTCCGAGGAGTTCACCACCGACCTCGAATTCTGGCGGACCTACCTGGACGGCGCGCCCGTCTCGGCCAGGCTGCCGGGCGACGGCGGATCGCCCTCGCCGGGCCTGGTGCGCAGGACCGTGACGGTGAGCCGCACGGAGCTGGGCCAGTGGGAGGCGGCCGCGGAGGCGATCGGCGCGTCGATGCCGAGCATGCTCTCCGGCGCCGCCGCGGTCTTCCTTTCCCGCATGTGCGGTTTACCGGAATTCATCTTCTCGGTGGCGACCGCGAACCGGGTGGGCCCGGCCCGGTTCTCGCCCGGCCTGATGTCGAACACCGTGCCGGTGCGGTTGAAGGTTCCGCTGCTGTCGACATTCGCGGATGTCATCGAGACGCTGTCCGCGGAGATGCGGGAAGTCACCCGGCATTCACGGTGCCAGGGTTCCGACATTCGAAGCGCGGCCGGGCTCTCCGGCTCTATGCAGGGCCCATTCGGGCCGGTCCTGAACATGATCCCGTGGACCGAGACACAGAATTTCGGCGGAGTTCCCGCCTATGCCGACGATATCCGTTTCGGCACGGTGAACGAGTTGATGATCACCGTCCTGGATGACGCGAACCCCTCCGGCGGGCTGCGGATCTGCCTCGACGCCAACGGCGCGCACTACGGAGAGCACGAGGTACGGCTGTTCATCGACCAGCTCATCGCCCTGTGGCGGATGCTGATCGCCGACCCGTACGCACCGATCGGGCTCGTCGACACGCTGGACGAGGACGAGCGGCGCCGGCTCCTGCACGAAGCGAACGACACCGCGCATCCCGTACCGGCGCTGACGGTGCCCGAGGCCCTCAGCGAGCAGGCCGACCGCACACCCGACGCTCCCGCCCTGGTCAGCGGGGACGAGACGGTCTCCTACGCCGAACTGCGGACCCGGGCCCGGCATCTGGCGCGGCACCTGACCGCCCGGGGAGTGGAGCCGGAGCACCTGGTGGCGCTGGCGGTTCCGCGGTCGATCGACCTGCTGGTCGCCATGCTGGCGATCCTCGAGGCCGGTGCGGCGTATCTCCCGATCGACACCGGCTACCCCGCGGAACGCATCGCGCTCATGCTGTCCGACGCGGCACCGGCCGTCATTCTGGCGACGCCGGAACGGGCCGCGCATCTGCCGCCCACGGACGTCCCGGTGATCGATCCCGGCACCGCCGAGCAATCTGTTGAGCAGACCGGCGAGCCCGACGGCCGGAGGCGGGTCCCGGCGCCGTCACCCGGCGGGCTGGCCTACGTGATGTACACCTCCGGCTCCACCGGCGTCCCGAAGGGCGTGCTCGTCACCCACGCCGATGTGGTCGGCCTCGCCGGGGACCGCCGGTTCACCGGCACCTACCGGACCCTGGCGCAGTCGCCCCAGACCTTCGACGCCTCGACCTTCGAGATCTGGGTCCCGCTGCTGACCGGCGGGTGCGTCGCGGTCGCGCCGGAGGGCGAGCGGCTCGACGCGGAGCTGCTGCGCAGGCTGATCGCCGCGCACGATCTGACGGCCGTCTGGGTGACCGCCGGGCTGTTCTCCGTCCTGGCGGAGCAGGACCCCGGCTGCTTCGCCGGGCTGCGCGAGGTGTGGGCGGGCGGTGACGTGCTCGTCGGAGCCGCGGTCCGCCGCGTGCAGCGGCACTGCCCCGGTGTGCAGGTCGTCAACGGCTACGGGCCGACCGAGACGACGACCTTCGCCGCGTCTCATCCGGTGCCGGCCCTCCCCGAGGACGCCGCCCCCGTGCCGATCGGCACGCCGATGAGCAACATGCGCGCGTACGTGCTGGGTCCCGGGCTGGTGCCGGTTCCGGCAGGGGTCATCGGAGAGCTGTACCTCGGCGGTCTGGGCGTGGCGCGCGGATATCTGGGACGGCCGGGACTGTCGGCGTCGCGTTTCGTGGCCGATCCGTTCGGCTCGGGCGGGCGCCTGTACCGGACCGGCGACCTGGTCCGGTGGAACGCCAGAGGAGAGCTGGTCTTCGCGGGCCGGGCCGACGACCAGGTGAAGGTCCGGGGGTTCCGGATCGAACCGGCTGAGGTCGAGGCCCTGCTGACCTCGCATCCGCTGGTCGCGCAGGCGGTCGTGGTGGCGCACGGCAGAGACGGCGCTGACAGGCAGCTCGTCGGATACGTCGCGCTGGACGGCGAGCCGCCTCCCGGGACGGACCTGGCGGCCGAGCTGCGGAGCCTCGCCGTCGGCCGCCTGCCGGAGTTCATGGTCCCCTCGGTGTTCTCGGTGCTGAAGGAACTGCCGCTGACGGCCAACGGAAAGCTCGACCGCCGCGCCCTTCCGCCGCCGGCGGCGCGGAGCACGGTGTCCCGGAGCGCCGCCTCGGCGGAGGAGGAGCTGCTGGCCGAGGTGTTCGCGGAGGTCCTCGGCGTGGAACGGGTGGGGGTGGAGGAGGACTTCTTCGCGCTCGGCGGGCATTCGCTTCTGGCCATGCGGCTGGCGGGCCGGATCCGCGAGGCGCTCGGGTCGGACCTCCCGGTCCGCACGGTGTTCGAGGAACCGACCGTCGCGCGGCTCGCTCCGCATCTGCGGCCGGGCTCCCCGGGCTCCCCGGGCCGTCCGCGGCTGCGGCCCGCCGTCCGTCCGGGCCGGTTGCCGCTGTCCTATGCCCAGCGGCGGCTGTGGTTCCTGTTCCGTTTCGAGGGCCCGTCGCTGACCTACAACATCCCGGTCGTCTTCAGGCTGCGCGGCACGGTGGACGCCGCGGTGATGACCGCCGCGCTCCGCGACGTGGCCGCGCGCCACGAGAGCCTGCGGACGGTGGTGGAGGAGGACGAGGACGGTGTGGCGTTCCAGCGGGTGCTGCCCGCCGGAGCACTGACGCTGGACGTCGTGGAGCGCGACGCCGACCCGGACATGGTGTCCGACGCGGTGATCGAGCTGGTGAGCCATCGGTTCGACCTGGCGGCGGAGATCCCGCTGCGCGCGGGCATCGTCCGGAGCGCGGCGGACGAATGCGTCCTCGTGCTGCTGATGCATCACATCGCAGGGGACGGCGCGTCGATGGCGCCGCTCGTGCGGGACCTGTCGCTCGCCTACGCCGCGCGGAAGGCGGGCGCGGAGCCCGGCTGGGAGCCGCTGCCGGTGCAGTACGCGGACTACACGATGTGGCAGCGTGAGCTGCTCGGCGACCTCTCCGATCCCGGCAGCGTGCTGAGCACCCAGTGGGAGTACTGGCGTACGGAGCTCGCCGGGGTCCCGCAGCCGCTGCCCCTGCCCGCCGACCGGCCGCGGCCGACGTCGCGGAGCCATCGCGGAGCCGCCGTCGAGTTCGTGATCGACGCGGACCTGGCCGCCGGGGTGCGCCGGCTGGCGCAGAAGGAGCGGGCGACCGCGCCGATGGTGCTCCAGGCGGTGCTGGCGGTCCTTCTCGGCCGGCAGGGCGGCGGCGAGGACGTGACCATCGGTTCGCCGATCGAGGGGCGCACCGACGAGGCGCTGACGGAACTGGTCGGCTTCTTCGTCAACACCTGGGTGCTGCGGGTCCGGCTGACCGGCGACCCCTCGTTCGCGGAGGTCCTGAGGCAGACCAGGGAGAAGGCGCTGGCGGCCTTCGACCACCAGGACGCGGCCTTCGAACGGCTGGTGGAACTGCTGAACCCGGAGCGGTCGACCGCCTACCACCCGTTCTTCCAGGTGATGTTCGCCTGGCAGAGCACCCTCTGGCCCGATCTGGACTCCACCGACCTACGGTGGACGCCGGAGTTCCCGGCCAACGTGACGGTGAAGTTCGACCTCACCCTGACCCTCTCCGAGGAGCGGGACGGGCAGGGGATCAGGGGCTCCTTCGAGTACGCCCTCGACCTGTTCGACCGTGAGACCGTCGAACGCATGGCCGCGCGCTACATCCGCGTGCTCGAACAGGTCGTGGCCGACGCAGGCCGGCGGATCCACGGGCTGGACGTGCTGGGTGCGGATGAGCGGGACCTGGTCGTGACCCGGTGGAACGACACCGCGGTCGAGGTGGCTGCGGCGACCGTGCCGGACCTGTTCGAAACCGCCGCGTCCCGGGACCCCGGCGCGATCGCGCTGGTGGAGGGCGAGGAGTCGCTGACCTACGGAGAGCTCGACGACCGGGCGAACGCGCTGGCCGCCCGGCTGGTGGAGCGCGGTGCCGGTCCCGACCGGGTGGTGGCCGTCGCGCTGCCCCGTTCGGCGGAACTGGTGGTTTTGCTGCTGGCCGTGCTGAAGGCGGGTGGCGCCTATCTGCCGATCGATCCCGAGTACCCGAGCAAGCGGATCGAGTACATCCTCGGCGACGCACGCCCGGTGCTGATCGTGACCGACTCCCCGACGGCGGCTGCGCTTCCCGGCCTCGCCATCCCGTCACTCCTGCTGGACGGTGTCACCGATCCGGACGGGGGGCCCGCCGCCGTGATCCGGCGCCCCCACCCCGACGACCTGGCCTATGTCATCTACACCTCGGGGTCGACGGGAGTCCCGAAGGGCGTCGGCGTGACGCACCGGAACGTGACGTCCCTGCTGGCCGGCGCCCAGGGATGGGCCGGGTTCGGCCCTGGCGACGCGTGGGCCTGGTGCCACTCGCACGCGTTCGACTTCTCGGTGTGGGAGATCTGGGGCGCGCTGACGACCGGCGGCCGGGTCGTGGTCGTCCCCTGGGACGTCGTACGTTCCCCGGCCGACCTGTGGACGCTGCTGGACTCCTCCGGCGTGACCATCCTCAACCAGACGCCCTCGGCGTTCTACCAGCTGGCCGCGAACCGGTCCGCGGCGGGCGCGGCGGGCTCCTCCCTGCGCATGGTCGTCTTCGGCGGTGAGGCCCTGGACCCGACCCGGCTGTCGGGCTGGTACTCCGAACCGGGCGCGGACGGCCCGCTGCTGGTGAACATGTTCGGCATCACCGAGACCACGGTGCACGTGACCCGGCTGCCCCTGACTCCGGCGGACGCCGAGGGACCGGCCCTCAGCCCCATCGGCCGGCCGCTGGAGAACGTCCGGGCCTACGTGCTGGACGCGGGGCTGGAACCGGTCCCGGTGGGGGTGCCGGGAGAGCTCTACGTCGGCGGCTCCGGAGTCGCCCGCGGATACCTGGGCCGGGCGGGCCTGTCGGCCGCGCGGTTCGTCGCAGACCCGTTCGGCATCGGCGGCCGCCTGTACCGCAGCGGGGACCTGGCGCGGTGGAACGCCTCGGGGGAACTGGAGTTCCTCGGCAGGACCGACGACCAGGTGCAGGTGCGCGGATTCCGGATCGAGCCCGGCGAGATCGAGGCGGCGCTGCTCTCGCATCCGGCCGTCGCGCACGCCGTGGTCGTCGCCAGGGACGGATCAGCGGACGGCACCGGAGCCCGGCTGGTCGGCTACGTGGTCTTGAGCACCGCGGCCGAGAGCACCGCCGTCACCGGCAGCAGCGGCGGCGTGGTGGAGTTCGGGGCCACCGTCCTCGTGGACGGGGTGGTGGTGGGCGACATCGCGGGGGAGCTGCGGCAGTTCGCGGCATCCCGCCTGCCGGAGTACATGGTGCCCGCGGCGATCGTGCTGCTGGAGCGCCTGCCGCTGACCGCCAACGGAAAACTGGATCGTGCGAGCCTGCCCGCGCCCGTCTTCGCCGCCGGTACGTACCGGGCCCCCGGTACGGCGGTGGAGAAGGCCCTGGCCCGGGTCTTCGCGGATGTGCTGGGGCTCGAACGGGTCGGGACCGACGACGACTTCTTCGCGGTGGGCGGCGACAGCATCCGCTCCATCCAGGTCGTGTCCCGGGCCCGCGCCGCGGGACTGACGCTGACCCCGCGCGACATCTTCGAACGCCGGACGGTCGCCCGGCTGTGCGCCGTCGCCGAGGCGAACGGGGCGACCAGCGGCAGGGCGGTGCTGGAGGAGCTTCCCGGCGGAGGAACCGGATCGGTGCCGCTGCTCCCGGTGGCCCGCTCCCTGCTGGAGCGCGGCGGCGGATTCCGGCGCCTCGCCCAGTGGGTCGCGGTGGAGCTCCCCGCAGGAGTCGACCGGCCGGCGCTGGAGGCGATCACGACCGCGGTACTGGACCGCCATGACCTCTGGCGGTCCAAGCTGGTGCCCGACGACGATCACGGCTGGGTGCTCAGCGTGGACCCGCCCGGCCGGGTCGACGCCGCGGCGCTGATCCGGTCGACCGGGGCCAGGTGGGCCGACGAGGAGTCCTGGGAGCGGCTCGTCACCGGCGAACTGGACGCCGCCCTCGGCCGGCTGGACCCGGGCGCCGGGGTGATGGTGCAGTTCGTCTGGTTCGACGCCCCGGGATCCGGATCGGCCGGACGGCTGCTGGTCGTGGCCCACCACCTGGTGGTCGACGGGGTCTCGTGGCGGATCGTGGTACCCGATCTCGCCGCCGAATGGGCGCGGATCAGTACGGGAGGCGTCCCGGATCCGCCCGCGGCGACGACCTCGATGCGGCGCTGGGCCGCGGCCCTGGCCGAGGAGGCGGAGCGCCCGGAGCGGATCGCGGAACTCGACGCATGGCTGGCCATGACCTCGGGGCCGGATCCGCTGCTGGGAGCGCGCCGATGCGATCCCGCCCTCGATGTGGCGGCCACGGTGCGCAGGCTCTCGGTGTCGACGCCCGCGCCCGTCACCGAGGCCCTGCTGACCGATCTTCCCCGGGCGTTCCGCACCGGCCCGAACGAAGGGCTGCTGGCCGGGCTGGCGATGGCCGTGGCCCGATGGCGCGCGGACCGCGGTGAGCCCGAGCCGTCGGTCCTGATCCGGATGGAGGGGCACGGCAGGGAGGAGCAGGTGATCGCGGGCGCCGATCTCTCCCGGACGGTCGGCTGGTTCACCACGCAGTTCCCGCTGCGGATCGGAGCCGCGGGCCTCGATCTCGAGGACGCCTTCACCGGCGGCCCGAGCGCCGGCGAAGCGATCAAGGCGGTCAAGGAGCAGTACCGGGCCGTCCCCGACAACGGAATCGGCTACGGGCTCCTGGCGAGCCTGAACCCGCGGACGGCGGCCGTCCTCGCCGGCCGTCCGTCCGGGCAGATCGGGTTCAACTACCTGGGCCGCTTCTCCGCGGCGGACGTGCCGGAGCACGCCCGGGGGACGGGCTGGACGCCGGTGCCCGGCAGCACGGAACTGGCGGCCGAATGGGACGCGGACCTGCCCGCGATGGCGGAACTCGACATCAACGCGTTCGTCACGGACACCGCCGAGGGCCCGATCCTGACCGCGTCCTTCGCCTATCCCGGCGGCGTGCTGGCCGACGACGACGTCCGCGAGCTGGCCGGCCTGTGGTCCTCGGCGCTGAGCGCCCTGGCCCGCCACGCCCGTACCCCGGAGGCGGGCGGACTGACCCCGTCGGATCTGGCCCTGGTCGCGATGAGCCGATCCGAGATCGATGCGCTCGAGGCACGGTTCCCGGCCATGACGGACGTCTGGCCGCTGACGCCGATGCAGTCGGGCCTGCTCTTCCACGCGATGGTGGCGGGCGAAGGCCACGACGCCTACCAGGTGCAACTGGTGATGCACCTGGACGGGCGGATCGATCCCGATGTCGTGCGCGCTGCGGGGCAGGAGCTGCTCGACCGCCAGGAGAACCTGCGCGTCGCCTTCGGCTTCGACACCGAGGGCGACGCCGTCCAGGTGGTGCTGGACGGGGTGCGCCTGCCCTGGCGGCACATCGACCTGCGCGACGTGCCGGAACCCGACCGAGAACAGCGCCTGCGGGACCTGCTGGCCGAGGACCGGCGCACCGGTTTCGACGTCGCCGCCGCCCCGCTCCTGCGGATGGCCCTGGTGTCGATGTCCGACCACGGGTTCGAGCTCATCCTGACCAGCCATCACCTGCTGTTCGACGGCTGGTCGCTGCCGCTGCTGATGCGGGACCTGATGGAGCTGTGCGCCGACGGTGACCTCCCGCGGCGGACCGGGGAGTACCGGGACTTCCTGGCGTGGCTGTCGCGGCGCGACCACGCGGAGTCCGGCCGGGTCTGGTCGGCGGAGCTGGACGGTCTCACCGAACCGACCCTCCTGGTGCCGCACGCCGAACACCTCGGCGCCTCTCCCGGCATCGGCCGGGTGGACGTGGCCCTGCCCGGCGCCACAGCACGTGAGCTGGCCCGGCGGGCGAGTGAGCTGGGTGTCACGGTGAACACCCTCGTCCAGGGCACCTGGGCGGTGCTCCTGGGACAGCTGACCTCCCGCCAGGACGTGGCCTTCGGGGTCACGGTCTCCGGCCGCCCGCCGGTGGTGCCCGGGATCGAGTCCATGATCGGGCTGTTCATCAACACGGTTCCCACCCGGGTGCGGTACGGGCCGGGCGACTCCCTCGCCGACCTGCTCACCGGCCTGCAGAACCGGCAGGCCGCACTGCTCGACCACCACCACCATCCGCTGGCCGACATCCATCAGGCGACCGGCATGACCACGCTCTTCGACACCCTCGTCGTCTTCGAGTCCTATCCCTGGGACGGCGACACCGGTGACGTCGCCGTGCCGGGCGGCGTCACCCTCAGGAGCCTCAGCTATGCGGGCGGCACGCACTACCCGCTGACGCTCATGGCCGCGCCCGACCCCTTGCGCGTGAGCCTGCAGTACCAGCGCAACCTCTTCGACCGGCGTGCCGCCGAGGTGATCGCCGCCCGCTATTCGCGCGTTCTGGAACAGCTCGCCGCCGACCCGCACCTGCCGGTCGGCGCCGTGGACGTGCTTCTGCCCTTCGAACGGGCCCTGGCGGGCGGGCGCCGCGCGTCCCGGCCCGCGCCGCGGCAGGGACGGTCACCCGACGCTCGAAACACCGAAAGGCGAAGCCGATGATCCCCTTGTCCTACGCTCAGCGCCGGATGTGGTTCCTGTTCCGGTTCGAGGGCCCGTCGGTGACCTACAACCTGCCCGTGGTCCTGCGGCTGAAGGGCGTGGTGGACGTTCCGGCGCTGGCCGCGGCGGTCCGAGACGTCGTGGTGCGGCACGAGGTCCTGCGGACCGTGGTCGTGGAGGACGAGGGCGGAGCGGCGTTCCAGCAGGTGGTTCCGGAGGACGGTTTCGTCCTGGACGTCCCGGTGCTGGAGGTGGAACCGGACGACGTCTCCGGGATGGTGGCCGAGCTGATCGGCCACCGGTTCGATCTGGCCGCCGAGATCCCGCTGCGGGCGGCGGTCGTACGGAGCGGCCCGGACGAGTGCGTCTTCGTCCTGGTGATGCACCACATCGCGGTCGACGGGGCGTCGATGGCGCCCTTGGCACGGGATGTGGCCTTCGCCTATGCGGCGCGGGCGGACGCCCGTGAACCCGCGTGGGAGCCGCTGCCGGTCCAGTACGCGGACTACACGATGTGGCAGCGGGAGCTGCTCGGCGACGACACCGATCCGAACAGCATCCTGGCCGGGCAGCTCGCGTACTGGCGCGCCGAGCTCGCCGACGTGCCGCAGCCCCTGCGGCTGCCGACCGACCGGCCACGGCCCAAGGTCGCCGGCTACCGCGGCGGCACCCTGGAGTTCTCGATCGAGGCGGCGACGGCCGCGCGCATCCGCGACCTGGCACGCGGCCGGGGTGTGACCGTGCCGATGGTGCTGCAGACCGCGCTGGCGATCCTGCTGGCCCGGCTCAGCGGAGACGACGACGTGACGATCGGATCGCCGATCGCCGGCCGCACCGACCCCGCCCTCGCCGATCTGGTGGGCTTCTTCGTCAACACCTGGGTGCTGCGGGTCCGGCTGACCGGGAACCCGTCGTTCGGTGAGGTCCTGGGGCAGGTGAGAGAGAAGTGCCTCGCGGCCTACGACAACCAGGAGTCGCCGTTCGAGCGGCTGGTGGAGCTGCTGAACCCGCAGCGCTCGACGGCCTACAACCCGCTGTTCCAGGTGATGTTCATCTGGCAGAACAACGCCATGCCCGAGGTGGCGCAGGACGGCCCGAGCTGGACGGTCGAGCCGGTCAGGACCGAGGCGTCGATGTTCGACCTGAGCTTCACGCTGTCCGAGGCGCCGGGAGCCGGCCCCGCCGAGCCGATCCGCGGATTCCTCGAGTACGCCGAGGACCTGTTCGACCCGGAGACGGTGCACACGATCGGCGCCCGGTACGTGCGCCTGCTCGAGCAGATGGTCGAGGATCCCTCACTGCGGTCCGGTGACGCGGAGATGCTCGGCCCGGGGGAGCGCGACCACCTGCTGGCCGGGTGGAACGACACGGCCGTGGAGATCGGCCCGGACCCGGTGCCGCGGCTGTTCGCGCGGCAGGCGGCCGCGACGCCGGACGCGGTGGCGCTGCTCTTCGGCGAGCAGGCGGTCTCCTATCGTGAGCTGGACGAGCGGTCCAACAGGATGGCGCACTGGCTCCTCGAGCGGGGGGCGGGCCGGGGCAGCCGGGTGGCCGTTGCTGCGCCCCGGTCGCCGGACCTGGTCGTGGCGCTGCTGGCGGTGCTCAAGGCCGGCGGCGCGTACGTGCCGGTGGACCCCGACTACCCCGTGGCGCGCGTGGAGTTCGTGGTGTCCGACTGCGCCGCGACCCTGGTGCTCGGTCCCGCCGAGCTGGCACGGGACCTGTCGGGATATCCCGCCTCCGATCCGGGGGCGGCGCTGTCACCGCTGGACCCCGCCTTCGCCATCTACACCTCCGGCTCGACGGGCACGCCCAAGGGGGTGGTCGTGACCCACGGGTCCCTGGTGAACCTCCTGTTCTCCGTGCAGGACCGGTTCCGGCTGACCCCCGCCGACCGGCTGCTGGCCGTCACCACGGTGGCGTTCGACATCGCGGCGGTCGAGCTGTTCCTGCCGCTGCTCGCGGGCGGGCAGGTCCTGCTGGCCACCAGGGACCAGGTGCGGCAGCCGGCGGAACTGCTGCGCCTCGTCGCCGAGGGCGGGGTCTCCCTCATGCAGGCCACTCCGTCGTTGTGGCAGGCACTCATCGAGCACGACCCGGAGGGTCTGGCCGGGCTGAGGGTCCTGTCCACCGGCGAGGCGCTGCCGCCGGAGCTGGCCGGGACGCTGAGCGAGCACGCCGCAGAGGTCACGAACCTGTACGGCCCGACAGAGACCACGATCTTCTCCACGGTGGCTTCGGTGAGGGGAGCCGGAGCACCGCCGATCGGCCGGCCGGTCGCCAACACCCGGGTGCTGATCCTCGACCGGTATCTGCGGCTCGTGCCGCCCGGGGTGACCGGTGAGCTGTACATCGCCGGCGACGGTCTGGCCCAGGGCTATCACGACCGCCCGGGGCTGACCGGGCAGCGGTTCGTGGCCGACCCGTTCGGGCCGGCCGGGACCAGGATGTACCGCACGGGAGACCTGGCGAGCTGGACTCCGGACGGTGAGCTGCTCTACGGCGGCCGCGTCGACCACCAGGTGAAGCTGCGCGGGTTCCGGATCGAGCCCGGGGAGATCGAGACCGCGGTCGTGTCACATCCGGCGGTGGCGCAGGCGGTCGTGGTCGCGCGCGGCAGCGACACCGGCAAGCAGCTGATCTGCTACATCGTGCCCGCGACCGGCGAGACGCGGGACGGGCCGTTCCCCGCCGGTTTCGAGGACCTGCCCGACGAGGTGCGGCGGCATGTGGCGGAACGGCTGCCGGACTTCATGGTCCCCGCGGCGTTCACGCTGCTGGAACGCCTGCCGCTCACCGCGAACGGGAAACTGGACCGCTCGGCCCTGCCCGAGCCGGTGTTCAGCGGCGGGAGGTACCGGGAGCCCGGCACTCCGCAGGAGCGGGCCCTGGCGAGCGTCTTCGCCGACGTGCTCGGGTTGGAGAGGGTCGGTGCCGACGACGACTTCTTCGCGGTCGGCGGCGACAGCATCCGCTCGATCCAGGTCGTGTCCCGGGCCAGGACCGAGGGGCTGGTGCTGAGCCCGCGGGACGTCTTCGAGCACCGCACGGTCGCGCGGCTGTGCGTCGTCGCGGAGGAGAACGCCCTCGCCAAGGACCGGCCGGTGCTGGCGGAACTGCCCGGCGGAGGCGTCGGGCTCGTGCCGCTGCTGCCGGTGGGCCGCCACCTGCTCGAGCGGGGCGGGAGCATCGGCCGCTTCGCCCAGTGGATCACCGTGAACCTTCCCGCCGAAATGCGGCGGGACCGGCTCGCGGGGGTCGCGACCGCCCTCCTGGACCGCCACGACATCCTGCGGTCGCGGCTGGTGCCCGGCCGGGACGGCGAGCCCGCCCTGCGGGTGGGCCCCGCCGGTGCGATGAACGCCGACCGCCTCATCCACCGCGTGGAGGAGACCTGGCAGGACGACACGGGCTGGGCGCGCCTGGTCTCGCGCGAGCTGGACGCCGCGCTGGACCGTCTGGCCCCCGCCGACGGTGTCATGGTGCAGCTCGTGTGGTTCGACGCGCCCGCAGGAGCCCGGCTGCTCGTCGTGGCCCACCATCTCGTCGTCGACGCCGTGTCGTGGCGGATCATGCTGCCGGATCTCGCGGCGGCCTGGGAACAGATCCGCGCCGGGCGGCGGCCGGTGCTGCCCCCGCCCGTGACCTCGATGCGGCGGTGGGTCGCGGCCCTGGCCGACGAGGCCGTGCGCTCCGAACGGGTGGCCGAGCTGGAGTACTGGCGGGCCGCCGTGGCGGCTCCGGATCCGCTGATCGGATCAAGGCGGTGCGATCCGGCCGTCGACGTCGCGGCCACGGTGGACAGGGTCGTGGTGACCCTGCCGCCCTCGGTGACCGAGGCGCTGACGGCCGCACTGCCCCGGGCCTACCGGGCCGGCCCGGCCGAGGGGCTGCTGGCGGGACTGGCGATGGCTGTGGCGCGATGGCGCCGGAAGCGCGGAGTCTCCGAGGCGTCGGTGCTCGTCCGGGTCGAGGCCCACGGACGCGAGGAGGAACTGTTCCCCGGCGCCGACCTGTCCCGCACCGTCGGCTGGTTCACCACGGTGTTCCCCGCCCGGCTGAGCGTCGCCGGCGCCGACCTGGACGAGGCGTTCGCGGGCGGTCCCGGCGCGGGTTCGGTGATCAAGGCGGTCAAGGAGCAGTGGCGGGCGATCCCGGACAAGGGGATCGGCTACGGCCTGCTGCGCCATTTCAACCCCGAGACCGCCGGAGTGCTGGCCGCGCTGCCCTCCGGCCAGATCGGATTCAACTACCTCGGCCACCTCGCCGACGCGGACGCCCCCCAGCGGACCAGGGGAGCGGACTGGTTCCCCGTCACCGAGGGGGAGGCGGGGCTCACCGGTGCGCGGGACGCGGACATGACCGCGATGGCGGAACTGGACATCAACGCGTTCGTCACCACGACCTCCGACGGGCCCGCGCTGACCGCCACGTTCGCCTTTCCCACCGGGGTCCTGAACCGGGAGGAGGTCCAGGAGCTGGCCGACCTGTGGTCCGCGGCGCTGACCGCCCTGGCGGACCACGTGACCCGGGACGGCGCCGGCGGCCTGACCCCCTCCGACCTTCCCCTGGTGTCGGTGAGCCAGCTCGAACTCGACGTCATGGAGGCGAGGATCCCCGGCCTGGCGGACGTCTGGCCGCTGGCTCCGATGCAGTCGGGCCTTTTCTTCCACGCGATCCTCGCCGAGTCCTCCATCGACGCCTACCAGGTCCAGCTCGTGCTGCACCTGGAGGGGCCGATCGATCCGGAACGACTGCGCGCGGCCGGCCAGCGGCTCCTGGACCGGCACACCAACCTGCGCGCCGGCTTCGGCCTCGCGCCCGACGGAGAGCCGCTGCAGGTCGTCGTCGATCACGTTGAGCTGCCCTGGCAGCAGGTCGACCTGCGCGGGCTGCCGGAGGCCGAACGCGCCGAACGGCTGGCCGGCCTGGTGGCGGAGGACGAGCGCACGCCCTTCGAGCTGGCGACCCCGCCCCTGATGAGGATGACGTTGGTCAGCCTGGCCGACCAGCGGGCGGATCTCATCCTGGCCAGCCATCATCTCCTGTTCGACGGCTGGTCGCTGCCGCTGCTGATGCGGGATCTCCCGCGCCTCTACACCGCGGGCGGCGACCTGTCGGCGCTGCCGCCGGTACCGGAGTTCCGGGATTACCTGGTCTGGCTCTCCCAGCGCGACCAGACGGAGTCGGCGCGGGCCTGGGCCGAGGAGCTCGACGGTGTCACCGAGCCGACCCTCGTCGCGCCGTCGGCCCGGCAGAGCGACACCGAGCACGGAGTCGGCACCGTCGAGGTCGGGCTGTCGGTCGAAGCGGGCCTGGCGTTGACCCGGCGCGCGGGTTCTCTGGGGGTCACCCTCAACAACATCGTCCAGGGCTGCTGGGGGGTGTTGCTCGGACGGCTGACCGGCCGGGAGGACGTCGTCTTCGGGATGACGGTCGCCGGGCGCCCGCCCACGCTGAGCGGCATCGGCGAGATGGTCGGGCTGTTCATGAACACGCTGCCCGCCCGGGTCCGCTACGACAGCGCCGACACCCTCGCCGAGGTGCTGACCGCCCTGCACGCCCGGCAGGCCGCCCTGTTCGACCACCACTACTACCCGCTGACCGAGATCCAGCAGATAGCAGGGATCAGCCCGCTCTTCGACACCCTGGTGGCGTTCGAGTCCTACCCGGTCGACAACGCCGCCCTGGATGAGGCCGTCAGCGCCACCGGGGTGCGGATGCGGAGGGCCGCGCCGGTCGTGACGACGCACTATCCGCTGACCCTGGTGGCGGCCCCCGAACCACTCCGCATGATCGTGCAGTACCAGCGCGGCCTCTACGACCACGAGGCCGCGGAGCTCATCGCCGGACGGTTCGTGCGGCTGCTCGAACAGGTGGCGGCCGATCCCGACGTCGCTGTGGGCACGGTGGACGTGCTCAGCGAGGCCGAACGGGAGCTGCTCCTCACCCGGCCGGACGACGCGCCGCCGCCGCACGCTACGGTTCCGGAGCTGTTCGAGAAGATCGTGGCGCTCTCTCCCGAGGCGGCGGCGGTGACCTCTGAGCAGGGATCGCTGACCTTCGGCGAACTCGATCTCCGTGCCACCCGGCTGGCGGCGGAGCTGGTCGGCGCGGGGGTGACCCGGGACAGCGTGGTGGCGGTGGCGTTGCCGCGCTCGGTGGAGCTGGTGGTGGCGCTGCTGGCCGTGCTGAAGGCGGGCGGAGCCTGTCTGCCGATCGATCCGGACCTGCCCGGCCGCAGGATCGAGTACATCCTCGCCGACGCCGGGCCGCGGCTGATCCTGACCGACCGCGACACCGCCGAGCTCCTGCCCGGCAACGAGATCCCGCACGTCCACTGCGACGACCCGCCGCGCACCCGGTGGCTCGGCGACACGGGCTCCTGGCCGGCGCCGCACCCCGGGAACCTGGCCTTCGTCAGCTACACGGCCAGTGCGGGCGGAGCCCCGGTGGGCGCCGGCATCACGCACCGCAACATCATCGACATGGCGCTGAACGGCGGGCCGCTTCAGGAGGGCCGGGTCTCGCCGCATTCCTGGCAGACCTCGGACGCCGCGGCCTGCGAGCCGTGGCCCGCCCTGCTGAACGGGACCGAGCTGGTGATCGCCGGCGTCCCGGCGGGCACCGCCGTGGCCGGCGCACGCGCGTACGTGCTGGGGCCCGGTCTGGCTCCGGTGCCGCCCGGCGTGCCCGGCGAGCTCTACGTCGGCGGGGAGAGCCTGGCCCAGGGGTTCCCCGGCAGACCCGGCCTGACGGCCTGCCGCTTCGTGGCGGATCCGTTCGGGTCGGGCGGGCGCCTGTACCGGAGCGGTGAGACCGCGCGGTGGAACGCCTCCGGAGACCTCGTCCCGGAGGGCCCGGCCGCCGGACGGGCGCCGGCGGGCCCGTGGCTGGAACCGGCCGACGTGGAGGCCGTGCTGGCGGGGCACCCGCTCCTGACCCGGTCGGTCGTCCTCGTCAAGGACCTCGACGAGGACTCCGGCGGAACCGGAGGCGGACGGCTCGCGGTGTACGTGGTGCCGGAGCCGGGAGTGTCGTGCAACGTCGCGGAACTGCGCGAGTACGTGGCACGGAGGCTCCCGGACTTCGACCTGGTGCCCGCGGCCTTCGCGGTGCTGCGCGAACTGCCGCTGGCGGCGGACGGTGAGCCGGACCGGGAGGCGCTGCTGGCGCGGCCCTCCGCCGCCCAGACCTACCGGGCGCCGGGAAGCCCGGTGGAGCGGGTGCTGGCCGGGCTGTTCAGCGAGGTCCTCGAGCTGCCCCGGGTGGGGATCGACGACTCGTTCTTCGCACTCGGCGGGCATTCCCTGCGGGCGACCCGGCTGATCGGCCGCATCCGCGGGGTGCTGGGCGTCAAGCTGCCGATCCGGACGGTCTTCGACGCTCCGACCGTCGCGGAGCTGGCCCGGCAGGTGGATCAGGGCGACACGGGCGAGGCGGCGGATCCGTTCGGGGTCGTTCTGCCCATCAGGACCGGTGGGGACCGGGAACCGATCTGGTGCTTCCACCCGGGCAGCGGGCTGGCCTGGTGCTACTTCGGTCTCGCCGCGGGCTTCCCCGGCCGTCCGGTCTACGGAGTCCAGGCGCGCGGCTTCGACGGTGTGACGCCGCTGCCGGAATCGATCGACGCGATGGCGGACGACTACCTCGAGCAGATGCTGTCCCGGCAGCCGCAGGGCCCCTACCACCTGCTCGGCTGGTCCCTGGGCGGCGTCATCGCCCACCTCGTCGCGACGAAGCTGCGGGAGCGCGGCCACGAGGTGGGCCTGCTGGCGCTCCTGGACAGCCCACCGCGAACGGGAAAGACCACCTACGAGAGCCGGGACTACCAGGAGGTCATGGGCGCGGGCCTGGACAAGTACTTCGGAGACCTGCACGGGACGGACGAGGGCTCCTCCGGCCTGGAGATCGCGACGAGGATCGTCAGCGGCCACATGTCGCTGCTGGGCGGGTTCGTCTCCCCCTTCTACGACGGCGACGCGGTGGTGTTCACCGCGAGCCTGGGCCACCGCGACGGGAAGCGGAGCGGAGGGTGGGAGCCCTTCATCCGCGGAACGATCGAGGAGCACGAGATCCCGTGCACGCACCATGACATCCACCTGCCGGAGAACGCGGCGCGCATTGGCGGGATCATCAGCGGAAAGATCGGGGGCTGAGGCCGTGCGAGCTCACGGAGCATTCGAGACCGACTCCCTGTGGGTCCGCCGGGCCGCTCGCAGCAGGCCGGCCCTGCGGTTGATCTGCCTGCCCTACGGTGGGGGCGGCGCGTCGGTCTACCATTCGCTGGCCGGCCTCCTGCCCGACACGATCGAGGTCGTGGCCTTGCAGCTGCCGGGCCGCGAGGACCGGTCGGGAGAGCCCCCGCCCGTGAACCTCCGGAGGCTCGTCCACACCGGCTCCATCGCGCTCGGCCCCTACTGCGCCCTCCCGTACGCGTTCTACGGCCACTGCGCCGGAGCGCTGCTCGCCTTCGAGCTGGCCCACGAGATCAACGCCAGGTTCGGGACCTGGCCGCGGCACTTCATCGCGGCGGCCCAGCACGCTCCCCACCTCCCGTCCACCTCGGTGCTGCTGCGGCCGCTGCCGGACGACGAGCTGCTCGACACGGTCCGGCGGCGGGGCGGGCTGCCGGAGGCCGTCGCGCGGAACGCGGAGCTGACGGAGTTCCTGCTGCCGCTGCTGCGGTCGGACTTCCAGCTGTGGCGGCAGTACGGCCATCAGCCGAGGAAACCGATGCTGTGCCCGATCACGGCCCTGCGCGGAGTCGACGACGACATCGCCGACGCCCCCGCGGTGAGGGCATGGCAGGAGCACACCTCGGCCGACTTCGCCTTCCTCGAGGTCGAGGGCGGGCACTACTTCGCCAACGACATGCCGGCGGACACCGCTCGGCTGATCGCGGACCGGCTGGCACGCGGATGAGGACGGACACGCCACCGCCGTCGAACGGTTCACCCGCGGCCGACCTCGCCGCGATCACCGCAAGGGCAGAAGCGGTCCCCGGAGTGCGGGAGGCGGTCACGGTCGCCGACCGGGCACTCAAGCGCCGTGTCGAGACCGCGGCCCCGGCCGCCCCGGCCCCACCGGCGGTCGCGGAGCCGGAGTTTCCGCCGGGACCGGCGATCGCCGCCGGTCCCGTGCGGCGGCGGACCGCCGCCGAGGCACGGACCCTCCCCGAAGCGCTGCTCCGGGCCGCCGACCTGGTGCCCGATCGTGGCACGACGTTCCTCGACCCGGACGGGAGCGAGCACCGCCAGACCTACGCCCGGCTGCTCGACGACGCTCTGCGCACCCTCACCGGACTCCGGCAGGCCGGTGCCCGGCAGGGCCAGGCCGTCCTCCTGCACTGCGAGGACAACCGCGGCTTCGTCACCGGCTTCTGGGCGTGCCTGCTCGGCGGCCTCGTCCCGACACCGCTCGCGCCCCAGCAGCAGTCCGAAAGCGCCTACTCCCGGCGGTTCCACGGGGTGTGGTCCCTGCTGGACCGGCCGCTGATCGTGACGGCCCCGGGACGGCGCCACGCCCTCGAACGCCTCACCGAGCGGTGGGAGGACGGCGACCGGGTCAGGATCGAGGCCGTCGACGAGCTCATGACGCACGACCCGGCCACACCCGAGGCAGCCGATCCGGACGCCCCCGCCGTCAACCTGCTGACCTCGGGCAGCACCGGATTCCCGAAGATCGTGCAACACGCCCATGCCTCGATCGTCGCCCGCACCTACGCGACCGTCGCCGCGAACGGCTTCACCGAGCACGAGACGTCACTCAACTGGATGCCCCTCGACCACGTCGGCGGCATGGTGATGTTCAACGTGCGCGACGTGTTCCTCGGCTGCGAGCACGTCAACGCCACCACCGAGGCGTTCGTGCGCCGGCCGGTCAGCTGGCTCGACTGGATCGAGCGGTACAGCGCCACCAGCACCTGGGCCCCCAACTTCGCGTTCGCGCTGGTCAACAAGTGCCATCAGGAGATCGAAGGCGGCCGGTGGGACCTCTCGAGCATGACCAACATCTGCGACGCCGGCGAGGCCATCGTCCCGCGGACGGCGCACCGGTTCCTGGAACTGCTCGCACCGCACGGGCTGCCGGACGACGCCGTCGTCCCGTGCTGGGGGATGTCGGAGACGTCGTCGGGCGTCACGTACTCGAGGATGGACAGGAGGGATCCGGCCGCGGGGACCGTGAGCGTCAGCAGAGCGTCGCTGAACACCGGCAGGATCACCATCGTCCCGCACGGCAGCGCGCAGTCGATGGTGCTGGCCGACGTCGGCGCGCCCATCCCCGGGGTCGAACTCCGGGTCGTCGATGACGAGGGCGCCGTCCTGCGCGAACGTGATCTCGGACATCTGCACGTCAGAGGGTCGACGATGCTGCGTGAGTACTTCCGGAACCCCGAGGCGAACGCCGCGGCCCGCACCGCGGACGGCTGGTTCGACACCGGCGATCTCGGCTTCCTGCACGAAGGCCGCCTCACCCTGACCGGCCGTCAGAAGGACGTGCTCATCGTGAACGGCGCCAACTATCCGGCGCACGAGATGGAGACGGTGATCTCCGAGGCCCTCGGCGCAAGGGTGTCGATGGTGGCCGCCTGCGGCATCCAGGAGGAGAGCACGGGCACCGACGGTGCGCACGTCTTCTTCGTCCCCGCCGGTGAGGCCGTCGGCCGGATCGAGGCGGCGGTCGCCGACATCAGGACCGTGCTCGGCCGGGAGTTCGGGCTCGCGCCCGCGGCGATCGTCCCGGTCACCGGGGAGGAGTTCCCCCGCACCCCGACCGGCAAGATCCAGCGCAGCCGCCTGGCCGAGGCCTTCCGTGCCGGGCGATTCGACGACCGGACGCACTTCGCTCCGGGCGGAGCCGGCGCGGAGGACTCCTGGCTGTTCGAAGCGGTCTTCGAACCGGCCCGCCCGGTGGAACCCGTGGCCGGCGCCCGTCCGGTCCTGGTCTACGCCCCGTCCCCTGGCTGGTTCGACGAGCACCTCGCCGGAAGGCTGGGGGAGACCCCGTACGCGTTGATCACTCCCGCCTCGGGCGAGGCGATCATCGGACCGGCCCGCTTCCAGATCGATCCGGACGATCCCGGGCAGCACGACCGGGCCCTGGCCCGGATCGCCGAGGACCTCGGAACGGAGCTCCGGGTCGTCTACGCGTGGGCGATCGGAGGCGCCGCAGAGGACCCGGCCCTGCCCTCGGTGCGCCTGCTCGGGGCGCTCGCCGCCCTCGCCAGAGCGCTGCCCGCGGCGGAGATGACCGTGCTCACCAGGGGAGCTCTGGCCACCGGATCGGACACCGACGTCGATCCCGCCCGGGCGGCGCTGGCCGGGATGGTGCGGACCGCGAACACCGAGGCGACCTTGCGCTCGGTCCAGCTCGTGGACCTGCCCCTCGGCTCAGGCGACGCGGAGGCGGCGGGGGTCGCGCTCCTGAGCTTCGGCACGCCGGTCGTCGCGGTCCGCGCGGGTGCCGCGAGCACGCCGCGGCTCCGGCGCGTCGAGCAGGACCCGCGGATGGAGATCCCGGCCTCGATCCTGCCGCGCGGCGGCACCGCACTGATCATCGGCGGCCTCGGCGGAACAGGACGCCTCATCGCCGAGTACATCCTGGTGAGCACCGGTGCACGGCTGCTCATCACGGGCCGCACGGCGACCGGCGGGCATGCGGGAACGGGCGCCGACGCGGTGCTGGCCGACCTGTCCGAGCTCGGCGACGTCCGGTACGTCGCGGCGGACATCGCGGACGTCCGAGCCATGACGGCCGCGGTGGAGGAGGCCGAGCGCTCCTGGGGCCGGCCGCTGGACCTGGTCGTCGATCTCGCGGGAGCCTCCATCGCACCGCAGTGGGACGACATGGCCGCGCACGACCTGCGCCGGGAGTCGGTGGAGTGGCTGCGGGGCATGCTGCGTCCGAAGCTGGCGGGCTGCGCGTCCGTCGAGTCGCTGCTCGGCGGCCGTCCCGGCACGAGCGTCGTTCTCTTCTCCTCCGTCAACGGATTCCTCGGCGGAAGCTCCGTCGGGGCGTACGCCGCCGCGAACGCCGCTATGGAGGGGTTCGCCGCCAGATGGGCGAAGCGGGGCCGGACGGTTCGCTGCATCGGCTGGAGCATGTGGGCGGGCACCGGCATGAACGAGGGAAGCCCGCTCGTCCCGGCCGCCGAACGCCGAGGGTTCCGGGTCATCGAGCAGTCGAAGGGCCTCGAGCTGCTGGTCGCCGCGCTGCACGGCAGGAGGCCCTGGCTGCTCGCCGGCATCGACCCGGGGAACGCCTGGATCAAGGAGCATCTGGCAGCCGACCAGTTCGACGGCGCCAACCTCGTCGTCGCGGTGGTACCGGAGGAGTCCGCCGACCCCGGCGGCGTCATCGGGCGGGTCGCCGCGGACCTCGCGGCCGTCGGGGTCTTCGCGGACGTCGTGGCGTTGCCGGCGGTCCCGCGCGACGCGGCCGGGCTGCCGGACGGCGCGGCGATCCTGGCGCTCCGCGACGCCTCGCCCATCACCTACGCCGAGCCCGAGGGGCCTGCCGAGACCTCGGTCGCCGAGGTGTTCTCCGAGATCCTCGGACGGTCCGGCATCGGGCGTGACGATTCCTTCTTCGGCCTCGGCGGTGACTCGATCCGCGCGACCCAGGCGATGACCGCCATCAATGAGAGGCTGAGGTGCGATTTTCCCGTGCACGTTCTTTATACGCATTCGACGGTACGTGAACTCGCCACCGCCGTCGGATCGGCGGACGACCACCATGCTTGACCGGATATGCCACTCTGAGTATATTCCGTTGTGTCCTGAACGATATTTCGGTTGGGGTTGAGCCCATGCAATCCAACGGACTTCAGACGTACGATGTGGTGGGCGTAGGATTCGGCCCTTCCAATCTGTCGCTCGCGATCGCCCTGGAGGAGATGGCGGGAGCCGGCAGGCCCGGCCGAATGAACTCCGTATTCGTCGAGCGCCAGCCGTCACTGGGCTGGCACCGGGGAATGCTGCTGCCCGGGACGAAGATGCAGGTCTCCTTTCTGAAGGACCTCGTGACCTTCCGGAACCCGCTGTCGCGATACACCTTCGTCGCTTACCTGCACGCCAGCGGCCGGCTGGCGAACTTCGTGAACACCAAGGACTTCTTCCCCACCCGCCGTGAGTTCCACAGCTATCTCGAATGGGTCGGGGCGAGTTTCGCCGATCGCGTCACCTACGGCGCCGAAGTGGTCGCGGTGCGGCCGCTCGCGGATGCGGGCGGAGCCGTGGACAGGATGCAGGTGGAATTGTGTCGGAACGGCGACGGCGGCAGTGAGTTAATCAATGCCAGGAACATCGTCGTGTCGACCGGGCTGGCGCCCAGGGTGCCCGACGGAATCGTCCGCGGCCGGAATACCTGGCACAGTTCGGAGTTCCTGGCGAAATATCGCGAACGCGAACCGGGAAAGCTGAAACGCATCGCGGTGGTCGGCGCGGGGCAGAGCGGAGCCGAGATCGTGCGGTTCCTCTACGACGCGGAACCTGACGCCGAGATCTACGCGATCCTGCCGTCCTACGGCTATTCCGTGGCGGACAACACGCCCTTCGCCAACCAGATCTTCGACGCCGGTGCCGTCGACGACTACTACAACTCTCCCGAGCAGTCGAAGCGGATCATCTGGGAGTACCACAAGAACACCAACTACTCGGTGGTCGACGACGAGCTGATCAACAGCCTCTACCAGCGCTGCTACCAGGACGACCTGGAGAACAAGAAGCGGCTGCACGTCGTCAACGTCGCCAGGGTGCGGGGAGCGGAGGCGGCCGGCGACACGGTCAAGATCACGGTGGAGTCGATGCTCACCGGCCGGATCGACCGGTTCGACGTGGACCTGTTCGTCTGCGCGACCGGCTACGAGCCGATGGATCCGGCGAAGCTGCTCGGCGACCTCGAGGGCTACTGCGTGCGGGACGCCGAGAACCGGTTCTCCCTCGAGCGCGACTACCGGGTCGTGACGAAGCCGGAACTGCGCTGCGGCATCTACTTCCAGGGCGGTACCGAGCACACGCACGGTCTGTCGTCCTCGCTCCTGTCGAACATCGCGGTCCGCAGTGGGGAGATCGCGGAGTCGATCGCCCGGAGGCGCGCGCAGGACGGCCAGGGTCTCGACGGCGCGGACGCCTCGGTCGGGATCGGGGTCTCGTGATGCTGGTCCCGGAGATGTACCGGCCGCGCCGGGCGAGCGATGTCGTCGACGTCGTGCGCAGCAACCCGCTCGCGCTGGTGGCGGGCAACGGCGCCGAGACGCCGTTCGCCACCCACGCACCGGTCGTCATCGACCGGATGGCCGCCGAGTCGGACGCGGCGGAGTCGCTGGTCGGGGCGACCATGCTCGGACACATGAACCGGCGGAACGAGCACTGGGAGGCTCTGCGGGCGACCCGCAGCGTCCTGGCGGTCTTCCAGGGACCGCACTTCTACATCTCACCGGTCGCCTACGAGCAGCGACCCGCCGCACCGACCTGGAACTTCATCACCGTCCACCTCCGCGGACGGATCGAGACGATCCCCGGCGGCGAGCCGACCCTCGAGGTCGTCACCGCGACGGTTCAGGCCCTGGAGAAGGTCGCCGGCACGGCATGGGACATGACGGACTCGCTCGACTACTTCCGGCGGATCCAGCCCGGTGTCGGCGCGTTCCGGATGCACGTCGAGTCGGTGGAGGCCATGTTCAAGCTCAGCCAGGAGCATTCGCCCGAGGTCCGCCGCTCCATCCGCGAGCACCTGGTGGCGCGCGGCGGAGGCCCGAGCCGGGACCTGGCCGAGGCGATGTGGGCGGAGGAGCTCGCCACCGACGACCGGGGTCTCGCGCCATCCCCCTCCGATGGGCGGTGAGGGGATGACCGCGGTGGATCCGCAGGCGCCCCCCGCGGGCCACCCGGAGTCGCTGGGCGGCCTCGTCCGGTCGCTGGCCGGCCCCGAATCGGCGGCGTTGATCGACGATCTGGCAGGAGACCCCGTCGAGGGCGCGAAGATCGCCGGTCGGGTCGCGGGGATCTGCGCCGGGCTGCGTTCCGCCGGAGTGGAGCCGGGGGCGACCATCGCGGTCCGTGTCGGGCATGACGCGCCCTCGGCCCTCGCCCTGCTCGCCACGATGGCCTACGGCGTGGCGGTGCCGGTCGCCGCCGACGCGCCCGAGCTGCCGGCCGGTCCGTTCGACCTCCGCGCCGTCGTGTCCGCGGTTCCGGGGCCCGCCGAAGCGGCGCCGGTGACCCTCGACGTGTCCGACCCGGAGACCACCGGCCCCGGTGACCTCGACGAGGTGCCGTGCCGATGGGCCGGTGACCCGGCCCTGCTGCTGGGCACCTCGGGCACCACCGGTGACCCGAAGTGGGTCCGGCTGGCCCAGCGGAACCTCATGGCCGCCGGCGCCTTCATCGCCGGCTCGCTCGGGCTGACCCCGGGCGACCGGGGGCTTTCGATGATGCCCCTGCACCACGGCCACGGGATCACCGCAGGGCTGATCGCTCCGCTGCTCAGCGGCGGTGAGCTGGTCATCATCGACTCCTCGGACCTGGCCTTCCTGGAGGAGGCCCTGCGCTGCGAGATCACCTGGTACTCCGCGGCGCCCACGATGCACGCCTCGATGCTGGTCGCCAAGCGGTCCTGGCCCTCGTGGTTCTCCTCCTTCCGCCCGCGGGTGATCCGCTCGACCTCCGACGCGCTGCCCGCCCGGGAGCGCGCGAGGCTCGAGGCGGAGTTCTCGGCCCCGGTCATCGAGGCCTACGCGCTGACCGAGGTCCCCGGCCATGCGTGCACCCAGGTGCTCGGCGCCGTGAACGAGCCGGGCCGGATGCCCCCCCAGGCCGGAATCGAGGTCGAGACGATCGACCCCGACGGGGTCCCCACCGCTCCGGGCGTCCCCGGCCGGGTGCGGGTGCGGGGGCCGAACGTGATGCTCGGCTATGTCGGCGGCGACCCCGTCGGGCCCGGAGGCTGGTATCTCACGAGCGACCTCGCCGTATTCGGCCCCGACGGCCGGCTCACGGTCCTGGGGCGCGACTCCGACGCCATCAGGCGCGGCGGCGAGACGATCGCCCCGAGCACGGTCGAGTCGTGGGTCGAGAGGCATCCCGACATCGAGCGGGCCCGGGTCTGCGGTATCCCCCAGGAGGGGTTCGGCGAACAGATCTGCGTGGCCGTGATCAGCCCGCGCGGTGCGGACGCGGCAGGCGAGCTGCTGCGCGACCTGCGGCTGATGCTGCCGACCGCGATGTACCCGTCGAAGCTGCGCGTCGTCAGCGCGTTCCCCGAGAGCACCCAGGGCAAGCTCAGAAGAAGCGACCTGCGTCCGCTGTTCGAGGAGTAGGCGATGGTTCCACGGGAACAGGCGGCTCCGGCGCGTGCGGATCCCCGGTCGCTCGCCGACGTCACCCGCTCGGTGCTGCGCCTGGCGTCCGCGAGGGGCGGGGACGGCAGAGGGCATCGGCCCCGGGTGCTGGTCCTGAGCGACGGCACGTCCGTGCTGAGCCGCGGAGCCCTCGGCGTCGAGGCGGTGCGTCCGATCCTGGAGCGCAAGTGCGCCGTGATCGAACGCGCCACCGCGATGAGCGCCTTTCCGCTGGCTCTCGCCCCGGCCGGGTCCGGGGAGCACGTCCGGGCGCTGGAGCTGCTGCGGTCCAACTACGACGCGATCCTGATGGTCGACATCGCGGCCCCGCGCTGCTTCGAACTGCGGCGTCTGCTCGACGGTGGCCCCGTGGACTGCCCGGTGCTCCACGACGACGAGGAGGGCACGGCCGCCATGGCCGCCGCGGTGGTGCTCACGGCGGTGGCGCGGACCGGCCGCAAGCTCGGGGAACTGTGCGTCGTCGTCGTCGGCGCGGGCGCCGCCGGGACGGGCACGGCGCGGCTCCTGCACGACCTCGGGGCCGGTGAGCTGAGGGTGGTCGACTCGGCGGGGATCGTCCGTCCCGGGCGGGCGGGCCTCACCGGCGAGAAGACGGAACTCGCCGCACTGGCCGGCCCCTACGGCCCCGCCGGTTCGGTGCGGGACGCGCTGCGGGGCGCCGACGTGTGCGTCGGACTGTCCGGTGCGCCGATCGGCGCGGCCGACCTCGCCGGGATGAACGCGGGTCCGGTCATCATTCCGCTGTCCTATCCGGACGTCGAGGTGGGAGCCGAGGACGCCGCTGCACTCGACGCGGTCTATCTCCCGGCGCTGGAGCACGACCTGAGCAACAACCTCGCCACCCCCGGACTGCTGCTGGCCGCCTGTGAACTGGGCCTGAGGCGGCTGTCGGTGCCGGACATGCGGGCGGCGGCCAACCGCCTGGTGTCGCTGGCGGAGGACCGGCCGGACGCCCCGCCGCTGCCCCGCGCCGATCCCGTGCCGCTCGCGCGATCGATCGCGGACGCCGTCGCCGAGGGCAGGGGAAGGGACACGATGACGAGGTGGAGCGAGGGAGAACATGAACGGTGAGAGCGCACTGTGGCTGCGGCCCTACACGGCCGCGCCGAGGGCACGGCTGAGGCTCGTCTGCTTTCCGCACGCGGGCGGAGCCGCCAGCGCCTTCCGGACGTGGCCGAGACATCTGCCCGGCGACGTGGAGCTCCTGGCGGCCTGCCTTCCGGGACGGGAGAGCAGGCTGGGGGAGCGGCCGATCGATCGGATGGACGTCCTCGTCGACCGTCTCGCCGGGGCGGTGCGCCCGCTGCTGGACCGGCCGGTCGTGTTCTTCGGACACAGCATGGGAGCCTCGGTCGCCCATGAGCTGGTCCTCCGGCTGGACGACTCGCCGATGGCGCCGATCGCCGGGTTGTTCGTCTCCAGCAGGGTGCCGCCCCACCGGCTCCGGCCCCTCGAGCCGGGACGGCTCGCCGACGACGAGGCGCTCATGGCGGAGGTCCGGAGACTCGGCCACGACAACATGGCGCTGTACGAGGACCCGGAGATCCGTGATCTGATCCTGCCCGCCATCGCGGCCGACTACCGGGTCGTGGCGAGCTACCCGCCCGGCCCGCGGGCGGCCGTTTCCGTCCCTGTCACCGCCTACGGCGGGGACAGGGACCCCGAGGTGGGCGTCGAGGACGTGCGCGCCTGGTCGGCCGCGACGAGCGGCGCCTTCGAGCATCGGGTCTTCGAGGGCGGTCATTTCTATCTCAGGGCCGGGGAAAAAGCCTTGGTCGAGGACATCGCGGGACGGCTGCTCACTGTCGGAATGGTTTGATGGGCCGTCGGGGACCGTAAAATGGCCTCATACATTGTGGATGGCTGGCTGATGGATGCGAGTGATGGTGGTGGCACGGGGATCGGTGGTCTCATTCGACCGGATCAAGGGGTATGGGTTCGTGGCCCCCGACTCAGGAGGCGAGGACATTTTCGTCCACGTCAATGACCTCCTGGTCGACAAGAGCCTGATGGTGGCGGGCAGCGTCGTGGAATACACCCCGGACCAGGGCGACCGGGGGCCGAAGGCGTCCAGGGTCTCCGTGGTCGGGGCCGAACTCTCGGGCCGCCGCGGCCAGGACACGCGCAGGTTCGTCCCGGATCCGCACGGCGACGACATGTGCGACGTCCTGTCGGAGAGGGAACTCGCGCACGAGCTCACCGAGACCCTGCTCCTGGCCGACCCGGCCCTGCCTGGCTCGCAGATCCTCGAGATCAGGAAGCGGGTGATCGCGCTCGCGCGGTCCCACGGATGGGTGGACCACTGAGAGTCCGCGAAAAGGGGTGAGGCCGGTCCGGCGACCGGCCTTTCGCCTTTTCCCGGCCGGTCGGCTCTCTGGACGACCTCATTGTGAGCGGGTGAGCCGTGCGGCTACGGTGGCCCCCATGTACGACGCCGTCATCGTGGGAGCCCGGTGCGCGGGCGCCGGTACCGCGCTGCTCTTAGCGCAGCGGGGATACAGGGTCCTTCTCATCGACAGGGCCGCCTTTCCGTCGGACACCATGTCCACCCTCTACATCCATCCGCCCGGCGTGGCACTGCTGGCGCGCTGGGGAGTGCTCGACGAGGTCGTCGCCTCGGGATGCCCCGCGCTGGACACGATCACCTACGACGTGGGCGGGCTGCGGCTGGCGGCTCCGGCACCGGCGACCGCTTACGCGAAAGCGTGTTACGCGCCGCGCCGGCAGGTGCTGGACGGCCTTCTCGTGCGGGCCGCCGTCGCGGCGGGAGCGGAGTTCACGGACCGGACGAGCGCCCGTGAACCGGTGTGGAGCGACGGCCGTGTGACCGGGGTGCGGGTGTCGCGCGGGGACGTGACGGAGACCGTCGAGGCGCGGCTGGTCATCGGCGCCGACGGCATGAACTCCAGGATCGCCGAACGGGTCGGGGCTCCGCTCACCAGGTCGGATCCACTGGCCAGCTGCGTCTACTACTCGGCGTGGCGCGGGGTGGAGACCGGGTTCGGGTACCACGAGCGTCCGGGGAGCTGGATAGCCCGCATCCCGACCCACGGCGACGTCACCCTGGTGGCGACCTATTTCCCGCAGGACCGTTTCGCGGACCTGCGGAAAGATCCGATGAGCGGGCATCTCGCGGCCATCGAGGCGGGCGCGCCCGAACTCCACGACCAGGTGCGCGCCGCCGAGCAGGCCGGGCGGCTCATGGGAACCGGTAACCAGCAGAACTTCTTCCGCCGCCCTCACGGCCCCGGATGGGCGCTGGTCGGAGACGCGGCGCACCATCTGGACACGATCACCGCGCGAGGGATCACGAACGCCCTGATCCAGGCGCAGCTGATCGCGGACGCGGTGGCGGGACAGGACTTCGCCGACGCCGCCGGTCTCGACCGGCGCCTGGCACGGTACGGGGACGAGCTCCGGGAGGTGCTGGACGAGCCGTACACGAGCACCTTGGAGCTGGCGAGGCTCCAGGTGCCCGATTCGCGGCTGACCTTGTTGCGCACCATCAGCGACTCACCGGAGCTGGTCGCCTCCTACTTCGCCATGATCGCGGGAATCATCGACGAGGCGGAGTTCTTCACCCCCGAGCTACTGGCCGTGCTGCCCGCAGGGAAAGGCCGCCGGGCCTGAACCTTACTATGTCAAGGCCGGAGCCTTGATGGGGAGATCGCCTGACGTCCCGCCAGTCGGGTGATGTTACGGTTGCTTTGAGTGATGGTCGTGTCGGCGGGTCTCGGGGGGCTCATGGCGGCGCCGCGGGTGACGGTGGATCTGGACGTGGTCGAGCGGAACGCGCGGGCGGTCGTGCGGGCCTGCGGGCGGTCCGGCGTCGGGGTGTTCGGGGTGACCAAGGGGACCTGTGGGATGCCGCAGGTCGCCCGGGCCATGCTGCGCGGTGGCGTGATCGGCATCGGGGAGTCGCGGTTCGAGAACATCCGGCGCCTGCGGGCGGCCGGGATCGACGCGAAGGTGCTGCTCCTGCGCAGCCCGCCGCCGCGGCTCGCCGACGAGACCGTCCAGCTGGCCGACATCAGCCTGAACTCCGAGCTCGCCACGATCGAAGAGCTGTCGCGGGTGGCCGAGCGCAGGTCGAGGGTCCACGAGGTGATCCTCATGGTGGACCTCGGAGATCTGCGCGAGGGCATCTGGCCCGACGACCTGATGCCGGTGGTGGAACGGATCCTGAAGCTGCCGGGGGTGCGGCTGGCCGGGCTCGGCACCAACCTGACCTGCTTCGGCGCCGTTCTGCCGTCGGAGGAGAACATGGGGCGGCTGGCCGGCTACGCCGAGCGGGTGCGCGGGGAGTTCGGTGTCCCCCTGGAGTACGTCTCCGGAGGGAACTCCAGCAGCCTGCCGTTCCTGCTCGAGGGCCGGATGCCGCCGGGCGTCAACAATCTGCGGCTCGGCGAGACGATTCTGCAGGGCGGCCGGGACACCTTCTTCGACGAGCCGTGGGAGGAGCTCGACCGGGGCGCTTTCCTGCTCGGCGGCGACCTGGTCGAGGTCAAGCTGAAGCCGTCGGTGCCGATCGGGGAGACGGGAGTGGACGCCTTCGGTGGCCGTCCGCGCTTCGAGGACAGGGGCGAGCGGCTGCGGGGGATCCTCAACATCGGCCGCGAGGACGTGGACGCCTCGGTGCTGCTGCCCGTCGAGCCCGGCCTGGAGATCCTCGGCGCCTCGAGCGACCACCTCATCATCGACGTCACCGACGTCCGGCCGCGCCCCGTGGTCGGCGGCACCCTGCACTTCGAAATGGGCTACGGCGCCCTTCTCGCCGCGATGACCAGCGAATACGTGCGAAAGGTCCCGATGTTCGACCAGCCGCCGCCGCGCGCGGAAACGATCGCGCTCCGGCCCGATCCCGCGCTGCGCCCGGGGACGACCGAGGTGAAGACCGCCGAACGGCTGGCCGAACTCGGGTTCGCGGTGGACCCGGACGGGCTGCCCGTCCGGTTCACCGGGCGTCCCACCGCGACACTGCCCGCCGAGCTGACCGCGACGGCCGACGCGCTCGGAGCGGTCTGGCTGACCGGCCGGGCCGAGCTGCTCCCCGCCCTGCTGGAGCTGCGGCCGCGGCTGGCGCCGGAGAACCTCGCCGTGGTCGGGCTGCGCGAGGCCTCCGCGCTGGTCAAGCAGACCCCGCTCCCGGTGCACACGATCGTCGACGTCGACGCCCGGGGGATGCGCGAGGTGATGCGCAGGGCGCTGGACGCCGCCACCGCGGGCACCCGCGGCTACGTCGTGCTCTGCGACGCCGACGTGTACACGTCGGGAGCGGGCCTGTCGCACCGCGAGACCCACCAGGCGATGGAGGCCGTCGCGGCCCGTCCGGGGCTGCTCGGCATCGAGTTCACGGGAGTGGATCCGGCAGGGCTGCCCTTGGCGGCGGACCTCCTGATGTCGGCTCTGGGACGCACGATCCTGTGATCGTCAGGCGGCCGACCACGCACGCCGCGACGCCCAGCACGGCGACGGTCAGGGCCAGCGGCAGCGCGGTCCCCGGCCCGAAGGCCCCGGAGATCGGTCCGCAGATCCCGCCGGTCACCCACTGGACGAGCCCGAACAGCGCGGAGGCGCTACCGGCCCGTGACGTCGGCTGGCTCGACATCGCCAGCGTCAGCGCCATCGGATAGATCAGCCCCTGGCCGGCGACCATCAGGAAGAACGCGGGCGAGACGACCCCGATCCCGAAGCCGAACACGACGGCGGCCAGCACCAGCAGCCCGGCCGCGCCCGAGATGCCCAGGCCGGCGGCGAGGATCGTGCGCATCCTGACCCGCCCGGCCAGCCGTCCCGCGATCTGGCCCGAGGCGATCATCCCGATGGCGTTGACCGCGAACAGGGCGCTGTAACCCTGGGGGCTGAGCCCGTAGACCTCCTGGAACACGAACGAGGAGCCGGAGAGATAGGAGAACTGCGCTCCGCTGGCGCATCCGGCCGTCAGGGTGAAGGCCAGGAAGCGGCGGTCGCGGCCGACGGTCACCAGGGCCCGCAGCACGGCGCCGGGCCTCGAGGCGACCCGCGCCTCCACCGGGTGAGTCTCCGGCAGGCGCAGGATCGCGATCAGCCAGAGCAGCGCTCCCGCCGCGGCCATCGCGACGAACAGCCCGGGCCAGGGCGTCACCCGCAGGAGCTGCGCGCCGAGGACCGGCGCGAGCAGCGGGATCAGCCCGGTGACCAGCATCAGCATGGTGAAGAACCGGGCGGCCTCGACGCCGGTGTACAGGTCGCGGACCACGGCCTTGGTGAGCGCGACCCCGGTCGCGGCGGTGAGGCCCTGCACCAGGCGCAGGGCGATGAGCACGTCGACGCGCGGAGCGAAGGCGCAGAGCAGGGACACGGCGGCGAAAGCGGCGAGCCCGGCCAGCAGCGGACGCCGCCGGCCGAACGCGTCGCTGAGCGGCCCGGCTATGACCTGGCCGGTGCCGAGACCGACCATGAACGCGGTGAGGGAGAGCTGGGCGGCCGAGGCGTCGGTGCCGAGATCGTGGGCGAGCCGGGGGAGCGCGGGCAGATAGAGGTCGATGGCGAGCGGGCCCACGGAGGTGAGCGCGCCGAGAAGGACGAACATCTTCGTCCGCGGATGGGCTGCGGGGGGTGCGGCGACGGCCGTCGGCAAGGGGGCCTCCAAGATTCCTGATATTCATACCGGAAAAGTTGGAAATAAGCACACCGTACGCTTCGGCCATGGCCGATGAGGTGCCCGGGACCCTGGATCCGGATGAGGAGACCGTCTGGCGCAGCCTGCGGGTGCTGACCACGCTCGGGCTGCCCGCGCTGGAACGCACCTTCAAGGAGTACGGGCTCGTCCAGATCGAGTACGGCCTGCTGGCGTCGCTGGTGGAGTCGCCGCAGGGGGTGCGGCTGACGGATCTGGCCGAGGCGATGAACGTCTCGCAGAGCCGGCTGAGTCACCGGATGGGCAAGCTGCTGCGCCGGGGGCTCGTCGAGGTCCGGTCGTGCCCGGGCGACGGCCGGGTCACCATCGCCGTGGCGACCGACGAAGGCCTGGCGCTCGTGGAAGAGATCACACCGAGGCATGCCAGGGACCTCCGGTCCATGATCTTCGATCGGCTGACGGAAGCGCAGGTCGGCGCGCTCGCCGAGGCCCTCCATGAGGTCGCCGCCGGGCTGTGCCCGCGCAACGGCCGCTGAGCCACGGAAAAATCTCTTCCGGAGATTGCTTGACGCTTAAACCTACATTTCCTACTTTGATACTAGGTTTTGCGCGCCGCCACCTCCGAAAGGCTCTTGACCCCCCATGACGCTGTTCCGCTCCGCCGCCGTCCTCTCCGCCGCGGCCCTCGCACTCGCCGCCTGCGGCGGCACCTCCGACGACACGAAGCCCGACACCGCAGGCGCCCCGGTGAACGGCGGAACGCTGGTCTACGCGGTGAACACCGAGCCGACCAACCTCGACCCGCACGCCAGCCCCCAGGACATCACCGGCCTGTTCACCCGGCCCGTGCTGGACTCCCTCGTCTCCCTCGACGACAAGGGAACGATCCACCCCTGGCTGGCGAAGTCCTGGGAGATCTCCGCCGACCAGAAGACCTACACCTTCAAGCTCCGCGAGGGCGTGAAGTTCAGCGACGGCACCGTCTTCGACGCCGAGGCCGTCAAGGCCAACCTCGACCACATCGTCGACCCGAAGACCAAGTCGCAGCTCGCAGCCGGGTTCATCACCCCCTACGCGGGGACGACCGTCATCGACGAGCACACCGTCAAGGTCGCCTTCTCCAAGCCGCACTCGCCGTTCCTCGCGGCCCTGGCCACCGCCTACTTCGGCATCGAGTCGCCGACCTCGCTGAAGGCCGGGCCCGACGCCCTCGCCAAGAAGGTCATCGGCTCGGGCCCGTTCGTCATCGACGCCTTCACCCCGCACCAGGGCATCACCTACCACCGCAACCCCGACTACGACTGGGCGCCCGAGGGCTCGTCGCACACGGGCCCGGCCCGGCTCGACAAGCTCGAGCTCAAGGTGCTCCAGGAGGACTCGGTCCGGCTCGGCGCGCTCACCAGCGGCCAGGTCGACGGCATCGCCAGCGTCCCGCCGGTGAACGTCAAGCAGATCAAGGCCGACCCGCGCTTCACCCTGGAGACCCGGCAGGCGCCCGGCGGCAACTACAACTACTACCCCAACACTACGGCCGGGGTCTTCACCGACGCGAAGGTCCGCCGGGCCTTCCGCGACGGCATCGATTTCAAGACCGTCATCGACAAGCTCTACTTCGGCATCTTCCAGCCGGCCGCGAGCCCCGTCTCGCCCGCGACCCAGGGCTATGACAAGGCCACGGAGACGGCCTGGAAGTACGACGCCGCGGCAGCGAACAAGCTCCTCGACGAGGCGGGCTGGACCGGCCGCGACGGAGAGGGCTTCCGCACCAAGGACGGCAAGCGCCTCACCGTCCGCTGGACGTTCGTGCGCGCCTTCGCCCGCGAGCAGCGCGCCACCCTCGCCGAGCAGGTCCAGGCCGAGGCCAAGAAGATCGGCTTCGACCTCCAGCTCCAGGACGCGACCGTCGCCGAGTACGTGCCGAGGTTCGCCAAGGGCGACTACGACCTGGCCGACTTCTCCTGGCAGCGGGCCGACGGCGACGCCCTGCGCAACCTGTTCGACACCTCCAGCATCACCACCCCCACGTTCTTCGGCCAGAACGGATCCCGCTACTCCGACAAGGAGGTCGACGGCTGGCTCGCCGGCTCTCTCGGCACCACCGACAACGCCGAGCGGGCGGAGCTGTACGCCAAGGTCCAGCAGAAGGTGACCGACAACGCGGTCGTCTTCCCCGTCTATGTGTTCAACTACGTGCTCGGGGCGTCGAAGAAGGTTCACGGCATCACCTGGGAGCCGCAGGCCTACCCGACCTTCTACGGCGCCTGGGTCACCAAGTGAGAACCGTCCTGATCAGGCTGGGCTCCTCGCTGCTCGTGCTGTGGGGCGCGATCACCGTGGCGTTCGCGGTCCTCCAGCTGACACCCGGCAGCACGATCGACGCGATCCTCGGGACGGCTCCGGTCACCCCCGAGGCCCGCGCCCAGATCGTCAGCGACCTGAAGCTGGACCGGCCGGTGCCGGAGCAGTACGCGGACTTCCTCGGCCGGATCGCCCGCGGCGACTTCGGCCACTCCTACCAGCTGCACGATAGCGTCACCGGGGCCGTCGGGCGGGAGCTGGGCTCCTCGATCCAGCTCAGCCTCGTCGGCGTCGGCCTGGCCTTCGCGGTCTCGATCGTGGTCGCGCTGCTGACCGCGCACCGCCGCCGCAGCGTGCGCTCCCTGTCCTCCGGGCTGGAGCTGATCGGGGTGTCGATCCCCGCCTTCTGGGCGGCGATCCTGCTCCTCACGATCTTCTCCTTCAAGCTCGGCTGGTTCCCGGCCGCCGGGGCGGACGGTGCCTCCTCGCTCGTCCTCCCGGCGGTCGCGGTGGCCGTCCCGCTGATGGCCATCTTCACGCAGGTGCTGCGCGAGGGGCTGGAACTCGCGCTCGACGAGCCGTTCGTGGCGACCGCGAGGGCCCGCGGAGCCTCCGACGCCTTCGTCCGGGTCCGGCACGCCCTGCGGCACGCGCTGCTGCCGCTCGTCACGCTGGTCGGCTGGCTGTTCGGGATGACGTTCGGCTCGCTCGTGGTGGTGGAGACCGTCTTCTCCCGTCCCGGCATGGGCCAGCTGATCCTGCACGCGGTCGAGGGCAAGGATCTGCCGGTCGTGCTGGGCGTCGTGGTCCTCACCTCGGTCGTGTTCGTGACCGTCAACATCCTGCAGGACCTCGCCTACCTGATCATCGACCCGCGGCTGCGGGGTGCGCGATGACGGCCGTGGCCCTCGCCCCTCCGCGGCGGCGCAGGGCGCTGCGGCCGGGCGTGTGGGGGGCGTCGCTGTTCGTGGGGCTGGTCGTGGTCGCCGCCGTCGTGCCGGGCCTGCTGACCAGCGGGAATCCCGGTGCCGCCGACGCGGTGTCCGCGCTCCAGGGACCGGGCGCCGATCATCTCCTGGGCACCGACGCCAACGGCCGGGACCTGCTCACGCGGATCGTCTACGGCGCCCGTCCCTCGCTGCTGGCGGGGCTGGGCGCCACCGGGCTCGCCGTCCTGGTCGGCTCGGCCCTCGGGCTCGTCGCGGGGCTCGGCGGACGGTTCGCCGACGAGACGACCATGCGGCTGGTGGAGGTCCTCCAGTCGCTGCCGACGCTGCTGCTGGCGCTGCTGGTCTTCACGATCGCCGGACCCGGCACCCTCAACTCGATCTTCGCGATCGCGCTGTACCTGATGCCGAGCTACGCCCGGCTGGTCCGGGTGCAGTCGAAGCTGATCGGACGGTCGGGCTACGTGGAGGCGGCGACCTCCCTGGGGCTCGGGCGGATCGCGATCGTGGTCAGGCACGTGCTGCCGAACGCGTTCGTGCCGCTGCTGGTGCTGGCCACCATCGAGGTCGGCCTGACGATCGTCGCCGCGTCGTCGCTGAGCTTCCTCGGGTTCGGGCCGAAACCGCCCGCCCCGGAGTGGGGGGCGATGCTCTCGGCCGGGCGGGACTACTTCGCCGTCGCCTGGTGGGTGGCGGTCTTCCCCGGCCTGGCGATCTCCCTGACGGTCCTGTCGATCACCGTCGTCGGCCGTCATCTGCAACGCCGCCTGGAAGGAAGGCCGTCATGAGCCTGATCGAACTGTCCGGACTCGAGGTCTCCTTCGGGGACGTCGCCGCCGTGCGGGGCGTGTCCCTGACGATCGAGCCGGGGGAGGCCGTCGCGATCGTCGGCGAGTCGGGGTCGGGCAAGAGCGTCACCGCCAGGGCCCTGCTCGGGCTGACCGGCGACGGCGCCCGTGTCACCGCGAAGACCCTGCGGATCGACGGCCGCGACGCCCTCGCGTTCGGCGAGAAGCAGTGGCGCGAGGTCCGCGGCACCCGCATCGGCTACGTCCTCCAGGACGCCCTGGTCTCCCTCGATCCGCTCCGCCCGATCGGCAAGGAGATCGCCGAACCGCTGCTGCTCCACCGGGTCGTGCCGCGTTCGGAGTCGGGAGACAAGGTTCTGGAGCTGCTGGTCAAGGTAGGGGTGCCCGAGCCCGGGGCGCGGGCCGCGCAGTATCCGCACGAGCTGTCGGGCGGGCTGCGGCAGCGGGCGCTGATCGCCTCGGCGATCGCCTGCGACCCCGACCTGCTCATCGCCGACGAGCCGACCACGGCGCTCGACGTGACCGTGCAGGCGCAGATCCTGCGGCTGCTGGCCGAGCGGAAAGCCGCGGGCACGGCCCTGCTGCTGATCAGCCACGACCTGGCGGTCGTCGCCGAGGTCGCCGACCGGGTGCTGGTGATGCGTGACGGCATCGTGGTCGAGCAGGGGCCGACCGGGACGGTGCTGGCGGAGCCCGCCCACGAGTACACCCGCACCCTGCTGGCCGCCGTGCCGAGGGCCGAGAACAGGGCGGAACGGCCGCCGGTCGAGGGTCCGGTCGTGATCGAGGCGCGGGACCTGGTGAAGACGTTCAAGGGGCGGACCGCCGTCGACGGGGTCTCCTTCGAGCTGCGCGCGGGAGAGACCCTGGGCCTGGTCGGGGAGTCGGGGTCGGGCAAGACCACCGCCGCCCGGCTGGTGCTCGGCCTCACCGAACCCGACACGGGCCGGGTCGAGATCGACGGCCGCCCCTGGGACGGGCTGAGCCGGACCGAGCGCCGTGAGCTGCGCCGCCACATCCAGGTCGTCTACCAGGACCCGCTGGGCTCCTTCGATCCGCGATTCACCGTCCGGCGGGTGCTGGACGAGGCGCTGGCCGCCGGTGGGGAGCCCCGGACGAGCCGCCGTGCCCGGGCGGGGGAGCTGCTGGAGCTCGTCGGCCTCGATCCCGCCCTGCTGGAGCGCAGGCCCCGCCATCTGTCGGGCGGGCAGCGGCAGCGGGTGGCGATCGCGCGGGCCCTCGCACCGAAGCCACGCGTCCTGGTCTGCGACGAGCCGGTGTCCGCACTGGACGTCTCGGTGCAGGCCCAGGTCCTTGAGCTGCTGGCACGGCTGCAGCTCGAACTGGGGGTGGCCTACCTGTTCATCTCCCACCATCTCGGGGTGATCCACCAGGTCAGCGACCGGGTCGCGGTGATGAAGGACGGCCGGATCGTGGAGACCGGCGACGTCCGTGAGGTTTTCGCCTCCCCCCGGGCCGACTACACCAGGGAACTGCTCGCCGCCGTGCCCCGGCTGCCGGAGCCCCGGCTGCGCGAGGAGATCGCCTCGTGACCGCGATCCGCTGGGGGGTCAACCTCCCGCTGCCCGGTGCGGGCCGCGAGACGATCGAGCGGCTCCTCGATCTCGGCTACTCCGACGTCTGGACGGGTGAGGGCGGCGGGACCGACGCCTTCACCCCGCTCGCCGCTGCCGCCGCCTGGTCACCGGGCCTGCGGCTGGGGACCGGCGTGGTGCCCGCCCAGACGCGTGGTACCGGTGTCCTCGCCCAGACCGCGCTCAGCCTGGCGGAACTGTCCGGGGCCGAGGTGCTGCTCGGCATCGGATCGTCGGTGCCCGCCCATGTGACCGCCCTGAACGGCCTCCCGCACGTCAGGCCCTACGACACCGTCCGCGACACGCTCCGCTCGCTCCGCGCCGCCCTGCCTCCGGGAGCCCCGGTGAAACTGCTGGTCGGGGCGCTGCGGCCGGGGATGCTGCGGCTGTCACTGAGGGAGGGCGACGGCGCGATCACGAATGTGCTGGCCGCCGGCGACGTCCCGCGGATCGTCGAGGCGGCCGGACCGCTCGGGCCCGGCCAGGAACTGGTCGTGAAGATCTTCGTCCATCCGACCGAGGACGCCGAGCGAGCCCGCGCCGCGGGCCGCCGCTTCCTCGGCTGGATCCTCGGCCAGGCACCCTACCGGGCCTTCCACGAATGGCTCGGCAGGGGCGACGACATCGCCCGGCACCTGACCGACGACCTCGTGGACGAGCTGTGGCCGCACGGCTCGCCCGAGGAGCTCCGCGACCGGATCGCCGCCTACGTCCATCCCGGCGTGACGTCCGTGTACCTGCATCTCGCGGAGAACCCGCACGTCCTGCCCGACCTCATTCCCAAGGAGCACGCCTGATGCCCAAGCAGATCCATCTGGCCGCGCACTTCCCGGGGGTCAACAACACGACCGTCTGGTCGGACCCCGAGGCGGGAAGCCAGATCGACTTCGCCTCGTTCGAGCGGCTCGCCAGAACCGCCGAACGCGGCAAGTTCGACTTCTTCTTCCTCGCCGAGGGCCTGCGGCTGCGCGAGCTCAAGGGGAAGATCTACGACCTGGACGTCGTGGGCCGCCCGGAGTCGCTGACCGTCCTGTCGGCGCTCGCCGGGGTCACGACCCATCTCGGCCTGGCCGCGACCGTCAACTCGACCTTCAACGAGCCCTACGAGGTCGCCCGCCGGCTGGCCACCCTCGACCATCTGTCCGACGGCCGGGCCGCCTGGAACGTCGTGACGAGCTGGGACGCCTTCACCGGGGAGAACTTCCGGCGCGGCGGCTACCTCGCCGAGGCCGACCGGTACGCCCGGGCCAGGGAGTTCCTGGCCACCGCCCGCGAACTGTGGGACTCCTGGAGCCCCGACGCGCTGATCGGCGACGCCGACAGCGGCCGCTTCGTCACCGAGGGGGCGGGCGAGTTCCGCCACGAGGGTCCCCAGTTCTCCATCTCCGGCCGGTTCAACGTCCCCAGGGGCCCGCAGGGACGGCCCGTCATCCTCCAGGCCGGCGACTCCCCGGAGGGCCGCGAGTTCGCCGCCTCCGACGCCGACGTGATCTTCAGCAGGCACAGCACGCTCGAGGACGGCCGGGCGTTCTACAAGGACGTCAAGGACCGGCTGGGCAAATACGGACGCCGACCGTCCGATCTGAAGATCCTCCCCGCCGTCACCTACGTGCTCGGCGACACCGGGGAGGAGGCGCAGGAACGCGCCCTGCACATCCGCCGGCAGCAGGTCTCCGGGCAGACCGCCCTGTCGTTCCTCGAGGCGATCTGGGGCCGTGACCTGTCGGGCTACGACCCCGAAGGACCGCTGCCGGACGTCGAGCCCGATCTCGGCGAGGGCGTCTCGCGCGGCCGAGCCCAGTTCCGCGGCGACCGCGGCGCGGTGGTGAAGCAGTGGCGCGAGCTCGCCGCCTCGCGCGGCTACTCCATCCGGGACCTGGCCGTCGAGGTCACCGGCCGCCAGACGTTCGTGGGGACCGCGGCGACCGTCGCCGACCAGCTCAATGAGCACGTCCAGACCGATGCCTGCGACGGGTTCATCATCGCCCCGCACGTCACGCCCGGCGGCATCGACGCCTTCGTCGACCAGGTCGTCCCGCTCCTCCAGGAGAAGGGCGTCTTCCGCACCGAGTACTCCGGCACCACCCTGCGCGACCACCTGGAGCTTTCATGACCCTGCACCTGTCCGCCGCCCTGGACGGGGCCGGATGGCACCCCGCCGCCTGGCGTGATCCGGCCGCCAGGCCGCGTGAGCTGTTCTCGGCCCGGTACTGGGCCGGCCTGGCCGCGGAGGCCGAACGCGGGCTGCTGGACTTCGTGACCTTCGAGGACGCCTTCGCGCTCCAGTCATCGAGGTTCGAGGGGCACGACGACCGCACCGACCAGGTGCGCGGCCGGCTCGACGCGGTCCTGCTGGCCGCCCGGCTCGCCCCGGTCACCACCCATCTGGGCCTGGTGCCGACGACGAGCACCACCCACTCCGAGCCGTTCCACGTGGCCGTCGGCATCGCCTCCCTCGACCACGCCAGCCGGGGCAGGGCGGGCTGGCGTCCGCAGGTCCACGGGCGGGACGTCGACGCCCGCCACTTCGGGCGCCGCGAGTTCCCGCCGCTGGACCCCGCCGCCCTCGACTGGGGCTTCGTCAGCACCCTGTTCGACGAGGCGGCCGACTTCGCCGAGGTCGTCCGGCGGCTGTGGGACTCCTGGGAGGACGACGCCGAGATCCGCGACGCCGCCACCGGCCGGTTCATCGACCGCGACAAGCTCCACTACATCGACTTCGTGGGCGAGCATTTCAGTGTGCGCGGCCCGTCGATCACCCCGCGTCCGCCGCAGGGCCAGCCGCTGGTCACGGTCCTCGGCCATGACGTGGTCCCCTACGAGCTGGCCGCCCGCTCCGCCGACGTCCTCTACGTGACACCGCACTCCCGCGAGCAGGCCGCGACCATCCTCGGCCAGGTCCGCGATGCGGAGCGGACCGTGGTGCGCACGGGCGAGCCGCTGAAGGTCTTCGCCGACGTGCTGGTGATCTTCGATGGGGCCGAGCGCAAGGCCAGGCTCGACGACCTCGACGGCGCGGAGCTCTTCTCCGACGCCCTGATCTTCACCGGTTCGGCCGGTGAGCTGGCCGACCTGATCCTCGACTGGCGCGAGCTCGGCTACGAGGGGTTCCGGCTGCGTCCGGGAGTCCTGCCGACGGACCTCGCGGAGATCAGCGGAAAGCTCGTGCCGGAACTCCAGCGGCGCGGTGCGTTCCGCACCTCCTACCAGGAGACGGTCCTGCGCGAGCGGCTCGGCCTGCCCCGCCCGCTCAGCCGGTACACGGGGACGGCCCGGTGAGCGGGATCGAGGTCCGCGAGGCCGCCTGGGACGACCCGGCGGGCGAGGCGCTGCGCCGGGCGATGGAGGCGGAGATGGAGCTGCGGTACGCCGACCGGCTCGCCGAGTTCGCCGCCCGGGCCGAGGAGCTCCAGATCACGCTCGGCGTGCAGGCCGAGAAGGTGGTCTACGTCGGGGTCGCCTACGACGAGCACGGGCTGCCGGTCGGCCACGCGGCCCTGCGCGACGCCGGTCCGGACGTCGAGCTGAAGCGCATGTACGTCGCCCCGTCCCACCGCGGCAAGGGCGTCTCCACGGCCCTGCTGGCGGGGGCGGAGGAGGCGGCGCGCGCCCTGGGCGCCGCACGGATCATCCTGCAGACCGGTGACCGGCAGCCCGACGCGGTCCGGCTCTACGAGCGCGAGGGCTACACCCGCGTCCCGGTCTTCGCACCGTACGAGTGGCTGACGTTCTCGATCTGCATGGAGAAGCCGCTGTGAGGCTCCACGCGTTCCCCCCGATTTCCCGCAGGCCCCTGACCGGAGGCGCGTCATGACCGTTCCGCTGTCCATCCTCGACCTCGCGCCCGTCAAATCCGGGGGGACACCCGGACAGGCGCTCCACGACACGATCGATCTGGCCAGGAGGGCCGAGGAGTTCGGCTACCTGCGGTACTGGCTGGCCGAGCACCATCTGGCGCCCGGCGTGGCGAGCTCGGCGCCCCAGGTACTGATCGCGCTGGTCGCCGCGGCGACGGAACGGATCAGGGTGGGGTCGGGCGCGGTGCAGACCGGGCACTGGACCGCACTGGCCATCGCCGAGCAGTTCGCGACGATCGACGCCCTGTATCCGGGCCGGATCGACCTCGGGCTCGGCCGCTCGGGACAGCGCCGCAAAGAGCTCTACGAGGGGACGGCCGCCCCGCCGCCGGCCGAGGAGCCCAGGATCGTGGACGGTCTGCTCCTGCCGAGGCCGTTCGACTTCTCCATCCTCGCGAGCTCGCCGGTGGTGCGGCTGTTCGGATCGCTGCTCCAGCAGCCCGGCGCGGAGTCGCCCGACTTCGCCGAGCAGGTGGACGCCATCAGCGCCCTGCTCGACGGCTCGTTCGCCACCGAGGGCGTTCCGGCGCACGTCGTGCCGGGTGAGAACTCGGACCTGACGGTGTGGATCCTCGGCTCGAGCGGAGGGGAGAGCGCCAGGGTCGCGGGGGAGCGGGGTCTGCCGTTCGCGGCGAACTACCACGTGGCGCCCTCCCACGTGCTGGAGGCCGTCGAGGCCTACCGGGCGGCGTTCAAGCCGTCGGACGTGCTGTCCGAGCCGTATGTGAGCGTGTCCGCGGACGTGGTCGTGGCGCCGACCGACGAGGAGGCGAGGGAGCTGGCCGCGCCCTACCCGGTGTGGGTGCGGAGCATCCGCAGGGAGCTGCGGGCCATCCCGTATCCGACCGCGGAGGAGGCCGCCGCGCACGTCTGGACGGAGGAGGACAGGCTCCTGGTCGCCGACCGGGTCGACACCCAGTTCGTGGGATCGCCCGCGACGGTGGTGGAACGGCTGGAGACCCTGCGGCGGGTGACCGGCGCGGACGAGCTGCTCGTCACGACGATCACCCACGGGCATGAGGAGCGCGTGCGCTCCTACGGGCTCCTCGCCGAGGCCTGGAACAACCTTACTGCGTAAAGGCGCCGGGCCGTTTCAGGTCGTCGGGGTCGACGATCGGAGGCGGATAGGACAGGTTTCGCCGAAGGGCCGCCGGGGTCCGCCAGGGTTCGTGCAGGTAGGGCTGCTCCAGCGCGGCGATCTCGGGGATCCAGCGGCGGACGTAGGAGCCGTCGGGATCGAAGCGCGCGGCCTGCCGGAGCGGGTTCATCACCCGGTTGGGGCTGGTGTTGTTGCCCGTTCCGGCGGTCCACTGCCAGTTGCCGGCGTTGTTGGCGACGTCGCCGTCGGTGAGCAGGGAGTTGAAATGGCGATAGCCGTGCCGCCAGTCGATGCGGAGGTTCCTGGTCAGGAACGACGCGGTGATCATGCGTGCCCGGTTGTGCATGAAGCCCTCGTGCAGGAGCTGCCGCATGCCGGCATCGACGATCGGGTGGCCGGTGCGCCCTTCGCACCAGGCGGCGAGGGCCTCGGGATCGTCGCGCCAGGGCTCCTCGCGGTCGCGGTAGTCGCGGGTGGCCAGATCGGGGAAGGCCGCGGCGACCTGGTAGTGGAAGTCGCGCCAGGCGAGCTGCCGGACGAAGCCGGGATGGTCCTCGGCCCGGTCGGCCACCTCGACCGGTGAGACGCAGCCGAACCTGAGCGCGGCGCTGAGCATCGAGGTTCCGGGCACGGCCAGGCGGTCACGGTCGTCGTCGTAGCGGGCCGCGCCGCCGGACAGCCACGCTTCGAGCCGGTCGCGGGCCGCGCCCTCGCCGCCGGGGGCGCGTCCGGGGGAGCCGGGTCCGCCGGGAACCTTGATCTCTCCGGGGGAGAGGCCGGGCGGGAGCAGGACCTTGTCCGGGGTGCCGGCGATCGGCCGCCGCCCTGCCGCGGTCCAGGCCCGCCAGTACGGGGTGAACACCCGGTAGTGGTCGCCGCCCGCAGGGGTGAGCGCTCCCGGCGGGACGACCGTGGTGCCCGGATGGGCGTGGACCGCGAGAGGGAGCCTCCGCAACGCGGCCAGGCGGCGCCGGGCGTGGGTGGAGCGGTCGTCGGCCAGATGGACGGCGCGGGCCCCGGTGGCCTCCGCGATCCGGCCGACCTCGGTGGCGGGGTCCCCGGTGCGCACGATGAGGTCGCCGCCTCTGGCGCGCAGTGACGCGCGCAGATCGGTGAGCGCCTCGCCGATGAAGTGCAGCCGGTTGGGGACCGCGAACGGGCCGTCCAGGATCGCGGTGTCCCAGACGAAGATCGGGACGACCGTCCCGGACGCGCAGGCGGCGGCCAGAGCCGGATTGTCGTGGACGCGGAGGTCCCTCGTGAAGAGCATGATCGTGGTGTTCATCGGCAGGTCTTCGGAGCCCGGATGCCGTTGGGTTGCAACCGCCGTGATATCGGGGTCCGAATGCCGGGTGAGCCCTACTGTGTGATCGGGGAGGTGCCATGGCCGAGGAGCTCGACGAGGGGCTGAGCGTGGGCGCGCTGGCGCGCAGGCTGGGAGTGGCGACCTCGACGCTGCGCAGCTGGGATCGCAGGTACGGGATCGGTCCGTCCCGTCGCAGCGGCGGGAGCCACCGGCGGTACACCCCGCAGGACGTGCTGCGTCTCCAGGCGATGCAGAAGTTGATCCTGGACGGGGTGCCCCCGGCGGAGGCGGCCAGGTCGGCGCTGGGCGGCGAGGTGGCGGCCCCGCCGGCGGACGGCCGGGCGCACGGGCAGGGCGGGCGGCGGCTGGCGCTGGGTTCGGCCGACGCCGAGGCGCGCCGGCTGGCGCGGGCGGCGATGGCGATGGACGAGCCGGTCGCCTACGGGCTGCTGCGGACGGTGATCCGCAGGGACGGTGTGGTGAACGCCTGGAATGAGGTGGTCACGCCGGTTTTGCGCAGTGTGGGGGAGCGGGTGGCGCGGACGGGCGAGTGCGTGGAGGTCGAGCATCTGCTGTCGGCTCAGTCGCTGGTGTGCCTGGCGGAGGTGCCGAAGCCGCCGGTGACGCGGAACGCGCGTCCGGTGCTGCTGGCGTGCGCTCCCGAGGAGCAGCACAGCCTGCCGGTGTACGCGCTGGCGGCGGCGCTGGCCGAAGCGGGGATCGCCTCGCGGCTGCTGGGGGCGCGCACACCGGCGAAGGCGCTGGCCGACGCGATCGAGCGGATCGGCCCCGGGGCGGTGTTCGTGTGGTCGCAGACGGCGGAGACGGGTGATCCGGGCTGGCTGGCGGAGCTGCCCGTGCACCGTCCGGCGGTGCGGTTGCTGGTGGGGGGTCCCGGCTGGGCAGGTGAGCTTCCGGAGGGCGTTTCGCGGCCGTTGACGCTGGTGGGCGCGGTCGACGAAGTGGAGACCGCGCTCGGCCTCGGTTAGTCCCAACATTTTACGTCTTCGGGTTGCGCGCTCTCTCAATCTCCAGCTATGAACAAGTTATGCATAAGTTTAGCGGAGATCAGGCGCGGCTCGAGGAGCGTCTGCACCGGGGCGAGGAGGGGGCCCTGGCCGAGTGCTATGCCAGATTCGGGCCGATGGTGCGCCGGTACGCCCGCTGGTGGGTGCCGGCAGACGCCGCCGATGACGTGGCCCAGGCCGTGTTCGTGGAGCTGTGGCGCTGCCGCGGTGCCTACGACCCGGGCCTGAGCCTCGAGGCCTGGCTGATGGGGATCACCCGCAAGCGCGCGATCGACCAGCTCAGGGCGGAGTCCCGGCATTCACGCAGGAAGGTTCCGCTGGTGGAGCGGGACGGCGCCTTCGACGGGACCTCGGCCGTCGAGCTGGCGAGGGACGTCCGCTGCGCGCTCGCGCGGCTGCCGAGGCCACAGCGAGAGGCCATCGAACTGGCCCATTTCGGGCAGTTGACCCAGCGGGAGATCGCCGCACGCCTGGACGTGCCGCTGGGCACCGTCAAGGCCCGCACCGCGCGCGGTCTGCGCAAGCTCGGAGAGCTGCTGTGACCGCTCGGCCGCTCCTGGGCGCTTCGAGCTGTCTGCTGGGCGATCCCGTGCGGTACAACGCGGGTCACAGCAGATGCCGGTTCCTCACCGACGAGCTGGACCGCTACGTCGACTGGGTGCGGGTCTGCCCCGAGATCGAGATCGGGCTGGGCGCTCCCCGGCCGACGATCCGGCTCCGCACCGACGGCCACCTCGTCGGCAAGGAGGGCACGCCGGACCACACCGCGGCGATGCACGCCCTGGCCGACGAGCGGCTGCCCGGCCTCGCCGACCTGGACGGCTACGTGCTGAAGAGCCGGTCGCCGAGCTGCGCGCTGCACGGCGTCCCGCGGTACGCCTCGGGCGACGACGGGGAGCGGACCGACGGACAGCCGGTCGACCGGCGCGGCCGCGGTCTGTTCGCGAGCCGGCTGACCGAGGAGTTTCCGCTGCTGCCGGTCGAGGAGGACGGCCGGCTCAACGACTCCGGCCTGCGGGAGCACTTCGTGGAGAGGATCTTCGCGGGGGCGCGGCTGCGGGAGTTCCTGGACTCCGACTGGAAGCCGGGCGACCTGGTGGCCTTCCACAGCAGGCACAAGCTGCAGATCCTCGCCCATGATCCGGTCCGGTACCGGGAGAGCGGCAGGATCGTCGCCCAGGCGGGAGTGCGGCCGCACGCCGACCTGGCGGCCGACTACCGGGCGGTGTTCCTGGCGGCCTTCGCGACCAGGGCCGGGCGGGGCAGGAACGTCAACGCCCTGCACCACGTGCTGGGCCCGATGAGCGACCGGCTGAACGGCAGCCGCCGCCACGGGATCGTCGAGGCGATCGAGGACTACCGGCAGGGACGGGCTCCGCTGAGCGTCCCGATCGCGTTGCTGCGGCACAACGCCGAGGGTGAGGACCACGCCTACCTGGCCGACCAGACCTTCCTGGAGCCGTTCCCCGCCGATCTTCCGCTGCGTCACCACCTGTGAGCCACACCACCCGATCCGCGACCCATCCGCGGAGGCCGCGGTGACGAATGACGGAAGAGAGGAGTTTCCATGCGATTCGCGGTGGTCGGCAGCGGTGTCTCGGGTCTCACGGCGGCGCACCTGCTGCGTGAGCGGGGCGAGGTGACGCTGTTCGAGGCCGACGACCGCCTCGGCGGCCACGCCCACACCCACGACCTGGACGGCCAGGGCGTCGACAGCGGCTTCATCGTGCACAACGACCGGACCTATCCGCATCTCACGCGGCTGTTCCGGGAGCTGGAGGTCGCCACCCGCGACACCGAGATGAGCCTCTCGGTGTCGTGCGCGGGCTGCGGTCTGGAGTACGCGGGAGCGCGCGGGGCGGCGGGGCTGCTGGCGCGCCGCCGTGTCTCGCCGCGCTACGCCCGGCTGCTCGCCCAGGTCCCCCGGTTCCACCGGAGGGCCAGGGCGCTGCTGGCCACGGGCACGGATGAGACGACGCTGCGGGAGTTCCTGGCGGCCGAGGATTTCACCCCCTACTTCGTCCGGCACTTCGTGACCCCGCTGGTCGCCGCCGTGTGGTCCTGCGCCCCCGGCACCGCGCTGGACTATCCGGCCCGGCACCTGTTCGTGTTCCTGGCCAACCACGGGATGCTCTCGATCACCGGCTCTCCGCGGTGGCGGACGGTCGTCGGCGGATCGCGGACCTACGTGGAGCGCGTCGCGGCCGGGCTGGACTCGGTGCGCGTCTCGACGCCCGTCACCGCGATCGTCCGCGGTGACTCCGGGCTCGAGGTCCGCACCCCCGGCGGCGCCGAGACCTTCGACGCGGCGGTCGTGGCGACCCACCCGGCGCACGCCCTGCGGATGCTGGCCGATCCGACCCCGGCCGAGGAGAAGATCCTCGGCGCGTTCACCTACACGCCCAACACCGCGGTGCTGCACGGTGACGCGTCCGTGCTGCCGCGGGCCGCGGGGGCGCGCGCGTCGTGGAACTACGCCATGGATGCCTGCGACACCTCCGCCGACCGGGTCAGGGTCACCTACGACATGAACCGGCTGCAGGGGCTGCCGGGCCCCGGCCGCTACCTGGTCTCGCTCGGTGCCGACATCGCGCCGGACCGGGTTCTGGCCCGGATGGAGTACGAGCACCCGGTCTTCACCCGGGAGGCCGTCGCCGCCCAGGCGCTGCTCCCCTCGCTCAACGGGCCGGCCCTGGCCTTCGCCGGGGCCTACCACGGGTGGGGCTTCCACGAGGACGGATGCCGGTCGGGGGTCGCCGCGGCCGCGGCGCTGGGCGCGCGATGGTGACCCCGGCACTGTACGAGTGCGTGATCCGGCACGCGAGGTCCGCGCCGGTGCGGCACGCCTTCGCCTACCAGAGCTACCTGTGGCTCATCGACCTCGACTCCCCGCCCGCCCGTGGCCCGCTGGCCAGGTTCGACGCGACCCGCGAGGAGCTGGACGGCTATCTGGCGGCCTCCGGGGTGGACCTCGGCGGCGGCCGGGTGCTGATGCTCGCCCACGCCCGGGTCCTCGGCCACGTGTTCAATCCGCTGACCGTCTACTGGTGCCACGACCCGGACGGAGCGCTCGTCTGCGTGGTCGCCGAGGTCCACAACACCTACGGCGGTAGCCACCGCTACCTGGTCCGCACCGACGAGCGGGGCTCGGCCCGCGCGGACAAGGAGTTCTATGTCTCGCCTTTCCACGCCGTGGAGGGCTGGTACCGGCTGTCGCTGCCCGAGCCGGACGAGCGGCTGGCGCTGACCATCACGCTTCATCTTCCGGAGGGGCCTCCGTTCACCGCTTCGGTGCGGGGGGTGCGGCGGCCCGCGACCTGGCCGTCGCTGCTGCGGATGGCCGTGCGGCATCCGTGGGCGCCGCTGGCCGGTGCGATCCGGATCCGGATCCAGGGGATCCGGCTGTTCCTGCGGGGTGTCCCCGTCGTTCCACGTGAGGAGTCCACTCATGACCGTCTTGACCGATGAACGCTGGCCGGCCCTTCAGCGCGTGCCCCGGGCGGGGTACCGGGCGAGGGCGGCCCGCTGGCTGTTCCGCCGGGCGGTCGCCGATCTGCCCGTCCGGGTGAGCATGGCCGGGGGCGAGCGTCTGGGAACGGGCGGTCCCGAGCTGCGGATCGTGCGACCCGAGGCGTTCTTCGCGCGGCTCGGCGCCGAGGGGCTGATCGGGTTCGGTGAGGCCTACATGGCGGGGGACTGGGAGGCCGACGACCTTCCGGCGGTCCTGACGGTCTTCGCCGGCCGGATGGGCGGCCTGGTGCCGCGCGGTCTCGCGGCCCTGCGGCCGCTGGTCCTTCCCCGGCCGCCCATGAGCGAGGACGGCGACCCCGAAGGCGCCCGCCGGAACATCAGCCGGCACTATGACCTGTCGAACGACCTTTTCGCACTGTTCCTGGATGAGACCCTCACCTATTCCAGTGCCCTGTTCGACGGCGCCGATCCGGTCTGGCCGGAGCTTCCGGCCGCCCAGCACAGGAAGATCGACCGGCTGCTCGACGCCGTCCAGGCCGGTCCCGGCACCCGGCTGCTGGAGATCGGAACGGGCTGGGGCGAGCTGGCGATCCGGGCGGCCTCGCGTGGGGCGACGGTCCGCTCGATCACCCTGTCGTCCGAGCAGCGGGAGCTGGCGATGCGCCGCGCGGCCCGGGCCGGGCTGTCGGACCGGATCCGGATCGACCTGTGCGACTACCGCGAGGTCGAGGGCGCCTATGACGCGGTCGTGAGCGTGGAGATGCTCGAGGCGGTGGGCGAGCGGTACTGGCCGGTCTACTTCGCGACGGTCGACGGCCTGCTGGTGCAGGGCGGCCGGGCGGGGATCCAGACGATCACGATGCCGCACGATCGGCTGCTGGCGTCGCGCAAGACCCACACCTGGGTGCAGAAGTACATCTTCCCCGGCGGGCTGATCCCGTCGGTGGAGGCCGTCGAGGGCTGTGTGGCCGCGACGGACCTGTGGGTCGCCGACCGGTACGGCTTCGGCCGGGACTACGCCCGTACCCTTCGCCTGTGGCGCGAGCGGTTCACCGCCTCGGCCGAGAGCGTCGACGCCCTCGGCTTCGACATGACGTTCCGCCGCATGTGGGAGCTATACCTGTCCTACTCCGAAGCGGGCTTCCGCTCGGGCTATCTCGACGTCCAGCAGTGGCTCTTGATCAAATAGCCCTGGGCGCTCCGTTCACGGCTCTGATCATTAAGAACCTTACTGTGTAAAGGCCCAGGGCGATGGCAGTGCCTTCCCCCCTTAGACCTGATAACGGACTGAAGACTCATCAACCAGAACCGGCGGAGCAGGTCGGTAGCATCGCGGGGTGGATTCGGGGTGGGAGTGGGACGAGACGCTGTACGCCGGGAGCGCGGAGCACTATGCGGTAGGGCGCATGCCGTATCCGGCGGTCGTCGCCACCGTGTTGGCCGAGGAACTCGGGCTCGACGGGCAGGGGCGGCTGCTCGATGTCGGTTGCGGGCCGGGATCGCTGACCGGGGTGCTGGCGCCGTTGTTCGCCTCGGCCGTGGGCGTGGACGCCGACCGCGACATGCTGGCCGAGGCGTCCCGGCGGTGCGGTGAGCTGGGCGTTTCGAACGTCGAGTGGCGGCATCTGCGGGCCGAGGAGCTGCCGTCGGATCTGGGCCCCTTCCGGGTGGTGGTGTTCGCGCAGTCCTTCCACTGGATGGACCGGGCCGTCGTCGCAGGGCGCGTTCGTGGCCTGCTCGCCCCGGACGGCGTCTGGGTGCACGTCAGTGCGAGCACCCACCAGGGGGTCGACGGTGAGGACGGCCTTACGCATCCGCGGCCGCCCTGGGATCGGATCCAGGAACTCGTCGCCCGCCATCTGGGTCCGGTCCGCAGGGCTGGGCGGGGCTTCCTGCCCAGCGGGACCCCGTCAGGCGAGCAGGAGATCATGATCGAGGCGGGTTACCGGGGGCCGGTCCGCGTCAGGTGCGGTGGTGGCGTGGTCGTGGCCCGGAGTGTCGAGGAGATCGTCGCCGCGGTCTTCTCGCTCAGCGGTTCGACGCCGCATCTGTTCGGCTCCGGCCGTCCGGTCTTCGAGGCGGAGTTGCGCGGGCTCCTGATGGGGGCCTCGGACGGGGGGTTGTTCGCGGAGCGGACCCGGGAGATCGAGCTGGTGATCTGGCGTCCGTGAGGACGGTCAGCGGAGTTCCTGGATGCGGATGAGGTTGCCCGCGGGGTCGCGGAAGGCGCAGTCGCGGATGCCGTAGGGCTGTTCGGTGGGTTCCTGGACGACCTCGGCGTCGCCGGCCTGGAGGCGTTCGAAGGTGGCGTCGAGGTCGGGGGTGGCGAAGTTGATGCCGGCGTAGGTGCCCTTGGCCATCATCTCGGTGATGGTGCGTCGTTCGGCGTCGGTGACGCCGGGATCGGCGGCCGGGGGGTGCAGGACGATGGAGGTGTCGGGCTGTCCGGGCGGGCCGACGGTGATCCAGCGCATGCCGTCGTATCCGACGTCGTTGCGGACTTCGAAGCCGAGGGTGTCGCGGTAGAAGGCCAGGGCGGCGTCGGCGTCGTCGTGGGGGAGATAGGTCTGGTGAATGGAGAGGTCCATGCCGGTCACGCTAGTTGTCGTTCGGTCAGGTGCGCTTCTCAATTTCTGATCGGTCTGGTCACCTGTTTGGCGACGCAGGGCGGCATGCCTTCGGTGGCGTCGGCGGCCTGCTTGCGGTAGGCGCTGGGGGGCATGCCGACGAGTTCGGTGAAGCGGGTGCTGAAGGTGCCGAGGGAGGAGCAGCCGACTTCGAAGCAGACCTCGGTGACGCTGAGGTCGCCGCGGCGGAGCAGGGTCATGGCGCGTTCGATGCGGCGGGTCATGAGGTAGCCGTAGGGGGATTCGCCGTAGGCGAGGCGGAACTGGCGGCTGAGGTGACCGGCGGACATGTGCACGCCGCGGGCGAGTGCTTCGACGTCCAGTGGCTGGGCGTACTCGCGGTCGATCCGGTCGCGGACGCGGCGGAGGCGCGCGAGGTCGCGTAGGTGCTGTTCCGGGGTCGGTTTGCTGGTCACGTGGTCAATCGTGCCATGTGGGGCGGTGTTCCTCACGGATGAGCTTGAGGAGGGTGGTGGGGGTCTCGCGGTCGGCGGCCGCGATGAGGCCGCCGCTGCCGGTGTGCGGGGGGAGGGTGATCGGCATGTTCGCCAGACTGAGCCCGGCAGATGGCCCCTTCCTTTAACGGGTGGTGGTGACGAAGGTGAGGAGGTCGGGGAGGCCCGGCCGGTAGCCGTCGGTCGTGTCGACGAGGAGCCCGGGGGCCTTCAGGGAGATCGGGGTGAAGGACGCGGTGGTGAAGGTGCCCGCGGCCGGGGTGGGCGGTTCGGTGCCGGAGCGGGTGGTGCGGTGGGCGATCCGGGCGTGGGCCACGGCGGGTGCGGCGGTGCACTGGAGGATCCGCAGTGCTGCGAGGTCGGCGAGTGGTTCGAGGTCGGGGCGCCAGAGCCGGTCGGGGTAGGCGGCTTCGGCGATGACGGTCGTCCCGGCGCGGAGCAGGACGCCGAGGGTGTCGAAGAAGGCGTCGAGGACCGGTGGGTTCAGGGGGTCGGTGTCCTGGGGTGTGTAGCCGGGTGTGGACAGGGCCATGCCCTGTTTGATCTCGTCCCGGATGATCGCGGGGCAGCCGAGAGAGCGGGCGAGTTCCCTGGCGAGGGTGGTCTTTCCGGTGCCGGGTGCTCCGCTCACGATGATCAGGGTCGGTGTTCCGGGTCTCATGTCGTTCGAGTCTGGTGGGCCGGGGACGGTCGTGGGCGGGCTTGGGGGTGAGGCTACAGGTCAGTGGCGGTGCCGGTGGGGTCGAGGAGGGGGTGGGCGCGCATGGCGGCTTCGAGTTCGCCGGGGAGTTCGTCGCGGTAGTGGGTGAGGGTGGTGAGGTCGGAGTGGCCGAGGACACGGCGGACGGCGTCCATGTCGGTGGCGGCGGCCAGGAGGTGGGTGGCGGTGGTGTGGCGCAGGCCGTGGGGGGTGACGGAGCGGCGGTCGGCCGGGGTGACCTTGGCCAGGACGCGGTTGATGACGGCCTGGACGTCGCCGCGGTTGAGGCGGTTGCCGCGCCAGGACAGCAGGAGGGCCCGGGGTTCGCGGCCGCGGTCGAGGGGTGGGCGTCCGTCGGTGAGGTAGGAGTCGAGGACGGTGGCGACGGGGCGGGGGACGGGGACGTCGCGGGTGTGGCCGCCCTTGCCGAAGATCCGCCAGTAGCGGATGCCGTCGCCGGTGTAGAAGTGCTCGATGTCGGCCTTGACGAGTTCGGAGACGCGGGGGCCGAGTGTGGCGAGGAGCAGGACGATGAGGGCGTCGCGGTGGCCGGTGCGCTGGTCGTCGCGGGTGGACGGTGTGGTGGGTGCGGTGGCGAGGGTGGCCGCGGCGGTGACGAGGCCGCCGGCCTGTTCGCGGGTGAGGGCGCGGCGTTCGGCGCGCAGTCCGCCGCGTTCGCGGGCGTGGACGGTGCTGGTGGGCATGGGGTCGAGCTGGACCCAGCCGGTGAGGGCGGCGTGGCGGAAGAACGCGGAGACCGAGCGGCGGAAGCGGGCTTGGGAGGCGGCGCTTTGGAGGCCGGGGCGTGGTTCGGTCCTGCGTCCGTCGGGTTTGCGGGCGAAGGCGAGCAGGATGGTGTCGAGGTCCTGGCCGGTGAGGTCGTCGAGGATGCGTTCGGGTCCGGCGAGGCGGGCGAAGGTGGCGACGTCGCGTGCGTACAGCTCGGCGGTGGCGGGGGAGAGTTGTCCGGTGGCCATTTTGGCGTGGACGAGTTCGACGTAGTTGTCGACGGACTCCTGCACGGTGAGCGGGAGCAGTTGTGCGGGTCGCATGGGTCGACGTTAGCCGGGGGGTCTGACATTCGGGGTGTGCCAAATAATGCTCTGGCCTGCGCTGTTCGGCGGTTGGATCGGGTGTGAGCGGGGAGATGCGTCTTATGGGCGAAGATGATCAGATTTTGCACCGCATCAAGGCGATGATCGAGGAGGAGCACGAGCTTCGGGGCGTGGGTGGTGCTCAGGCTGCCGCGCGGGTGCGCCGTATCGAGGAGGATCTCGACGTCTGCTGGGATCTTCTGCGGCAGCGGCGTGCCGCCCGGGAGTTCGGTGCCGATCCCGAGGCCGCTCATCCCCGTTCCGCTAGTGAGGTGGAGGGCTACCGGCAGTAGTTCTCGCCTGGTTCTCTGGCCGTCCCGCCGTCTGTCGTCATGATCAGCCGGTGGGGGCGGCCTTTCGTGTTGCGTCCTGGTGCCGTGGAAACACCGGTCTGTCCGGCGCTCCTGGCCGCGGCCGTCACCGTGGTCAAGGCCGTCTCCCTGCGGGCGGTCGTCCGGCTCCCCTCCTGGCCGGACCACGTGCCGCGGACCGCGTGATGATCGCCGCGCTGGCCGTCACCACGCTGCTGGGCGCGGTGTCGGCGGTCCTGCCGGTCGCTCCGATCGAGCCGTATCTTCTCGGCGCAGCGGTGACCACCGGCGTCCCGCCCGCCTGTCTCGGCGTCGCCGCCGCGCTCGGCCAGACGGCGGGCAAGCTCCTGATCTTCCTGCTCTCCCGCGGCGCCCTGCGGTCGGGAACGGCCGGGCGCCTGCTGCGCCGGCGCCTGCGTGAACCGGCCGGCTCCTCCCGGGCGCGGACCGCGCTCGCCACCCTCGACCGCCCCCGGCACGCCGTGTCGCTGCTGCTGGTCAGTTCCGCCACGGGATTTCCGCCGCTGCTGATGACCAGCGTCTATCTCGCCCGGAGTCCCATGCCCGCGGGGCTGTTCACCGTCGTGTGCCTCCTCGGCCGGTCCTTGCGTTTCACCGCTCTCGCCTTCGCGCCGGGCCTGTTCCTCACGGTGGGCTGAGGGTTCGGGCTCCGGCCTGGAGGCGCAGGCCCGCGAGGGTCAGGTCGAGCGCGGCGAGGAACTGTTCCTTGTCGTCGTGGCCGTCGAACTCCTCGACGATCTCGTGTACGAACGGGTACTCCCGGGCGTCGAGGGCGCGCCAGGTTCTGGTGTAGCGGCCGAGGAACTCCTCGCGGGTCAGGCTTCCGTCGAGGACCTCCGGGGGAGGCTCCTGCCCCATGTCGACGGCGTTGCCGACCACGACGCCCACGACCGCCGACACGGCGTGGAACCGCTGGCGCGGGGTGAGGTCGAGGCGGAGCGTCTGCTGTCCCAGCTTCTCGTAGAGGCCCAGGGAGTTGCCCTGGACGTCGGTGTTGCGCATGAAGTAGGCGCCCAGCCAGGGCCGGTCGACGATGGCGTCGAACAGGGTCACGGCCATGACGCGCAGGTCGTCGATCGCGTCGGTTCCGGGCTCCTGTGCGTTGAGGGCGGTGAGGACGCCGCCGAGCACGTGGTCGATGGCCCGGTCGAGAAGATCGTCTTTGCCGGAGACGTACCAGTAGATGCTGCCGACGCCGGTGCCGAGCCGGGCCGCCAGGGCCCGGAGCGTCAGTGCGGACTCGCCCGACTCGTCGAGCAGGGCCACGGCCCCGGCCAGGACGGCCTCCATCGAGTGGGAGGCGCGTTGACGTCCCCGGGAGGGGCGTTCGGCTGGTCGTGGTCGCGGGCCTGTCATGGCATCCATCTAATCATGATTTGCCTCAACATCGAACCAAGTTCTATCATGGAACGTCGTTCGATAGTCGGCGACGTTCCGAGAGGAGGTCGATCATGACCGTGACCACCGATGCGGCCGGGCCCCCGGCGACCCGCACCTACCCCTCCCTCCGCGCGGCCTGGATCCCCCTGGCCGCCCTCTGCCTGGCCTTCTTCGTCGAGATGGTCGACAACACCCTGCTCTCGATCGCGCTGCCCACGATCGGCCGCGACATCGGCGGCGGCACCACCGCGCTGCAGTGGGTGACCGGCGCCTACTCCCTGACCTTCGGCGGCCTGCTCCTGACGGCCGGATCGATGGCCGACCGCCTGGGACGCCGGCGCGTCCTGCTGGTCGGCCTCGCGATCTTCGGCCTGCTGAGCCTGTGCGTCGTCGCCGTCACCACCGCGGGAGAGCTCATCGCCCTGCGGGCCGGGCTCGGCATCGCCGCCGCGGCCATGGCACCCATCACCAACTCCCTGGTCTTCCGCCTGTTCGACGACCAGGCGCTGCGGATGCGCGCGATGACCCTGATGATCGTCGTGGGGATGTCCGGTTTCGTCCTCGGCCCGCTGCTCGGCGGCACGGCGCTCGCCCACGTGCGGTGGGAGTGGCTCCTGGTGATCAACGCGCCCATCGCCCTGATCGCGGCCATCGGCGTCCGGCTCGGCGTGGCCGCCGACCGGCCCGAGGACCTGACCGACGACAAGCTCGACCTGCCCGGCGCCGTCCTGAGCGTCCTGGCGATCGGCCTGGCCTGCTACTCGCTGACCAGCGGCATCGAGCACGGATGGCTCTCCACGATCACGATCGCCTCGATCCTCGGCGCCGCGGCCGCGGGCATCGCGTTCGTGTGGCACGAACGCCGCACCGCCGCACCCATGCTGGACCTGGGCCTGTTCTCCCACGGCACCGTGCGCGGCGCCGCCATCGCCCAGATCGGGACGTCCATCGCGATGGCCGGGGTGATGTTCGGGCTGATCCTCCACTTCCAGTACGCCTACGGATGGAGCCCCGTCCGGGCCGGCCTGGCCAACCTGCCGATCATCATCACGATGATCGTCGCGACGCCGCTGTCGGAGTGGCTCGCGAAGCGGTTCGGCCACCGCGTGGCCTGCCTGGTCGGCGCGGCCTGCCTCGCCGGATCACTGGCCGCGCTCGCCTGGGGCGTCGGCCACGGCTACGCCGCCATCGCGGTCTCCATGGTCGTGATGACCATCGGCTTGCGCACCGTCATGACGATCTGCGCCATCGCCCTCGTCGAGGCCATGCCGGGCAACCGCACCTCGATCGGCACCGCACTCAACGACACCGCCCAGGAGGTCGGGACCAGTGTCGGCACCGCCGTGATCGGCACCATGATCGCCGCCCTGGTCACCACGCATCTCCCTGCCGGAACCTGGAGCGGCGACCTCGTCTCGTCCTTCTTCCACGGCGAGCAGATCACCTACGCCCTCCTCGCCGTCATCGTCGGCCTCGTCACCGCGGGCGGCGCCCTCACCCTCACCGACTCCCGCTCCACCGAGGAGCCCCACTAGCCCGCAGGCCCCTGGAAGCGCTGTGGAAGTCCTCGACTGCCGGCCGGGCGACCTGCTGCGCCGCCAGGCCCCCGACGCGCCGGGGGAGTGACCCTCAAGAGCGGGCGGCGGGCGGCCTGAGGCGCAGCAGCCGGCGGGCGTTGCTCAGCAGGTGGGCACGGAGCGCGTCCTCGTCGAACCCCTCCAGGAACGGGCTCGTCGTGGCCACCATGAGCCCGCCGCTGATCATGACGGTGGCGGTGAGGGCCTCGGCGTCGGGGTCGGGACCGGCCAGCAGCTCGAACACCCGCCGCTCCAGCTCCTGCATCTGCGGCGTGCGGAAGAGCGGGTCGAGGATGGCCGGATCGGAGTGCATGACCGCGGTCAGCCGCCGGTTGCGCACCACGAGGTCCACGATCCCCGCCAGGACGGCCTCCGCGCGCGCCGAGCGGCCCCGCAGCCGTTCCGCCTCGGCGGTGACCCGGCCGAGCTGTTCCAGGGCGGGGGCGATGACCGCGTGGACGATGTCGTCCTTGCAGGGGAACTGGTGGTAGACCGCTGCCTTGGTCACGCCGATCTCGTCCGCGATCATCTGGAGCGAGGTTCCGCTGACCCCGTGCCGGGAGAACAGGTCCAGGGCCGCGGCCAGCACCCGTCCACGGGCTTGTCCTGGACGGCTCCGCTGGCTCATCGCCACACCCTAGCAACCCCACCGCATAGCCGAGCGGCTATATGACGCCTAGCCGAGCGGCTAGAGAAACCACTCAGTTGGACACACATTCCCGCCGCCGAATTCGCGTCGCCCCAGCCTAGATCATCAGGTAACCGGCCACTTATGTTACTCATCGGCAACTTACGTCGAGGAAGGCGAGCGAGACCGATGGCGCGAGAGACGATTCAGGCGAGCGGCGACACCCCCCGGCAGGAGCGGCGTCCCGCCCGCGAGATCCGCCGGCGGGCCCTGCCCGTCACCGGCGGGCTGGCGGCGGCCGCGATCCTCGCCGCCGGATCCGGCGTCTCCGCCGCACCCCAGCACCGCGAGACCTCCCGCGGCATCACCATTCCCGCCTTCTACGACCCGCCCAAGCACCTGCCCCGCAAGAACGGGACGCTCATCAGGACCCAGCCGCTCCCGCTGGCCGTCACCCTGTCCGACGTCAAGGGCCCGCTGCCCGGCAGGGCCACCCGGCTGATGTACAAGTCGACCGACGCCAACGGCAAGCCCGTCGCGGTCACCGGCGCCTACATCGAACCCACGAAGAAGTGGCGCGGACGCGGCCCCCGCCCCCTGATCGGCATGGCCGCCGGCACCATGGGCCAGGGCGACCAGTGCGCCCCCTCCCTCGCCCTCCAGCACCCCCTGACCGTCAACGGCGAGACCGTCTCCGTCGGCTACGAGGACCTGGGGATCTACCGGATGCTCAACGAGGGCATCGCCGTCGTCGTCACCGACTACGCCGGCCTCGGCACCACCGACCGCCTCCACACCTACGCCGAACGCTTCGACCAGGCCCACGCCCTGCTCGACGCCGTCCGGGCCGCCAAGCGGCTGCCCCGCACCTCCCTGACCGCCAAGTCCCGCATCGGCCTGTACGGCTACAGCCAGGGCGGCGGGGCCAGCGCCGCCGCCGCCGAACTCCAGCCCCGCTACGCCCCCGAGATCCACCTGTCCGGGACCTACGCCGGCGCGCCCCCCGCCGACCTCACCCAGGTCATCAAGGGCATCGACGGCAGCGCCCTCGCCGGAGCCCTCGGCTGGTCCATCAACGGCCTGTCCCAGACCTACCCCGAGATCAGGCGGGTCATCAACGGCCACGTCAACGCCAAGGGCCGCGCCGCCCTCAAGGACCTGTCCACCACCTGCGTCGGCGACGCGATCCTCCGCTACGGCTTCTCCACCAGCAAGCAGTGGACCCGCGACGGCCGCTCGGTCGGCGCCATCATCGCCGCCAGCCCCAGCGTCAAGAAGATCCTCGCCCGCGAGCGCCTCGGCTCCCTCAAGCCCGCCGGCCCCGTCCGCGTCACCACCGGCGTCCTGGACGACATCGTCGTGCACGGCCAGGTCCGCACCCTGGCCGTCCGGTGGTGCGCCAAGGGAGCCAACGTCACCTACAAGCCGGTCAAGCTCCCCAACCTCGGGAACAAGCTCCTCACCAACCACCTCGCCCCCCTCCTGACCGACCAGGGCGACGCCATCACCTGGCTCACCGCCCGCCTCAACGGCAAGCGCACCACCGGCACCTGCGCCAAGCTCCCCGGCCAGCCCTGACCCCCGAGGCGTCCCGGCGACCGCGCCGGGACGCCCCCTTTTCGCTTCCACTCATGAGCCCCAGGAGCAGCAGCGCCATGCCCGACATCACCCGCCGTTCCCTGCTCGCCGGCGCCACCGCCGCGGCGGGACTGGCCACCACCGGAGCCCGCACCGCCCGCGCCTCCACCCGCAGAGCCGTCCCCGTGACCCGCGAGGAACACCGGCTCGTGATCATCGGCTCGGGCTTCGGAGGAGGCGTCGCCGCCCTGAGGCTCGCCCAGGCCGGAGTGCCCTCCCTCGTACTGGAACGCGGCATCTGGTGGCCGACCGGACCCGGCGCCACCACCTTCCCCAGCCCCTCCGCCATGGACAAGCGCGCGTTCTGGATGGGCCTCGGCCCGGAGTTCCTCGGCGTCAAGGTGCCGGCCCACGACCCCTACACCGGACTGCTGGAACTCGTCCGCGGGGACGGCATGAACATCATGTGCGCCGCCGGAGTCGGCGGCGGCTCCCTGGTCTACCAGGGCATGACCGTCCAGCCGACCCGCGAGCTGTTCGAGGCCACGATGCCCGCGGGCCTCGACTACAGCGCCATGGAGAAGACCTACTACCCCCGCGTCGCCCGGATGCTGAAACTCCGGACCGCGCCCGACGATCTGATCAACAGCCGGACCTACCTGCCCGCCCGGATCTTCGCCCGCAACGCCGAACGGGCCGGCTACGCCGTGTCGAAGATCCCGATGCCCATCGACTGGACCTTCGCCCAGCGCGAGCTCCGCGGCGAGATGAAGGCCTCCTACACCAACGGGGACTGCTCGCTGGGCGTCAACAACGGAGGCAAGCACACCGTCGACGTCACCTACGTCGCCGCGGCCCAGGCCACCGGCCTGGTCACCGTCGCCACCCGCCACAACGTCACCGACATCGCCCAGGGACCCCGCGGCCGCTGGGTCGTCCACGCCGACCGCATCGCCACCGATGGAACGGTCCTCGAAAAGAAGATCATCACCACCCGGGCGCTCATCATGGCCGCGGGCACCGCCGGCACCACCCGGCTGCTGATGCGCGCCGCCGCCCACGAGCGCATCTCCGGGCTGCCCACCGAGCTCGGCACCGGCTGGGGCACCAACGGCGACCGCATCTACGTGTGGACCAACCTCGCCGACGACTTCGGCGCACCCCAGGGCGGGCCCGTCGTCTACGGGAGCAAGGAATGGGACGACCCCGCCACCGCCAACACCATCATCCAGGCGTCCCTGCCGCCCCTGCCCGCCAACCTGCGCTCCACGATGCTCGTCGGCTACGGGATCAGCCCGGACCGCGGACGGTTCGTCTACGACACGGCCAGGGACGAGGCGGTCCTGCGCTGGCCCAAGGGCGGGGACGCCACGCTGTTCAAGCGGCTCCAGGAACGCGGCGAGAAGATCGCCGGACCGTCCTCGATGCTGCTCGACACCAACGCCGCCGTCCCCTCGACCTGGCACCCCCTGGGCGGGGCGTCCATGGGCCGGGTCTGCGACCTGGCCGGGCGCGTCCACGGCCACCGCGGCCTCTACGTCCTGGACGGCGCCCTGATGCCCGGCACCACCGCCGCCTGCAATCCCTCCATGACCATTGCCGCCATCGCCGAACGTGCCACTGACCGCCTCATCGCCGAAGACCTCGCCACCGTGATCTGACCTGTTACCTTCGGCTGATCGCCACCTCAGGGAGCGTCAGATGCCGATCAGCCTGCGCCGGGTCGAACCGGCCGACTTCCCCCAGCTGCGCACCTGGCTGGAGCAGCCCCACGTCGCCCGCTGGTGGAACCACGAGACCTCACCCGAGGCCGTGGAACGCGACTTCGGACCCGCCACCCGCGGCGAGGAGCCCTGCGAGGACTTCATCGCCCTCCTCGACGGCGCCCCCGTCGGGCTCGTCCAGCGCAGCCGGTTCGCCGACTACCCCGGCGAGCGCGATGCCCTGGCGAAGATCGTCGAGGTGCCGGTCGAGGCCATGACCGTCGACTACCTCATCGGCGACCTCGACCGGACCGGCCGCGGCCTCGGTCCCCGCATCATCGAGGAGACCCTCGCCCGGACCTGGCGCGACCACCCCGCCGCGACCTGCGTCATCGTCGCGATCGCGGCGGGCAACCGGCCGTCCTGGCGGGCCCTGGAGAAGGCGGGCCTGCACCGCGTCGGCGAGGGCGACCTCGAACCCGACAACCCCGTCGACGAGCCCCTGCACTACGTCTACCGGATCGACCGCCCCCTCTAGGGTCGGCCGCCCGCCGTGACGACGATCTTGCCGAACTGGTCGCCCGACTCCAGGTACCGGTGCGCCTCCACGATCTCCTCCAGGGCGAAGACCCGGTCCACGACCGGCACGAACGCCCCTGACCGCAGCCCCGACGACACGAACGCCTCCGCCCGCCGCAGCCGGACCGGATCGGTCGTCGTCTCGAACATGACATAGCCGTGCATGCTGCGCGCCCGCATCGTCCCCAGCGGCGGGAAGGGCGTGTCCCGCCCGCTGAGCCCGCCGTAGACGAACAGCCTCCCCCCGGGAGCAAGGCCGCCCGCCAGGGCGGTCACGCCGGGACCCGCGACCGCGTCCAGGACGAGGTCCGCGCCCCGCCCGCCGGTGATCCGCAGGATCCCGGCGGTGACGTCCTCCTCCCCGGTGACGATCACCTCCTCCGCCCCCGCCCGCAGGAGCCTTCCGGCCTTCGCCCGTCCGCGGGTCGTCGCGATCGGCACCGCACCCATCCGGCGCGCGACCTGGATCGCGGCCAGGCCCACGCTGCTGGAGGCCGCCGTCAGCACGACCGTGTCCCCGGCCCGCATCCCGCCGAGCTCCACCAGCGCGCCATAGGCCGTCACGTAGGGCATCCACACCGCGGCGCCGGTGACGGCGTCGAGGGAGTCCGGCCGGTGCAGGACCGCCGAGGCCGGGACGATCGCGTGCTCGCCGTAGACGCCGTAGTCGTTCATCGAGAACGAGGGCACCACGCTCACCGCCTGCCCGCGCGCGAAACCCGTCACCCCCGGGCCCGCCGCCTCGACCACACCCGAGGCCTCCGCGCCCAGCCGGGCGGGGAACCTCCTGACCGGCTCGATGTAATGACCGGCCCGGAAACTCGCCTCGGCCCGGTTCAGGCCGATCGCCTCCACCCGGATCAGCAGCTCACCCGGGCCGGGCCCGCCCACCTCGACCTCCTCCAGCCGCAGCACGTCCGGCGCTCCGAGCTCGTGGAACCGCACCGTTCTGGACATCGCCCACACCCCTTGAAAGTACGACAACAGTCAAACTTTGACGGCCATCGTACTACGATGATTGTCGTACGATGAGCGGAGGGAGGCAGCATGAGAACAGAGCGCACCACCGGACGGGACCGCATCCCCGCCCACCCCGACATCGACGGCATCGGGCTCCAGCAGATCCTCGAAGCCCTCGTCGACCCGGTCCGACGGCTGATCGTCAGCGAGCTCTACCGCGCCCCCGAACCGCTCAGCTGCGGCACCATCGACCTGCCCGTCAGCAAGTCGACCGCCACCCACCACTTCCACGTCCTGCGCGAAGCCGGCCTCATCCGCCAGTACTACGCCGGCACCTCCCGCATGAACGCCCTGCGCCGCGAGGAGATCGACGCGGCCTTCCCCGGCCTCCTGGCCGCCCTCCTGCCCCGCCCCTGACCCCCCGGGTCATGCCGCAGGCCGACGGGGCATCACGCCACGGGCCGATGCGGAACACCCGCCGGCGGAGGCATGCTCCGAAGCGTCACCGCACGCGGCCCGAGGAGTCCCCATGAACGTTCCCGCAGCACTGCCCCGAGGAGAGGGCCTGTCCGGGCGGCTGCTCGCCGTCCTGACCATCCTGGCCGCGGGCCTGGTCGCCGCCTTCGTCGCCGCGCCCCGCGTGCTCGCCGGCGGCGACTTCGGCGGCAGGGCCGACCTCGTCGAGGCGCTGCGCGGCTCGTTCGTCGCCTCCTGGAACTCCGGAGCGGCCGATCCCGCACCCGACCTGCAACGCGTCGTCGACTACTGGCTCCGCTACCACCTGGCCAAAGCCGCCATCGCCGCCATCCTGCTGGCCGTCCTGATCGCACTCGCCGTCCGCGTCCTGACGGCGTTCGCACGCACCGGCGGATCCACGGCCAAGGGATCCACGGCCAGGGGAGTGCTCCTGTGCGGGTCCGGGGCCCTGGCCCTGACGCTCGCCGCCGGGTCCCTGCTGGCCGTCGTCGCCAACCTCCAGGGCGCCGCCGCGCCGTACGCCTCCCTGCTGCCCATGGTGACCGACGGAGCGAACGGCGCCCCGCTCACCGGCGTGCTCGACCAGATCCGGCAGCAGCTCACCACCGCCCAGAACACCGGCGCCGCGACCTCGCCCGCCCTCGAGACGATGATCGACGACTTCGTCCGCTACCACGCCGCGATGGTCGCGATCGCCGCCGTCACCGCCGCCATCCTCCTCGCGGCCGCCGCGCTGCTGGGCCGGCGGTACGCCCGCACCGCACGTCCCGAACGCCGGACCCGGCGGGTCCTGGCGGCGGGCGCAGCCCTCACCGGCCTCCTCGGCATCGTGTTCGTCGTCGTCGCCGTGGCGAACACGACCGTCGCCACCGACCCCGTACCGGCCCTCCTCGCCTTCTTCGAAGGCGGCCTGTGACGCCGCGGACCGCCGCGACCCCATCGGGCGTCATGCGGTAACCCACCTGAAATCAACGGGTGCAGGGCACTATCCTTCGGGGGTGACGGATGAGGCCGCCGACCAGGTGAGGGGATTCGACCCCAGGGTGCCCAACGAGGCGCGGGTCCTGGACTTCATGATGGGCGGAAAGGACAACTTCGCCGCCGACCGCAAGGCCGCCGCGGAGATCCTGGAGTTCGCGCCCGAGATCCCCATGATGATCCGCGAATCCCGCAAGTTCCTCGCCAGGACCGTCCGCTACCTGGCCGAACACGGCGTCCGGCAGTACGTCGACATCGGCTGCGGCCTGCCCACCCAGGGCAGCGTCCACCAGATCCTCGAACCCATCGCCCCCGAGTCCAAGGTCGTCTACGTCGACAACGACCCGGTCGTCATCGTCCACAGCAACGCCCTCATCGACACCACGGGAACCATCCGCGTCGTCCAGGCCGACGTCCGCGAACCCGACGCCCTCCTCGACCACCCCGTCGTGGCGGCCCACATCGACCTGAAGGAACCGACCGCCATCGTCGTGCAGTCGGTGTTCACGACCATCCTCGACGACGCCCTCGTCGCCAGGACCATCCAGCGCCTGGCCGACCGCCTGGCCACCGGCAGCTACCTGCTGTTCTCCCACGCCGTCGGCGACCCCCCGGACGCCGACACCGCGAAACTGGCCGACCTGTTCCACCAGCACTACCTGCTCGAGGGAGACCGCACCGAGCCGCGCACCCGCGCCGAGGTCGCCCGATTCCTCACCGGGCTGGACCTCGTTCCGCCCGGCCTGGTCCCGATGCCCGCCTGGCGGCCCCTCCCCGGCGAGCCGACCGTCGACCCCGACTCCTTCTGGGCCATCGGCGGCATCGCCCGCAAACCCTGAACGCCCCGCTCAGCGCTCCGCTTCCAGCAGGCGCGCCAGAACACCGAACCCGTCATGCGCGGCGACACCGGCCACCGCCCGCTCCACCCCCGACAGCATGACGTCGCGCGGCTGCATCCGCTCACCCGCCTCCGCGGTGCAGACGGCCGCCAGATAGAACTCCGTCGTCGCCGCCTGGTACAGCGTCCACTGCCGCTCGACCTCGACCGCGACCCCCGCGGCGGCGAGCCGCGCGGTGTACCGCTCGACCAGCTCCCGCTCGAAGGTGCGCAGCAGCTCGGGCTCGACCGACGCGCACGCGAAATAGGCGACGTCCCGGATACCGGCCCCCGCCATCGCCACCTGCCAGTCCAGGAAGCCGGGCACCGCACCCTCGAAGAACAGGTTCCCCAGATGCGGATCGCCGTGGATGAGCGTGCGCGGCTGGGCGTCCCAGAAGGCGTCGATCTCACCCGAACGCTCGAACAGCATCCGGCACTCCCGCTTCATCTCCTCGGGGATCAGCCCCGCCGCGGGCCCGGTGATGCTGCCCAGGAAACGCCGCCGGATCAGGTTCCCCAGCCGCTCGGCCCCGGCGGACCGCCCCGCGAGCGGCCTCAGGTCGCCGGCGAACCGGTCGGACTCCCAGAACGCGGCGTGCAGGTCGGCCATCCCGTCGGCGACGGCCTCCGCCTCCTGCCGCGTCAACGAATCCAGGACCGTCCGGAACCGCGCCGTCTCCGAAAGATCCTCCAGCACCAGGACACTGCGCCCGCGCGCCGGATCGACCATCGCCACATGGCAGCGCGGCACCCGCACCGGCGGCACGTCCCCGAGCGCGGTGTAGGCGTGGATCTCCCTGACCCCGAGCTCGAACAGGTTCAGCATGACGTGCTGCAGGTAGTTCGTCGGCACCAGCTTCACGAACAGCCGCTCCGGCACCCCGCCGGACTCCGACGTCACCGCGATCCGCGCCCTGGCCGCCGTCCCCGAATCCGCGCCCACCACCCGCACCGAGGTCACGTCACCGGACTTCAACCGCAGAGCCCTGCCCAGCCAGGCGTCCGTCACGCCCTCGACGCGCAAGGGGACCGGCCCACCACCGGGCAGCACCCGGTTGAGCCCCGCCCGGGCCGCCTCCCGCACCGCCATGCCCAGACCCAGCGCCACCACGACCGGCTGAGGAGCCATTCATCCACTCCAACGACTAGAAGACCGAGACCCGAGTCTGCACTCGGGGACCACCCCCTGTCTCCCGAACTTCGATCTTGCAGCCAAAAGATCATTCAACGGGCGAATCGGACCCGCCGTCGGCCGGATCCCGGGGACGCATCGGGGGCGGCGGGGTGCGGTGGCGGGCGAGGATGCGCGTCAGATCGGTGACCGGGGAGGCGGCCAGCTTGTGGTTGGTGTCGTCGTAGCGGCGGGTCGTGCGCGGATCGGCATGGCCCGCGAGATCCTGGACCTTCGCCAGCGGCACGTCGTTGCCCAGGAGCGTGGTGATGACCGTGCGGCGGCCGCTGTGCGGGGTGAGCAGGGCGGCCGCCGGCAGGCCCGCCGCGGTCGCGTGCCGGCGCAGGATGTTGGTGACGTCGCGCTGGGTCAGGCGCTTGCCCCCCGGCCGCGTCGGGTCATAAGGGTGCGGAGTGGTCAACAGCAGCGGGCCGGGCGGGCAGACGCCGTCGGGACGGCTCCGCCCGCGCACCTGGAGGTAGTGGTCCAGGACGCGGGTGACCTCGCCGTCGAGCCGGACGTAGTCGCGGCCGTCGGGACCCTTGCCCTTCACCCCGTGCCACAGGATCCGGTAACCCGCCTCGACCGTCACGTCGGCCAGATCGGCGTTCGTGATCGACGACACGCGCAACGCCGTGTAGAACAGCAGCGCGATGACCGTGGTGTCGCGCCAGGCCGCCTCCGTGTCCGCCTCACGGGCGTGGGCCTCGGCCGCGTCGAGAAGATCGGCGGTCTCCCGGACGCTGATCGTCGGGGCCTTGCGCGCCGAGGCGGCGATCTCCGCCGACGACGGCCGGGTGACCAGCAGCGTCGGATTGCGCTGCACCGCCTCGTTGGACTGCAGATAGGTGTACCAGGACGACACCGCCGCCAGCCGCCTGGCCTTGGTCGCAGCCCCGGCCGGACGGGTGCCCCCGGCGCGCGTCGCCGACGTCATCGTCGCCACCCAGTCATCGACGTCGGACCGGCGCGCGGCCACCGGATCCAAGGCCGTACGGGCGCAGAACCCCAGCCACCCGGCCAGATCCCGGTAGTAGGCGGTGCGGGTGGCCTCACTGCGCCGGCTCCGCAGCCACGCCGCCGTCAACGCCCGCAGCCCGTACCGGTCTCCCGGAGCGTCGATCGGCAGCGCGGGCAGGATCCCCGCCGCCTGCGCGAAGGGATCCTCCGCCGCGGCCGGGGCCTGCGGAACCGCCGGCAGGCTCTGTGGCGCGACGGGCCCCGGCCCTCCGACGAGGAACCCCTCGAGAACCGGATCGTCGGCGTTCAGCACGGCCTCCCTCGTCGCATGATCCCTCCATGGTGGCCGATCGGAGCCCCGCGGCCCAGTCCGGCACGCTGATTCAGCCGACGGCCGGGCTGCGGCGTTCGAGCAGGACGACGTCCCGCCAGCGGTCGCCCTGCCGGCCGACCCGCTCCCGGACCCCCACCGTCCGGAACCCCGCCCGCGCGTGCAGTGCCAGGCTGGCCGCGTTCTCGGGAAAGATCCCCGACTGGACGGTCCAGACCCCGGCGGCGTCGGTGGAGGCCAGCAGCGCCGTCAGCAGGACCGTCCCGACGCCCCGGCCCCTGGCCTCCGGATGAACGTAAAGGGAGTGCTCGACGACACCGCTGTAGGCGCACCGGTCGGAGACCCGCACCACGGCCGCCCAGCCCAGGACACGTCCGTCGGCGCCGAGCGCGACCAGCCGGTGGGCGGGCAGGCGGGTGGCGTCGAACCGGGACCAGGACGGAGCGGCCTTCTCGAACGTGGCGTCACCGGTGTCGATCCCGGCCTGATAGATCTCCAGGACCTGCCCGGCGTGCTCGGGCAGCATCGCCGCCACCCGCGCCCCCGTGACCGGGACACCGAGATCGTCCAGCAGACCGCGAACCCGCCGCCCGATCTCGTCGCGGATCGGCCGGACCGCGTCCAGGCCCAGCCCCGCGGGGTCGGGCAGCACCCAGTCGAGACGAAGCCGACCGGGCGGAACAGGGCAGGCGTCACCGCACCCCAGGGTGACGACCACGTCGGACGCCTCAAGGTGCTCGCCACTGACGGCCTGGGGAACGGCTGCCGAGACATCGATACCGGCCTCGCGCATGGCCTCGACGACGACGGGACCGACCCGCTCGGCGGGCGCGGACCCGGCCGACCGCACCGGGACCCTCCCGCCGGACAGGTGCGCGAGGAACGCGGCGGCCATCGGGGAACGGCCCGCGTCGTGAACACCGACGAACAGCACCGAGGGCGGCACGCCGCGGCCGCCCGTCACGCCGGGACCGTCTCGGATGTCTTCAGATCGCCCACGCCCGCCTCCCCGCCCGGAGGGGAGGCGATCAGCGACAGCAGCCTCAGCCGGATCGGATCCGCCACAGCCTTGAACACCCGCGCCAGGTCGACGGCGTCCACCACCGGCAGACCCCTCTGACTCGACATGTGTCGATGGTGGCAGACGTCCAAGCAGGACGCGACCCTGGCCTGTATCGACAAGCGTCGATACAGGCCAGGGTCGTCCTTAATGCAACGGATCCGGTGACCGATTCCCCTCCACGGAAGCGATCTTGATCGCTAGGCTCTTCGGAAACCACCCCCGATCCAGGAGGTTTCCGCATGCTCAAGCGCTCAGCCGCGGTGTTCGTCGCGGCGGTCGCCACGCTCGGCGTCAGCACCGCCGTGGCCCCCGCGGCCAGTGCCGGCGCCTACGGATGCGCCGGCAAGCTCGTCAAGACCATCCCGGTCCCGCTGAAGGACCAGCTGACCGGCAAGCGGTACTACCGCAGCGACATCAGGCTCTACTACAACCCCAAGTCCGGCTGGAACTGCGCCGTCATGGTCAAGCGTCCCGGCAAGCCCCGCTACAACGCCAAGGTCCCCATGTTCCTGGAGATCATGAACGCCCGGTGGGCCGAGGACCGTCAGAAGGGCAACATCGACAACGACCAGGGCAACTTCCGCCGCTACGCGGGACCGGTCAAGGTCCGCGGCCGCTGGAAGGGCAAGGGCCTGTGCATCAGCGTCTCCGCCCTGTACTCCGACGCCGAGGCCAACGGCCGAGACCCCGAATGGAACGGCCGCCTCTACAAGTCCCACCTCGCCTGCCGCTGAAGCACCACACCCCGCCGCTCCTCAGCCGACCGGCCCGCAAGCCCTGCCGCGCTCCGGCAGGGGCTTTGCGCGCTGACGGGCCGCCCGGGAGCCCTCGACGGCGCTGAGGTGCGAAAATGAAGAAGGAGAGGGGAATCATCCGCACCTCTCCACTCTCAATCTATAGCGCACCCGGGGGCTTGCCACAAGCCCCCGGGCCTACCGCACAATCGTCCATCGAGGCCGGAACCGAGGGGAGGGACCGCGCATGCCATCGACGACCCGCGTCAGCCGCGGAACGACACCGCGGACGCGGTCCCCGGTGCCCTGACCCGGCCCGGCGGCCGAGCGCGCGACGACGCCCTCTCCCTTCCCCCGCGAATTCCGCCGTGCCCGCGAATTCGCCCCTTCATCGATGTCCACGAACCTCAGATCGGAGCTGATGACGCTGACTACCAGCGCGTTCGACCTTCCCGACCACCTCGCCGCCAAGGCCACCCCCGCACTGATCGCCGGGGACGAGCAGCACTTCGCGGCCATCGAGGAGAGTCTCGGGCAGTCGATCGCCGAACTCTCCGAACGCCTCGACGCCGAGCGCAGATCCGCCGGCGGCGAGGGCCAGGCGGCCCTGGACCGCGACCTGGAGGTCCACCGCCTGACCACCCGCCTGCGCACCCTGCGCCGCTTCGGCCTCGACCTGTGCCTCGGCCACATCGTCACCGCCGACGACCCCGAACCGGTCTACATCGGCCGGCTCGGCCTCACCGACAAGGCCGGCCGCAGGCTGCTGCTCGACTGGCGTTCCCCCGCCGCCGAGCCGTTCTTCGGCGCGACCCACGCCAACCCGATGGGCCTGGCCAGCCGCCGCAGATACCGCTGGACGCTCGGCCGCATCAGTGACTACTGGGACGAGGTGTTCACCACTGACGGCTTCGAAGGCCACGCCGCCCTCGACGACCAGTCCGCCTTCATCGCCAGCCTCGGCAGCCACCGCTCACCCCGCATGCGCGACGTCCTCAGCACCATCCAGGCCGACCAGGACGCCATCATCCGCGCCGGATCGCGTGGAACGCTCGTCGTCGACGGCGGCCCCGGCACGGGCAAGACGGTCGTCGCCCTGCACCGCTCGGCCTACCTCCTGTACTCCGACCCGCGTCTGGCCCACCGCAAGGGCGGCGTGCTGTTCATCGGCCCGCACCAGCCCTACCTCGCCTACGTCGCCGACGTCCTGCCGAGCCTCGGCGAGGAGGGAGTCCAGACCTGCACCCTGCGCGACCTCGTCGCCGAGGGGGCGGCCGCCGCGGAGGAGACCGACCCCGACGTCGCCCGCCTGAAATCGTCGGCCGACCTCGTACGGGCCGTCGAGACCGCCGTCCGGTTCTACGAGAAGGTGCCCGCCAAGGGAATGACGGTCACCACCCACTGGTCCGACATCCACCTCAGCGCCGACGACTGGGCCGAGGCGTTCCAGGCACCCGACCCCGGCACCCCGCACAACGACGCACGCGACCGGATCTGGGAGGAACTCCTCACCATCCTCATCGACAAGCACGACGGCGACGCCCCCGAGGCCCTGCTCCGCAAGTCTCTGCAGCAGAACCGGGGACTCCTCATGGCCCTCAACAAGGCCTGGCCGCTCCTGGAGGCCTCCGACGTCGTCGGAGACCTGTGGACGGTGCCCGCCTACCTGCGGCTGTGCGCCCCCTGGCTCAGCGTCGAGGAGATCCGCAAGCTCCAGCGCCAGGACGCCCAGGCCTGGACGGTCGCCGACCTGCCCCTCCTGGACGCCGCCCGGCAGCGGATCGGCGACCCCGAAGCCGGCCGCCGCAAACGCCGCCACGAGGCCTCCGTCGCCGCACAGCGCGAGCGCATGAACCAGGTCATCGACAACCTCATCGCCGCCGACGACGGCGAAGGCCTGGTCATGAGCCTGGTCCAGGAGGACCTGCGCGACGCCCTCGTCGACGAGTCCGAGATGCCGACCGTCGACCCCGACCTGCTGGCCGGCCCGTTCGCCCACGTCGTCGTCGACGAGGCCCAGGAACTGACCGACGCCGAATGGCAGATGCTGCTGCTGCGCTGTCCGTCCCGGAGCTTCACCGTCGTCGGTGACCGCGCCCAGGCCAGGCACGGCTTCTCCGAGCAGTGGCAGGAGCGGCTGGAACGGGTCGGCCTCGACCAGATCACCATGGCCGCCCTCAGCATCAACTACCGGACCCCCGAAGAGGTCATGATCGAGGCCGAACCGGTCATCCGCGCCGCCCTTCCCGACGCCAACGTGCCGACCTCCATCCGCTCCAGCGGCATCCCCGTCCTGCACGGGCCCGTCACCGACCTCCCCTCGATCCTCGACACCTGGCTCGCCGCCAACACCGACGGAACCGCCTGCGTCATCGGCGACCCCGCCTTCCAGCCGCGGCCCCGCGTCCGCTCCCTCACCCCCGAACTCGCCAAGGGCCTCGAATTCGACCTCGTCGTCCTCATCGACCCCGAATCCTTCGGCAAGGGCATCGAAGGCGCCGTCGACCGCTACGTCGCCATGACCCGGGCCACCCAGCGATTGGCCATCCTCACCACGACCTGACGGCCCCGGCGGCCTCAGTGGCGCCCACGGCGCGCGGCGGTCGGCCGGGGGAGAGCGGCCGGGGGAGACCGGATTCAGGGAATCCGGTCGTAGACCAGAGCCAGGGTGCCGTGGGCTCCCGCGGTCTGGCCGGTCAAGGCCCAGCGGCCCGGCGGGAGCCCGTCGTCGAACAGGCGGGGGCCGCCGCCGAGGAAGACCGGGAAGATCGTGAGCGCCAGCCGGTCGACCTCGTCCGCCGCCAGCAGGGACTTGATGACGCTAGCGCTGGAGAGCACCAGGATGTCGCCGCCCTCGGCGGATCTCAGATCGGCGACCGCCTCCGCGGCCGGCCTGTCGACGATCGTGGTCCGCTCCCAGGGCGGCTTCTCCAGCGTCCTGGACAGCACGACCTTGTCGGCGCCGACGAGCCACCGGGCGAAGCCCTCATCGCGGGGGTCGGCGCCCTCCATGCCGATGACGGTCGGCCAGAAGCCGAGGAACCCCTCGGCGTTGACCCGTCCGAGCAGGGCCGTCGTGGCGTTCTTCCACAGGCCGGTGAGATGGTCGCGGGCCACGTCGGTGACGGCGTAGGGCATCACCCAGCCCATGTCGAGGGGATTCTCCGGCGCGGCGTAGCGGCCGTCCAGGGAGAGGCTGATGTTGGTGACGACCCTGCGGCCGCCGGTCTTCTCGGTCATCGTGTGCTCCTGGAGTCTTCGTCGTCTGATGTGCCGCCGCCCGGTGAGGGCGCGGCGAGGGTTGCCGCCAGCTTGTCGAGGCTCTGGCCGAAGCCGATCTCGATCCCGGCGACGAAGTCCGCGGACTCCACCGCGCTGCCGGTGATCCGGAAGCGGACGTCGAGGTCCGTGCCGTCGTCCGTGGCCCGCAGGCCGAGGTCGACATGGGAGGTGAAGGCGAGCCCGCCCTCGGGAAGCAGCGGAGACAGCCGGTAGGCCAGATGCTCACCCGGCCGCGCCACCGAGACCGACCCCTCGCCCCGCCCGGCGACGGGGTCGACCCCGCCGGTGTCGTCGAGGTCGCGGTACTCCAGCACGATCCGGCCGCCCGGCCGCGCCTCGAAGACCAGATCCGACACGTGGAGGTCGTCGGGGGTCCACCAGCGGGAGAGCAGCGCGGTCTCGGTCAGGTGCCGCCACACCAGCTCGGGCCCGGCGGGCAGGGACCGGAGGAACGCGAACGATCGCCCGTCGGCCCACCCCGGCTCCTCCGCGGCCAGCCGTTCCACGGCCATCCCCGCCCCGTACCGTTCGAAGGTCTCCAGCGGTCCGCCCGCGCGCTCCGCGACATCGGCCAGCCTGACCAGCTCGGCGGCGAGTTCCCGCAGCACTCCGGGCCGCAGCGCGTAGACCCGCCGCTGCCCGCTGCGCTGGGAGATCACGACACCGGCCCGCTCGAGGACCTGCAGATGCTTGGTGGTCTGCGGTTGCCGGGCCTCGGCGAGCTGCGCGAGCACGCCGACGGCCCGGGGTCTTTCGGCCAGCAGTTCCACGAGCCGCCACCGCATCGGGTCGGCGAGCGCGCCGAGGAGTCCGTCCATGCCCCGAAGTATTCCCCAAGGGGAATATTCCTGTCAAGGAATGTTACCGAAGACCCGGAGGTTGCTGGCCGGGTTGGTCGGCGCCCAGGGCGTTGAAGCGGGCCAGCAGCGTCGCCAGGGTGCTGACGTCGTCGTCGGGCCAGTTGTTGAGCAGGGCGTGGAAGTGATCGCGGCGGGCCGACCGCACCCCGTCCAGCCGCTGACGGCCGTCCGGGGTGAGGGTGATCAGATGGGCCCGTCGGTCGACCGGATCGTCCTGACGCTGGACCAGCCCGAGATCCTCCAGCGCCTGGAGCTGCCGGCTGATCGTGGGCTTGCCCACCCCGACGAACGCCGCCAGCTCACTGGGACGGGCGAGCCCGTGATCGCGAAGATAGATGAGCAGGCCGTAGGCGGTCGAGTCCAGCTGCGGATGCACGGCCCGGCTCAGCTGGTCGGACGCGGCCCGGGCCCGGCGCAGGAAGACGCCCAGCTCCCGTTCGAGCGCGCCGTAGGCCTCGGGGACGTCGGTGGTCTCGGCCCTCATGACCGCCTTCCTGCTTGTTCGTCCAGAACCTGCAGCGGGGTGGACGTCCGCAGCGGGACCTCCTTGATGCAGGCGATGGCGACCAGGCTTAGCAGGGCGAGCGGTGCGGTGTACAGGAACACGTCACCGATGGCGTGCCCGAAGGCGTTCTCCAGAACCGAACGGACCGGCGCGGGCAGCGACGGCAGATCCGGGATGGCGTCACCGCTCGACGACCCGTGCACGCCGAGGCGGGCCAGATCGTCGCTGGAGTACTCGACGACCCGATGGGACAGCACCGTGCCGAGGGCCGAGACGCCGATGGTGCCGCCGAGCGTGCGGAAGAACGACACCGAGGTGCTGGCGGCGCCGAGCTGCTCGGGCCGCACCTGGTTCTGCACCGACAGCACCAGGTTCTGCAGCGTCATGCCCAGTCCGACCCCGACGAAGGCCATGCCGAGGGCCACCACCAGGTAGGGCGTGGAGTGGCGGAGCAGGCCCAGCAGCCCGCTGCCCATCGCGAGCATGACCCCGCCCGCGGCCAGGAACGGCTTCCAGCGCCCGCTCGTGCTGATGATCCGGCCCGACAGGGTCGAGGCCACGGCCAGGCTGAGGATCAGCGGCAGCGTCAGTATTCCGGCCATGGTCGGCGACTTCCCGGCCGACAGCTGGAAGTACTGACTGAGGAACGTCGTCGAGGAGTACATGATGACCCCGGCCAGCAGGCTGGCGACCACCGCGAGCGACACCGTCGGGTTGCGGAACAGCCGCAGCGGCACGATCGGCTCGGCCGCCCTGCCCTCCACCCAGGTGAACAGCGCCGCCAGCACGATGCCCCCGCCGGCCATCGCCAGGGTCTGCCAGGACAGCCACGGGTACTCGGCCCCGGCGAACGTCACCCACACCATCAGCAGCGAGGCCGAGGAGGTGATGAGCGCGGCACCCGCCCAGTCGACCGTCACCTCGCGCCTGCGCACCGGAAGGTCGAGATTGCGCTGCAGGACGGCCATCGCCAGGAGCGCCAGCGGCACGACGATGAAGAAGCACCACCGCCAGCCCAGCCAGTCCACATCGACGATCAGCCCGCCGAGCAGCGGCCCGCCGGACGTTCCGACCGCCAGCACCGCACCCATGTAGCCGTTGTAGCGGCCCCGCTCACGCGGCGACAGGATCGTGGCCATGATGACCTGGGTGAGCGCCAGCAGGCCGCCCGCCCCGATCCCCTGCACCACCCGCGCCGCGATCAGCAGCCCCGGGTTGACCGCCGCGCCCGACAGCGCCGAGCCGAGCGCGAAGACCAGCAGCCCCGCCTGCAGCAGCTTCTTCTTGTCGGCCAGATCCGCGAGCTTGCCCCACAGCGGGCTCGTCACCGTGGTGGCCAGCAGCGTCGAGACGATCACCCAGGTGTAGGTGCTCTGCCCCGCACCCAGATCCGTGGTGATGACCGGCAGCGCGTTGGCCACGATCGTCGCGGAGACGATCGCCACGAACATCCCCAGGTACAGCCCGGACAGCGCCCGCAGAAGCTGCGCGTGCGACGTCCGCTCCTCCACCGTCTCCCTCGATGCCGCCGACGTCATGAACCCTCCATCTGATTGCCTCAGGCAACCGTAAGCCCATTTGATTGCCTGTAGCAACCAAATGTCGCGAGCGGCTGAGGAGCCACCGTGCGGCCGGGAGGTCACCGGCCATGGCCGGATAGCGGGTTGCGGTGGGTGGTCAGGGGCGGGTCTCGTCGAAGCGGGTGCGGGCCTCGGCCACGTCGGGCATGTGGGTCTCGGCCCAGGTCTTGATGGCGCGCATCACGGGCAGGAGGGTCTCGCCCAGAGCGGTGAGCGCGTAGTCGACGCGCACCGGGACCTCGGGGGTCACGGTGCGGGCCACCAGGCCGTCGCGTTCCATCGCGCGGAGGGTCTGGGTGAGCATCTTCGGACTCACCCCGGCGACGGTGCGGGACAGGTCGCTGTACCGCTGCGGGCTCTCGGCCAGGGCGATGAGCAGGAGGCTGACCCACTTGTCGCTGATGCGGTCCAGCAAGGCGCGGGCCGGGCACTCCGCGACATAGGCGTTGTAGGCCGTCCGGGCCTCGGCGCGGCGCTGGGCGGCGGTCTGGGTCGGCATGCGTCCTCCGGCGTGACTTACGCACCTTCGGGTGCGTACTACCCCACGGATAGTAGCTCTCCCTAGGGTTGTGATCATCGTCGAGAGAAGGGGGACGCGCTGATGCGTGCCGTCGTGACCAGGGGACTTCGCGGACCGGAGCTCATCGAGACGGAGGCCCCGCAGGCCGGGCCCGGGCAGATCCGGATCCGGGTGACCGCTGCGGCGGTGAACCCCGTGGACCTCGCCACCGCCACCGGCGGGCTCACCCGCGCGGGGATGATCGCCGAACGTCCCGTGCTGGGCCTGGGATGGGACGTCGCGGGCGTCGTGGAGGAGGCCGCGCCCGGCACCGGCTTCGCCGCCGGAGAGCGGGTGATCGGGCTGCGCGACCGGCTGGACGTCGCCCTGGGCACCCACGCCGACCACGTCGTCCTGGACGCCTCCGCCGTCGCCCGCACCCCCGCCGCGGTCACCGACGCCGACGCCGCGACCCTGCCGCTCAACGGCCTCACCGCCACCCAGGCCCTGGACGCGCTCGACCTGCCCGCCGGATCCACCCTGCTCGTCACGGGCTCCGCCGGCGGCGTGGGCGGATTCGCCGTCGGCCTCGCCGCCCGGCGCGGACTGCGCGTGATCGGCCTGGCGGACGCCTCCGAGGAGGAACAGGTCCGCGCCCTGGGGGCGTCGGAGTTCCTGGCCAGGGGAGAGGAACGGCTGGGTGAGGCGGCCAGGGCCGTCGTCCCAGGAGGGGTCGACGGCGTGCTCGACGCCGCCGCGATCGGAACGGCGGCCGTCGAGGCCCTGCGCAACCGCGGAGCGTTCGCCTCGGTCTCCGGCGCCTCCACCCCGCGGGCCCTGCGCGGCACCCGCGTCGAGCAGGTCTGGATCTCCGCCGACGGCCCCGCCCTCACCCGGCTCGCGGCCCTCATGGACTCCGGCGCGCTGCCCGCCCGCGTCGCGAGGACCGTTCCCCTGGCCGACGCGGCCGCCGCCTACGAGCTGAGCGGCACCCGGGGCCTTCGCGGACGCATCGTCCTGATCCCCTGATCAGGCCAACGGCGGCGGGGCCTTGCGCGGCATGACGCCGAGCCGGTTCCAGGCGTTGATCGTCGCCACGGCCATGCAGAGCGCGGCCATCTGCTCGGGGGAGAAGTACTTCTCGGCCTCGGCCCAGACCTCGTCGGACACCCCCTCGTGGGCGTCGGCCAGGCGCGTGCCCTCCTCGGTCAGCGCCAGGACGGCCCTCTCCTCGGGAGTGAAGAACGAGGTCTCCCGCCACGCGGCGACCGCCCAGATCCGCCGGTCGGGCTCGCCCTGCTTCTTCATGTCACCGCTGTGCATGTCGACGCAGAACGCGCAGCCGTTGATCTGGCTGGCCCGCAGCTTGATCAGCTCGATATGGCGCTGTTCGAGCCCGCTGCCGTGCAGGTACTTCTCCAGTCCGAACATCGCCTGGTACGCCTTCGGCGCAAGCTCCGCGATGTCGATGCGTTCGGTCATGGCACGCTCCTCAGTTTCTCCGGGTTCATCACGAGATCGATGCGAGTGATCAGGCCGTCGGCCACGGTCAGCGCATAGACGCCGACCGTCGCGCCGTCGACGAGCCGCAGCAGCCCGGGACGCCCGTTGACGTCCACGGGCCGGGTCTGTGAGGGGGCCTTCCGCCCGACGCCCAGGATGAACCGGGCGACCCGGTCCGCCCCGACCACCGGATTGATGGCCGCCTTGACCACGCCTCCACCATCGCTGCGGTAGACGACATCGGGTGCCAGCAGGCCCATCAGGGCGTCCAGGTCGCCCTCGGAGCAGGCCTCCGCGAACGCCCCCACGACCCTGCGGTGCGCGGAGGCGTCGATGTCGAAGCGAGGAGTGCCGTCCTGGACGTGCCGGCGCGCCCGCGACGCGAGCTGCCGGACGGCCGCCGGGCTGCGGCCGAGGGTCACCGCGACCTCGCTCAGCGGCACTCCGAACACCTCGTGCAGCACGAACACCGCCCGTTCGGCCGGGCTGAGGGTCTCCAGCACGACCATCATCGCCATGCTCAGCGATTCCTCCAGCGTCACCCTGTCGGCCGGGTCCACGGCGGTGACCACCGGTTCGGGCAGCCACTCCCCGACGTACTCCTCACGCCGCCGGCGTGCCGACCGCAGCACGTCCAGCGCCAGCCGCGACACCGCGACGACCAGCCACCCCTCGACGTCCACGATCGGCTCCCCGACCCTGCCGAGCCGGATCCACGCCTCCTGCACGACGTCCTCGGCCTCGCCGAGATCGCCGAGCAGCCCGTAGGCGACCCGCACCAGCCGTGGCCGAAGCCCTTCGAACTCACTCACACCCAGAGGACGGGACACCACACCAGTGTGTGACATCCTCGCCCCGCGTCGTTCCCGGGGAGGGGCGGATGGAGCCCTTTCGTGAATTGGACACCCGATCCACTATTCGTTGACATCGCGTCCAATTCGTTGTCCGGCGCGAAATCCGAAGAGTTTTTCGCAAATGCGGGGATGTTCCGGTTCTGCCGCCGGGCCCGATGTTTTGGCGCATTCCCCTGCGCCTCGGCACGCCGGAGGCCGCACGGCCCTGGGTGGTCCGTGCGGCCCCATTGAAGGTGCTCGTCCGAGCGGTGGATCAGACGGCGGTGATGACCGGGACACCGCCGGCGCCGGTGACCGCGAAGGTTCCGGTCAGGGTGGCGACGTCACCGTTCTTGACGATGCCCAGGCAGCCCCAGCTCACGTTGTAGAGCTTGATGTTCGTGGAGCCGGTGGCGGTGAGGGTGCCGTTGTTGTTGTAGGAGCCGTTGATGACACCGGTGTGGGAGTTGGCTCCGCCGGGGCCGTCGGCGTCGAGGCTGCACAGGCCGCCGAGCGCCGTGGCGTGGACGGAGGCTCCGTTGATGCTGCCCGGTGTGATGCCGCCGCTGGTCGGGCCGGTGATCTTGAGGCTCCAGGGGCTGCCGGCGGAGATGTTCGCCGTCAGGTTGAAGGTGATGCCCGCGCCGCTGCAGCCGCTGGTGGACAGGGAGGTGAGCGAGGCGGCGGTGCCGCTGGGCCAGCTTCCGCTGGCGATGACGCTGCCCGCGGCGCTGCCGGAGGTGCAGTTGGCGGTGATGCCGGCCGTGACGTCCTGGAAGGAGATGTTGCTGGAGGTCGCGGTGACCGGGCCGGCGTTGGTGGCCGTCCACGTTCCGGCGGCGAAGGCGGGGGTGCTGAAGACGAGGGCGATGGCGCCCGCACCCGACGCCGCGATGGCGAACCTGCGCATGAATGGGCCTTTCGTTCGGGGTGGGATGGTGAGCGGCCCATTACTGGGCGAACAAAGGGCAGCTCAGGGGGCAAGTAATCGATTACTTTCACGAGCGTAAGTCCGGGGATCGAGTGCGACAAGAGTGGGACGGGTGTTTGGACCGAAGTCTGTCAGCGGATGAGCAGAAACCCCCGCCGCGTTATATCGCCCGTGATGATCTGAGCCCGGAGATTGCCGGAACAACCATGCTGAATTCAACCACCAACGGAGTTATCCTCCGGTAGGGAATTCGACTCCGCCGACGGCCGCCACCGGTCGGCCGGGAGGAAGGACGGAGCATGCGGCGAGAGTCGGTGAGGCCACCGGGCCCGCAGCTCGCGGCGGCTCTGCGGACCGGGCTGCCCGGGCTCGCGGAACAGATCTACGCCGAGATCAACGCTTCCATCTCCGACTACACCGTCGCCGACTCCAGCCCGCCCTCGATCCCGACGGTGGTGCACGAGGGACTCGCGTTCTTCGTGGCCCGCATCGCCGACCCGGCCGTCCCGACCGACAGGCTCATGGGCCTGTTCCGTGAACTCGGCCGCAAGGAGCTCAAGAGCGGCCGCAGCCTGGACTCGCTTCAGGCCGCCGTCCGCATCGCCTTCCGCACGTCCTGGCAGCGCACCGCCGAGGTCTGCACCCGCCACCGGCTGCCCGGCTCCGTGCTCGCCGACCTCGCCGCCTGCCACATGGCCTACATGGACGAGATCATCGGCCTGGTCGTCCAGGGCTATCTGGAAGCGGACCGCAGGCCGCGCGAGGAACGGGCGCAGCTGCGGCGCCGCCTGATGTCGGCCCTCGCCGGAGGGGACGCCGAGAGCGCCGCCGACCTCGCCGGCCGGGCCGGCTGGCCGCTGCCCGCCGCCGCGACGCCCGTCGCGGTGGAGCCCGGCACCCGATGGCGATGCCCCCTGGGGACGGCGGACCTCCTGCTCGACCTCGACGGCGCCCAGCCGTGGCTGCTGCTCCCCGGGCCCTTCGACGCCGGCCGGCGGGCGGCACTGCAGGCGGCACTGCCCGGAACCCGCCTGTCGGTCGGCCTCACCGTCCCCCTGGAACAGCTCCCCGACGCCCTGCGCTGGGCCCGCCGTGTCCTCACCCTCACCCCGGCCGCGGACACGGGAACACCCGTGATCCTCAGCGAGGACCACCTGCTCGACCTGTGGCTGTCCAACGACCCGGCCCTGCTCGACGAGATCGTCCAGCGCCGGCTCGGCGGCCTGATGAGCCTGCCGGCGTCCAAACGCACCGCGCTCACCGAGACGCTCCGGGTATGGCTGGAGAGCTGGAGCACCGCCGCCGACGTGGGACGCCTCCTGCACATCCACCCGCAGACCGTGCGCTACCGGCTGCACCAGATCAGGGAGCGGATCGGCGGCCAGATGGACGACGCCGAAGCCCGCTACGGGCTGGAGGCCGCACTGCGCGCCCTGCGACTGCGCGACCGGGCCAGTCCGGTATTGCCGGGAGGGGATCGGTGATTTAACGTCAACGTGGCCTGATTCACGGTGAGAGATTTACCGAAGTCCCCTGGAAGGCGCGCCAGGAGACCCTTCCCAACGGCGGGACCATGGGCGCGCAGAGACCTTACACAGACCTCCTCCCCGACCTGAACGAGTTCGTTCCCGGGCTCGTCGATGAGATCATCGACGGCATCCGTGCGACCATCCCCGACTACGACCGTCCCCAGGGCAGCCCCTACAACGAGATCATCCGGTGCGGGGTGGAGCGCAACGTCCTCGGCTTCGTCGAGTGGCTCGCCGACCCCGGCCGGCCACTGGAACGCCGCAACGACCTCTGCCGCAGGATCGGCGCGTTCGAGGCCATGGAGGGACGTCCCCTGGCGGTCCTGCAGTCGGCCTACCGGATCGGCGCCCAGCTCGGCTGGTCCCGCATCCAGAGCCTCCTGGCCGAACGCGAACCGTCGGCGGTGGCGGTGTCCGTCCTCGCCGAGGCGCTGTTCAGGTACATGGACGAGGCCGCCGAGCTGTCGCGCGAGGGCTACGACCGGGTCAGGGCGGAGGAGGACGAGAAACGGGACGCCGCACGGCTGCTCCTGCTGCGCGACCTGGTCCGGCGCTCCGACGCCGACGTCGAGGCCCTCCACCCCGCCGCCGAGTGGACCGCCCCGGCCCAGGTGACCCTGGTCGCCCTCCCACCGCGGACCTCCGCCGTCCGGCCGCTGCTCGATCCCGATCTGCTGCTCGACCTGCACACCCCCGAGCCCTACCTCCTGGTGCCCGGCCCGCTGACCGCGCCGCGCAGGGCGATGCTCGAGGCGGCACTGGCGAGCGGGCGGGCCGCGGTCGGCCTCCCGGTGCCGCCCGCACGCGCCGCGGACTCCCTGCGCTGGGCCCGGCGGATGCTCGCCCTGATCACCGAGGGCATCTTCGACGACGGCACCCTGACCCTCTGCGAGGACCACCTGGTGAGCATGTGGCTGCTGTCGGACGGCCCGCTGATGGAGCAGATCGCCCGGCGGCAGCTCTCCTTCCTGACCCGGGCCGACGAACGGCGCCGCCAGTGGCTCGCCGACACCCTCCGGGCCTGGCTGCGCACCCGGGGCCCCGCCGGACGGATGGGGGAGGACCTGGGCCTGCACGTCCAGACCGTCCGCTACCGGATGCGCGTCCTGGAGGAGATCCTCCAGGAGGACCTCACCGACCCCGACAGCCGCTTCGCCACCGAGACCGTCCTGCGCGCCCTGTGGCTCCGCGGCCGCACCGGCTGACGGCGGCGCCTCAGGGCTCGGCGCGTCCGGGGAGGGCCGTGCCGCGGGCGGCCACGAACTCGGCGTACCGGACGGCCAGATCGAGGCGGCGGGACTCCACCTCGGGTTCGGGGACGAGCGTCCGGGAGATCGCCTCGCCGTCGAAGAGCTGGCGGATGGTCGAGATGACCAGATGGCGGTCGTCGGGGGACAGGCCCGCCAGCGCAGGCAGCTCTGCCGCCATGTCGGTGATGGCGGCGAAGAACCACTGCGCCGACGGAGCCAGGCGTTCGCGGAGCTCGGCGTCGGTGCGGGCGGCGACCATCAGCTCGAACCAGACCACGTTGTCGACGTTGCGGTGACGTTCGCGCATCAGGACCACCGCGGTGCGCAGGTCGGCGTCGGGCAGTCCGTCCAGGCGGGCGCGGACGGCCGCGAAGTGGCGGCGCGCCACCTCCTCGGCCGCGGCGACCATGAGACTCTGCCGGGAGTCGAAATGCCGGAACAGCCCTCCCTTGGACACCCCCGAGCGCGCGCAGATCTCCCCCACGGACGCGCGGGAGTAGCCGATCTCGGCGATCGCGCCGATCGTCGCGTCGACCAGCCGGTCGATCGTGGCCTGCTTCCGCTCCGTCTGGGTCCGCCGGGGAGGGGTCTGCTCGGAACTCATCCGGCCGAGGCTAGCCGCTCTCCGGGGAGGGTGCGCGGATCGACCGTGCCCCGCGCCTCTCCGGCGCGCAGGAACCGGCCGGTCCGCCGGCTGCCGAGAACGGGCGCGTAGGAGCCGGCGCCGAACACCCGGGTACCCGCGACGAAAGTGGCCACCACCGTGGCGTCGTTGCGGTTGACCATCCGGCTGAGGCCCCCGTACTCGGGCACCGGCGCCTCGGACAGCTCGTCGACGCTCTCGTCCAGGTACGCGGGGTCGACGATCACCAGGTCGGCGCGGTCTCCTTCACGCAGGAAACCCGCGTCGATCCCGTACCAGGCGCCGAGCTCGCCGGTCAGCCGGTGCACGGCCCGCTCGATGCTCATGAAGCCCTCATGGTGGGCCCGGCGCAGCAGCCGCAGCGGAAAGTTGTAGAACGCCATGTTCCGCAGGTGGGCACCCGCGTCGGAGAAGCCCATCTGGACCCCGGACCAGGAACTGATCTTGTTGAGCTCCTTCGGCCGGTGGTTGGAGATCACGGTGTGCCAGCGGATCGCGGTGCCGTGCTCGACGACCAGATCGAGGAAGGCGTCGACCGGATGGATGCCCCGCAGGTCGCCGACCTCGCCGAACGTCCTGCCGACGACGTCGGGGTCGGGGCAGGCCACGATGTGGGCGTCGTAGAAGTCGCGGTGCCACACGCGCGGCCCGAACCTGCTCTCGTACTCCTTGCGGAACCGGCGGCGGTAGGCCTCGTCGTTCAGTAGGGCGTCCCGCTCGACCTTCTCCTTGAGGTGCAGCGCGGCCCGGCCCGAGCCGAACTCCTCGAAGACGACCAGGTCGATGCCGTCGGCGTAGATGTCGAACGGCACCGGCAGATGCTGCCAGCGGAAGTCGCCGCGCAGCCTGTTCACCGCGGATGCCAGCGGGCCCAGAAGATGCATCAGGAACGGGTTGGCCTTGACGTCGGCGGCCGTCAGGTAGCTGGTCTTGAGCGCTCCGCGGCCGATGCCGATCGACTCGATGAGCGCCGGAATCAGGGCGACCGGGAGGGTGAGGTTGGGGATCGACTGCAGGATCCGGCCGCTCCGGCGCAGGATCCGGTGGAGGCGACGGCGCTCCTTGCGGGTGGCGAACGTCGAGGGCAGGGTGCGCGAACGGTAGCGGTCGCCGTCGAGCTTGTCCCACGGGTTGAGCATCTCCGACATGCCGACCATCCCGGCGTCGAGGGCCTCCCGGAGCATGCCCTCCATTCGGCGCACCTCCTCGTCGCTCGGCTTGACGGCCGGATCGGTGGCCCGGCCGAGGCCCATCACGGCGGCCCGCAGGTCGGACTGGCCGAGGAAGGCCGTCACGTTCGGCCCCAGCGGCAGCCGCTCCAGCGCCTCGACATACCCGGCCGCGCTCGTCCAGGACTTCCCGTCCTCCAGCGCCGCGATCACATGCTCCCTGGGCACCGCCTCGACCCGGCTGAACAGGTCGGCGGCATCGAGCGGATCGACGTGCACGGTCCCCAGCGAACACGACCCGAACAGCACGGTCGTCACCCCGTGCCGCACCGACTCCCCGAGCCCCGGCGCGACCAGCACCTCGACGTCGTAGTGCGTGTGAACGTCGACGAATCCCGGCATCACCCACTTGCCCGAGGCGTCGACGACCTCCGCGCCCTCCTCGTCCAGCGCCTCCGCCGAGACCGCGACGACCCGTCCCCCGCTGATCCCCAGATGCCGGATCGCCGAGGCGGCCCCCGTCCCGTCGAACCAGCGCCCGCCCCGCACCACCACGTCGAATCCCATGGCCACATAGAAACCAAACGGTCGCTACGTGTCAAGACCGGCGGAGGGCGGACTGTCGGACGGGGCGTCTACGGTCGGAACATGGATGGCGGCGCGGCCCCATCGCCTGCTGGACCAACGCCGAGCTCTACGCCATCGCCGATCCCGAAGAGGACCCGGCCGACAACCCCTGGCTGAACGGAGCCTGGGAGCGCCCCCTCTGACAGCCCGGCTCTCAGCCGCGGTAATGGTCGGCGATCGCGGTGAAGGCGGCCTTGGGCTCCCAGGGAAGGTCGGGGTAGGTGTCGCCGCGGCGGTCCTTGAAGATCTTGACGATGCCGAGGCTCGCGAGGTCGAGGTCGTCGCGAGGGTCGCCGTCGGGGCGGTGGGGCAGGTTGTAGAGGGCGAAGAGGAAGACGAAGGCGCTGTCGACGCCCTCGCTGTCGAAGATCTCCAGGAGTTCGCTCAGGTAGGCCGCCTGGCCGGCCTCGTCGCGTTCGTATGCTCCGGTCAGCCGGAGCGGGGTGCGGGTGGAATCGAGGATCTCCATGCTGCGGGCGGCGACGTCGCCGGCGCCGCGCCAGGTGGCCGTACCGAAGCCGGTGATCGCGACCGGCTTGGGCTGGGCGACGAGGCTGCGCACGGCCTCTCGGAAGACATCGGCGACCTCCGAGGTCCGGATGAGTTCGAAGGTCATGAAGTCGAACAGGTCCCAGTCGACGGCTTCGAACTGGATGGCGGCGTAGGTGACCTTGCCATGGAAGCGCTCGCGGACCACCGTCACGGCCCGGCGGAGGAAGGCGTTGAGGCGGGTGCCGACCGCGGCGATTCTCTCGGGCCGGAGGGACGGGTCGCTCAGCAGACGGCCGAGCCGCTCCTCGGTGCTGTCGCCGTCGAGGAAACCCCGGTTCATGATGCTCAGCTCGACGCCGGTGACGAACACGACCTCGGCGCCTTCCGTCCGGAGCCGCTCGGCCCGCTCCGCGCAGTCGGCGAACAGGGCGAGCATTTCGTCGGCCGTCAGCTCCAGGGGATAGGGCGAGAACCAGATCTCCAATCCGAGGTCGGCGGCGTGCCGGGAGGCGAGCTCCAGGCGGTCCGGGTCGCCGCCCGTGATGTGGACGGCCGTGCAGTGGAGATCGTCGCGGATGATGGTCAGTTCCCTTCTGAACTGGTCGGGGTCGAAGTGCTCCCGGGAGCTTTCGCCGTCGCGGAGGAAGCCTGTCTCGTAGCAGATGCCCTTGGCTCGCATGCGTCCGACCCTTCTGTAGGCGGCCGAGGCTAGCCTCGAATATTGCGTGCACGCAAATTTGCGTGCACGCACCTCTGCTGGGATGCTCAAGGGGTGACGACACGGCGGCCCGGGCTGCGCGAGGAGAAGAAGCAGGCCACCCAGGTGGCCCTGCGCGAGGCGGCACTTCGGCTGGCTCTCGAACACGGACCCGCCAACGTCCGCGTCGACGACATCGCCGAGGCGGCCGGCGTCTCACCGCGGACCTACAACAACTACTTCTCCAGCCGCGAACAGGCGATCGTCGCCGCGGTCACCGCCGAACGCGAACACCGCGTCGCCGCCGCCGTGGCGGCCTGGCCCGCCCACGTCCGCCTCGCCGACGCCCTGACCGCGACGATCGTGGAGCAGTACACCGAACCACGCGACCGGGACGAGCTGCTGCTGATCACCGCGAGCCCCGCCCTGCGCGACAGCTACCTCGACGCCGCCGCGACGATCGAACACCCCCTCGCCACCGCGATCGACCAGCGTCTCGGCGGCACCGGCACGTTCACCTCCCGGGTACTCGCGACGAGCGTCGCCGCCGCCGTCCGGGTCGCACTTCAGCAGTGGCTCCAGCCTCCGCCCGCACCTCTCGCGACCAGTGGACTCCTCCTGCTGTCCGGCTCCCTCCCCGACCTGCTCCGCTCCGCCCTCGCGACCCTGGCACCCGCACTCGACGCCGCCGAAGAACAGGCTCGACGGCCCACGAGCAGACAAGTCCGCGGGGCGGCGGATGGACAGGAGATGACGGGTTTCTGACCTGGAGAGTGGGCAGCCGATCGGCTGATCCTCGGTGCACGGCTTGCCACGGGGGCGGGTCGTGCGAGGAAGGAAACTCGTGGAAACAGATCGGATCAGCGGGGCGCGGCGGGCGGGACTGCTCGTCGCCTTCGTGGTCATGACGGTGATCGCGGTCGGGGCGGCGTTCCTGACCCCGGCCGGCGCTACTCCGATCCCGCTGCCCGCGCCCGTCACGGCGCGGTTCGACGCGGGGAACTGGCACACCTGCGTGGTCGACGACGCCGGGGCGGTGCGCTGCTGGGGCAGGAACCACAACGGCCAGCTCGGTCACGGCCTCAACATCATCACGCCGTCCCGGGTACTCGTCGGCGACGACGAGGTGCCGTCCGTGGTCGGGCCCGTTAGCCTCGGTGGGCCGGGAGCGTTGAGGGTGGCGACGGGCAACAACCACACGTGCGCCCTCCTCGCCGACCTTCAGGTCTCCTGCTGGGGCCTCAACACCTATGGGCGCCTGGGCACCGGGCGCCAGAATCGGTACGGCGCAGCGGTCGGCGACGACGATTCTCCCGGAACGATCAGGGTCGCTCTCGGCTCGAACCGGAGCGCGAAGGCGATCGCGGCGGGCGGCGACCACACCTGCGCGATCACCGACGAGGACAATGTCAGATGCTGGGGCAAGGCGTTCGATGGCGAAGCCGGCTATCCCAACGGGGACGACTTCATCGGCGACACCGAACTTCTCGGCAGCGTCGGCGACGTCGATCTCGGCGGGCGGAGCGTCAAGGCGATCGCCGCGGGCGAGTCGCACACATGCGTGGTGACGGACAACGGTTCGGTGTTCTGCTGGGGCGACAACGAGTTCGGCCAGCTCGGCTACCCCGATCTCCAGAACAAGATCGGCGACACGGAGGACCCCATCGACGCCGGCCCCGTCAATCTGGGGCCGGGAATGAAGGCGGTCAGCGTCACGGCGGGCGGTAACCACACCTGCGTCACGCTGGAGAACTCCAAGCTCCGCTGCTGGGGCCAGAACGCCACCGGAGCGACCGGGCTCGGCACCCCGACGCTCGACCTGTCGCCGAGCTCCGGTCACGTGAGCCTGCTCACCGGCCCGAACACCACCTCCGACATCATCACGGCCGACGCCGGCGACAACCACACCTGCGCGGCACTGGTCGGCACCGTCCACGCGGTGAAGTGCTGGGGCCAGGGCGGCGACGGGGCCAAGGACGGCCGTCTCGGCCTGCCGGACCTCGGCAACTTCGACGACCTGGGAGACGACGAACTGCCGTCCACCGCACTGCCCCTCAGCCTGGGCGGCGACTCGGTCATCGCACTCGCGGGCGGTACGGCGCACACCTGCGCGGTCACCACCGACGGCACCGTCCGGTGCTGGGGCTCGAACGAATTCGGCGCGGTCGGGCACGCGCTGGGAATCTACGAGGAGATCGGCGACGACGAAGAGCCCGGCTCCATCGACCCGGTCGACCTCGGCGCCGAGGTCAACTGCTTCCTCTGCACACCGCCGACGGTCCCCTGACCCACCATCACCGAACACCGCCGCCGCGGACCCCGCCGGGCCCGCGGCGGCTTCGGGCTGTCCGCGGGACGGTCGCGGCGTTAGCCTGGGGGCCGCGGCTGTGGGAGTGGTGATGGCAGAGGATCTGGCGGCGGTCATCGACGAGGCGCGACGGCGGGCGTTCGTCGGCAGGGCGGAGGAACTCGCCGTCTTCGCCGATGTGCTCGAGACCGGAACACCGCGCCGGGTGCTGCTGCTCCACGGGCCGGGCGGGATCGGGAAGACCACGCTGCTCGGCCAGTTCCGCATGAGGGCGCAGGCCGCCGGACGTCACGTGGTGTCCGTCGAAGGGTGCGCCGTCGACTGCTCGCCCGAGGCCTTCCGCAAGGCGGTCTCCGACGGCGACGGGCGCACCGACCAGGTCCTGTTGCTGGACGGCTACGAATACCTCGCCACACTGGACGGCTGGATGCGCGAGGAGTTCCTGCCATCCGTCCCGGCGGAAACGGTCGTCGTTCTGGCCGGGCGTGATCCGCCGAACCCGCAATGGCGCGCCGATCCGGGATGGCGGGCCCTCACCGTCTGCCGCGAGCTCGCGGCGCTGAGCAGGACCGAGAGTCTCGAGCTGCTCAGCCGTGCCGGGATGTCGGCGTCGCTCTCCGAACGCCTGGCCGCGCTCGGCTGCGGCCATCCGCTCGTGCTGGCGCTCCTGGCCGACGCCGCGGCCGACGGCCCGCCACCCGACGAGCTGAGCGAGGCACCCGACCTGGTCGCCGCGCTGGTCACCAGGATCGTCGGCGTGGTGCCCGACGAAGAACACGCGATCGGCCTGGCGGTGTGCGCGTACGCCTGGCTCACCACCGAGGACCTGCTCCGGCGGGCCGTCGGGGAACGCGCACCGCAGGTCTGGGCCTGGCTGGAGAGCCGGCCCTACATCAGCCGAAGCAGCGACGGCCTGCACGCCCACGACCTCGTCCGCGATCTCCTCACCGCCGACCTTCGCCGCCGCTCACCGGATTCCCACAGGCGAGTCCACCGCATCGTTTACAGCCACGCCCTCGCAGGCCTGCGCCGCATCGGAGCGAGGGAACGCTGGATCGCCGCCCACCAGAAGGTCTTCCTGCTGCGCGGGAGCCCCCTGGCAGGCCACGTCTGGACGCTGCCCGAGCACCGGACGGTGGCCGTGACGCCCGGAAGTCACGAAGATCACCCTGCTGTGCTCGCCCTCATCGAGCGTTTCGAGGGCACCGAGAGCGCCGAACTCGCCGCGCTCTGGCTGGCGGAGCAGCCCGAGAACCTCGTGGTCGTCCGCTCGCTCGATGGACTGGCCGCCTGCGCCTTCGAGTGCGTCTGGCCGGCCGCCCCCGCCCTCCTCGACGCCGATCCCGTCTTGCGCACCGCGCTGGAGACCGCGGACGCCGTCTGCCCGCCCCGGCCGGGGGAGCAGATCAGCATCGCCCGTTACGTCATCGGCGTGAACGGTCACGAACGCGACCCGCACGCCAAGCTCGCAGGATCGGTCATGTCGACCGTCGGCTGGGCCACCCGGCCACTCGCCTGGTCGTTCACCGCGACCACCGATCCCGACTACTGGGGTCCGATCTTTCACTACCTGGCGTTCAGCAGGCTGGCCACCGTCGCCTCGGCCGCCGGTCCCACGCGCACCCTCTACGGCGTCGACTGGCGCCGCCTGCCCGTCGAGCGCTGGTCCGACCTCGTGGCCGAACGGAAGTTCACCGGCGCGACGGGACCGCCGCCTCCCGAACTCCTCCGCCCGGCCCCCCTCGACCGGGCCCGCTTCGACGGCGCCGTCCGGCAGGCACTCGCCGATCTGAACCGTCCCGAACGGCTCGCCAACAGCCCCCTGCTGGGCACCGCCCTGGTCGCCGAACCCACCCCGGCCGACCTGCGCGCCACCCTTCTCGCGGCCGTCGGCCATCTGGGGGACGACCCCCGAGCGCTGCAGCTCAGCCGCGTCCTCGACCGTACCTACCTCCACCCGGCTCCCACCCAGGAGGCCGCTGCGGAGGCCCTCCACCTTTCCTTCTCCACCTACCGCAGGCACCTGGCCAAGGCCACCGCCCGCCTCACCGACCTTCTCTGGGCCCAGGAGATCACCGGAACGCCCCTCGACCTCTGACCACCTGGATCCTCAGGTGCTTCGGCGGCGGACCATCTCGTTGATCCAGGTGGGGGCGAACGGGGAGGTGCAGTTCGGGGGCGTGGGGTAGTCCTTGAGGACCCCGAGACGCTCGCCGATGGCCAGGGCCCGAGGACGGAGAGCGGGGTGCTCGATTCCGATCTGAGCCAGGCAGTGGTTCATCGACCACTGGAGCCGGTCCGGGGCGTTCTTCATCTCGGCTTCGATGACGTCGAGAAGGCCGTCGAGGTCGAGACCTTCGGGTGCCTTCGCCACGCGTTCGGTGGTGAGCGCCCACCCGGCGCTCGCGACCACCGGACCGGGATCGGCGAGCCAGGCCACGCGCAGCTCTTCGGCGTGCGAGCTCTTCTTCACCACATGGTTCACGAGCCAGTCGTGCACCTTCGGGGTCCGCGCCTGACGCAGCATGGCGTCCAGCTGACCGAGCTCGAAGGCCTTCGGACGACAGATCAGCAGAGCCAGCAGCTTCGCGGCGGTGTCATCGGTCGCCCAGAGCCCGACCGCAAGATCCTGCTGAGTCCTCAGCCGCTTGGCCAGCGCCCGCAGCTTACCGAGATTCACCCCGTGATCGTCGCCATGCCGCTCATTGACCTCACGTGCCCTCGGATCCTCGAGCGCGGCCAGCTCGGCCATCACCTCGTCCACCCTCACCTGGGTCTCCCGTCCGTCACTTGGAGCATCCAGCCTAGGAGACGGCCGAACCCACGATGACCTGCCGAACACCATGCCGGCGAGGTAGCCGTCGAGGCGGAGGAAGGACGCCCAGGTCGTCCTCCGCACCGGTCAGCGGCGGACCTGGTAGCGGAGGTGGAGGACCCGGTTGCTCTGGATCACCGTGTCGGGGTTCTCCAGGAGGTGCTGGGCTTGGATCGAGCCGAAGTAGCGTTTGCCGGATCCGAAGACGACGGGTGCGACGTCCATGCGGACCTCGTCGATCAGGCCTGCGGCGAGGACCTGGCCGCCGACGTCGCCGGCGGCGACCTCGACGATGCGGTCGCCCGCCAGTTCCTGGGCCTTGGCGACGGCCGCCTCGACGCCGTCGACGAAGTGGAACGGGGACTCGGGGCTCCAGCCCTCGGGCATCGGCCGGTGCGTCACGACGACCACGTGGTCGATGCCGCTCGGCGGGACTCCGTCCCAGCCGTCCGTCAGGTCGAAGACATGGCGGCCGGCGATCGTGACTCCGATCTGGTCCCAGTACGGCCGGATGTAGTCATACGACGTCTGCGACACCGTCAGGTGGCCGCTCTCGTCCAACGGGACGTCGCCGCTGGAGAGCCAGTCGAACAGCGGTCCGGGTTGGTCGTTCTCGTCCGCGATGAAGCCGTCCACCGACACCGAGCCGTACATGACCACCTTGCCCATGGGGCACTCCTTTTCTTGGGGACGCCCCAAGTTAGCGGGCCGTGAGCTGCGGTTCTTGTAAGAAATCAATCCGCCGGCAGCGGCCAGCCGTCCATCGCGTGGCCGGGATGTTCGCGCAGGAACCGTCGCCGGACCGCGAGGTACCGGGTCGGGGTGAGCCCGGTGAACTCCCGGCACTCGTGGCCGAAGTGAGCCTGGTCGAAGTAGCCCGCGTCACCGGCGAGCTCGCCCCAGTCGATCGGTCCGGCGAGGTCGATCGCGAACACGGTGGCGGTGAAGCGGCAGGTGCGGGCCAGCCGCTTGGGCGTGACGCCGATGAGCTCCTTGAATCGCCGCGCGAGATGCGTGCTGCTGACACCGGCCGCCACGCTCAGGCCGCCGATCGACACGGCCCCGCCGGCCGCCGCGATGACCCTGCTCGTATGGCGGACCAGCCCCAGCCCTGCGGTCTCGTACAGCCGTCGGATCAGCTCCTCCTCGAGCAGCGTCAGCATCTCCTGCGGTGCGTCCGCCGTGGCCAGCCGGTCTCGCAACTCGGTGGCGGCGGCCCGGCCCCAGGCCTGCTCCATCGTCACCGGCCGGTCGCACAGCTCCACCGCGGGCATCGGCAGGAACGGCGCCAGTCCCCACGGCTTGAGGTGCACGCCGACGGAGCGGGTCGGGACCGGGTAGCCGAACTCGTACGCGCGGGTGGGCATGGTGATCACGCAGCCGTCGGCGTACTCGGCCGTCTCGATGTCGGTACCGGCGCGGATCCGGAACGGCGCCCCGAGGTTGACGATGAGCAACGCCGCCAGCGTCGGCGGCAGCGTCAGCCGAGCGTACGGAGGCGCCCCCTCCAGGTAGTAGAGGTCGTCGATCAGCGCGTCCAGCGGCGGTCGTGGCACTCTGGATACATACTCCACGCCCAAAGCATCGCCGACCCCACTGACATCGGAGACTTTCCCGGCCACCGTGCCATGGTTGATGATCCGCACCCCACTCGGTTCCGAGCGTCGCCTTTGCCCTGGTATCCGCGTCGGGGACACCGGGGCAAAGGCGACGTGCTACGAGGATTCGGGTCAGCGGCGCTTCTGCGCGGTCGCCGCCGCGGCGATCATCAGGACGTAGCCGAGCTGGAGGAGATAGACGCCGACACGGATGTGCGGGGTCTCGTCGGAGAACTGGGACCAGGTGAGGGTGCCCTTGGCGGCCAGGACGGTGAGGACGATCCCCAGAGCGGCGAGGGCGGCCGCTGTGCTGTTCAGCTCGCGCCTGCGGAGGAGGACGCCCGCGGCGGTGGTGAGGATCGTCACCGCGATGAGCGCCCACCCGAGCCAGGAGAAGTAGTTCTCCTGGATCCAGTTGGTCGGGACGGGGCCCGAGCTGGTCAGGCGGTGGAGGTCGGCGAAGCTCAGGGTGATCGCCGGGATGCCGGCGGCCGGGTTCGCCGGGCTGAACAGCCAGCCGGGACCCAGCGGGGCTATCAGGAGGAGCACCGCGCCGAGACCGGCCAGGGCCGCGGGGAGCGGGCGCGGCGCCGACGTGGCGAGGCGGGGCTGGGAATGCGCCGTCATGGTGAAGGACTCTCGCTGTACCGGAAGATCCGGATTGGGTGGTTCCCCCGATCGGTCGCGGGCGCGGCCGAGGTCAGTACCGGCCCTGCCGGGGCAGGCCGGAGTGTGTGGGAGCGAGCGAGGCCGCCGTCACCCGGCCCGCTGGACGACGAGGTCGGTGGCCTTCGGCAGCTTGCCGTTGACCTGGCCGGACGCCTCGACCGCGTCGATCCACGGGGTCAGGTCGTCCGGGGTGATGGCGGACTTCCAGTCGGGCAGCGGCATGCCGGCGATCAGCTGCGGCGGCAGTTTGAGGGTGGCCGCCAGGAAGGCACGGGCTTCGGAGTCGTGGGAGGCCACCCAGGAGTCGGCGGCGTCCATGCCGTCCACGAACTTCGCGACCTTGTCGGGGTTCTTCGCCGCCCAGGCGCGGTCGGCGGTCCACATGCCGGTGACGGCGGGGGAGGCGACCGACAGGAACGGGTCGCCCAGGGGCGTGTGGCCGGCGGCCTTGGTTCCGCCGATGAACGGCTGGATCGTCGCGATGGCGTCGACACGTCCCGCGTTGAGCTGGTCGAGCATGTTCGGGAAGGGGACCTCGACGAGCGTGACGGCCTTGGTGCCGATGCCGGCCTTCCTGAGCGCGGTCACGACCGACAGGTAGAGCGTCCCGGACAGCGACGGTGTCGCGATGCGCTTGCCGCCCAGACCGGCGAACGAGGTGATCTTCCTGCCCTTGGCGGCGAAGATCTGCGCCTGGGAGTGCTCGGTGCTGTCGACATAGGCGCTCGCGATCACCGTGAGGTCATGGCCCTGGGCCTTGGCGGCGATGACATCGGCGGGAGTGCCCCACGCGATGTCGTACTGGCGGCCGAGAGCCGGAGCGAACGTGGTGATGCTCGTGCTCGGCAGGGCCGTGATCTTCACCTGGAGCCCCTGACGAGTGAAGTCGCCGTTCTTCTCGGCGACCAGCGGCAGGATCGGCGGGGTCGCCCCGGAGTTGATCACGATCCGCAGCGGCCCGTCATGGCTTTCGCCTGTGTCTCCAGAGGAGCAGGCCGCCGCCGTGATGGACAGCAGCAGGGCCGCGGCCATGGCGGTCCCTCTCCTGGTCCAGGTCGATGAAGTGTTCATAGGGCTCTCCAGGGGTGGGGGCGCGGAGCCGGCCTCGCTGCGGGGTGCCCACACCGTACAATCCACTATTCATAAATTCAATGCATAATAAGAAACGTCAGGGTGAGTGTGACGTCCCACCTCGAGATCCCGGATCCGATCACGGCCACGGATCCGGCGAGCCTCCGGCGCGCCCCGGAGTGACCTGCTCCGGCACCTCGGAGAAGCGTCTAGGGGTCCAGCCCACATAAGCCCAAAACCCACAATGAGTAGATCTTGAGAGCGTTCCGGCTGCTCAGTGACTGCGACAGGGCGGGGCGAGGATGCCGGTGATTTCGGCGGCGGCTTCGCCGCCGGGGCGGGGGTAGCGCATGGCGGTGCGGGGGTTCTTGTGGCGGGTCTTGTCGTCGTTAGAGACCCGGTGCGTGCCGAGGAACTCATCGGCAGCGTCGCCGAGGTTGATCGCGGAGCCGCGGAGCGCGGTGACCTTCGCGCCGCTCATCGCCCACCGCCGATCTTCGGAGCGATGTACCGGATAACATGACCGAGTCGTGCATCGGCCGCGGGGGTGGATCCGCAGCTCGGTGTTGATCGCTCGGCGCTCATGTACGTGATAACAGGCAGTTATCACGTACATGGAGGTATGCCTGCCGGATGGGGGCGGACCGGCTAGGTGAGGCGTTCAGGCGGACCGGCGTAGGCCGTCGCGGATCACGGCGAGGGCGCGTGCGGGGTCGATGGCCTGCGGGCCGCGCAGGGCGAGGATCACGCCGCCGATCAAGGCCATGAGTTCGGCCGCGCCGACGTCGTCCCGGATCGAGCCCTCGTGCTGCGCCCGTCGGAGGAGGGCGTCGACTTCCTCGCGCAGTTTGGCGGCCGTGGCGGCGACCTCGGTCTGGACGTCGATGCCGGCGCCAGTGAGGGCGTCGATCAGCTCGGTCTTGGCCTGGGCGTCGGCCACGATCGCCTCGATCACGCCGAACAGGGCGCCGGCGGCATCGGGTCGCGAGCGCGCGGCCTTGGCCCCTTCCACGAGCAGGAGGAGCCGTTCGCGCACGATCGCCTCGAACAGCGCCTCCTTGGTCGGGAAGTGCCGGTAGAGGGTGCCCGGCCCCACGCCGGCGCGCCGCGCGATCTCGTCCAGTGGCACCCCGAACCCCTCGGCGGCGAACGCTTGGCGTGCTGCCTGCACGATCTGGTCCCGGTTGCGACGGGCGTCCGCCCGCAGCGGCCTGCCTTGAGCCGGCACGGCACCTCCTCCAAGAAACGGGGCGCTATCTCCGCTTATGGTAGCCTGCGCCAAAACGGGGCGATGTCTCCACTTAGTGGGCGCCCTCCGGACAGGAAAGGGAACCCATGACCACCGACGGCTCGGCGGGCCGCACCGGCACTGCCTTCCTCACCTTGGACTTCGCGACCTACATCGTCGACAACTACAGCCACGACCCCGGCGTGGCCCAGAACGCCGCCAAGGCCCTGCGAGCCGCCAGGGATGCGGGCATGCCGGTCTTCCATGTCGCCCCTGGGCCGATGACCGAGCAGTTGCATCCCCTGGTGGAGCGTGGTCCGCACGAGCCCGTCCTCGCCAAGTCCACGTTCTCGGCTTTCGCCGGCACCGACCTGGACCAGCGGCTCCGCGACGCCGGTGTCGGCCGGATCGTGATCGCCGGAGTGGCCACGTCAGGCACCGTCCTGTCGACCGCGCGCTGGGCCCACGACATCGGCTACCAGGTCGCCATCTGCGCCGATGCCTGCGCCGACCCCGACGCACAGGCCCACGCCGCCCTCCTCGACCCGTCCGTCTTCCCCGACAGCTGGCTCGGCCTGTGGCGCATCGCCCGCATCACGACCTCGGCGGACGTCACCGAGGTCGCCTGGTAGAGGCACACGCCACCGACTCGCTTCCGCAGCCACTCCTTTACGCCTGGGGAGGCCGAAGCCCTGCAGGGGCGAACCTCAGTTTGCGCTGGTGCGCTCACTGCCGGTGGGTGCGGGTTCAGGCGCCGGTGTGAGGTGCGGGTGTGTGGGGGGGTGGCTGCCCAGGAGGAGAGGAGTCGGAGTGCTTGTTCGGAGGGGGAGCCGGGTTGGGCGGCGTGAATGGTGAGGGTGAGGCCGGGTTCGGCGGTCATGTCGAGGCGGCCTGCTCGGGGTTGATCTTGGCTCGCCGCGAGGTCAGGAACTCGCGGACCTGTTCACGGTTGTCCACCCCTTGAAGAACTCCTGCACCAGCAGCTCGTAGTTCCCGTCCCGGTAGGTCGTCAACTCCTCGATCTCCGCCAGCAGGGCGTCGAACCGCTCTGGGCCTGGACCGTCTCCCGGACCGACCCCACCCCCATCGACTGCGCCCGCACCGCCTTCACCAGCGCCACCAGCGCCGCCGTCTGAGACGCGATCGCCTGATCCGCGGGCGTGGAGGGGGTGTGATCCTTGGTCGCCTCCATCGCCACCCCGAGCATCCGCGCGGCCAGATCCTCCGACCCCGCCACCGGGCCCGACGGCGCCAGACCCCGCAGCACCTCCCCGAAATTGAGGATCAGCTTCTCCATCAGCTGCCGCTGCCGTTGATGGAAGTCCTCCAGCTTCGCTTTCGCCTTCTTCACATTGATCGCCTGCCGCTTGCAGAGCATCTGCGTCAGATCATCCCGACCCGGCCCCGCACCTGATGCACCAGACACGTGATCAACGCCAGCCGCTTGGCCTCCCCGTGGTAGGAACGCGCCAGCACATCGGTGTCGGCCCGGCCGTCCACCCACTCCAGATGCCTCTGCTGGTCCCGGAACTTCGTCCACGTCGGCCGCTTCGCCGGCTTCTTCAACTCGTTGAACGGCGACTTCCCGTCTGGTCCCGGCACCGGCAGATCCTGCATCCGCACCCGGCCGCCCGCCCCCAGCCCGGTCCAGATCTTCCGGCAAATCGCCTCGTTCACCTGCCCCCGGATCCGTGACTCCATCGCATCCAACGTCGAGAACGCCGGCAACTCCAACCGCGCCTGAACCAGACGCTCCAACGCGATGCCGTGAGGCCTCCCGCCGATCCGATCGGCGGGAGGCCTCACGGCGGCCCGGCCGGCGCTTCCTTCGGTGCCTGGCGCCGGCCACCGGGTGTTGCGTCTGGTCAGGGCAGGGTGATGTCCTGGTCGGGGAGGATGTCTTCTCGGGTGGCGTCGGCCTGGGCTTGGATGGTCTCCAGGACGGCGGCGGGGACTTCGTCGCGGAAGTGGTCGACGAGGCGGGTCAGGGTGGCGTCGGCCTCGGCGAGGTCACCGGCCTTGGCCTGGACGGTGGCCAGGCGGCGCATGGTGGCGTTGAGGGTGATGTTGTTGAGGCCCTCGGGCCCGGTGGAGGCATCGATGGCGGCGCTGAGCTGGGCGACGGCGTCCTTGGTGTCCGGGGGGCGGACCTCGATCCGGCCGTCGACGATGTGCTGGAAGTCTCGTCCGGCGTTCGCGCCCTGGGCGAGGTGGGAGTAGACGGCCAGAGGGTGGCCGGCGAACCGGTCCGACAGCTCGGCCAGAGCGTCGTTCCCGGCCTGAAGGGCGGGTGAGTCGGAACCGAGCAGGGCCATCAGGGTGCCGGTCTGGTCGTCCATGAGCAGTTCACCGGCGTCCCGGTCGTCGCCGGTGAGGGGCAGCCGGATACGGACCTGGAGGTCGTTGGACACGACGCGGGAGCCGTCGGGCGCGGAGTAGACGGCGCGGACGCGATAGAGGCCGGGGTCGGTGAAGTACTGGCCGTCGGCGCCCGAGCCCAGGTAGGCCGACTCGTACAGGGCGGGCACCTCGGCGGTCAGGCTGGTCAGGGCGTCGTCGCCGTGCCCCTTGCAGTGGCGGGCCAGGGGCCGGAACGGCCGGGTGATGCCGGAGGGTGCGGTGATGGCGATGGTGAGGTATTCACTCTTGGGCGACAGCTCGCGGTGCACGGTGACGTCACGGCCGTCGCGGGCGAGTTTGATCTCGACGGTGACCGGCTCGCCGTAGGCGAACGCCCGGCCCGACAGGGTGAGGGCCAGCCCGGAATCGTCGGAGATCGGGGCGTCCATCGCGGCCAGCGCCCGGTCGGTGGTGGCGTAGGCGGCGCTGCCCTGCGCGGCCCAGTTGGCTCCGCCGGGGATGATGTCGTAGCGGAAGGCGTGCCGCAGGTGGGCGAGCTCGTTGGCGGTGAAGGTGAACGGGAACCGTCTCCAGAAGACGTCCCAGCCGCTGCTGCCGTCCTCGGCGATGTACATGTTCCAGTACTGCATCCAGGACAGGTCGCCGCGGCCGTCGCGGGGGCCGAGCGGGGCCCCGGAGTCGCCCTTCTGCCACGAGTGCTGCAGGTTGAGGCAGTGGCCGAGCTCGTGGACGTACAGGCCCAGCTTGAAGTAGCCGCGTTCGTTGTTGATCTGGTCGTAGAAGACGGCCATGCCCTGCCGCTGTTTGCCCTCGTTGACGTCGAACATGACGCCCGTGCTGTCGTTGACGTGCCGGCTGGCCACGAACGCCCACAGCTTCCACTGCTCGGTCTCGGCGTGGCCGGAGAAGTTGTGGAGCATCGCGGTGTGCAATTCGGAGTCCGACCACCGCAGGTCGATACCGGCGTCGGCGGTGCCGACCTCGTTGACCGTGCCCGCGGCACGCAATTCGATGCCGGCTTCAGCGAACGCGGAGGCGATGGTCAGCTGCCGGTCGACGTAGTCGGGCGGACCGGCCTCCGCGTCGGTGGCGGTGTCATAGGACGCCAGCGCGGCCCGGCCGGCCATCGCGTCGATCTCCAGGTCGATGGTGCGCAGGTGCGCCGACTGGTAAGGCAGATCGTAGGTGGGGGTGTTGCCGTCGTCGAAACGGAGCTCCAACCGCAGGGCGGGAGCGGAGGCGGACTGCGTCACCCGCGGAATGGTGATCTTGGCGGTGCAGCCGACCCAGGCCGGTTTCCACTGCACCCTGCCGGTGGCGGTCACCTCGGTGGCCGAGACGACGATGTCCGGCGCGGGGACCCGGAAGGAGTACAGGGGACTCCGCGTCGCGCCGCTGATCTGGTCGATGTCGCCGCTGAACTGCCGCGTCGCGCCCAGGCCGTCCAGATCGCCGCGCACGGTGACAGGGTTGGGCGCGGCCGTATTGCCCCAGCGGCCCACGATCGGTTTGTACTGCGTGGTGTAGGGCGCGGGCAGGGCCGTCAGCTCGGGCAGCACCGTGGTCAGCGCCCCGGTCTTCTCCGGGCCTGTGTTCCAGTTGAACACGCACCCGTTGCCGCCCTTGATCAGCAGGCTGCGCTTGGCGCCCGCCACGCTCGGCAGAGGCAGCACGTGGTCGTAATCCCGCAGCCACTCGGCCGGCAGCCTCGCCCAGCCCGCGGTCGGCTGGGCGCCCTCGTAGATCCGGCAGTCCCGGGTGCATCCGGTCGCCCAGTCGATGGTGGCGACCCGGTCACCCTTGAACACATACGTCCGCCACGCAGCCGACTCTCCGACCGAGTCCATCAGCAGGGCGTCCACGTCCGTCCTGTAGCCGGCGGGCAGCATCGTGTTCCAGGCCGGGCCGCCCTTGGCCAGGGCCGTCCAGGAGCCCTGGCTGACGACCTTGTTGTCCCAGTGGTACCAGCAGGCCTGGTCGCCCTTGAAGAACACCGTCTGCCAGGACCCGCCGGTGACCGGGAGCATCAGCATCCCGTCACACGCGCTCTTGAACGGCTCCGGGATCGCGTTCAGCTTCGCCGAGTCGAACCCGCCGATCAGACCCTCGTACCTGATGTCCGTTCCCGAGGTCGCCACGAGCCGGTCCCCCCGCAGGAACATCCCGTGGAACGCATCGGACGGCAGTGCCGCCGCCGAGCTGAAGCCGGTGTTCTTGTACCGCATGAATCCCATCGCCGTGCCTCCCGGCCGTCGCGAACCGCCGGCGGATCCTGATGGATCCACCGGCCTGCGGCATGTCCGGCCCCAGCGCCGGACAGCCCGGGACGACCGGGAAGAAGAACGCGATCACCTGGCGCCATCGCATCGTCGAAGCGTGGTTCCTGGCCGTCCTCGGGCAGCGTGCATCACCCCCGCGAACACCACAAACACCGCTATAGGCTCATATCCGGCCCTGTTCCGTCCCCAACTGCGACACTCTCCGTGCCCGAACGGCCGCTCTCGCCGTGAAGCGCATCGATCACTGGGACTGCAGAGGAAACAGGGCAAGGCCTCGCAACTGGACTTCTGTTTCTGAGAATTTCTCGACGCGTTCGGATTGCATCGCCGTCGGGCATCGCCTCCGGCGAAACGGCCGCCGTCGGCGTGCCCGTCACCTTCCCCAGCGACACACGTCCGGAAGGAGGCGAAAGCCGTGCCGACGCTGTGACCGGAACGGCGACGACCCCGCGCGAGCCCGGGCTTTCGGATCACTCATGTACGCGGAAACGGATTACTGTCACGTACATGAGTGATGCGCGACCACGGCCGAGCAGGAGGACCGCCCCGCCGCGCGATGCGCGACCCGAGCACGTCGTCCGGTACATCGCTCCCACGCCGGGCGAGCGCCGGTGAGCGGGGTCGGCAAGCCAAGAACCTGGTCAGCGCGGCCGCTCCTCACCTGCCAGACCTCCATGACCAGTCGCTCGCCGAGCAACTCCGCAGCTGGATCGCAGTGAAACCACACCTCGCCTGACGGCCCGGCTCAAGGGTCTCAAGCTGCCAGGTCGAGGCCGGTGAAGTCGGCCGCAGCGATGTCGACGCCTGGCTCGGGCTGCCAGCCGGATCGGAATGCTGAAAGCCATCTTTCCCGGACTTGTTCGGTTCGTTCATCATCAGCGGTCAGTGGGTGCCGCCGTCGGGGTGGGCCTGGAACATGTCGCCGGTGCCGTGGCCGTGGCCGTCGGTGCCGTCGGGCATGTGCGGGCCCAGGAGAACCGAGGGGTCGTTGCCGGGGTCGGAGATGTTCCAGTTGTCGTTGCCGAAGATCGCCGCGGTGGCGGAGAGGCTGGTGCGGGAACGGAGGGTTTCGCGGAGGGCGAGCGGACGCCGGGCGGCCTCTCCGGCGGGCGGTGGCAGGACGACGTGCAGGACCGTGGGCGTGTTGACGTGGAAGCGGATCTCGACGGGCGTCTGGTCGTCGTAGGGGACGGCCTCGGTCTCGCCGGGCGGCAGTGCCGACGCGCGGAAGACCGGGTCGGTCATGGCCCGCGCGGCGATCTTGGCGAGGCGGCGGTCCTCGTAGCGGAGGTCGAGCAGGATGAGGCTGTCGCGCCAGTGCCGGAGGATCCGCTGGTCGTCCTCGGCCATGTCGCCGCCGATGATGTCGTTTCCGGTTTCGTCGTTCATGTGGGATCTACCTCCAAGAGGCCTTCGCTGATGAGACGGCGGACGAGGTCGAGGCGGTCGGTGTCGGTGAGGGGGCCGGGCAGGTCGGCGATGGCGAAGCGCGTCTCCGCGGCGATGAACTCCAGGGCGGGGGCCACGATGGCGGGGCCGGTGACGTGGTTGCCGAGGAACTCGATGGTCGTCTCGGCGGCGACGGTGCGGACGACGCAGGTGATGTCCGGGTCGCGCAGGATCTTCGCGCCGGGTTCCAGGGCGGGCAGCGCGTCGAGTGAGGCGAACCGCTGGAAACCGGTGGGAAGGGTCTCGCGGGACAGGCGGGAGCGCAGCCGATCGCGGGCCTGTGCCCGTACCGACGGGTCGGCGAGGGCGGACGTGAGGCGGGTGGTGAGCGCGTCCATCCGGGCGGGGTCGGCCGGGCCGTCGAAGTAGGAGCGGGGCAGGGCGGACCGGAACGCCACGTCGGATTCGGCGAGCACGTCGAGGGCGACGGTGAGGTAGTCGTGCCAGGTGTAGGCCTCCACCCCGACGGTGAGATGCATCGAGGACGCCTCGCCGGTCAGTGCCGCGTGCCGCCAGCCGCGCGGCAGGTACAGCACGTCGCCGGGCGCCAGGGTGAGCACGTCCGGTTCGGGTAGTGCTCGCGGCCCGCCCTGCTCGGTGCGCAGCGGGAGCTCGGTCTCGGGAGGGCTGACGTGCCACACCTTTGAGCCGTGCAGTTGCAGGATGTACACGTCGTGGCTGTCGGAGTGCGGCAGAAAGCCCTGGCTGCGGGCGGGAGTGAGGTAGAGGTTGGCGCCGACGGGGAAGCGCAGCTGCGCCTGGAGTTCCCGGCAGAGCCGTGCGACCGCGTCGTGCCGCCGGTGCAACCGGTTGACGATCAGCGTGAAGCCCTCGTCGTAGGCGCGGTAGACGTCCTGCACGTCTACCGCGAGGGAGCTCAAAGTCCGCACACGGCGCTCGGTCAGCCCGCCGCCGGCCTCGCTGCGGACCAGGCGCTCGCCGTCAACGGGCCGGATCCGGTCCGAGACGGTCGCCGTCAGCAGGAAGTCGACGTCCGCCAATTGCGGCAGATCCCGGAATCTTTCCGGCTCCCCCGGAACGTGGAGCGGCGCGCTCTCGTGATGGCCGCCGAAGAACTCCCGCAGCCCGACCGGCGCCAAGAGCGCTGCCAGCCCTCCTGCTCCGTCCCCGGCGACCCCGTTTTTCTCATTAAGCACGCTTCGACTCTAGATTCTCAGACCCCCCAAGGCAACACAGAGTTGTCATTCGATCACTTTAGGTTGTCGTGGTGTTCTCGGGGTCCTGTCCGCGCATTGTCCCGTTGCCCTCCTCGGCGCCGAGGTCGTCGACGCCCGATGGTCGGCGGCCTGGCGACTCGGAGGCCGGGCAAAAATTGCATGGACGTTCTTTGGGAAATGCCTTGTTTAACTTTCCGCTGGGTCGTGTCAATGAGAATTCCGGCGGGCAGAAATTCTCATTGACAAATTCTCACTCTCCGTGCGACTCTCGCTACTGAGTGCATTGGAGGGTGTTATGCGGGTCGTTCAAAGCGTGTGTGAATACGTTCGAATCGTCCGTCACGCCAGCTGGGTGGTGGCATTTTCGGCGAGGGAGTCCGAGCCCGGGTCGGGGCTGTTCCGCATCGGCTATTCGCTGATGACGCCGCAGTCCACGAGCCCCGATGCCGACGCCTCGTGGACGGACTTCCAGGAACTCACGTTCCCGCAGCGGATCGCCACAGCGGGCCGGGCGGTGGTGGCGGTGGACTTCGGGGAGGAGATCCCCGTCGCGGACGCGCCGTTCCAGATCGTCAGCGACGGCGACTACCTGTACGTCTTCCGGCAGTCGAAGGACGCCGGCGTGTACGTCGACCGGTTCGTGCTGGACGAGGCCACCGGGCGGCTCTACAACGCCTGGCAGGTCAGATTCCGGCGCAGCGGAAAAGCCGATATCCCGTTGGACCGCCGTGACACGTTCGGCTCCACGGACATGAACGGCGAAAAATTCGTCGAACCCACGATCCAGCTTGATTTCCTGCCACCGGTGGTGAACGGCTCCTTCGCGGTGGCCCTGGTGCCCGGGGAACTACCGAGCATGTCCCGCTGGCAGTTCTTTCTGCACAACCGCGACACCGGCGGACTGGTCGGCTATTCGATCCTCAGGTCGGCGAACGGGCTTTTCGACCTGGCCGACCGGATCGGCGAGGACGGCGTCATCGAACCGGACCAGGACTTCACGCTCGTCTCCGGTTCGGGCGCGCCCCTGCCTGTCGGTCACGGCCCGGCGGCACTCCTGTACCACCAGCAGGAGCAGCTCGCTCAGGACGGCGGCGCCATCGCGCTGCAGAAGCGCGAGGCCCGCTTCATGCTCGCGGTCACGGCGGGATCCGGCGGCCAGGTCGCGATCGTCGATCTCGGTGTCGCGAAGGACGCCACGCTCGCCCAGGGCCCGGACGAGCTGACCGTCGCGGCGGCGCCGAAGCCGGTCACGGCCCTGGAGATCTCGGCATCGTGCCCGGTCCATGCCGATCTGCCGCCCGTCCAGATCAACGGGCCGTACACGCTGGAGCTGTGGGCCGCCCTCACCTCGGCGGGAACCGGTCTCGAACCCGGCATCATCGTGAGCTCCGCCCCGGAGACAGGGCCGCTGACGATCGCCCTGGTCGACGGAGTTCCCGTGTACACCGCCGGTGCGGACGCCGCCGTGACCGCGGCCGACCCGATCGACCTGGAGGTCTGGACGCATCTGGCCGCGACCTGGGACGGGACGAACGCGGTCCTGTACGTCAACGGCGTTCCCCACGACGAGCCGACAGATCCGGTAGCGCCCGCCGACCCGCCCGCCAAGGGCTACCGGCTGGGCGGGAAATCGAGCGTCACCGCGAGAATCGAGCAACTGCGCCTCTGGCAGCGCGCACGGACGCGGGAGGAGATCCTCGCGGCCATGTGCACGACGGTGACGTCGGCGGATCCGGACTGGGCGAACCTCAACGGCTACTGGCCCATGGACGCGCCTGCGGCCGACGCCCGGTTCACCACGGTGCCGAACATCTCGCGGCTGTCCGGAGCGGACGGAACCCTCTCCGGGACCCGCTGGGTACCCGGATCCACCCTGGCCGCCTCCTCCCTCGCCCCGCGGTCCTGGGACGATCGCGGCCTGACCATCGCCACCGGCCTCCTGGAGTTCACGACCCTCGCGGCGGCGCCCTGGCTGACCGAAGGCGCCGATTCACTCGTCCACCTCTACGGGGTGGCACCGCCCGACGGCACGATGGTCGCCGCGCACCTGTCCACCGTGGTGGCCCGCGGCGCGTTCCAGGCGTCGTGGCTGGCCGCGGACCCCGACGACGCCGAGAACGACGAGGCCGGGACGGTCGGCTTCGTCGCACGTCAGACGGGAGCCGCGGTCAACCCCGCGACCTCGAAGAACCCGCCGGTGACCATCGCCCAGGACGGCAAGGGCCACGTGGCCGTGACGCTCCGCGGCTCCACCGGATACACCGAACGCTGGCCGAAGGTGCCGCAGGAACTCGAGGCGCTCTGCCAGGTGCTCAACGGCGAGGCCGCGCAGAAGGGCGACGTTCCGGCACAGGAGGCGCGCTCGCGGCCGATCTACGACTACAAGGCGGTCGTGGTGACCCCGGCCGGCGGGCAGCTCGGTCCCGTCCCCGCGCCCGGCACGGGATCGTCGCTGTTCGCCGCCATCCCCGACGAAGGATCGTCCAACGGCCGTCCCTCCCTGGTCACTCCCACCTCAGCGGCTCCGGCGGTCCTCGGCCGGGCGGGCACCGACCCGTGCTGGCTGCCCGCGCCTCCGCCGGCCGGCCTCGACCTGAGCGAGTCCGGCCAGTTCGTCGAGGTGCTGGACGAGCAGCAGGTCGGCGACTATGACGGATCGCTGGCCGCCGACCGGGACATGGCGGTCGAGGCCTGGCTGCGACCCGGCTCCGACCCGTCCGGGGATCCGATGACCGTGTTGGTGTTCAACCAGCCGGAGGGTGCCCGGTACCTGCTCGGCATCGACGGTGAGCGGCGCCCGTACGCGGTGAACGGCCCGATCGCGGCCCGCGTGGACACGCCCCTCACCGACGGCGCCTGGCAGCACCTCGCGGCGTCCTACCAGAGCAGCTTCGGCATCCGGCTCGGCGGCGAGAGGTACCTCGACGCGGGAAACGACAGGAGCCTCGACACACCGGAAGCACTGACGGCCGAGGTCTGGGTGCGTCTGGACGAGCCGCCCCGGCCCGGGCAATCGCAGACGGCGATCGCCCGATGGGCTCCGCGCGGCGGCCAGAGCTGGGACCTGGGCGTCGATCCCGACGGAAAGGTCCGCTTCTCCGTCCAGCAATCCACCGCGACCGGCCCGGTCCGGCGCAGCGTGGTGTCGCGGACGGCGCTGACCCCAGGGACCTGGCACCATCTCGCGGGCGTGTACGACGTCCAGTTCGAGCGGCAGGTCGCGGTGATGTTCACCGCCGGCTCCTAGGTCAGCCTTCCCAAGGTGGAGCTGCCCCCCAAGACCGGCGTGACCGTGGCGATGTGGCTCAAGGGGGTCGGCGCGTTCCAGCCGAAGGACCAAGTCCTCTTCATCTCCCAGGACCCGGCCCAGCCCATCGTCGTCTCGGTCGGCCTGCGCGACGGATACCCCTCGTTCGAGGTCAGCGACGGCGCCAACGCCTACGCGGTGACCGGCGACCGGCGCCTGCGCAACGACGACTGGGTGCACCTGGCCTGCACCTACCAGCAGGACACCCATGTGATCGCCCTGCTCGTCGACGGCGTTCCGCTGTACGGAGGGCCGCAGGACGGTACCGGCCCGCGGTCCACGATCGCGGCTTCCGGCCCCGCCGTCTCCGGCAAGGGCATGGACGTGGCGTACACCGTCGGTGGCGTCGGCCCCCAGGAGTCCTTCGTGGGCCTGATCAACGAGCTCAGCCTGTGGAACCGCGCCCTGTCGGTGGCCGAGGCCCGGCAGAAGATCAACCTGCCGCTCTCGGCGTCCGAACGCGGGCTGGCCGGGTACTGGCCGTTCAACGACCTGTTCGGCACCACGGTCATGGACCGCGCGGGAACGGCGAACGGCGTCCTCACCGGCGGTGACTTCACGCGGGTCGACAAGGGGCAGTTCGCCCACAAGGTCTTCGTCGACGGGATCATGGAGGCGTTCGAGCGGGTCGTCGACCCTCTCGTCGTCAGCGACACGCACCTGACCATCGGCAGCGCCGAATTCTCCGGGTACCTCCAGGGCACCGTCGGGGAGACCCGGCTGTGGACGGCCGGGCGCATGAACTGGCAGGTCGCCTACTTCGCCCGGCGCGATCCCGAGCCGAATCCACGGGGGCTGATCTCCCGCTGGCCGCTGGAGACCGGCCGCAACGCCGTGGCCTTCGACGATGTGAGCGACAACGACGCCGTGATCAGGGACGCCGGGGCCCGCCTGACGGCCGCCGCGGTGGACGCGATGTGGGTCCGCGCCACGTTCATGGCAGCCTGGACCTTCTACCTCGACGGCGTCGCGGTCCCGGCCACGACCTTCGCGATCGCGTCGGAGGAGCAGGTGTTCGGAGATCCGCAGGCCACCATCGCCGTGCTCTCCTACCAGTCGGCGCTGGTCAACGAGTTCACCGGCGACTTGGCCGAGCTGCGCGTCTGGGACAGGCAGCTGACCGGCGAGCAGGTCCGAGGTCTGCTCCATCGGCCGCTCCACGGAGACGAGCCGGGCCTGGCCGGCTACTGGCCGTTCGACGACGGCTCGGGGGAGATCATCGCGGACCGGACCAGCCGCGGCGCGAACGGGCAGTGGATCGGCGGGGGAGACCCGGCCTGGGGCCCGTCGTCCGTGCCCGTCGCCCTTGAGCCGCTCGCCGTCACCAGCCTGCCCGGCGGCATCGCGGGGGACCACAGCCGGCGCAGCGCCTGGGCGCCGGGAACCGCGGCCTACGGCCGGCTCGAACAGGGCGCGCGCGGCGAACTGCTGGCCACCCTGAAACTGGCGTTCGGCTCCATCGACGCCGACGCCGACGCCGACGCGGCCGGAGCGGGGCGGCTCGAACTCCGGGCGGGCGACACCCTGGGAGCCCTGGACATCGCCTACGTCGGCCAGGCCCAGATGGCGCCCACGCTGATCGGCTACATCGAAGGCGCCCCGCCGCTGCCAGCGGAGAACCTCAAGGTGTTCCCCGATTCACCCGACTCCTATGTCGCCGCGTCCTCCGTGACGATCGACGAGGTCGGAAACGAGGTGCTCACCTACACGGGGAGCCGCACCATCGGCTCGGACTCGGCGCTGAGCCTGCAGGAGGGCCTCGGCATCGAGCTGAACACCTCCGCGGGCATCGGCGTCCAGCAGCAGATCTACGGCATGGAGCTCTCGGCCGGCCTGCAGACCGAGTCCGAGGAGTCGGCGGGGACGCTCGCGGAGGCGCAGGTGTCGGAGGAGACCCAGGCCACCGCGCGCAAGTACCTGGAGTCACAGGGCGCCTGGCACCCCAACACCTACGCCATCGACGGTGGGACGGGCTCGGTCTTCTACCCGTCCAACGTCGGCTATGCGCTGGTGCGCTCCGGCACGGCCGACGTCTTCGCGATGCGGATCCGGGGATCGGGGACTTTGGTCGGCTACTCCATGCGGCCCAGCCCGGACATCCCCGAGGACATGAACATCATCATGTTCAAGATCAAGGACACCTATGTGAAGAACGGCACGCTGGACGGCTGGATCGGCTTCCAGCCGGACTCCGGCTACGGCCACCTGCAGCCCGGCGAGCACGGCAGCTACTTCAAGCCGCTGGAGGCCTACGCGCTGAAGCGGCTCGTCGACCGGGAGCGCCAGCAGCGCCGGACCCGCTTCGAGGCGTTCGACGCCTCAGGCCTCGGCCGGCGCGACAAGGCGGGCCGGCCCGGAGCGGTCGACCTGTCGGAACCCGACCGCGACATCGCCAACGTCCTGCTGGGCGTCACGGACAAGAACGCGCTGACCGGCGAGGAGTGGAAGGAGCGGATGGCTCGCCGCAACATGGTCAACACCTACGTGTGGACGTCCGAGGGCGGGCTGTACAGCGAGGAGCAGCAGTACACGGCGGTCCGCGAGGAGTCCTCCGGCGGCGTGTACTCGATGGCGGCGAGGATCGGCGGGTACGCCGAGCTGTCCTTCAACGTCGGGCCCAGCTACTCCCTGTCCGCGCTCTTCGGGACGCATGTCACCACCCAGGCGATGAAGGCGAGACGCGAGCAGTGGCAGTACCTGATGGAAGCGCAGGTGCTCGGCGAGCGGTACACGGGCCTGATCGAGGAGGGCGAGGACGACCTCGTCTACACCGACAAGCCGTCGCCCGGCAAGGTGCAGGCCTACCGGTTCATGAGCTTCTACCTCGCGCCGTCCAAGCGGAACTTCGACGACTTCCCCCAGGTCGTCGATGACGAATGGCTCGCGGGCACGGGACGGTACGCCGGCTCCTACGACCCGGACGCGCTCGCGCTGCGCCAGGCCCTCACCCGGCCGAACGAGGTCTGGCGGCTCCTGCACCGCGTCACCTACGTGTCCCGGACCCCGCCGCCGACGCAGGGAGAGGGCGAATCGCTCCCGTCGCAGGCCCGCCGCCCCGACGAGGAGAGCATCGCCCAGAACGCGCGGCTGATCAGTGAGCTGCCGCCGACGACCGACCGCGCGGGCACGCTGGCCAGGGTCAGCGTGGAGGCTGACGCCCTGCTCACCGTGCTCGCGGAGAACCCGGTGTGGGGGCCGAAGCTCACCGCGGTCAGAGCCGCCGTCAAGCGTGACCTCATGACCTACATGGGTTCTTTCTACGGATTCGCCAACGACATCTAGAGGGGAACACCACCATGGCAGTCGTCTACTGCGACACCGTCTCGCCCTACTACTGCGAGAACGACAAGAGGAACATCGACAGCACTTGTCACGACCTCAACAAGCAGGCCGGCAAGTGGATCATGTACAAGGTCAACGGCAAGGTCTGCTACTGCATCTGCAGCTGCCTCGGCGCGGGGACCCCGATCATGCTCGCCACGGGCGAGGACAAGCCGGTGAACCAGCTGGAACCCGGCACACCCGTCCTCGCGGCGGGGATCGACCTGCGGTTCTCCGCCAAGCCGGCGAACCTGGTGTCCCAGAGCGCCCCCGGCCTCACCCACAACACCATCTACCTGGCCTACAAGCTGAACGGGAAGAAGTGCGAACTGGTCCTCACCATGGACCACCCGGTCCTGGTCAAGGCCGCCTCCGGCAGGAAGCTGGTGTCCGCGGGCTCCCTCGAGGTCACCGACGAACTGTACGCCGCGGACGGCTCCACGGTGTCCATCCTTTCGGTCTCGCTGGGGAGCTACGAGGGCGCGTTCTGGGAGCTCGCGACCGACATGACCGAACCGAACGCGACGTACGACGGGCACCTCGTGGTGACCGGCGGCATCGTGACCGGCGACTACGCCGTGTCGACCTTCGTGAACCTGCCGGAGCTGACCGGCCGGGCGGAGGGCGCGGAATCCGGGCGACCCGCGGTCGGCTCGGCGGACTGGGAGCTCACCCGCCGCTTCGCGCCGCTCGACGGGCCGGTCCAGATCAACGACGGGGTGTTCCGTTCCGCCGAGCAGCACGCGGTCGAGGTCCCGTCCCATGCCAGCGCGTTCCTGCCGCGCCGGCAGGCGGTCCGGCTCCGGCGGATCGCGCCCAAGCAGCCGATCAGCAACCAGTACTACCTCGAAGAGTGCGAGTGGCTGCGGGACAAGGTGTTCGGCCCGGCCTACCCCGACATCGAGTTCCTCTTCGACTGGTACAGCGGGGAGGTCAACACCCATTCCTGGGTCGACGGCGAGAGCAAGTACGTCTATGTCTCCGGCGGCCTGGCACGCATCGACGGCTTCGAGTACGAGGGCATGGCCTTCGCGATGGCACACGAGGTCGGCCACCTGCTCGGCAAGCCGGTGGTCAGGGACGGGGTGACGTGCGAGGGCAAGGCCGACTTCTACGGCGTCGGCGTCGTGCTGCGCAACATCTGGTTCGGATCCTCCTACTTCGATCTCACCTCCAGCGCGCTGGCCCAGTTCGAGAAGCTGCTCGGATACCTCGTGCCCGTCGGTGCCGAGGAGGGTGAGGACGGTGAGGAGGACGACGGCACGGACGGATTCGGCCACCGCTATCCGAGCGACGCGTGCCGGATCGAGACCGTCACGGCGGCGATGGAGGGGCCGCACGCTCCGGCGTGCGCCGAGTGCGCGCCCGCGGGGGACGCAGGATGACCGCCCCCGCCGAACCGGCCCCGGCCGTCGCCGAGGACATGCTGCGCGACGTCCGTGACGCCGTCACCCCGCAGCGGGCGGCGGAACTGCTGGCCCGCTGGCTGGGGACCGACCTGCCGGTGTCGGAGCAGGCGCTCGTCGCGGCGCTGGTGCATCCCGGCTACCAGCGGCGGCTCAGCGCGGCCCGCTGCCACCGGGACGCGGTGGCATGGCTGCTCGATCGTCCGCCGGAACTTCCGCCCAGCGCCGCGCACATGGCCGGCCTGGAACGCGACGTCCCTCAGCACTCGACCGCGCAGCTGCTCAAGAGGGCGAGCGTCGCGATGACGCGCTGGTCCGCGAGCGGTTTCACGGCCGTGGACGAGGCGACGCGAGCCCGCCGGTGGGCGGCCTGCGAAGCCTGCCCGCACCTGGTCGACGTGGAGCCGACGGGCCTGTACCGGCTCAGCGCGGCTCTGCGGGCACCGTCACAGGTGTGCTCGGCCTGCGGCTGCACGGCCGCCGCGAAGGTCCGCCTGCCCAGCGAGTCCTGCCCGGTCGCCGATCCGGCGGACCCGGAGCGCACCCGCTGGGGCGACCTTCTCCACAGACCCGAACCCGAAGGCCGGGTTCGCTCAGAGAAAAGGAGTTCATGATGACCGCACGTACTCCCGACGAACAGCACGCGGCACCGGAAAGGAACGCCGCACCCAAGGTCACGACCGGTGACGAGCTGTTCGGCTCCGGCGTGAACCGGACGTCCGAGGGATCCGACGGCGAGGTGGACGAGCCCGAGGGCAAGCGTCCGGGCAACCGGGACAAGCAAAAGAAGAAGAAGGGATAGCGGGACGGGCTGAGAGCGGAGCGGCGAATGCTGGAGTTCACCCTGCACCGGCAGGATCTCGACGGCCCCTGGCATGAGGGACCGGCGGGCTGGTCGGCCGGGAACAGCCGGATCGCTCCGCTCCGCCTGCGGGCGCTCGAAGAGATCGTGGCCCGCTGCGGACGGCGGCTGCTGGTCGCCGTCCGCGAACGGTGCCGCGGTGCGGCCGGGCCGGTCATCTCCGGCCCGGCTGGCTGCGGCACCGGAGCGCCCGTCGAGGTGAGCCCCGCCCAGTGGGAGAAGATCCTCGCGGGGGTGACGTCCTGGCCGCTCCAGTACGTCTGCCTGACGGTGGAGCCGGGTTCGGCCGTGGACGACCCTCCTCGGGTGACCATCCGCAGCGGCGCCTGGGGCACGGCACCGGTCTTCGCCGTGGCGTCGGGCGACGGCCTGCACGGCCACTGGGACCCGGTGCTGCTCTATCCGCTCCTCGACCGGGACACGCCGCTCGAGGAGACCCTCGCAGCCCATTTCCTGGCCACCTTCGAGACCCCGTACGCGCGACGGACCATGCTGCGCGGCCTGCACATGATCACCGAACGGTCGGTGGCGCGCTGGCCGACAGAGGACGGGACGCTGGCCGTCCACTACCCCGTGGACGCCGAGCCCTACGGGGAACGCGAGGTGCGACCGGACGCGGACGTGCTCGACGGACTGTGGCGGTGCCTCACCTCCTCGGTCCGACGCTGGCTCCCCGACGACGCCGCGTCCATCGCGGGGTGCGAACTGAGCGGCGGCCTTGATTCCGCGCTCGTCACCGCCGCGGTCGCCGAGGTGACCGGCACCGGCCCCCGCACTTACGGACTCGCTCTGGCGGGCGTGCCGGGCGCCCGGCAGCACGCCCGGCGCGCCGAACTCGTGCGCCGCTTCGGCGGTGCGGACACGACCGTGCCGTTCGCCGCCCACCGCCCGCTCGCCCCGGACGGTCCCGAGACCTTCGGCCGCGGCGCGGCCGGACCGATGACGCCTTGGGAGGAGTGCTACGCCGAGGCGTCCGAGGCGATGCTGGACCGCGCCGTCCAGGACGGAATCCAAATGATCTTCACCGGTCTCGGCGGCGATGAGCTGAGCCATCCACGGCGACGCGCCGGCCGGGCCGGTGAACGGCCGACGACCCTCGCCCCGGAGCAACTCCCCGCCTTCCTCACTCCCGCGGCACGAGACGCGGCCCTCGCCGCACCGAAGACGATCGACACGGCCCCGTCGTCGATCCCGCGCGGCTCGGCGATCGAGACGACCGCCCTGTCGTCCGCCCAGTATCTCCGCCGCGGAATCTGGCCGGTGCATCCGCTGTGCACGCCCGAACTCGTACGCCTGTGCGCTTGGCTGCCCACACCCTGGCGCACGGATCGCCTCTTCGAACGGCACCTGCTCACCCGCCGCGGAATCTCCCCCCTCGTGGCGTTTCCACCCGACACCGACGACTTCGAACCGGTCCTCATCGAAAGCCTGCGCCACACCGCCCGCCACCGCCTGGAAACCCTCTTCACCACACCCCTCCTCGCCGACCACGGCCTGGTGGACCCCATCCGCCTGCAAGCGTCCTACCGAGCCTGGCGCTCCGGCGAGCCCCCCGACGACCCCACCCCCTTCTACGCCGCCGCCACCCTCGAACTCACCCTCCGCACCCTCACCGGGCACACCGGCGAAGCCTGAGTTCCCACCCGTGCCAACGGCCGCAGGCCACCGCCACCTTCGGAGCCGCGAAGGGACTCGAGAACGGCTTCGCCGGGGTGCGCGGCCGCGACCCGTCCGAACGCGGGCCGCTCCAGCGCGGGGACCTTCGAGGTGGTGCGGGGTCTTCGAACAGCCGCACGCCGTCGGCGGGGCGGAACCCCTCGACGCGGACGAGAAGGGCCGGCTGCGGTGAGGATATGGCGCTGGTGAAGGAGGGACCGGCCCGCGGTGGAGACGCGCGAGCTGATCGTTGGTACCGAGCACGGGCGCTTTCCGCGGCGGCATGGTCGGGGTCAGGCGCGGGACCAGGCCGATCCAGGAACGGCCGACGACGTCCGGCTCGCCGTACCGCGGCCGCCAAGCTGTTCTTCGCTGCGTTTTCGCAACGGAGAGGGGCTGGCGGCCGCTGGACGGGGACTACTGCCCGGGGGGCAGGACCGGGCTGTTGTGGTAGGCGGCGATCAGCCACTGGGCGTCGCGCTTCTCGAAGACCCAGGTGGCGTTCACCTTGCGGTGGTCGTCGGTGATCTCGGTTTCGCCGGGGAAGAGGATGGCGGATTCACTGATGACGATCGCGGCGTCGTGGCCGAGGAAGCGGATGCTGAGCTGCTTGTTGTAGGTGGAGCTGCCCTTGAGGGGGCCTGCGAAGCCCTGGGCCATGCTCTGGCGGATCATCTCGCGGCCGTCGCGGAGCGAGCCGGTCATGATGGCGGTCGCGTCCTTGGTGTAGTCGGCGACCATGCCGTCGGCATCGCCGGCCTCCCACGCCTTGTAGGAATCGGCCAGCACGGTCTGGATCTCGGCCTCGTCCTGAACACGGGTGTTCGGCATCGGGTTCTCCCTTGTGATCGGCTCGCCCGGGGTGTTCCGGTGAGCTCGCCGATACATACCGACGGCGCGGGTCGAACTCATCGCACCCTCGTCAGGAGATTTCGGTGGGCAGACCGAAGGCCGCGAAGATCTCGGGGTCCTGGAACACCGAGTTCCGGCTGATGCCCTCGGCCGTGACGGTGAAGATCTGAAGCGTGTGCAGCCGGTACCCGTCGCCGACGCGCCGGTAGGCGGCGAATCCGGGCTGGCCGCCGTTGGCGGTGGTCTCCTTGAGGAGCCAGTCCTTCCCGGCGGCATCGAACACCCAGCCCATGAACAGGCCGTAGTCGGCGCGTCCGGTGAACCAGTTGAGCATCGGCGGCATCTCCATGAGGACGTCCTCGGTGATCAGCCGTTTGAGGGCCTCGACATCGGCGAGCTCGAACGCTTTCATGTAACGCTCGACCCAGGCGCGCTGCTCGGTCGAGGACGGTTCGCTGACCAGTTCCTGCCGGGCCCCGGTCTCCTTCAGACGGGCACGTGCCCGCTGCAGGGAACTGTTCACCGAAACGACGGTGGCGTCGAGGATCTCCGCCGTCTCGGACGCCGAGAAGCTGAGCACGTCACGCAAGATCAGCGCGCCGCGCTGCCGCGCCGACAGGTGCTGCAGGGCGGACGCGAACGCCAGCCGCAGGCTGCTGCGGTCGATCACGGTCACCGCAGGGTCACCCGCTTCCAGCAGCGAGTCCGGCAGGGGCTGGAGCCAGGCGTGCTCACCCGGGACCAACGGCGCGAGCGGATCCGACGCGGCCACCAGCCCCGACGGCAGCGGCCTGCCGCCGCGAGACTTCAGCGCAGTCAGGCAGGCGTTCGTCGCGATCCGGTACAGCCAGGTCCGCACCGAACTGCGCGTCTCGTCGTACTGCTCCCGAGCCCGCCACGCCCGCAGATACGTCTCCTGAACAAGGTCCTCCGCGTCGTGAACCGACCCGAGCATCCGGTAGCAGTACGCGAGCAGCTCCGTCCGGAACGGCTCGATCCGACCATCGAAGCCCTCTTCCCCCGACACCACGCGCACACCCCTTCTCCACCGCCGCCGCAACCATTATGAGCGGACAGATCATCTACCCGGTGCGGTGATGCGGACGGCCCTTAACCGGAGGCGCGGTTGTTCGGGCTACTTGGGGCTCATGCCGCGCTTCTTACCGGCTCCCATCACCTCACCGCGCGCCGTCCGTACCCGGACAGAGCGGGGGTTCTGCCCGGCGTCTGACCGGGGACGCCGGATGGGCACCGGAAAGATCAGTCGGAGGAGGACCCTTCCTCCAGGGGACTCGACGCTGCCACTGCCTTGCCCAGCCTGCCGATCACGTCGTTGATCGAATCCGCCGGTTCAGCAGCTGGGGGTGCGGGCGCTGCTCGCGCGTGCGGCGGACCACGCCGGGGACGGCGCTGTGCTCCTGCGGGCGCAGACGGCCCTGCGCCCGGCGGCGACGGGGCTGGCGAGCGGTCTGCTGTCGCTCGGGCCGGTGTCCGGCCTCCTGGCGGCGCGGGCCCGCTGACCGGCGACGGTCAGCGGGCATACCGTGCGCGCATGACCAGGACGGCCTCGTCGACCACGCGGTCCATGGCCGCCTCGTCGGGCGCCCAGTCCTGCAGCAGCATGCGCGGCCAGAACACGTAGTTGGAGATCATCCCGAGGAACTGGGTGGCGGCCAGGTCGGGGTCGTCCAGGGTGATCGTGCCGGCGTCGCGCTCGGTCTCCAGGTACCCGCGGACCGACTCGAAGTACGGCATCTTGCCCCGGTTGAACTGGGTCTCTCCCAGTTCCGGGAAGCGCGGCAGCTCGGCGATGACGATCCTGAACAGGTCGGCCATGCCGGGACGGGTGAGCAGCGCGACGTAGCGGCGGCCGATCGTCGCCAGGCCGGCGTCGAGGTCGCCCACCGGAGGCCGCTCCCCGGTGTCTTCGCCGGTCTCCCAGGAGGCCGTGACGATCGCGTCGAACAGCGCGGCCTTGGTCGGGAACTGCTTGAACAGCGTGGCCTTGGACACCCCGGCCGCGTCGGCGATCTTGGCGAGGGACGCGCCGGCGTAGCCGGAGTCGAGGAACAACCGGGTCGCGGCCTTGAGGATCGCGTTCCTCTTCTCCTCGGCGACGCGCCGGTGATACGCGGAGGGCTCGGTCGTCATATCACCATTCTAGGCGAGGTGAGCGACTTGACTCACCACTTGCCCGGACCTAGTGTTCAGGTAAGGCGAGTCACTCGACTCACAACTCATGATCATTGAAGGAGATCTCCGATGGGACGCTTCGAGAACCAGACCGTCCTCGTCACCGGCGGCACCGGCGGACAGGGAGCGAGTCACATCCGCGGCTTCCACGCCGAAGGCGCGAACGTCGTCATCGCCGACATCGCCGAGCCGCGCGGACGGGACCTCGCCGCCGAACTCGGCGACCGGGCGTTGTTCGTCCGACTGGACGTCACCGACGAGGAGTCGTGGACCGCCGCCGTCACCGCGGCCGAGCAGCGGTTCGGGCCGCTGTCGGTGCTGGTCAACAACGCGGGTGTGCAGAACCCCGCGGCGCCCGTCGAGGCCACCGACCTACGGGTCTGGCAGCGCATCCTCGACATCAACCTGACCGGCGCCTTCCTCGGGATCAAGGCGGCCGTGCCGTCTCTGCGCCGGAGCGGCGCAGGCGCCATCGTCAACATCGCTTCCACCTCCGGGATCGGCGGCACCGCCTTCTACGCGCCTTACGTCGCGAGCAAGTGGGCGCTGCGCGGGCTCACCAAGACCGCGGCGCTGGAACTCGGCCGCGACGGCATCCGCGTCAACGCCGTCCACCCGGGCGTCATCGCCACCCCGTTCATCACCGAGCCCGCGGCCGGCGCCGACGCCCCGATCTCGGACTTCTACTCTCCTGAGCCCTTCGCGATCCCGCGCATGGGCGAGCCCGCCGACGTCACCCGGCTGGTGCTCTTCCTGAGCTCCGCCGAGGCCTCGTTCACGACCGGCTCGGAGTACGTCGTCGACGGCGGCATACTGCTCGGCCCCGCGCTCAAGCACGACGCCTGAGAGGACCGCTCATGAACGCCGCCGTACGAGCAGCCATCGAGATCACCCCAGACGCGGGCACCCGGCAGCGGATCATCGACATCACCACCACGGGACGCCGCACCGGCCGTCCCCGGCGCATCGAGATCTTCTTCTACCGGGCCTTCGGCGAGACCTACCTGTGCAGCGGCGCCGGAGGCGGAGCGACGAGCTGGTACGCCAACCTCCTGGCGCACCCAGAGTTCACCTTCCACCTCAAGAATGGCGTGCGGGCCGACCTGCGGGCTCGCGCGGCACCGGTGACGGACCCCGCCGAGCGGCTGCCGATCCTCACCGCGTTCGTCGCCGATCTCAACCAGCCGCACAACCCGGGCACCCTCAGCCGTCCGACCCGCCTGGAGGACTGGCTGGACAGCAGGCTGGCCCGGATCACCTTCCCCTGACGGGACCCCCTCCCCGCACCCCCAGCGCCAGGACCTCCCACGGCCCCGAGCCCTCCGCGGTGATCCGCCAGGTCGCCGACGACCATCGCTACCGCCGAACATGAGGACTGGCCCCCAAAATGACCGGTCTGTTGCGCGCGGAGATCTTGTCAGTGGGATGCGCGTATTAGTGTCAGCGGCCTCCAAGGGCCTTGAAGTCGTACGACGTTCAGGCCTGGAGAGTCGTGAAGACCGCGGCCTCGGGTGACGGGGCCTGGGGCCCCGATGGAAGACGCCGCCTTGGCCGTCTACGGGGTCCTCAAGGGCGGCTGGTAGCGCGGTCATCCTGCGGTCTCCAGGGAGCCGGAGCTTCCACCTTTTTTCCGTGAGTCACCACCGGCGGATCATAGCGACCCCCCCCGACCAGGGGTCGGCTGAGCATCGGCTGCGAATCCAACGATGTTGCCCTTGGCCTGGGAGTTCTCGGGTTTCGCTGGCTGTTGTTGATCTCTGTCGCTACGGTTCGTGCTGATTCCGGTGCTTCGTGGGGGTTGGCGGGTTGGCGACGCTGTTCTTCTCTGAGGATCAGATCGAGCGGTTGCGGTCGTTTCCGGATGTCGGCCGGGAGGAGCTGATCCGGTTTTTCACGTTGAGGCGGGCGGATCTGGAGTTCGTTGACAACCGGGGTCGTGGGCGGGGTCCTGAGGCCCGGATGGGGCTGGCGTTGCAGTTGTGCACGCTGCCGTGGCTGGGGTTCATCCCTGATGATCTGCGGGGTGCTCCGCGGGCGGTGGTGATCCGGTTGGCGAATCAGCTCGCGTTGCATCCGGGGGTGCTGGACTTCTACGGGCGCCGTCCGCAGACGCGGAGTGATCATCTGCGGTTGGTGGCGGGGTATTTGGGGTGGCGGCAGCCGAGGGCGGCGGGTGCGCCGATGAAGGAGTTGGAACAGTTCCTGCTGGACCGGGCGATGGAGCATGACGCGCCGTCGCTGTTGTTCGCGTTGGCGCGGGAGTATCTGATCGCGGCGAAGGTGATCCGGCCGGGTCTGTTCGCGTTGATGGACATGGTCGGGACGGCCCGTGCCGCGGCGTCGGAGCTGACGTCGCAGAAGGTCGGGCCGCTGCTGACGGTGCGGATGCGTGGCGATCTGGACGGTCTGCTGGAGCCGGTGCCGGAGCTGCGGGGGATGACGCGGCTGACGTGGTTGACGACGCCGGCGGTGGAGGCGACCGCGCCCGCGGTGCTGGCGTCGGTGCGGAAGTTGGAGTTTCTGCGCGGGATTGACGCGCATGTGCTGGATCTGTCGATGCTGCCGGTCGAGCGGCGTCGGTTCCTGGCGACGGTCGGGAGGAGGTCGACGACGCGGGGGCTGATGCGGCGGGAGGAGCGCAGGTATCCGATCTTGTTGACGTTGATGGCGCAGTCGGCGGTCGATCAGCTGGATGAGGTGGTCGCGTTGTTCGACCGGGCGGTGTCGGGACGCGAGGGGCGGGCCAAGGCCAGGACCGAGGCGGCGCTGGCCGAGCGGGCCCGGAGGGGCGAGGCCCGCCAGGTGCTGATGGAGCTGATCCTGCCGGTGCTCGCCGACCCGTCGGTCCCGGATGAGCGGGTGGGCGGGATGCTGCGCGAGAGCATCGGGATGCAGCGGCTGCGCGAGATCTCCGCCGAGGGGTGGCGGCCGCTGCCGCGCGACCACGGCCGCCTGTCGGCGCTGGCCGCCTCCTACTCCTACCTCCGCCAGTTCACCCCCGAGGTCCTGGCTGCCGTCGACTTCACCGGTGGCCCGGGCACCGCCGATCTGATGGACGCCCTGGCGATCCTGCGCGACCTCAACCGGTCCGGCGGCCGGAAGGTCCCCGCCGACGCGCCGTCCTCGTTCGTGCCGCCGCGGTACGCCGACTACCTGACGGCGGCCCGCAGGGATGGCGACGAGACGGCGTTCCGGCACTACTGGGAGCTGTGCGTGATCCTGGCCCTGCGGGACGGCCTGCGGTCGGGGGATGTGTTCGTGCCCGGGTCGCGCCGGTACGCCGATCCGGGCACCTATCTGTTCACGCTCGAGCAGTGGCGGCCGCGCCGCGACGACTTCTGCGCGCTGGTCGGCAAGCCGCCGGGCGCGGCTGCGGCGATCGAGCGGGCGAAGGAGGAGCTTCACCAGGCCCTCACCGACCTGGAGGCGGCGCTGGCCGATGCGGCGCCGGGTGATGTGGGCACGGTCCGGCTGGATGAGGAAGGCCGCCTGGTGATTCCGCCGCTGTCGGCCGAGGACGTCCCGGCCGAGGCCAAGACCCTGCGCGGCGAGCTGGCGAATATGCTGCCGTTCGTGCCGATCTCCGCCCTGCTGATCGAGCTCGACGGCCGCACCGGCTTCCTGGACGCCTTCACCCACGCCGGCGGCCATAAGACCAGCCGGCCCGCCGACCTCAAACGCAACCTGCTGGCGGTGCTGCTGGCGGGCGGCACGAACCTCGGGCTGACCCGGATGGCCGAGGCCTGCGGCGTCTCCTACGACGTGCTGGCCTGGACGAGCGAGTGGTACCTGCGCGAGGACGCGCTCCGGGAGGCCAGCAACCGGATCGTCAACCACCACCACGGCCTGGACCTGTCGCGGGTGTTCGGCGGCGGCACCATGTCCTCCTCCGACGGGCAGAGGTTCCCCGTCCGCGGCAAGACCCTCACCGGCGCGCACATGAGCATCCACGGCGGGCTGGTCCTGTCGTCCTACACCCACGTCTCGGACCAGTGGTCGCCCTACGGCACCATGGTGATCATGCCGACCGCACGGGAGGCCCACTACACGCTGGACGAATTCCTCGGGACCGAGTACTACTCCCGCGCGATCGCCGATCTCCGCGGGCAGGGCCGCGACGTCCCCGACGAGCTGCTGTCGCACATCTCGCCGGGCCGCAGCGACAACATCAACCTGTTCGGCACGATCGACGTCGACATCGACGCCGAGCTCGCCAGACTCGACGGCGGCTGGCGGCCGCTGCGCCCCACTCAGCTCAACGACCTCGGCTTGTCCTTCCTGCTCTCCCCCTAGGGGCTGTTTGGGGTTCGGATCATGTGGTTGAGGTGAGGAGTTTCAGCCACATGATCGATCCTCGGAGGTGGAGTCCGGCCTCATAGCTCTCG
>NZ_BAAAUV010000009.1:0-320690 GCF_039534125.1 Actinocorallia longicatena | reverse complement strand
AGGGCGAGTCGCCCGGCGGTCGCCCGCCCTGTCCCCGCCAGCTTCCCCGCCCCCGCCGGCGCCCCGGCGGTGGGCCCCCGCCCCGCCAGCCGGGCCCGCAGGTGGACGCCGGTCGCCAGGTCGACCCAGCCCGGACGGTCCTGGGCGGCGAACAGCAGCCGGGCCCGCCAGGCGGTTTCGGCCGCCCGCAGGGGATCACCGGAGGTCAGCTCCGCCTCGGCGAGCAGATGCAGCGCGTTGGCCTTCTCGGCGGCCAGCCCGCTCGCGTCGGACTCGGTGACGGTCTGGCCGAGCAGGTCGCGGGCCTCGGCGGAGAGTCCCGCGGTCAGCAGCGCCTGGGCACGGTCGATGCGGCACTGGGCCAGCCGCTCGCCCCGCAGTTCGGGCTCGATCTCGGCGAACATCGACAGCGCCGCCGGAAGATCGCCCCGCCGGGCGGCCAGGAAGCCGAGGTTGTTGCGGACCATCAGCTCCAGGCCGCGCGATCCGGCCCTGCGCGCGATGGTCTCGGCGGCGCGCAGCGCCCGCTCGGCGGCCTCGGCCCGGCCGGCGTAGGCGTCGCGCAGCGCCCGGGCGATCAGGTGCCCGGCCCTGGCCTCGGGGTCGGCGGAGGCGCGCGGTGCCCGTTCCGGGGCGGCGGCGACCCCGCCCTGGTAGGCGCGGGCGCAGGCCAGGGTCACCCGGAGCCGGTCGCGGTCGCCGCCGTCCAGCAGCGGCATGACCTCCTCCGCGGTGGCCAGGGCCTCGGCGATCCGTCCGGCCGCGATGAGCACCGCGACCCGGACCGATCTCAGCCGGGCGGCGCGCCGCGGGTCGCGGGCCAGGGGCTTCAGCGCGCCGTCGAGGACGGCGAAGGCGGCGGCGAGGTCGCCCCGGTCCTTGTGCGCGATCGCCAGCGTCCGTATGTCCTCGGGTGAGGGAGAGGCGTGCGAAGGGGAGGCGTGGGAGGGGGAGGCCAGGGTCACAGGCGGGTCCAGTTCGTGACGATGCTGGTGCCGTCGGGGAGGGAGAGATGGAGCATGACCAGGCCGGAGGGGATGTCGTCGGCGATGAAGCGGCCGCCGGGGTCCAGCGGGGCCCGGACGGCCGCCGTCGGGGAGTGGACCGTCAGGAGCGCCGCCGCGGCGGGGGCCAGCGTGCCGGTCAGCGAGCGGGTGGGGCCGGTGGGCGTCACCTCGACGGTGATCGTGGTCTCGCCCGTCGTGAAGGTGACGAGCCGGGTCGCCGAGCGCAGCCCGGCCGAGGTCAGAGCGGTGGCGCTGACCAGGGTGGCGAGCCGGGCGTCCGGATCACGGAAGGCGAAGGCCGCCTTGGCCGCCTCGGTCAGCCCCGCCGGGACCGGATCGAGGGACTGGAAGTCCCGGTGGAGGGTGCGGAGCAGGTCTTCATTCACCTAGGGCCTCCTGGAGGTGGTGCAGGCAGCGGGAGCGGGTCGGCCCGATGCTGCCCATGGGGACATTGAGGGCCGCGGAGACCTCGGTGTAGGTGGCGGCCGCCGCGAGCAGGCGCAGGAGGCCCTGGCAGCGGTCGGAAAGGGTGCTCAGCGCCGTCGCGGTGCGGGTGAGGTGGTCGCGCGCCAGCGCCTGCTCCTCCGGAGTGGGCCCGGCGGCGGGGGCGTCCGGGGGATGGCGTGGAAGAGGGACCCTGACCAGGGCCCTGGCCTCGTTGCGGCACACGGTCGCCAGCCAGCTCCCCACCGATTCCGGATCCCACAGCGTGCCGATCTTCTGCACGAGCCGCAGCCAGGTCGCCTGGACGGCGTCCTCGGCCGAGGCCCGGTCGAGGCCGTGGGTCCTGGCGATCGTCCACAGCAGAGGCTGGAAGCGGTCGACGAGCGCGTCCCAGGCCGGCTGGTCGCCCCGGCAGGCGTGCGCCACCAGCTCCCCAGCCGTGACGCGGGTTTCACGGACCATCGTGTCCTTCCACGAGGTCCCTCGCTCCGGGAGGAGACGCTAGGGGCCGCCGCGCCGGAAACGGCGGCGACGGGCGTGTGGTTACCGGATCGCGGCCGGACCGTGTTCAGGTCCTGATGATTGTGCCGAGGTCCGGACGGGTAGGGCCGGACGCCATGACCAGGTCCGCGGCATCCGCCGGAGAAGTCCCGGACGCGACATGCGCCGCGATCATCCCGGCGACGGCCGGAGCCGCGAACGAGGTCCCCGACCACGCCGCGTACCCCTCGAATCCGGCGAAGCGCACGAAACTGCTCTCCACCGCGACACCTTGGGCGCACGCGTCGACCCACCAGCCGTAGTTGCTGAAGTAGGCGCGCTCCATGCCGTCCAGCGCCCCGACCGCGAGGACCTGCTTCAGCGCGGCGGGCCAGAACGGCCGGTCGGTGGCGGTGTTCCCGGCGCAGGCCGTCACGACCGTGCCCCGGCCGAGCCCGGCGATCGCCCGCTGGAGCACGGGGGAGGGCCGGTCGTCATAGGTGTGGCAGCCCAGGGAGAGGTTCACGATGTCGGCGGTGAGGCCGTCGAGGGCCCGCACCACCGCCAGCTCGTCGCCCACGCCGTCGCCGCCGGCCACCCGCCGGGCGGTGATCCGGGCGGAGGGCGCGTGCCGCAGCACGACCCCCGCCACGAACGTGCCGTGCCCGGCCTGGCCGTCGAGATCGTGGTCGAGGTCGGCGTCGAGGACTTCGCCGACCGTGTCGCGCTGGGCGGCGAACCAGTCGCTCTTCTCGTACCAGGGATGCGGGTCGAGCCCGGTGTCGAGCACGGCGACGGTCACGTCCCTGCGGGTCGGTCCCGGCGGCGGCAGCCGGCTCGGGCGGGCCGGGCGAGGCCGTTCGGCCGGGCCCGTCCACCACATCGGCTGCGTGTGGACCAGATGGTTGGGGCCCGCGGTGAGACCGCGGGCCCTGGCGAGGGCGGCCAGCTCGCAGACGTCCACCCGCCGGGCGGGATCGAGCCTGACCCTGGTGACCCCCGGGCCGGGTTCGGCGCCGGTGCTCCACGCCCGCAGCAGCCCGCCGGCCCGCTCCAGATCCCCGTCGGCGACCAGGAGCTGGTCGGCCCTGACCAGTGCGCCGGACGCCACCATCCGGACGTCCGGATGGCGCGCCAGCAGCCGCTCGATCCGGGCGTCGCCGTCGAAGGTCATGAACTCAGTGTGCCTGAATCTTTACATTGAGTGAACCTATTCGCGGGTGACCGAGACCTGGATGTTGCCGCGGGTGGCGTTGGAGTACGGGCAGACCTGGTGGGTCGCCTCCAGCAGCGCCTCGCCCTCGGCGGCGGAGATGGCGTCCGGCAGCTCGGCCCGGAGCGCCACCTCGAGCTCGAACCCGCCCTGCCCGTTCGGCTTCAGGCCGACCTCGGCCGTCACGGCGGCGTCGGAGACGTCCAGCTTCATGCGCTGGCCGACGAGCTGCATCGCGCTGGCGAAGCAGGCGGAGTAGCCGGCGGCGAAGAGCTGCTCGGGGTTGGTGCCCGCGCCGTCGCCGCCCAGCTCCTTCGGCCGGGCGAGGGTGACGTCGAGCCTGCCGTCGCTGGAGGCCGAACGGCCGTCGCGGCCGGCGGACGTGGCGATCGCGGTGTAGAGGACGCTGCTCATCTGGACTCCTTAGACAGACCTGTCTGTTCGGACATTTCCGACTCTAGACAGACCTGTCTGCTATTGTCAATTCCATGACGTCCCCTGCCCGCGCCCGGCTGCTCGACACCGCCACCCGGCTCTTCTATGCCGAAGGCGTCCACACCGTGGGCATCGACAGGATCATCGCCGAGGCGGGGGTGGCCAAGGCCACCTTCTACAAGCACTTCCCGGCCAAGGACACCCTGGTCATCGCCTATCTGGCCAAGGAGTACGCCCGCCAGCGCGAGGCCCTCGAGGCACTGCCGGGCACCGGCACGGAGCGGGTGGAGCGGATTTTCACCCTGCTCGGCGACCTGAGCTGCGGCCCCGGCTTCCGCGGCTGCCCGTTCCTCAACGCCGCCGCCGAGTTCCCCGACCCGGAGCACCCCGTCCGGCTGGTCGTCGCCGACTACCGCGAGTGGTTCCGCGGCCTCATGCGCGACCTGCTGGAGCGGTCCGGCCGCGACGACGCCGCGGCCAAGGCCGATCTCCTGCTGCTGATCCGCGACGGGCTGGCCGTCAGCGGCGGTCTCGGTGACGAGACCGCGGTGGCGGCGGGGGTGCGGGCCGCCCTGGTGCTCGCCGCATAAGATCGGATTCTTCGCGAACGGGGGAAGCGCAGTGTCACTGGAAACTTTCATCGCCGGGCTGCCCAAGGCCGAGCTGCACGTCCATCACGTGGGATCGGCCTCGCCGCGGGTCGTCGCCGAGCTCGCAGCCCGGCACGAGGGGACCACGAAGGTCCCCGCCGACCCGGTGAAGCTCGCCGAGTACTTCACCTTCCGCGACTTCGCCCACTTCATCGACGTCTACGTCTCGGTCGTGGACCTCGTCCGCACGCCCGAGGACGTCCGCTCGCTCACCTACGGCGTGGCCGAGGACATGGCCCGCCAGAACATCCGCTACGCCGAGCTGACCGTCACGCCCTACCTGACGCTCATGGCGGGCATGCCGGTCGAGGCCTTCCTCGAGGCGATCGAGGACGCCAGGGTCGCCGCCGGACGCGACCTCGGCACCGTCCTGCGGTGGTGCTTCGACATCCCCGGCGAGGAGGGCCTGCCCGCGGCCGAGCACACGGTGCGCGTCGCGGTGGACCGCAGGCCCGAGGGCCTGGTCAGCTTCGGCCTGGGCGGTCCCGAGGCCGGGGTGGGCCGCCCGCAGTTCAAGCCCTACTTCGACGAGGCCCGCGCCGCCGGCCTGCACAGCGTCCCGCACGCGGGCGAGACCACGGGGCCCCAGACCATCTGGGACGCCCTGAACGACCTCGGGGCGGAGCGGATCGGCCACGGGACCCAGGCCGTCGCCGATCCGAGGCTCATGGACCATCTCGGCGAGCACGGGATCCCGCTGGAGGTCTGCCCGACCTCGAACATCGCCACCCGGGCCGTCGAACGGATCGAGGACCACCCGATCAAGCGGATGGTCGACGCGGGCCTGGTGGTCACGGTCAACTCCGACGACCCGCCGATGTTCGGCACCGACCTCAACACCGAGTACGCGGTCGCGGCCCGGCTGCTCGGCCTGGACCGGCGCGGCGTCGCCGAACTGGCCAAGAACGCCGTCCGTGCCTCGTTCCTCGACGACGCGGGCAAGGCGGGGCTGCTCGCCGAGATCGACGCCTACCGCGGCTGACCGCTCGTCGGGGCAGGAGCCCGCCGGAGCATGCCGGCGGCGCTCACCCCTGAGGGGTGAAAGATTGACTCCCTGTTTCCTGCTTTCTGCCGGTATCACCCCACACGGGACCGCGTAAACGATCGCCATCGGAGTGTCGCGGATTGTTGCCGCGACGTTTCTGTTCGTCAATCACGCTGGTTTCAACCACGTCGATCGGGCACAATGAGGACGCACGGGCCATCTGGTGGGCTGTGAGAGGCCGTAGGGGAAGACGCGCCTCAGACCCGCTCTACCAGGAGGACCGAGTGACCGTACGCGGTGTTTTCTACGTCCACTCCGCGCCACCTGCACTCTGCCCGCACATCGAGTGGGCGGTCGCGGGTGTGCTTGGCGTTCCTGTCAAGCTGCCGTGGACGGATCAGCCCGCTGCCCCAGGCAGCCAGCGGGCCGAGTTGTGCTGGGAAGCGAGGCCCGGCACCGCGGCCGCCATCGCCTCTTCTCTGCGTGCCTGGAAACTGGCCAGGTTCGAAGTGACCGAGGACGCCGCACCGGGCGCCGACGGCGTCCGGTACAGCTTCACGCCCTCCCTGGGCGTCTTCACCGCCGCGCTGGGCGCGAGCGGCGACATCATGGTCCCCGAAGACCGGCTCCGCCATGTGATGGCGGGGGCCGCCGCCCGCGGCGGTTCGCTGGAGACCGAGCTCGAGCGGCTGCTCGGCACGCCCTGGGACCACGAGCTGGAGCCGTTCCGCCGGGCGGGCGACGGCGCCCCCGTCCGCTGGCTGCACGCGGCGGTCTGAGGCGGAGGACTCCGCCCGGCGGGCTGCGTCAGGCCGGGAGCGACGCCGACCGGAACCAGGCGAGGGTCTGGCGCAGGCCTTCGTGCAGCGGCACCGGGGTGAGGTGGGGGAACAGGGAACGGAGCCGGTCGCCGCCCGCGCGCGAGGCCCGGAGGTCCTCGGACTTGGGACGGGTGTGGACGATCTCCAGCGGCCGGTCCAGCAGCGTCTCGAGATGCACGACGAGGTCGAGTAGTGACGTGCGGGTCCCGAAGGCCAGGTTCACCGGGGTCGCGGAGGTGGTGCCCCGGTCGAGGGCGTCGATGACGGCGGTGACGACCGTCGCGACGTTGGTGAAGTCGCGGGTCTGACGGCCGTCGCCGTGTATTTGGAGGGCCTCCCCGCGCAGCGCGGCGTCGATGAGGGCCGGAACGACGGCGGCGTGGGCGTGGCCCGCCGACTGCAGCGGCCCGTAGACGTTGAAGAGCCGGAACGGCAGCACCGGGACGTCGAAGCTGTGGGCGTAGGCGAGGGCGTAGGACTCGGCGGCCAGCTTGCTCGCCCCGTACGGGCTCAGCGGCCGGGGCGGCAGGTCCTCGTGCCTGAGCGGGGCCTCGGTGCCGCCGTAGACCGCCGAGGACGAGGCCAGGATGACGTGCGCGCCGCTCGGCCGGGCCGCCTCCAGCACGTTCAGGGTGCCGGTGGCGTTGACGTCGTGGAAGGCCAGCGGGTTCTCCAGCGAGCGCGGCACCGACAGGAGCGCGGCGAGGTGGACGACGGCGTCGGCCAGGGCGACGGTGTCGCCGAGCAGGTCGCGGTCGAGGATCGAGCCGCAGACCAGCTCCGCGCCGGAGCCGGAGAGATTCACGGCGTACCCGGTCGACAGGTCGTCGAGCGCGGTCACCCGGTCGCCCCTCGCGGCCAGGGCCCGGCACAGGTTGGCGCCGATGAATCCCGCTCCGCCGGTCACGACGATGTTCACAGTCTCTCCCGACGTCCAGGCGGCACTCTTAGTAGTGTTGCACACACTTTCTGTCGAATATGGGAGCCGGGCATGCGGATCAGCGTGATCGAAGCGGCCCGCGCCGGCAGCTACCGGAGGTACGTGTGTGCGGAATAGCGGGTGTCTCCGGACGCCCCGACGCCGATCTCGTCCGGAGGATGTGCGCGGCCGTCGCCCACCGCGGCCCGGACGGCGAGGGCCTCTACACCGACGACCACGCCGCGCTCGGGACGCGCCGGCTGGCGATCGCGGACGGCGCGGGCGGCGTCCGGCCCGCCCGCTCCGAGAACGGCAGGATCGTCGCGGTCTTCGACGGCGAGCTCTACAACCACGCCGAACTGCGCGACTCCCTGCGCGCCAAGGGCCACGTTCTGGCCGGGTCCGCCGACGGCGAGTGCCTGGTCCACCTGTACGAGGAGTACGGCGACGCCCTCGTGCACCATCTGCGCGGCATGTTCGCCTTCGCCGTCTGGGACCGCCGCGAGGAGCGGCTGCTGCTGGCCCGCGACCGCGTCGGCCAGAAGCCGCTGTACTGGCGGCTGGAGGACGGGGCGCTGGAGTTCGCCTCCGAGCTGAAGGCGATCGAGGGGTCCATCGAGATCGATCCCGTCGCCCTGCACCACTATCTGACCCTCCAGTACGTGCCGGCGCCCTGGTCGATCCGGCGCGGGGTCGAGAAGCTGCCGCCCGGCCATCTGCTGACGTTCCAGCACGGCGCGGTCCGCACCGCCTGCTACTGGCGGCCGGACGCCACGCCGCGGCCCGTCCCGGAGGATCCGGCGGAGCGGCTGCGCGAGCTGCTGCTGGAGGCCACCTCGCTCCGGCTGGCGGGGGAGCGGCCGATCGGGGCGTTCCTGTCCGGCGGGCTCGGCTCCTCGGCGGTCGTCGCGGCGATGGCGCGGCTCGCCGGGACGGTGCGGACCTTCAGCATCGGATTCGCCGACGAACGCCCCGGCGAGCGGGCCCACGCCCGCAGGGTCGCCGAGCTGTTCGGCACCGACCACCACGAGTACGTCGTCGAGCCGTCGGGCCTCGAGGTGCTGCCCGAGCTGGCCCGCGCCTTCGACGAGCCGTTCGCCGACGCCTCCGCCGTCCCCGCCCACCTCCTGGCCCGCTTCGCCGCCGGGGAGGTCACCGTCGCCCTGACCGGGGACGGCGGCGGTGAATCGTTCGGCGGCCACGAGCGGTACGCGCCGCCCGGCCGGGCCGCCCGGGTGAACGTCCCGCCGCAGATGCGCCCGGCGCTGGCCCGCGCGGGCACCGCGATGGTCCGCCGCACCCGGGCCCGCACCGTGCCGCGCCGGGCCGCGCGGATCGTCGAGGTCCTCGGGCACGATCCCGCGCTGCGGTACGCGCGGATGATGTCCTGCTTCGGCCCCGAGGAGAAGGCCGGCCTCTACACCCCCGCCTTCGCCGAGACGCTCGCGGGCGTCGAGACCTGCGATCTGCTCACCGGCGTCCACGAACGGTCGGCGGCGCGCGGGGCCGCCAGGCTCCTCGACGTCGACGTGCAGACCTACCTGCCGGGCGGCCTGCTGGTGAAGGCCGACACGACCACGATGGCGCATTCGCTCCTGGCCCGTTCGCCGCTGCTCGACCAGGAGCTGATGCGGTTCGCCGCGGGACTGCCCACCGAGCTCAAGACCGCGGGCGCCACGACCGGGACCCTGTTCGAGGACGCCCTGCGCGCGTGGCTCCCCGACGACCTCGTCGACCGGCCCGAGCAGGGCTTCGGGGTGCCGCTGGCCGAGTGGCTGCGCACCGGCCTGCGCGAGCTCGCCCGCGACGTCCTCACCGACACGACCGCGACCTCGCGCGGGCTCTTCCGCCCCGAGCGCGTCGCGGGCCTGCTCGACGCGCACGACGGCGGCGACGACCACAGCCGCCGCCTGTGGGCGCTGCTCCAGTTCGAGCTGTGGACCAGGGCCAGGAACCCGTGCCCGGCCTGACCGGGCGGCGCGGCCGCATCGGCCTCCCGGTCCGCGATCACATGACCACGCGAGCCTGAGCGGCCGGCCGGACGGGGAGCCCCACCGCCAGCAGCACCAGGACGGCCAGCGCGCCCAGCATGACCGGGGGCAGGTTCCACGGCAGGAACAGCACCCACACCCCGGCCGCGGCGGCCGTCCTGCCGTCCGCGACGAGGGCCGCGACCGCCACCACCACCCAGACCAGGCAGTGCGGCCACGCCACCGGCGAGACCAGGACCGCCACGAGCCCCGTCACGGCCACCGCGCAGGCCGGTGGCAGCCGCCGCACCATCCGCGCCCAGACGGCCAGCAGCCCGGCCGCCGCCACCGCCCAGCAGGCCAGGGCGGGAACGGGCAGATGGTGGAACATTCCGAGCAGGGAGAGGTTCGACTCCGCGAGCGGTGGCCGCTCAGGGGCATCGAAGGCCCGCCCGGTCCAGAAGCTCCAGAAGCGCCAGGCCGCGCCGGGCAGCACCAGCAGGCTCCCCGCGAGCACCCCGGCGGCGGTGGCGGCGGCCATTCGCCGTCCGGTCACCCACAGATGGAGCACGAACAGCGCCGTCAGCGGCTGAAGCGCCGCGGCCGCCCCGATCAGGGCCCCCCGGAACCGCCACGGCACCAGGCAGCCGACGGCGCACAGGGCCACCGGCAGCATCCCGATCGGCCCGAGGCGGACGAGGTCGAGCACGGGAGCCAGGCAGCACATCGCCGCGGTCAGCGCCGCGATCCTGCGCGGTTCACGGATCCCGGAGACGACGGCGACCGTCACGGCCAGCGAGACGAGCACCCCGCCCAAACCCAGCATGGCCCAAAGTTACAGCCGTTGAGCGGAAGGTGACGGCTTCCGGGTCAGGAGGTGGGAATGCCCGACCACACGATCTCGGGACGGTCGTGGGCGACGATCGCCAGCGACTGCCCGCCGCCGACGAGCGCCGCGGGATCGGGATCGAGCCGGAAGCGGGCGTTCGGGCGGCTGGACTCGCCGACCGCCAGCAGCGTGCAGCCCCGTTCCAGCAGATGGACGGCCAGGGCCAGCCGGGTCCACGGACCCTCGCCCTCGGGCACGTCGACCCGGAACAGGGAACTGTCGGCGTCCAGGGTGCTGGCCAGGTTGGAGTAGATCGTGGCCACGCCGGGATTGCGGATGACGTCCGCGACGACGGCAGGGTCGTCGGTGCCGACGGGCTCGATCTCGGGGTTGATCAGGCTGAGGGCCCGCTGGAACTCCGCCCGCCGGACGCCGTCGGGGACGGCCGCGACCAGATGGCAGGAGGCGGCGGCGTGCGCGTTGACGTCGAGCATGACCCGGACGGTCTCGTCGTGGTCGCGGCCCTGGACGAAGACCGTCGCCGCCCGGTCGAGGCAGGCCCGCTCGAACGCGGTGCCGTCGAAGGCGATGACCTCCAGCACCCCGGGATCGGGGTTCTCGCCGCTGAGCTGGTCCTCCCAGAAGACCACGACCACCGGGGTCCTGGTGTGCTTGGGATCGTTCCGGAGCTGCTTGACGATCTCCAGCACGCGTGAGCGGCGGTAGCCGATCACGATGACGTGGTTCTCGTGGTGCAGCCGTGCGTGGCCGGTCGCCTTCAAGGTCTGCCCCTTCGCGAGCCAGAGGGTGAGTTCCGCGAAGAGGACGAGCCCCGCGGACAGTCCGCAGCTCACGATCAGGACCGCGCCGACGCGGCCGCCGGCGGAGACGGGGAACAGATCGCCGTAGCCGACGGTGGTCCCGCTGACGAAGAAGTACCAGAGGTAGTTCCACGGCTCGCGGATCTTCGCGTCGGCGGGTTCGCAGAAGTGGATCAGCAGGAAGCCGACGACGAACGCCGAGAGCATGGCGAGCGCGGGGGCTCGCCATGCCTTGGCGGTGATTCCGTGCAGAACACGAAGTAGGGCAATCGGCACGAATGCACCCTACTGGTAACCGCGGATCTCCTTGAAGACCGTTTCGAGCGGCTGCTTGCGGGCGTCGAAGGCGGTTCCGCCGGTCAGCCGCGCCAGCTCGTTCATCTCGTCCTCCTTCGCCTCGCCGAACAGGATCGGGAAGACCGGGACGCCCTTCGCCAGTGACGGATAGCGGCTCTCGAACTCGGGGAACCTCATGCCGTTGGCGTTCTCGCCGTCGGTCATCAGCACGATCGAGGTGAACCGGTCGGGGTCCTTGGCGGTCTGCTGCCGGGCGATCCCGAAGGCGGTGGTGAGGCTGTCGTAGATCGCGGTCCCGCCGGAGGCGTTGAGGCCCTGGGCGAAGCTCCGGATCTTCAGCAGCTCGGGCTCGGGGCCCGTCTCGGGGATGGTGAAGACCTGCGGCGGCGCGGTCTTGCTGCTGAACGGGATCAGGGTGACCTGCTCGCGGTTGTGGAAGCGCTCGAAGCCCTTGTCGTCCGCGCCGGTGAGGGAGACGAGCGCCGCCTTGAGATCCTTGATCCGCTGGCCGGTCATCGAGCCGGAGACGTCGACGACGTAGAGGGTCCGGGCGGGCCTGCGGAGCCGGTCGAAGAACGCGGCGATCAGCTTGTCGACGGTCTGGAGCGCGCCGGGGAACGGGAGCTCCTTCAGCCCCTGCTCGCCGGCGAAGGCCACGCCCGCGGTGACCGGCCGCCGGTGGACGGTGTCCGCGATCCGCTGCTGCACCTCGGGCTTCAGCAGGTACGCGGTCAGCTTGGCGTAGGAGTCGCGGGCGTGGGAGGGGGCGGAGCCGAGCAGGGTCAGCGGGTAGTCGGCGGTGACGACCCCGTCGGCGGGGTAGACGAGCGTCAGCGGCTGCTGGAGCTTGCCGGAGGCGTTCAGGGACAGCAGCACCGACTCGTAGTTGACCAGGCCGTCGACCTCGGCGCCGTGCCGGACGAAGGCGTCGGTCAGCCAGCCGGACGAGCCCGCGGTGAGGGTCTGCGCGCCGAAGAACTCCTTGAGCTTCGGCGCCACCCGCTCGATCCCGGCCGGGTCGAGGTCGCTTCCGGGGTTGAGCGCGGTCGCGATGCCGACCAGGGCGGAGAACCCCGAGTTGGACGCCGCCGGGCTGGTCATCCCGTAGGTGAAGTCCCGGCGGGCGGCGGCCTCGGCGATCTTCGCCCAGGTGGGCCGCTCGGTGGTCCAGCCGAGCCGCTGGGCGACCTCGGGCCTGACGCCGAGCACGACCGGCGACTTCATGATCGGGGTCGCGGTGCCCACCTGGGCTCCCGGGTGCAGCCCGAGGTAGCGGTTGGAGGAGAACCAGACGGCCTCGTAGGTGGCCGAGGCCCGGCCGGAGGCGACCTGCTGGACGCCGTCGAGGGTGCCGGCGAAGTCGAGCTGGACCGAGACCCCGGTGGCCTCCTTCGCCTGCTCGAGGATCGGGCGGAGATCGGCGAGCTCGCTGCCCGCCAGCACGCGCAGCGTGCCTTCCCGGGGTCCGCCGGACGTGGTTCCGGAGGAGCATCCCGCGAGGAGGGCGGTCGTCAGGACCGCCGCCAAGACTTTCTTCATGCCCATGAGACGGCGGGGCGCCGCGAAGGGAGGAGAACGCCGGGTGAGCGTTGGATGAACGATCAGGAACGCCGTTTGAGCACCCGGTCGAGCGCCGCCTGCACCTCGTCGGAGAGGCCGGGCGCGCCCGAGGCCACGAGGTCGCCGGGGGCGGCCTCGCGGGTGGCGCCGCAGGAGCGGCACTCGACCTCGCCGAGGCGGCAGACCAGCTCGAGCGAGCCGCACGCCGAACAGCGGTCGAGGGTGAGTTCGTGGGTCTGACAGTTGGGGCAGATCAGTACCTGCCGGTCCGCCTGCACACCGCGTTTCCAGGTGGAAACACCGCGCGCAGGATCGGACTGCCGTGCTCCGCAGTTGAAGCAGGGCATGGGCCACCGCCTTTGGTGGGCGGGCGGGGGATCCACCGCACGGCGGATCCCCGGCCAGGCTGCCTAATTAGAGCTCGGCGAGCGCCTTGCGGTACTCGTCGAGGTCACGGGCGTTGGGGATGTCGTTGTCTACCTTCCACGACACCACGCCCTCCTTGTTGATGATGAAGGTCCCGCGACGGGCGAGGCCCTTCTCGTCGTTGAAGACACCGTACGCCTGCGCCACGCCGCCGTGCGGCCAGAAGTCCGAAAGCAGCGGGAACTGGTACTTCTCCTGCTCGGACCACGCGCGGAGCGCGAAGACGGAGTCGACGGAGACCGCCAGAACCTGGACGTCGTCGCCGCCCAGGGTCGGCAGCTCGTCGCGGATCGCGCAGAGCTCGCCGGTGCACACCCCGCTGAAGGCCAGGGGGTAGAAGACCAGGACGACGTCCTTGCTTCCGCGGAAGTCCGACAGTTTGACCGGGGTCCCGTGCTGGTCCTTCAGCTCGAAGTCCGGGGCGGTGTCGCCGACTTCAACGGCCATGTTCTTTTCCCTTCGAGGGCAAGACTGAATCCTGACGGCGCCAGTCTGCCATCGGCATCGTCAATTGCGGCCCTTCGGGGCCACCAGACGGGTGCCGGACCATTCCGGAGCGGCGCTGACGCTGCTGGTCTGGGACAGGCCCGCCGTGGGGGCCGACTCTCCGATGTCGCTGGGCTCGACGTGGCCTTCACGGCCCTGCTTGGGCGTGAGCAGCCAGATGTGACCGCCGCCCGCCAGCGAGGTGAGGGCGTCGACCAGGCCGTCGACCAGGTCACCGTCCTCATCGCGCCACCACAGCAGTACGACGTCCACGACCTCGTCGTAGTCCTCGTCGACCAGCTCGTTGCCGGTGACCGTCTCGATGGACTCGCGCAGCTCTTCAGCCGCGTCCTCGTCCCAACCGAGCTCCTGCACCACCTGGCCCGGCTTGAATCCGAGCCGTTCGGCCAGGCTGCGCTCCGTCTGCGCCTGACCCGCGGTCGCGCTCACGAACGTCCTCCCTGTGTCGTCTTCACGGGTTCACCGTACTGTTCGACGGTGACTCCCCAAGGTATTGCGGGCTAGTTCACACAAGGGACCACCCTCTGCGCAAGTGCCCATACCTCATCAGCATGATCCAATCCTCGGGAATTCACATTCCCCGGAGGAAGGACAGCCTCACCTGCCGATCCGGATTGTCCAGGTTCAGGTCGACCAGAGCGATGCTCTGCCACGTCCCGAGGGCGATCCGGCCGCCCAGGACGGGCACGGTCGCGTAGGGCGCGACGATCCCGGGCATCACGTGAGACCGCCCGTGACCAGGCGATCCGTGCGCGTGGACCCAGCGGTCGTCCGCCGGAAGAAGATCACGCAGCGCGGCGAGAAGATCTTCATCGCTTCCCGCCCCCAGTTCGATGATCGCGATTCCGGCGGTCGCGTGCGGCACGAACACATTCAGGAGGCCGTCGCCTTCGCCCTGGACGAAACCCGCGCACTCGGCGGTGAGGTCGTGGATCGCCTCACGCCGTCCGGTGCTCACGGTGAGGACTGTGCTCTTCATGAGACGATCATCACAGGTATAGACCTCTCCTGGTGGATCGGGGTGTCCTTCCGGGAGTCACTCTTCCCTTATTGCCAGGTATTTACCTGCGGGCGGGTGCGCCGTCGCCGACCTGGAATCCGGTCCTGACCTGCGTCTAGTTACCGCTCAGTAGAGATGCGAGTGCGTCTGACAGGCAGCAGGATGGGGGGAGACCGTCACAGGTCAAAACGAACATCGACAAACAGCCGATGGAATCCGCGCGTGTTAAGGGGACCCCAGTGCCTTCCGGACGCCAACGCTTCTCGATCATTAGCGACGGCCTGCCGAGCCAGCTCCCGGACATCAACCCCGATGAGACCCGGGAATGGCTCGAATCACTGGACACGGTCATCAAGACCGAGGGCCGCACCAGGGCCCGCTATGTGATGCTGAAACTGCTAGAGCGAGCCCGTGAGCAGCAGGTGGGTGTGCCCGGCCTGCGCAGCACGGACTACATCAACACCATCCCGCCGGAGAGCGAGCCCTGGTTCCCCGGGGACGAGCACATCGAGCGGCGCATCCGGGCCTACATCCGGTGGAACGCGGCGATCATGGTGTCCCGCGCCAACCGGCCCGAGCTGTCGGTCGGCGGCCACATCGCCACCTACGCCTCGGCCGCCTCGCTCTACGAGGTGGGCTTCAACCACTTCTTCCGGGGCAAGGACCACGGCGAGTCCGGCGACCAGGTCTTCATCCAGGGCCACGCCGCCCCCGGCATCTACGCGCGCGCGTTCCTCGAGGGCCGCCTGAGCGAGCAGCGCCTCGACGGCTTCCGCCAGGAGGTCTCGCACGCCGGCGGCGGGCTGTCGTCCTACCCGCACCCGCGCCTCATGCCGGACTTCTGGGAGTTCCCGACCGTCTCGATGGGCCTCACCGCCATCGACTCGATCTACCAGGCCCGCTTCAACCGGTACCTGCTCTCGCGCGAGATGAAGGACACCTCCCGCTCGCACGTGTGGGCCTTCCTGGGCGACGGCGAGATGGACGAGCCCGAGTCGCTCGGCGCGATCGGCCTCGCCGCCCGTGAGGAGCTCGACAACCTCACCTTCGTCATCAACTGCAACCTGCAGCGGCTCGACGGCCCGGTGCGCGGCAACGGCAAGATCATCCAGGAGCTGGAGTCCTACTTCCGGGGCGCCGGCTGGAACGTCATCAAGGTCATCTGGGGCCGAGACTGGGACCCGCTGCTGGCCAAGGACGTCGACGGCGTCCTGGTCAACAAGATGAACACCACCCCCGACGGCCAGATGCAGACCTTCTCGGTCGAGTCCGGTTCCTACACGCGGGAGCAGTTCTTCGGCGACGACCCCCGCCTGCGCAAGATCGTCGAGCACCTCTCCGACGACGAGATCTCCAACCTCTCGCGCGGCGGCCACGACTACCGCAAGCTCTTCGCCGCCTTCAAGGCCGCGCGCGAGCACGTCGGCCAGCCGACCGTCATCCTCGCCCACACCATCAAGGGCTGGACGCTCGGACCGGACTTCGAGGCCCGCATGTCCAGCCACCAGATGAAGAAGCTGTCGAAGAACGAGCTCAAGGAGTTCCGCGACCGCCTCTTCCTGGAGATCCCGGACTCGGCCCTCGAGGCCGACCTGCCGCCCTACTACCACCCGGGCGCGGACTCCGAAGAGATCCAGTACATGAAGGAGCGGCGCGCGGCCCTCGGCGGGTTCCTGCCCAAGCGGCAGAACCGCGCCAAGGCCCTGAAGCTGCCCGGCGACGACGCCTACAAGGAGCTCCAGAAGGGCTCGGGCAAGCAGGCCGTCGCCACGACGATGGCGTTCGTCCGGCTGCTCAAGGACCTCATGAAGGACAAGGAGATCGGCCACCGTTTCGTGCCGATCATCCCCGACGAGGCCCGCACCTTCGGCATGGACGCGATGTTCCCGACGGCGAAGATCTACTCGCCGCACGGGCAGACCTACGAGGCCGCCGACCGCAAGCTGATGCTGTCGTACAAGGAGTCCGAGCAGGGCCAGATCCTGCACGAGGGCATCTCCGAGGCCGGCTCCATGGCCTCGCTGATCGCCTCGTCGACCTCCTACGCCACGCACGGCGAGCACATGATCCCGATCTACATCTTCTACTCGATGTTCGGGTACCAGCGGACCGGCGACCAGATGTGGGCCATGGCCGACCAGATGGGCCGCGGGTTCATGCTGGGAGCCACCGCCGGGCGCACCACGCTCACCGGTGAGGGCCTCCAGCACGCCGACGGCCACTCGATCCTGCTGGCCTCGACCAACCCCGCGACCGTCGCCTACGACGCGTCCTGGGCGTTCGAGCTGTCGCACATCGTCAAGGACGCCCTCACCCGGATGTACGGCTCCACGCCGGAGCACCCGAACGGCGAGGACATCCACTACTACCTGACGATCTACAACGAGCCGATGCCGCAGCCGGCGCAGCCGGCCGACCTGAACGTCGCGGACCTGCTCAAGGGCCTGTACAAGTTCAAGGACGGCACGGACCTCGGCGCGGACGCCCCCCGGGCGCAGATCCTCGCCTCCGGCGTCGCCGGCCGCTGGGCCGTCGAGGCGCAGGAGATCCTGGAACGCGAGTGGGGCGTGTCGGCCGACGTGTGGTCGGCTCCGTCCTGGACCGAGCTGCGCCGCGAGGCGATCAACTGTGACACCTACAACCTGCTCAACCCCGAGAAGGACCAGCTGATCCCGTTCGTCACCCGGCGCCTCGACGGCGTGCAGGGGCCGATCGTGGGCGTCAGCGACTTCATGCGGGCCGTCCAGGACCAGATCGCCCCGTGGGTACCGGGCGACTACACCACCCTGGGCACCGACGGCTTCGGCTTCTCCGACACGCGGGCCGCGGCCCGCCGCTTCTTCCACGTGGACACCCAGTCCATCGTCCTGGCGGTCCTGACCCGCCTGGTGAAGCGCGGCGAGCTCAAGCCCGAGGTCCTCACCCAGGCGATCCAGCGCTACGGCCTGGACCAGGGTGTGGCCGCGGTCTCCGGCACCAACGCACCGGAGGAGTCCGGCGGCGCGGCCTGATCCGCGATCAGGGCACGGAGCAGAACAGCGCAGGGGGGCGGCCACGGCCGCCCCCTGCGGCGCTCTCTCAGCTCGGCATGAGGGTCGGGTCGGTGGACAGGCGGCAGGCCACGTCCTCCTCGGTGACGATGCGCCGCCAGCCGTCGCGGGCCCTGCGGCGGAAGTCGTCCTGCTTGGCCTCGGCGGCGGTGCGGTAGTAGTGCGCGAGGTCCTTGGCCGGGGGACGGCCCGGGCCGGTCAGGTCGTAGCCGTAGGTCTCCAGCCGGTCGCCCAGCACGTGCTCGGCCAGCCGGATCTCCGCGCCGGTGAGCCGCGACTCCCAGGACCGGACGGCGGCGGCGTCGATCTCGCCCTGGGTGCGGGCGTGATGGGTCTTGCGGCGGGGGGTGACCGAGGCGAGCTCGTGCGGGCGGAGCATCGAGGGGTCGTAGGCCTCGTCCAGGAAGGCGCACAGGGCCTGGAGCTCGGCCGCGGGGTCGGCGACCAGGTGCTCGTACTGGAGCTCGTAGTAGGAGCCGGGCGGCATCCTGCGGCCGGCCTCGTGCCCGTTGTCGATCGCGCGGGCCCAGGTGTTGATCGCGTAGGCGGTGTCGTACTTCCACCAGCTCATCTGCTTGAGCGAGCCCACGCAGTCCCGGCCGTCCCTGATGAGGTGGACGAACTGGGCGTCGGGGAACATCCTGATCAGGTCCGGCAGGTAGCGGATGTAGGTGGGCCGCTTGTCGCCCCAGCGCGGCTTGCCGTGGGACGCCGCGTAGGCGCGCAGGACGGTCCCGAGCATCGAGCCGAGAGTCGGCGGGGCCGCGGCCATCTCGGCGATCGTCGCCGCGGGATCGAGACCCAGATCGTCGAACTTGTGGCCGCGCGTGGTCACGATCCACTCGGCCAGGCGCTGCCGGTGGGCCGGTTCGTCGAGGTCGCCCCACTCCGCCCGCCGGTAGTAGGCCGGCAGCAGGAACCGGGTCTCGGGCGGGATGGCGATGCGGGGATGGGCGTGCAGCATGAGCTGCAGGAGCGTGGTGCCCGACCGGGGGCACCCGACGATGAAGATCGGCCGTTCCATGTGCGTCTTCCGTTCTCTGATCGAGCGCCTCGGCGCACCCGAGAGATTACGGAAAGTCGAGCATCAATGCACGTTGAGTAGTCGGCGGAGGTGAGGCCTTGACCATCGGTTGACCTGGCGGACCGCCTACGCTTGCACCGTGACCAAGGACGCGAGTGCCTCAGCGAAAGATCTGCGCGAACAGACCACGCGCCGTCTCGAGACGGCGCTGAGCACGTTCGGCAACGCCGCGCTCGCCCGCATGGAGGAGCGGCTGCCCTGGTTCCGGCGGATGCCGGCCGAGCAGCGTTCCTGGATCGGCCTGGTGGCGCAGACCTCCATCGCCGCGTTCGTCGAGTGGTTCCGCAACGGTGAGAAGTCCCGGGTGGCGCTCGGCGGCGAGGTCTTCGCGACCGCCCCCCGCGAGATGATGCGGACGATCAGGCTCCAGCACACCGTCGACATGGTCCGGGTGATCAGCGAGGTCGTCGAGACCCGCCTGCACGACCTGGCCGCCCCCGGGGGCGAGACCCAGCTCCGCGAGGCGATCCTGCGCTACACCAGGGAGGTCGCCTTCAGTGCGGCCCAGGTCTACGCCCGCGCCGCCGAGACGCGCGGAGCCTGGGACGCCCGGCTCGAGGCCCTGGTCGTCGACTCCCTCCTGCGCGGCGACGGCGACGACGGCCTGCACTCCTGGGCCGCGGCGCTCGGCTGGACCACCAAGCCCGTGTTCGTCCTCGCCGGCCAGGCGCCGGAGGAGGATCCCGAGTCGATCGCCGACCAGATCCGCCTGTCCGCCCGGCGGCTGCGGGTCGACGTGCTCAGCGGGGTCCAGGGGCACCGGCTGATCGTGATCGTCGGCGGGGCGGAGGACCCGCTGGCGGCCTCCCAGCTCCTGGCGGGCAAGTTCGGTTCGGGCCCGGTCGTCGTCGGGCCCGAGGCGCCCGACCTCTACGGCGCGACCGCCTCGGCCCGGGCGGCCCTGGCCGGGCTCAGGTCGGCGGTCGGCTGGCCGGACGCCCCGCGGCCCGTCCTGGCGGCCGAACTGCTCCCCGAGCGCGCCCTCGACGGTGACGACGTGGCCCGCCACTACCTGGTGGAGAGCGTCTACACGCCGATCAGGGCGGCGGGGGCGCCCCTGCTGGACACCCTGACGACCTATCTGGAGCAGGGCTCCTCGCTGGAGGCCACGGCCCGGCTGCTGTACGTCCACCCCAACACCGTCCGCTACCGGCTCCGGCGGGTCGCGGAGCTCACCGGGCTGGTCCCCACCGACGGCCGGGGCGCCTTCACGCTGCGGATCGCTCTGGTACTGGGAAGGTTCACAGATCGTCCGCACGGAGTGTGAAGTCGAGGACGTGACGCGCGTCACTGTTGTTCGACTCCTACAAAGCTGCACGATCAAACTTCGTCCTCCTCGACATGCCCCCGCATGCCCCCACACGGCAAGGTGGGGTCCGTGCTTCTCATCACAGCGCCCGGCCAGGGTGCGCAGACCCCCGGATTCCTGAGCCCGTGGCTCGAGGTGCCCGGCGTGGCCGACCGCATCGCCGGTTGGTCGGACGTCGTGGGCCTCGACCTCGTCCGCTACGGCACGACCGCCGACGCGGACGAGATCAAGGACACCGCCGTCGCGCAGCCGCTGCTGGTGGCCGCCGCGATCGCCGCCTTCGAGGTCCTCGGGGTCACCCCGGACGTCGTCGCGGGGCACAGCGTCGGCGAGCTGGGTGCCGCGGTCATGGCCGGGGTCCTGTCCGCAGAGGAGGCCCTCGCCCTCGTCGCCGTGCGCGGCCGGGGCATGGCGAGCGCCGCGGCGATCACCCGGACGGGCATGACCGCCGTCCTGGGCGGCGACCGCGAGGAGGTCCTCGCCTCGATCGGGAAGCACGGGCTCACCCCCGCGAACATCAACGGCAACGGCCAGATCGTCGCGGCGGGCACCCTGGAGCAGCTCGCGGCCTTCGCCGAGGAGCCGCCCGCCAAGGCCCGCCTGCGCCCTCTCGCCGTCGCCGGTGCCTTCCACACCGAGCACATGGCCCCCGCCGTGGCCGCGCTGGAGGAGGCCGCCGCCGGGATCACTCCGAAGGACCCGCAGGTCAAGCTCGTCTCCAACCGGGACGGCGCCGTCGTCACCTCAGGAACAGAGTTCCTGTCCCGGCTTGTTGGACAGGTGAGCGCGCCGGTGCGCTGGGACTCCTGCACGGCCACCTTCGCCGATCTCGGAGTCACCGCGATCATCGAACTTCCGCCTTCCGGCACGCTGGTCGGGCTCGCCCGCCGTGATCTGAAGGGCGTGCAGCTGCTCGGCCTGAAGACCCCGGACGAGCTCGACGCCGCCCGGAAGCTGATCGAGGGACTTTCATGAACATCCAGCTGGCACAGGGCGCCCCCGGCGCCCGGATCCTGGCTTTCGGCCACTACCAGCCGGAGAACATTGTCACCAACGACGACCTCGCCGCGCGCGGGGTCGACACCAACGACGAGTGGATCCGCTCCCGGGTGGGGATCGCCGAGCGGCGGATCGCGCTGGACAACGAGTCGATGGTCGACCTGGCCGTCAGCGCGGGGGACAAGGCGCTCGCCGCCTCGGGCCTGACCGCCGGCGACATCGACCTGGTGATCGTCGCGACCTGCACGGCCGAGTCCCAGGTCCCGAACGCCTCCGCCACCGTCGCCTTCCGGCTCGGGATCAAGGCCCCGGGCGCCTATGACGTGAACGCGGCGTGCGCCGGGTTCGCCTACGCGCTGTCGGCCGCCTCGGACGCGATCAGGGCGGGTTCCGCCAAGAACGTCCTGGTCATCGGCAGTGAGAAGTTCTCCCCCTGGATCGACTGGACCGACCGCACGACCTGCATCATCTTCGCCGATGGTGCCGGCGCCGCGGTCGTGACCGGCTCCGACGTCCCGGCCATCGGCCCGGTCGTGTGGGGGAGCGACGGCGAGAACGCCGACAAGATCATGGTGCAGGACCGCAACTCGTTCCTGCACCAGGACGGCCAGGCCGTCTTCCGGTGGGCCACCACCGCGCTGCATCCCGTGGCGCTGGAGGCCTGCCGCCGCGCGGGCATCGACCCGTCGGAACTCGCGGCGTTCGTGCCGCACCAGGCGAACCTCAGGATCATCCGCGGGATCGCGAAGAAGCTCAACGCGCCGAACGCGGTGATCGCGGAGGACATCGTCAACGCGGGCAACACCTCGGCCGCTAGCATCCCGTTGGCACTGTCGCGCATGATCGAGCGCGGCGACGTGCCGTCGGGCGGAATGGCCCTCATCATCGGGTTCGGCGCGGGCCTGACCTACGCCGCCCAAGTCATCCAGATCCCCTAGGGACCCGTCCCCGGGGATCGGGGATCTTTCTACAAAGGAGCAGTACGAGCATGGCTGAAGTCAGCGAGCAGACCATCCTGGCCGGTCTGGGCGAGATCGTCGAAGAGATCGTCGGTGTTCCGGCGGCGGACGTCACCCCGGAGAAGAACTTCATCGACGACCTGGACATCGACTCGCTGTCGATGGTCGAGATCGCCGTCGCCGCTCAGGACAAGTTCGAGGTCGAGATCCCGGACGACGAGCTGAAGAACCTGCGCACCGTCCAGGACGTCATCGACTACGTCCAGGGCCTGGCCGCCAAGGCCTAAGGCAGTACCTCGGTGTGCGGGCCACTGCAGAGGCCCGCACACCGTTAAAACCCCCCAGGTAAGAGGAGTTCGTCCATGAGCAGGACCAAGGTTGTCGTCACGGGTTTGGGAGCGTCCACCCCTCTGGGGGGAGACGTGGCTTCCACATGGTCCGCGCTACTCGCCGGTGAATCCGGTGTGTCGACTCTTCCCTGGGACAACCTCGACACCCTGCCGGTGAAGTTCGCCGCCCAGGCGGCCGTCGAGCCCGCCGACTCCGGCGTGCTCGCCAAGCCCCGGCTGCGCCGGATGGACCGCAGCCAGCAGTTCGCGCTGATCGCCGCGATCGAGGCCATGAAGGACGCCGGCTACGGCTACGGCGAGGAGGGCGGCCTGACGGTCGACCCCGACCGGCTGGGCGTGGTCGTGTCCTCCGGCATCGGCGGCCTGCACAGCGCCCTCGACAACTACGACGTGTACCGCGAGAAGGGCTGGCGGCGGGTCTCCCCGTTCACCGTCCCGATGCTGATGCCCAACGGCTCGGCCGCGCACGTCGGCCTCGAGTTCAACGCCACCGCCGGGATCCACGCGCTCGTGTCCGCGTGCGCGTCCAGCGCGGAGGCCATCGGCTACGGCATCGACATGATCCGCAGCGGCCGCGCCGACGTGGTCATCGCGGGCGGCACCGAGGCGTGCATCCACCCGCTCCAGATGGCCTCCTTCGGCGCGATGCGCGCCATGTCGACCCGCAACGACGCCCCCGAGCTGGCCTCCCGCCCCTACGACAAGGCGCGGGACGGCTTCGTGCTCGGCGAGGGCTCGGCCATCCTGATCCTGGAGTCCGAGGAGTTCGCCCGGGCCCGCGGAGCGAAGATCAACGCGATCGCCTCCGGCGTGGGCTACTCCGCCGACGGCTACGACATGGTCCAGCCGCCCGAGGACGGCTCCGGCCAGGCCAAGGCCATGCAGCGCTGCCTCAAGGACGCGGGCCTGGAGCCGTCGCAGATCGTGCACGTCAACGCGCACGGCACGTCGACCCCGGCGGGCGACGTCGCCGAGCTCAACGGCATCAAGCTGGCGCTCGGCGAGCAGGCCCACAAGGTCAGCATCACCGCGACCAAGTCGATGACCGGCCACCTGCTCGGCGGCGCGGGCGCCCTCGAGTCGCTGATCACGATCCTGTCGCTGCGCGAGGGCCTCGTGCCCGCCGTGGTGAACCTCGAGAACCTCGACGACGCCGTCGACCTCGACATCGTCCACGGCGAGCCCCGCAAGCTCCCCGACGGACCGGCCGCGGCCCTCAACAACTCCTTCGGTTTCGGCGGCCACAACGTGACGGTCGCCTTCGAGCGCGCCCTGTAAGGGCGGTAGCCGGCGGACGAGGGACGGCCCCGGGGCCGTCCCTTCGTCATGGGGGGCACGCCCCGGCGCGACCATGATCGCGGTAGGGTCCTGGGGTTCGGCAAACGGGACTTAAGGGGAATTTCTGTGCTGAGAAAGCTCACCGCGTCCGTCCTGGCAGCGGCCCTCCTCGCCACGGGGGCACCGGCGGCCGCGGAGGCGAAGGCCAGGCCCAAGGCCCCGGCGGGCGTCTCGGCGACCTCCGCGATCCTCTACGACTCCACGGCGAAGAAGACCCTGTGGAAGCGGAACGTCAACAAGCGCATGCCGGTCGGAAGCATGAACAAGGTCGCCCTGGCCCTGGTCGTGATCAAGGCGGGCCACCTGAAGACGCCGATCACGATCCGCCAGAAGTACAAGGACTGGGTGGACGGCTGGGGCGCCAGCCAGAGCCACCTGGTCCCCGGCGACCGGCTCAGCGCCTACCAGCTGCTCCAGGCGACGCTCGTCGAGTCGGGCTGCGACGCCGCCTACGCCCTGGCCGACGCCTACGGCGGCAGCGCCGGCTACCTCGGGTCGCTGGCCAAGATGAACGCCCTGGCCAGGAAGCTCGGCATGAGGAACACCCACTACGCCTCCTTCGACGGCACCCCGGCCAAGAACGACTACACGACGGCCGCCGACCAGCTCAAGCTGGCCCGCTACGCGATGAAGTCCGCCACCTTCCGGTCGATCGTCAAGATCGTGAAGAAGGACTTCCGCTCCCTGAACGGCCGCGTCTACAAGCTGCGCACCAGCAACCTCCTGCTGAAGAACAGCGGCTCCACCGAGGACAACTCCGGCTACCCCGGCGTCTACGGCATCAAGACCGGTTCCACCGGCAACGCCGGCGGCTGCTTCATGTTCGTCGCCCGCCGCAAGAAGCACACCGTCTACGGCGTCGTCCTCAGGAGCAGCAGCACCATCACCCGCTTCCAGGACGCCGCGAAGATGCTCAACTGGGCCTACGGCACCCGGAACGCGGTGACCCTCACCCCGCCCCCGCCCCGCGAGGCCAACGGCTGACCCTCCCGCACGACAGCGCCCCGGAGACGGGCGGACGCCCCCGTGGCGTCCGCCCGTCTCCGTTTCGGCGGGGTGAGGTTCTCTTTACGGGCGGGGAACGGGTGCGTCACGCGGCGGAAACCTGCGACTCATATCTATCTGTCGACCGACAGGAATTCCGCACCCCGGGAGACGCAGATGACCACGACCGTCGCACCGTCCGGTTCCGCCCCGCCGCCGGACACCGGCGACGAGGGGACGCTGCGCGGGTTCGGCTACCGGCAGGAGCTGCACCGCAGCATGGGCCGGTACGCCTCGTTCGCGGCCGGCTTCTCCTTCATCTCGGTGCTGACGACCGTGTTCCAGTTCTTCGGGATGGGCTTCGCCTTCGGCGGGCCCGCGTTCTTCTGGACGTGGCCGGTGGTGCTCGGCGGCCAGGCGCTGGTGGCGCTCTGCTTCGCCGAGCTCGCGGCGCGGTACCCGATCTCGGGCGCGATCTTCCAGTGGTCGACCCGCATGAGCACGGCCGCGTTCGGCTGGTTCGCGGGCTGGATCATGGTGCTGGGCCAGATCGTGGTGATCGCCGCGGCGGCGATGGCGCTCCAGGTCGTCCTGCCCGCCATCTGGACCGGCTTCCAGATCGTCGGCGGCGACCCCGCGCCCACCTCGGCGACGGGGGCGGCCAACGCCGCCGTGCTGGCGGTCGTGCTGCTGACCGCGACCACGGCCGTCAACCTGCTCGACAACCGGGTGATGGCGCGGATCAACGTGATCGGGGTGACCGCCGAGATCATCGGCGCGGTCCTGATCGTGGTGCTGCTGCTCACCCACTCCGACCGGGCTCCGGGCGTCACGCTGCACGCCGGTACGGGCGGCGGGGCGTTCGGCGCGCTGCTGGTGGCGGCCTTCGCCGCCGCCTACGTGCTGATCGGGTTCGACAGCGCGGGGGAGCTGAGCGAGGAGACGCGCAGCCCCCGCGCGGTCGCCCCCCGCACGATCCTCACCGCGCTCGGCGCGGCGGGCGTGCTGGGCGGGCTCATCATCCTGGCGGGGCTGCTCGCCGCGCCGAGCCTGACCGACGGCCGGCTCGCCGCCGAGGGCCTGTCGTACGTGCTGACCAGCACCCTCGGCGACGGCGTGGGCAGGCTGCTGCTCGCCGACGTGGTCGTGGCGATCTGCGTGGCGACCCTCGCGATCCAGACGGCCGCGACCCGGATGGTGTTCTCGATGGCGCGCGACGGGGTGCTGCCCCGTTCCGCCGCGCTGGCCCGCATCTCGCCACGGACCGGGATGCCCACCGGGCCCGCTTTGGTCACCGGGGTGCTCGCCGCGCTCATCGTGGCCATCGGCTTTCTCTCGCCCGACGCCTTCCTGGCGATCGGGACGACCTGCATCGTGTTCCTCTACCTCGCCTACGCGATGGTGACGGGACCGCTGCTGTACCAGCGGCTGCGCGGGTCGTGGCGGGGAGGGGCGCCCGCCGGGACCGACGAGCACGGCCGGCCGCTGTTCTCCCTCGGCCGGTGGGGCCTGCCGGTGAACGCGCTGGCGCTGGCCTACGGGCTGACGATGGCCGTCAACCTGGCCTGGCCGCGCGCCGAGGTCTACGCGCCGGTCAGCGGCCAGTGGTACTTCCAGTGGTTCACCGTGCTGTTCCTGGCGGCGGCGGCCGGGGCGGGCGCGCTGTACCGGTGGTCAGCCGTCCGCCGCCAGCGTGCGGCCGAGGTCGCGGACCGCGGGCAGCTCCCCGTCGGCGACGCCGCCCACCCGTAGCGCGGCGTCCGCGGTCGCCTCCGCCAGCGTGCCCGGCACGGGCGCGGAGGCGTCCCTGCGGATGAGGATGACGCTCTCGACGACCGAGAACACGAGCTGGGCGCGGACGGCGCGCTCGGCCTGCGGAAGCCCGGGTGCGACGGCCGTCAGCAGGTCGGCGTAGCAGTCCCTGAGGGCCGAGCGCAGCTCCTGGAAGACGCCGAAGCGGTCGGCCTCGGGCAGCAGGTAGAGGGCGCCGAGGTTGTGCGGGCCCGAGCAGAGCAGCCGGGCGTCGCGGTGGCACAGCGCCCACAGCCGGGACGCCGCGGGGGCGGGGGAGCCCAGCAGCGCCCGCGCGGCCTCCAGCGACGGCCGGACGGTGCTCTCCAGAAGCTCGGCGAGGATGTCCTCCTTGCCCTTGAAGTAGTGGTAGATCGAGGCCTGCCGGATCCCCGCGCGCTCCGCGATCTCGCGGGTCGAGGTGGCGGAGTAGCCCTGGGCGGTGAACAGCTCGGCGGCGGCCGCGAGCACCTCCTCGCGGGGGGAAAGCCCGCTCGCGGGACGGGCGACGGCGCGCGGCCTGCCCACCCCTCTCCTCGTGTCGCTCACCCGGAAATCCTCGCACAGCCCACCCCGCGTGCCGGTCCGGTAACAGGCGCGAAACTCGGGGGTGGTCTGCCCGAAATATCTGTCCCATAATTTCTGTCGAGCGATAGAAATCGATCCCTGGAGAGACCATGGCGACAGCGACGACCCACGGCGCGCGCGACCACGCGCGCGCCCAGGCGGGAACGACCGTCGAGACCATGCCCCGCGTCCCGGCCCCCGCCGGGCTGACCTGGTCGGAGACCGTCGCGGGCGGGAACTACACGCACCGGGCCCTGGCCCGCGGCACCGGGCTCACCCTCACCGATCCGGCCGGCGACGCCTGCGCGCACCTGCTCCTGTTCGCGACGGGCCGGCCGTGGGAGCGGCTCAACGTCGCCGACACCGTCAAGGTCCTCTGGAACGCCTACCCCGGCACCGGCCATCTGCTCCTGTCCGACCAGGGCCGGGTGCTGGCCTCGATCACCGCCTCGGCGGCACCGGCCGACACCATGTGCGGGACCTCCACCCTCCTGCGCAACACCGCCCGCTACGGCGACGGCTCCCCGCAGGGCCACGCCCCGGCCGGACGGGAGCTGTTCAAGCTCGCCGCCGCCAAGCACGGCCTCGAACCCCGCGACCTGGGACCGTCGATCTCCTTCTTCCAGGGGGTCAGGGTCGATCCCGGGACCGGGCGGCTGGAGTTCACCGGCTCGGCGGGGCCCGGGGCGAGCGTCACGCTCCGCGCCGAGATGCCGCTGACCGTCCTGGTCGCCAACACCGCCCACCCGATCGACCCGCGCGAGGACTACGTGTGCACCGCGCTCGAGGTCGAGGCCGCTCCCGGCGCCCCGACCGCGCCCGGCGACCCGCTGTGGACCGCCACTCCCGAAGGCGAGCGCGCCTTCCTCAACACCGCCGACGACCTCGCCGCCAGGGGGATCCAGTGATCGACCAGACCGTTCCCGCCCGCGCCCCCTGGTCCGCCGTGATCCCGGCCGGGCGGACCCTGACGATCACCGATCTCGGCGGCAACCAGGCCGTCGACTGCCTGGTCTACGACGCCCACGACACCGCGGTCCGCTACAGCGCCCAGGACACGATCCACGGCCAGGGCGGGATCTTCCTCACGACCGGCAGCGTCCTGCTGTCCAACGAGCACACGCCGCTGATGACCGTCACGGAGGACACCTGCGGGCGGCACGACACCGTCGGCGGGGCCTGCTCGAAGGAGTCCAACACGCTGCGGTACGGCCACCACACCTGGTCGCAGCACGCCTGCGTCGAGAACTTCCTCGCCGAGGGCGCCCGGCACGGGCTCGGCAAGCGGGACCTGGTCAGCAACATCAACTGGTTCATGAACGTGCCGGTCGAGGCCGACGGGACCCTCGGCATCGTCGACGGGATCTCCGCTCCGGGACTGACCCTGTCCCTGCGCGCCGAGACCGACGTGCTCGTGCTCGTCTCGAACTGCCCGCAGATCAACAATCCCTGCAACGGCTTCGACCCGACGCCCGTCCGGATGACCGTCCAGTGATCACGACTCTGCTGGTCGCCAACCGCGGCGAGATCGCCGCCCGGATCATCCGCACGGCCCGCTCCCTGGGCATGCGGACGGTCGCCGTCTACTCCGACCCCGACCGCGGCGCTCCGCACGTCCGGCTCGCCGACCACGCCGTCCGGCTCGGCCCCGCGCCCGCCAAGGACAGCTACCTCGATGCCGCCAAGGTCCTCGCCGCGGCCCGCGAGAGCGGCGCGGACGCCATCCACCCCGGCTACGGTTTCCTGTCCGAGGACGCCGCGTTCGCCCGCGCCGTCGAGGCCGCCGGGATCGCCTTCGTCGGGCCGTCCCCCGCCCAGCTCGACCTGTTCGGCGCCAAGCACACCGCCCGTGCCGCCGCCGAGGCCGCCGGGGTCCCGCTGCTGCCCGGCACCGGCCTCCTGGACGATCTCGGCGCCGCCCGCACCGCCGCCGCCGGGATCGGCTACCCGGTCATGCTCAAGGCGACCGGCGGAGGCGGCGGCATCGGGATGCGCGCCTGCCGCGACGACGCCGAGCTGGCCGAGGCGTGGGAGTCCGTCCGCAGGACCGCGGCCGCGAGCTTCACCAGCGCGGGGGTCTTCCTGGAACGCCTGGTCGAGGGCGCCCGCCATGTCGAGGTCCAGGTGTTCGGCGACGGCCGCGGTGAGGTCGTGGCCCTCGGTGACCGCGACTGCTCGCTCCAGCGCCGCAACCAGAAGGTGGTCGAGGAGGCTCCCGCCCCCGGCCTCCCCGGCGACGTCAGGCGGCTGCTGGCCGACAGCGCGGTCTCGCTGTGCGCGTCGGTGCGCTACCGGTCGGCCGGGACGGTCGAGTTCATCTACGACCCGGTCCGCCGCGAACCGTACTTCCTCGAGGTCAACACCCGCCTCCAGGTCGAGCACCCCGTCACCGAGGCGATCTACGGCGTCGACCTCGTCGAGTGGATGCTCCGCCTCGCCCAGGACGACCTGCCGCCGCTGGAGGTGCCGGAGCGGAGCGGCCACGCCTTCGAGGCCCGCGTCTACGCCGAGAATCCGAGCCGGGACCACCGGCCGAGCGCGGGCCTGCTCACCAACGTCGTCTTCCCCGCCGGGATCCGCGTCGACGGCTGGGTCGAGACCGGCACCGTCGTCACCACCTCCTACGACCCGATGCTGGCCAAGGTCATCGTGCACGGCCCCGACCGGGCGGCCGCGCTCGCGGCGCTCGGCGAGGCGCTGGCGGGCAGCCGCGTGGACGGCATCGAGACCAACCTCGGGCTGCTGCGGGCGATCGCCGCCGACCCCGCCGTCGCCGCCGCCGAACACAGCACCGCGACGCTCGCCGGGATCGGCGACGGCTCCCGCCGGATCGAGGTCCTGCGACCGGGGGTGATGACGACCGTCCAGGACTGGCCCGGCAGGACCGGCTACTGGCAGATCGGCGTGCCGCCCTCGGGCCCGATGGACGACCGGTCGTTCCGGCTCGGCAACGAGGCCCTCGGCAACGATCCCGGAGCGGCCGGGCTGGAGTGCACCCTCCAGGGGCCCGAGCTGAGGTTCACCCACGCCACGACCGTCTGCGTCACCGGGGCGCCGGCGCCGGTGACCCTCGACGGCGCGGCGGTGCCGCTGTGGGAGCCGGTGACCGTCCCGGCCGGGGGCGTCCTCGACCTCGGCGCCCCCGCCACGGGGCTGCGCACCTATCTGCTCGTCGCGGGCGGGCTCGACGTGCCGTCCTTCCTCGGCAGCGCCTCCACCTTCACCCTCGGCGGGTTCGGCGGGCACGGCGGGCGGGCGCTGCGCGCCGGTGACGTCCTGCGTGGCGGGACCGTCCGGGAGGGACGCCCCGTCACCGGCCGCCCGGCGCTCGGCGACTGGGAGATCGGCGTGGTGGAGGGGCCGCACGCGGCGCCCGAGTTCTTCACCGAGCAGGATATCGTCGACTTCTACGGCGCCTCCTGGAAGGTCCACCACAACTCGGCGCGGACCGGGGTGCGGCTGGTCGGGCCCAAGCCCCGGTGGGCGCGGCCCGACGGCGGCGAGGCGGGGCTGCACCCGTCCAACATCCACGACACGCCCTACTCGGTCGGCGCGGTCGACTTCACCGGCGACATGCCCGTCGTCCTCGGCCCGGACGGCCCCTCGCTCGGCGGGTTCGTCTGCCCGGCGACCGTGGTCACCTCCGAGCGGTGGAAGCTCGGGCAGCTCCGGCCGGGCGACACCGTCCGGTTCGTGCCCGCGCCCTCACCCGTGGGGACGCCCGGCGACGGGGGAGTGCTGGTGCGGCGCGGCGACGTCACGATCCGGCGCAGCGGCGACGACAACCTGCTGGTCGAGTACGGCGCGATGGAACTCGACCTGGGCCTGCGGATGCGCGTCCACGCCCTCGGCGAGGCCCTGACCGCCGCCGGGCTGCCCGGGATCGTCGACGTGACGCCCGGCATCCGCTCCCTCCAGGTGCACATCGACCCCGCGGCGCTGTCCCAGGCCGCCCTCCTGGACGCCCTGCTGGAGATCGAGGAGACGCTCCCGCCCACCGAGGAGCTGGTGGTGCCGAGCCGCACCGTCCACCTGCCGCTGTCCTGGGACGACCCCGCGACCCGGGAGGCGATCGAGCGGTACATGGCCGGGGTGCGCGACGACGCCCCCTGGTGCCCGTGGAACATCGAGTTCATCCGCCGGATCAACGGCCTGGACTCCGTCGAGGACGTCTACCGGACCGTGTTCGACGCCGAGTACCTGGTCCTCGGCCTCGGCGACGTCTACCTGGGCGCGCCCGTCGCGACGCCCCTCGACCCCCGGCACCGGCTCGTCACCACCAAGTACAACCCGGCGCGCACCTGGACGGCCGAGAACTCCGTCGGCATCGGCGGCGCCTACCTGTGCGTCTACGGGATGGAGGGGCCCGGCGGCTACCAGTTCGTCGGCCGCACCACCCAGGTCTGGTCGGGCTGGCAGCAGCGCGGGCCCTTCGGTGAGGGCAAGCCCTGGCTGCTGCGGTTCTTCGACCGGATCCGCTGGTACCCCGTCGGCGCGGAGGAACTGCTGGAGCTGCGCGCCGACATGGCCGCGGGACGGCTGGACCTCAAGATCGAGGAGGGGGAGTTCTCCCTCGCGGAGCACCGGCGGTTCCTGGCGGCGGAGGCGTCCTCGATCGAGGCGTTCCGCGAGCGTCAGGGGATCGCCTTCGCGGCCGAGCGCGACGCCTGGGAGGCCGCGGGAGAGTTCGCCCGTGCCGCCGTGCCGGAGACGGCCGTCGCCGCCGGGATCGAGGCCGGCCCCGGCGGGACGCTCGTCGAGGCGGAGTTCGGTGCGAGCGTCTGGCAGGTGGGCGTCGAGCCGGGGGACCGGGTCGAGGCGGGACAGCAGCTCGTCGTCCTGGAGGCGATGAAGATGGAGTCGGCCGTGCCGTCACCTGCGGCCGGAGTGGTGGAGCGGGTGCTGGTGAAGCCGGGAGACCAGGTCGAGGCGGGCACGGCACTCGTCGTGCTGAAGGGAGAAGACACGTGAGCGGCACAGCGGTGGAACGGGTGCGGAGCGCCTACGCGCGGATCGCGGAGGCGGACCGGCCCGAACTCTGGATCGGCCTGCGTCCGCAGGGGGAGGCGGAGGCGGAGGCCGCGGCCCTCGATCCCGGCCTCCCGCTGTACGGGACGGTCTTCGCGGTCAAGGGCAACATCGACGTGGCGGGGCTGCCGACGACGGCCGGATGCCCGTCCTACGCCTACGAGCCGGGCCGGGACGCCGAGGTCGTCGCCCGGCTGCGCGCGGCGGGCTCGATCGTGCTCGGCACCACCAACCTCGACCAGTTCGCGACCGGGCTCGTCGGGACGCGCAGCCCCTACGGCGCGGTCCGCAACGCGATCGATCCCGCCTACGTCTCGGGCGGTTCCAGTTCGGGGTCGGCGGTCGCGGTGGCCCTCGGCATCGCCGACTTCGCGCTCGGCACCGACACGGCCGGGTCGGGGCGGGTCCCGGCGGCGTTCAACGGGATCGTCGGGCTGAAGCCCACCTACGGGCTGGTGCCTACGGAGGGCGTCGTCCCAGCGTGCCGCAGCATCGACTGCGTGACCGTCTTCGCCCGCACCCTGCCCGAGGCGCGGCGCGCGTTCGCGGTCATGGCGCCGGACGCGCTGGCGGCCCCGGCCCGCCGTCCGGGGCCGTGGCGGGTCGCCGTGCCGTCCGCCGAGTCCCTCGGCGAGCTCGATCCCGGCTGGGCGGAGGCGTTCGAGGGGGCGGCGCGCGGGCTGGAACGGGCGGGCGCGGTACTCCTGCCGGTCGATCCGGCGCCCTTCCTCGAGGCGGCCGAGCTGCTCTACCAGGGCGCGTTCGTCGCCGAGCGGTACACGGCCGTCGGGGAGTTCGTCGCCAAGGACGCCCCCGACCTCGACCCGACGGTCGCCGGGATCATCAACGCCGCCGCGGACATCCCGGCCCACCGGCTGTTCGCCGACCGCGAGACCCTCGAGGCGCTCCGCGGACGGGCGATGGAGGCGCTCGGCGACGCCGACGTCCTCCTGCTGCCCACCGCCCCGGGCCATCCGACCCTGGCGGAGGTCGCCGCCGAGCCGCTGGCCGCCAACGCCAGGCTCGGCCGTTTCACCAACTCGACGAACCTGTTCGGGATGGCGGCGCTGGCCGTCCCCGCGGGCACCGTGGCGGACCGCCCGTTCGGCGTCATGCTGATCGGCCCCGGCCGCTCCGACGACCGGCTGGCGGCCGTGGCGTCCATGCTGACCCCGGCCGTCCGGGTCGCGGTCGTGGGCGCCCATCTGACCGGCCAGCCCCTCAACCACGAGCTGACCTCCCGGGGCGCCCGCCTCGTGACGACCACCACCACGGCCCCGTCCTACCGGCTCTACGCCCTGCCGACGCTCCCGCCCAAACCGGGCCTCGTCCGCGCCGCGGAGGGCGGAACCGCCGTCCAGGTGGAGGTCTGGGAACTCTCGGCCGAGGGCCTCGGCACCTTCCTGACCGGCATCCCCCGCCCCCTGGGCCTGGGCCGGATCGAGCTCGCCGACGGCAGCGCCGTCACCGGCTTCGTCTGCGCGCCCGAGGGCCTCACCGAGGCCACCGAGATCACCTCTCACGGCGGCTGGCGCGCCTACCTGGCCACCAGGTCCTGAACCGCCCGTTCGCGTCTCCGGGCCGTTCAGCCCCAGGTGGTCCAGCGCTCGGTGGACAGCACCAGGTCGAACGGCTCGGGGAGCACGACGTCCTCTCCGAACTTCCATTCCTGCTTGTCGAGGTAGACCCCCGCCTTGCCGTCGGGAATCGAGTAGAGGAACACCTTCGCCACCTTCGGGTCGCAGTCGACCAGCAGGTAGTAGGGGATCTCCGTGCGGGCGAAGCCCGTCCACTTGGTGGCGCGGCCGTCACTGGGCGGACGGTCGTTGCCTCCGGTGGAACGAGAGGTGACTTCGACGGCCATCTCGACCTGGTCGGTGACCAGGCACAGGTTGCCCGTCTGCCCTTCGCCGTCGAGCAGCTCCTGCTCCGCAACGATCAAGTCGGGGATGTACCCCTCCTCGATGCCCACGAGGTCCAGATTGGGACCCTGGTCGACGCCCCAGATGAAACCGGGCTTCAGGACCTGGGCCTGGGCGAACAGATTGGAGATCTGCTGGACGATCCACCGATGGCTGTTCTTCGGAGCCGGGGACACTATGACTTCTCCTCCGATGACCTCGACACGGGAGCCGTCGTCCGGGCGATGGAGGGCATCGTCCAGGCCGCCCCTTACGAACAGGGCGTACGGGGTGTCAGGGATCTCGACGCCCATCTGCGTTACGGAAGTGACGACCACGTCATGCGACCTTTCGCTCACGATCAGCTCCGGTCATCGTAGGGAAACGTGCCCCCAAGGGTACGCCGAAAGCGGCGACTTGGGGGCTGAGCTGGTGTTCTAGGGGATGGCGTACATCGGGTTGGGGAGCTTGAAGGGATGGCGGGCGTGGCCGCCCTCCAGGTCGGAGTGCTGGTCGCCGAGGTTGGTGACGATGGTGTGGCCGAGGGCCTCGATCGCCGCCCGGGTTCCCGCCTTGTAGGGGACCACGCTCGGGGCGTGGTCGGCCGGCGGGCGCAGATGCAGGCGGGCCGGGTCGGCGGCGGGGAAGCCCTTGGCCCTCAGGTCGGCGAGGGTCTCGGCGCGGACGTCGTGGACGGTCGTCGCGAAGGTGACGGGGTCGACGGCCGTCGTGGCGGCGTCGCGGCGGCCGGTGACGTAGAAGACCGCGACGCCGCGCGCCGCGGCCTCGGTGGCCAGGGCCAGGGCCGGGGCGATCGCAGGGAACTGCTTGATCGTGTAGGCCCAGTGGTTCCACAGCGGGGAGAAGTAGCCGAAGCCCGCGCCGGGGATCGCCGACGTCCCGGTCTCCTGGTCGTAGGTCGACAGGCAGGTGTCGTCGATGTCGAGCACGATCGCGGGGGAGACGGCACCGGCGTCCAGGGCCTCGCCGAGCCGGGCGCGCGCCCCGGCCACGGCCAGCGCGATCGCCGCGGCCCACCGCCCGGACGTCCGGTAGTCTTGATCGCGTTCTGGACGCCGGTGAGGTTGGGCGGCTCGCACGCGTCGGCGTGGGCGCCGGGCCCGGGCACGGCGTGGGCGGGCACGGCGGGGGTTGCGGTGGTGATCGGGGCCGCGCCGCGCGGCAGGGTGCGTGGTGTCGTCACCGGGGCACCGTACGCGCGGCCCGAACCAAGATCACGTAGGCGTGCCGGGCTCCGGCCGTTCCGTGGCGAAGACGCGGGAGGCGAGGAAGTCCTCGGGCCGCAGGGTCATCAGGTCGGCGCGGCCGACCCGGTCGGTCGTGGCGGTCAGCCGGTTGGCGTGGCGCAGGCGGGCGCGCTCGATGGCGTTGCGGACCGACCGGGCGTTGGCGAAGCGCGGCTGGGTGCTGCGCAGCGCCAGGTAGTCGCGGAAGACCGGCTCGGCGTCGGTCGCGAGCGCGTAGCCGTTCTCGGCGAGCATGAGACGGCCGATGGACTCCAGCTCCGCGAGGTCGAAGTCGGGGAAGTCGATGTGGTGGGCGACGCGGGAGCTCATCCCGGGGTTGACGGCGAAGAACTCGTCCATGCGGTCGCGGTAGCCCGCCAGGATGACCACCAGGTCCTCGCGGTGGTTCTCCATGAACTGCAGCAGGATCTCGATGGCCTCCTGGCCGTAGTCGCGGTCGCTGTCGCGGTGCAGGGCGTAGGCCTCGTCGATGAACAGGACGCCGCCCATCGCCCGCCTGAGGACGTCGCGCGTCTTGGGCGCGGTGTGGCCGACGTGCTGGCCGACCAGGTCGTCGCGGGAGGCCGTCACGAGGTGGTTCTTGCGGATGTGGCCGAGCCCGTGCAGCAGCTCCGCCATCCGGACGGCCACCGTCGTCTTGCCGGTGCCGGGGCTGCCGGTGAAGCACATGTGCAGGTTCGGCGGCGCCGAGGTCAGGCCGAAGCGCGCGCGGAGCCGGTCGACCAGCAGCAGGGACGCGATCTCCCGGATGCGGGTCTTCACCGGGACGAGCCCGATCAGGTCGTCGTCGAGGGCGTTGAGGATCTCGTCGGTCCGGGCGTCCTTGCGCTCCTGCGACAGGTCCACCACGGCGTCGGGCGTGAGGGGAGGAAGATCCTCCACGGCCTTCGGCGTGCCGAACTCCATGCGGGCTCCTTCGGAAGGGGTGACGGGCGGCCCGCCGCCCGCTAAGGGCGGAAGGGACGGCGTGGCCGCCCGTCACGGTCTGCGGGTCAGCGCTGTTCGAGGGTGTAGCTGATGCGGCGGTCGGCGGCCTCCTGGCGGACCAGGCGGAACGACCGTTCCTCGGCGGGACGCTGCACGATGAACTGCATCGCGGTGGTCTGGCGGCCGTAGGAGGCGTCGTAGGCGTTCAGCCGGACGTAGGAGTCCGGGTGGGCGCGGCGGCACTCGTTGATCTCGAGCAGGACGCCCGCCGGGTCCTTCAGGTCGAACATCGGCAGGCCCCACATGTCCCACAGGAAGTTGCGCGGGTGCGGGTCGTCGGTGTACTCGACCGAGCAGGGCCAGCCCCGGTCGAGGGCGTAGGCGATCTGGAGGGAGATCTCCTCGTCGGTGAGGTCGGGCAGGAAGCTGAAGCTGCCCTGGGTGACGCGCATCGGTGCTCCTAGCTGCTCAGGACTTCGTTGAGGACGTCGGGGGTGTCGGTCGACTCGTAGTCGAAGGAGATGTCGCCCCACAGGGTCAGGGCGACGTCGAGCTCCTTGTTGTGCTTCGCGGCGGCGCGGAGGATGTCCGGGCCCTCCTTGAAGAAGTCGCGGCCCTCGTTGCGGGCCTTGACCATCGCCTCGAGGGCGACGCGGTTGGCGGCCGCGCCCGCCGCGATGCCCATCGGGTGGCCGATGGTGCCGCCGCCGAACTGGAGGACGACGTCCTCGTCGAGGTAGTGCAGGAGCTGGTGCATCTGGCCGGCGTGGATCCCGCCGGACGCCACCGGCATGACGCCCGGCATCGACGCCCAGTCCTGGTCGAAGTACAGCCCCTTGACCGGGTCGGCCTGGATCTTGTCCTTGCGGAGGGTGTCGTAGAAGCCCGCGACGGTGTTCGGGTCGCCCTCGAGCTTGCCGACGACCGTCCCGGCGTGGATGTGGTCGACCCCGGCCAGCCGCATCCACTTGGAGATCACCCGGAAGCTGACGCCGTGGTTCTTCTGCCGCGTGTAGGTCGAGTGGCCCGCCCGGTGCAGGTGCAGGATGAGGCCGTTGGCGCGGGCCCACTTGGCCATCGACTGGATCGCGGTGTAGCCGATCGTCAGGTCGATCATGACGATGACGCTGCCGAGCTCCTTGGCGAACTCCGCGCGCTCGTACATGAGCTCCATGTCGCCGGCGGTGACGTTCAGGTAGTGGCCCTTGACCTCGCCGGTCTCGGCCTGGGCCTTCATCACGCCCTCCATCGAGTGGAGGAAGCGGTCCCGCCAGCGCATGAACGGCTGGGAGTTGATGTTCTCGTCGTCCTTGGTGAAGTCGAGGCCGCCGCGCAGGGCCTCGTAGACGACCCGGCCGTAGTTCTTGGCGCTCAGCCCGAGCTTCGGCTTGACGGTCGCACCGAGCAGCGGGCGCCCGTGCTTGCCGAGGTACTCCCGCTCCATGACGATGCCGTGCGCGGGACCCTGGAAGGTCTTCACGTAGTGGGTCGGGATGCGCATGTCCTCCAGCCGGAGGGCCTTGAGCGCCTTGAACCCGAAGACGTTGCCGATGATCGAGGAGGTCAGGTTGGCGATCGACCCCTCCTCGAACAGGTCCAGGTCGTAGGCGATGTAGGCGATGAACTGGTCCTCGGCTCCCGGGACCGGCTCCACCTTGTAGCACTTGGCCTGGTAGTTCTCGTACGACGTGAGCCGGTCGGTCCACACGACGGTCCAGGTGGCCGTCGAGGACTCGCCCGCCACCGCCGCGCCCGCCTCCTCGGGGGGCACGCCCTGCTGGGGCGTGATGCGGAACGCGGCGAGGATGTCGCTGTCCTTCGGCACGTAGTCGGGGCGCCAGTAGCCCATTTCCGCGTACGGGATGACACCTGCGGACCATCGACCCATCTCGGGACGCTCCTCTCTTTTCCTTCGACCTTCGTTGACGCCGCAAGCATGTGGCCCCGACACTTGTGCCGTCCATCAAGTGTTTCGGGGTGAATCTGAAGCGATGACTGAATCCAGGCTCCGCACGCTGGTGGCGCTCGCGGACACCGGTTCGGTCCGGGCGGCGGCGGAACGGCTGTACGTCACGGAGTCGGCGGTGTCGGCCGCGATGACCGCGCTGGCCGCCGAGCTGGGCGTCCCGCTGGTCCGGCGGCGGGGGAGGGGGATCATCCTGACCCCCGCGGGCCAGGTCTACTCCGGCTACGCCCGCAGGATCCTGGGGCTGCACGGCGAGGCGCGGGCGGCGGCCCGCGGCGAGCACGACCCGGGCCGGGGCCGGCTGCGGATCGCCGCCGTGACGACCGCCGCCGAGCAGGTCCTGCCCGAGGTGCTGGCCGCCTTCCGCGGCCACTGGCCGGAGGTCGAGCTGACCCTGGAGGTCGGGCCCAGCAGCAGGCTGTGGGCGCGGCTGGCCGACCACGAGGCCGATCTGGTCCTCGGCGGACGGCCCCCCGACCCGGGCGCGACGGTCCTGGCCCGGCGGCCCAACGAGCTGATCGTCGTGCTCGCCCCGCATCTGGACTTCGACCTGCGCACCACGCCGTGGGTACTGCGCGAACCCGGCTCCGGCACCCGTGTGCTCACCGCCGCCTACCTCGCCGAGCACGCCGCCGCCCCGCCGGAGCTCGTCCTCGGCTCCAACGGCGCGGTCGTGGCCGGTGCCGCGGCCGGGCTCGCCGCCGCCCTCGTCTCGCGCGACGCCGTCCGGGGCGACCTGGCCGCGGGGCGGCTGCGCGAGGTCCCCGCTCCCGGCACGCCGATGCCCCGGCCCTGGCACGCCGTCACCGGCGCGGCCCCGACCGCCACGACCCGCCTGTTCGGCGCCGAGCTCGCCGCGCACGGCTGGTCCCTGGGCTGAGCCGCGATGGAGACGGGCGAGTGAGATGAGCGAGTGGGACGGCGGGTCAGATGGGCAGGACCGCCCGCACCGAGGTGCCCTCGCCCGGCTCGGAGTGGAGCACGACCCTGCCGCCGAGCAGCTCGGCCCGCTCGGCCATGCCGCGCAGCCCGTAGGAGCCGGGCCTGGGCAGGTGGGGCAGGAAGCCGCGCCCGTCGTCCTCGACGGCCAGCGACACCCGGTCGGGCCCGTACTCCAGCAGCAGGTCGACCATGGCGGCCCCGGCGTGCCGCAGCACGTTCCCGACGGCCTCCTGGGCGATCCGGTACAGCGCGGTCTGGAGATGGTCGGGCAGCGGGGCGTCGAGCTCGCCGGAGACCGTCACCGTGACGTCCAGCGACGGCTGCCGGGATCCGGCCTCCCTGGCCAGGCCCGCCAGAGCCGCCGACAGGCCGAGATCGTCCAGGACGGGCGGCCGCAGCCCCCCGATCGCGGCCCTGGTCTCGGCCGAGGCCAGCTCGCACAGCTCCCTCGCCACCGTGATCTGCCGGAACGCCTCGCCCTCCGGCAGCGCCCGCAGTGCCGCCGACAGATGGAAGCCGAGGCTGGCCAGCCGCTGGGCGATCCCGTCGTGGATCTCCCTGGCCAGCCGTCCGCGCTCGGCCTCCTGCGCCTCGACGGCCCGTTCGGCGAACTCCTCCGCCGAGTGCTCGCGTTCGCGCGCCGAGCGCAGCCGCCGCGCCGAGCAGAGCACCGGTGCGAAAAGCGTGGTGATGGCGCGGATCAGCTCCAGGTCCTCGTCGCGGCAGACCTCCTTGCCGCGGGTCCGCACGTCGATGACGGCGATGGTCCCCGAGCCGGTGGCGACGGGGAAGCACATCCCGTGCCCGTGGGCGCGCGGCGTCGAGTGCCCGGCGCACCAGCCGATCACCCCCTCGCCGAACGGCACGGGGTCGGGCGGCTCGCCGTCGCGCGGGTCGCCGCCGGTCCACTCCAGCGTCCGGCCGTCCTCGTCGAGGACGTAGACCTCGCAGGAGGCGAACCGGGTGCCCGCCCGCACCAGCACGGCGATGTCGGCGGCGAGCTCGGGCAGCTCCCGGTCGGAGCACGCGGCCCCTGCCACCCGGGTCAGCAGCTCGCCCTCCCGCCGGGCCAGCAGCGCCAGGGCCCTGGCCTTCACCGGCCGCTCACCGGAACAGGCCCTCGCGCAGGGCGATCGCGATGGCCGCGCTGCGGTCGGTCACCTCGAGCTTGCGGTACAGGGTGCGCAGATGGGATTTCACGGTCTCCTCCGAAAGGTGCAGGCGGGAGGCGATGGCCCGGTTGGACAGGCCGCCGACCAGCAGCGACAGCACCTCGCTCTCGCGCTGGGTGAGGCCCCGGTTGGCGCCCGGCCAGAACTCGCCGCGGTTGAGCCGGGCGACGCTGGCGGCCATCCGCCCCGCGAGGGTGGGATCGACGACGGTCTCGCCCTCGGCGACCTCCTCCAGCCGGCGGACGAGCTCCAGCCCGTCCACCCGTTTCAGGAGGTAGCCGGCGGCCCCGGCGCGCAGGGCCTCGAAGACGTACTGCTCGTCGTCGTAGACGGACAGGAAGACCACCCGGGACTGGGCGGCGGCCTCGGTCAGCTTGCGGCACAGGTCGAGGCCGCTGTGGCTGCCGAGGCGGACGTCGAGCAGGACGATGTCGGGTTTGAGCGCGGAGACGAGCCGGGAGGCCTCCACGGGGTCGGCGGCCTGGCCGACGACCCGGACGCGGCCGGTGAACCCGGCCAGCATCGCCTGGAGTCCGGCGAGGATCATTTCGTGGTCGTCGACGAGCACGACCCTGACGGGTGCGGGCATCCCTGCAACATAACCTGTCGTGCTACCGGCGAGTAGCTCACCCCCGCGCGCCTTCACCCGTGAGTTCCCACGGCCGGGTGAGGATCGCCCGCTCACCTCGCCTTACGTTCACGGTGACATGCCCGCACCCCCGGGTCAGACCCCATGGAGGATCTCGTGCCCCACCGGATCGTGCACATGCTGCGGGCCCGCGGAACCGGACGGCGCCCGGTGATGCTGGCCATCGCGGGAGACAGTGCCGCCGGCAAGACGACACTCACCCGGGGGCTGGTGGAGTGTCTCGGCGAGGACAGGATGACGGCCGTCTGCGTGGACGACTACCACCGGTTCGACCGGCGGGAACGGCAGGGGAAGCCGTTCACCGCGCTGCACCCCGACTGCAACTACATCGAGATCATGGAGCAGCACCTCCAGCTCCTGGCGATGGGCGAGCCGATCCTCAAGCCGGTCTACGACCACGGCACGGGCGAGCTGGTGCGGCCCGAGCTCATCGAGCCGCGCGACTTCGTGATCGTCGAGGGGCTGCTTCCGCTCTACAGCAAGATGGCCCGCGCCTGCTTCGACATCACGGTCTACCTCGACCCGCCGGAGGCCCAGCGGACCGCCTGGAAGGTCAGCCGCGACACCACCAAGCGCGGCTACACCGCCGACCAGGTGATGGAGGAGATGCGACGGCGCGAGATCGAGAGCGCCGCCTTCATCCGGCCGCAGCGCAGGCACGCCGACATCGTGGTCCGCTTCGGCTCGGTCTCGGGAAGGGCCGACCCGCCGCAGGAACCCCTCTCGGCCGAGCTGCTGCTCCGCCCGACCGTCGACCACCCCGACCTGGCGGAGGTCGTCCACGGCGCGGACGCCCTGCACCTGAAGCTGCTGCGCGACACCGACGGCCGCCCGGTGGACGCCCTGCACGTCCACGGAGGCGTCTCCGGCGAGGAGGCGGAGATCGTCAAGAAGGCCATCTGGGAGCGCCTGGACGTCGAGACGCCCTTCCCCGCCAGCCTCGGCACCCTGGCCGACGGGGCCACCAGCGACCCCGTCGCGATCACCCAGCTGCTCCTGCTCTACCACCTGATCAACGCGGACAGGCTCCGGATGGCCTCCTGACCGTCCGGAATCCGCCTCCTCGGGATGATCTGGTCCGGGATGAAATCCCCTCTGCACTATGTTGGAGGGGTTGTATCCCTTGTCGTCTTGAGGAGGTGGGATCGCTTGCGTCCCGAGGATCTGTACCGGCTGGAGGCCGAGCTGCCCGTGCTCGACCGCCCGGTGCTCCTGCACAGCCTGGACGGGTTCATGGACGCCGGTTCCGCCGGGCGGCTCGTGCGCGACCACATCCTGGAGACCCTCGACCACGAGGTGATCGCCAGCTTCGATCTCGACGAGCTGATCGACTACCGGGCCCGCAGGCCGATGATGACCTACGACGGCGACCACTGGGAGGACTACGAGAAGCCCTCCCTCGATCTGCACGTCGTCCACGACACCGTCGGCCAGCCGTTCCTGCTCCTGGAGGGCCCCGAGCCCGACCGGGCCTGGGAGCGGTTCATCGCCGCGGTCGTCTCGCTGATCGAGAAGCTCGACGTCGGCCTCTCGGTCGGCTTCCACGGCATCCCGATGGGCGTCCCGCACACCCGGCCGATCGGGCTGACCGCCCACGGCACCAAGTCCGAGCTGCTGAGCTGGCCGAAGTCGCCGTTCGGGCGGGTCCAGGTGCCCGGCAGCGCCTCCGCGCTGCTGGAGTACCGCCTGGGCGAGCTCGGCCACGACGCGATCGGCTTCGCCATCCACGTGCCGCACTACCTGGCCCAGTCCACCTACCCGGCGGCCGCGGTGGCGGCCCTGGAGACCCTGATCAACGCCACCGGCCTGGCCATCCCCGGCGAGACCCTGCGCGAGGCCGCGGCCGAGACCGACACCGAGATCGCCTCTCAGGTCGAGGGCTCCGACGAGGTCGAGAAGGTCGTCCGGGCGCTGGAGCAGCAGTACGACGCCTTCGCCGGAGCGGACGAGCGCGAGTCCCTGCTCGCCCAGGAGGCCGACATGCCCTCCGCCGACGAGCTGGCCGCCCAGTTCGAGCAGTTCCTGGCCGAGCAGGACGGCGATTCCTGAGCCCCGCACCCCTCACGCTCCGGCTAGTGACGGGCCGGGCGCCCGGAGGGTACCGTTTGTGCCGATGGTGACGGGCGGTAGGTGCGGGAGGCCGCGATGGCTTCGTTGACGGTGTCGTTCTACACGCACGCCCCGTTCACCGTCGTGGAGCTGGCCGGGGAGCTGCAGCACGCGACGAGCCCGGGGGCCGAGGCCCAGATCCTCGACACGATGGGCGCCGCGGGCGGGCCGGTCCGGCTCGTCCTCAACCTGACCGGCGTGACCTTCCTGGACTCGGGCGGGGTCAATCTGCTGGCCAAGACCAGCAGGGCCGTCCGGGCGGGGAACGGCACGCTGTCCTGTGTCGCCCCGGCGGGAAGCCGTCCGGACCGCGTCCTCACCGTGACCGGTTTCAACCAGTTCATGAAGGTCTACCAGACCGTCTCCGAAGCCGTCTCCTAGACTCGGGCAGATCTGGGCAGGCCTAGCGCCTGAAGTAGGCGCGGATCGTCAGGGAGTTCTCGGTCGTGTGGGTCCGCACGAGGTCGGACAGGCAGTGGACCAGGAGCAGGCCCCGGCCGCCCGTCACCGACAGGCCCGCCGGGCGGCGTCCGGCCAGCGGGTCGGCGAACCGGCCCGCGTCGGTGACCTCGCAGACCAGGGCGTCCTTCTCGCCCCAGATGCGCAGCAGGCCCGAGCCGCCGCCGTGGGCCACGCTGTTGGCCGTCAGCTCGTTCACCACCAGTTCCACGTCGATCGACTGGTCGGCGCCGAGGTCGTGGGCCGCGGCGCACTGGGCCGCGACGGCGCGGGTGCCCTCCTGGCCGGCCGCGTCGAACCGGAGCACGGCGTGGACCCGCTCGGGCTCGGGGAGCGGCAGGTCGTACCGGTCCATGACGGCCTCGGGGGAGTATCCGGGACCCTGATGGGTGGCATGGGCGTCGGCCACCACCGCGGGGCCGAGCGCGGAGGCGTCGTAGAAGCAGCCGACGGTCATCCGGCGTCCGGCGAAGGCCAGGTTGGTGAGCGCCTCGTGCTGGACACAGGCCGGATACTCCAGCTCGGTGCGGCCCTCCCACACCGGTTCCTGGAGAATCCGGACATCATCGCCTTCTGCGGCGTCGGCGAAGGCGAAGAGCACCAGAGGGAGGATCCGGCCGGGATTGCGGCCGATCTCCGTCAGGTCGAACAGCCGCAGCCGCGGCCCGAACGCCTCGGCCAGCGTGCCCAGCCGGGTCTCCGGGACGGCCGCCGCCACCCGCTCGCCGCGGGCCAGCCCTTCGGCCAGGAAGGCGAGGGCGAGGTCGGCGAAGGTCCCGTCGCCGCTCCCGAGCATCAGAGGATGCTGGAAGCCGGCATCGGGCCGCCGGTCCTTCTTCGTCTCAGTCACCAGGAACTACCCCCGGTATCGGGATACCCCCCTAACCGTACTGAAACGGCTTCGGCGACGGTCAGGTGGATCCGGAACCTGTCGTAGAGGCCCAGGGTCCGCAGCCGCCGGGTGAGCCGCTCGGACGGCGCCGCGAGGACCAGGGCCCCCGAGGGCAGGGCCTCGAAGGTCTGCCGTACCCCGATCAGCGCCGCGAAGCCGGAGGAGTCGATGAAGGCGACCTCGGCCAGATCGAGGACCAGCCGGGACGAGGCCCCGGCCGCCTCGCTGACGGCCGCCGTCAGGTCTGGCACCGTCCGCAGGTCGAGATCGCCGGACAGGGCCAGGACCCGCCAGCCCTGGACCTCGGAGATCGTGATCCGCAGCCGGGAGGCGTCGGTGATCGCCAGGCTGATCGTGACGATGGTCCCGTAGGGGCCGGTCCGCAGGTCCATCTGGTCGACCATCCGGCGGACCATCCACAGGCCGCTGCCCTCGGAGTCGCCCCAGCGGGCCGGCTCACCCGGGTTGCCCTCGCCGGAGTCGCTCACCTGGAGGTGCAGCGCCTCGTGCTCCTTCCACAGCCGGAGCCTGCCCCGGCCGCCGCCGTGCACGACGGCGTTGGCGGCCAGTTCGTGGGCGGCCCCGACGAGATCGTTGACCCAGCCGTCACCCAGCCCCGCCTCCAGGGCGTGCGCGGCGACGGTCGAGCGGAGCGCGTACAGGCCGCCGCCGTCGAACTCGAGGTCCAGCAGGGGAGCCGCCTTCGAGGCGGGCCGTTCAGCGCTCATGGGCCGCGGCCAGCCGGAGGCCGGGCACGTCGAAGGCGCCCAGCAGGATGAAGCGGGGCAGCACCGCCGGCCCGCAGCGCAGCGTCGTGGTCCCCGGATGGGCCCGCGCCGCCTCGATGATCATGCGGATGCTGGAGGCGTCGGCGAAGTGCAGGTCGGCCATATTGACGGTGATGTCGCCGTCCAGGCGCAGCGCCTCCTGGAGCGCCATCGCCAGCGGGTCGGCCGCGAGATGGTCGATCTCACCGGCGATCCTGATGCCGGGCGGGGCGTACTGGCGGCAGATTCTCAGCACGGCGTCGTGGTGGTAGGTGGCGGCCGCGACCGACACCGGATGGCTGGCGGCCACGGAGGCGAGCGTGACCGGGTCGAACCGGTCGCGGTCGTACTGGCACAGCACCGAGACGGGCGCGCCTTCGAGCAGCTCGCCCACCCGCTCCTCGAAGCCGGGAAGCTGCTCGACTCCGCTGACGGGCCGCAGCGCCCAGCTCATGTCGAGCGCGATCCGCAGCCGCGGGAACCCGTTGATCCCGCCGACCTGGCGCTTCAGCCAGGTGGTGGCGTGCTCGAGGTCGAAGGAGCGATCCAGCAGCAGGCCCTCCTCGTGGCCCCCGACGACCATGCGGCCCTCGGCGGCCGCCTCGATGAGGGTCAGCCCCCGCCCGGCCATCTCCGCCAGCGCGGCGGCCGGTTCGAGCCCGCTCAGCCAGACGACCTTGGCCCCTGCGGCCAGCCCGTCCCTGACGAAGGCGGCGGTGAGGTCCAGCAGCTCCTCGTGCTCACAGAACGTCAGGCAGACGTGATCGTCGCCGATCTCGGTGATCTGGGCGCCGCCGGTCACTGTATTACTCCCAGCTTTCTGGTTCGGCCTCCGGCAGCCCGCGCCACTCCGGGACGGGGGGCAGCAGGGCCTGCTCGAGGGTGGGGTAGGTGTCGACCGCCTCGGTGATCCCGGTGAACCTCAGCACCCGCTCGGGGCCGCCGCCCTCGGGGACGACCAGCCGGAGGGAGCCGCGCGAGGTCCGCACCGCGAAATGGGTCTTGGCGACCAGGTTGATCCCGGCGGAGGTCAGGAACCCCACCCCGGACAGATCGAGGACGAGATGGGCGGGCCCGCCGACGACGGCCTTCAGGACGTGCGCCTCCGCGGAGCCCGCGGTCGTGTCGTCGAGATCACCGTGGAGGGCGAGCACCGTGAACGGCCCGTCGGCGCCGGTGGAAACACGTAGCTCGCTCACCCGAACACCTTACTGTCAGTCGTGAAAGCCGCGAGGCTGGATATCCTCGGGATCATGTCTCACATCACCGAACTGTTCACGGACAGGCGAGATGCCGTCCTCGACGAGTGGACGGCCAGAGTGCTGCCCACCGTCCGCGGCCGGATCTCGGAGCGGGAACTGCGCGTGGAGCTCTCCGAGCTCGCCGGGCTGGTCCTGGGCGTCCTCGGCAAGGACGCGACCGCGGCGGGCGAGCTGCGCGCCGCGCTCCAGGAGATCTCGAGGAGCCGGGCCCGTCAGGGCTTCAGCCCGTCCGAGACGGCCGTGAGCGTCTTCGCGCTCAAGGAGGCCGTCCTCGCGGGGATCCAGAGCGACGACCCGGCGGTCCTGCGGGAGTTCGTCGAGTTCTCCCGCGAGATCGACGATCTCGGCCTGATGACCTTCGAGACCTACGCCGCCGCCCGCGAGCAGGTGATCGTCGACCAGGCCGAGCAGCTGCTGGAGCTGTCCACCCCGGTCGTGAAGCTGTGGGAGGGGATCGTCGCGGTCCCGCTGGTGGGCACCCTGGACTCCGCCCGCACCCAGGTGGTGATGGAGGCCCTGCTGGAGACGCTGGTCGAGACCGGCTCCGAGTTCGCGGTGATCGACATCACCGGCGTGGCGGCGGTCGACACCGAGGTGGCCCAGCACCTGCTGAAGACGGTCGTGGCGGCCCGGCTGATGGGCGCCGAGTGCGTCATCTCCGGAATCCGGCCGCAGATCGCGGCCACGATCGTCGCGCTCGGCATCGAGTTCGGCGACATCGCCACCAAGGCGACCCTCGCCGACGCCCTCGCCTACCTGCTGCGGCGCAGCGGTGTCGTGATCACCCGTACGGAGTCCTGATGGACCGGGTACCGATTCTGAAGATCGGCGACCTGCTGCTGGTGTCGATCCAGATCGATCTCCAGGACCAGACGGTCATGGTGCTCCAGGAGGACCTGGCCGACCGGATCGTGAAGACCGGGGCCCGCGGCGTGATCATCGACATCACGGCCGTGGAGATCGTCGACTCCTTCATCGGGCGGATGTTCTCGACGATCGCCTCGATGTCGCGGCTGCTCGACGCCGAGACCGTCGTGGTCGGGATGCGTCCCGCGGTCGCGATCACCCTGGTGGAGCTGGGCCTGTCCCTGGGAGGGGTGCGCACCGCTCTCGACCTCGAGAAGGGCATGCAGCTGCTGTCCCGTACGGCTCAGAGTACGGACGGCTCATGACGTCCGCGCCGGTGACCTCCAACGACGACGTGGTCCGGATCAGGCAGCTGGTCCGGAAGGCGGCGATCGAGGCCCGGATGTCGATCGTCGACCAGACGAAGATCGTGACCGCGGCGAGCGAGCTCGCCAGGAACGCCTTCGTGCACGGCGGCGGTGGCACGGCCACCGTCGAGCTCGTCTCCAACGCGGTGGGCCGGGCCGGGGTCCGGCTCGTCTTCAGCGACACCGGACCCGGCATCCCCGACATTCCGCTGGCCCTCACCGAAGGCTGGACGAGCGGCAGCGGACTGGGACTCGGTCTTTCGGGTACTCGCCGTCTCGTCGATGAGTTCGATCTCGCGACGGAAGTGGGCGAGGGCACGACGGTGACGGTGACGAAATGGGCGCGCTGAGCGCCGGCTGGACCACTCAGGGCGACTCGACGTGGGTGGCCGTCGAAGAGGCCAGCGCCGCCGCCGGCATCCGCCGCCGGGTCGCCACGCTGGCGGAGCGGCTCGGATTCCGGCAGGAACGGGTCGCCGAGATCCAGCTCGCGGTCACCGAGGCCGCCACCAACCTGCACCGGCACGCCCAAGGCGGCGAGATGGCGCTGCGGACCGTCAGGGACGGCGAGAGCCTCGCCCTCGAGGTCGTCTGCCTCGATCGCGGACCCGGCATCGCCGACGTCGGAAGGTCCCTGCGCGACGGCCACTCCACCGGCGGCACCCTCGGGGTCGGGCTCGGCACCATCTTCCGGCTCGCCGACTCCGCCGACCTGCACTCCGTCCCCTCGGGGGGAACGGTCCTGGCGCTGCGGTTCACCACGGGCGCTCCCGCCCTCTGGCGCAGCGCGGGACTGACCAGGGCGATCTCCGGCGAGGAGGAGTGCGGGGACGCCTTCATCGTCGGCCGTGTCGACGGGGTGCTCCAGGCCATGCTCTGCGACGGGCTCGGGCACGGGCCGCTGGCCGCCCGGGCGTCGGCGGAGGCCGTCCGCGCCTTCCACGAGGCGGGCCGTCCCGCCGACCCGTCCACGCTGGTCAGGGCCCTGCACGCCCGGCTCTCCGGGACGCGCGGCGGAGCCGTCGCGGTCGTCTCGATCGAGGGCACGAAGGTCACCTTCGCGGGCCTCGGCAACGTCGCGGGGTGGATCGTCGGCGACGAGCGCAGGCAGGGCATGGTCTCCACCCCCGGGATCGCCGGCCACCAGGCGAGGACCCTGCGCGAGTACCGCTACGAGCTGCCGCCCGGCGGGGTCGTCGTCCTGCACTCCGACGGTCTCACCGACCGCTGGCGCCCGCAGGACCAGCCGGGGCTGTTCCGGCGCGACCCGCTGGTGATCGCCGGAGCGTTGATGCGGGACGCGGGGATCCGGCACGATGATCGGGCGGTCTTGGTGCTGGGGCGGGAGGACTGATGGGCGAGGAGGTACTGACCTTCGAACTCCTCGACGAGGACGGCATCTTCGCCGTCCGGCGGGCGGGACGCGAGGTCGCCGCCGCGGTCGGTCTCGAGACCCAGGACCAGGTGCGGGTCGCGACGGCCCTCAGCGAGGTGTGCCGGGAGTCCTTCGTCCGGCACGGCAGGCTCACCCTGCGCTTCCTGATCGAACCCGGCGCGCTCGTCGTCGAGCTGAGGGCGGACGAGGCGGGAGAGGGCCTGGCCGCGGCCGCCCGGCTGATGGACGAGGTGGAACGCGTCGAGGCCGGCCTGGTCCGGCTGCGCAAGCACCTGCGGCGGCCCGGCGGGCGGATCTCCTCGATCCGCGACCGGATCGCCCATCTCGCGCCGGTCTCCGTCCTCGACGAGCTGCGCGTCCAGAACGCGGAGCTGCTGTCCGCGCTGGAGGAGGTGCGCGCGCTCAACACCGAGCTGGAGGAGACCAACTCCGGCGTCGTCGCCCTGTACACGCAGCTCTCCAGCGAGCTCGAGGAGACCAACAGGGGCGTGGTCGCCCTGAACGTCGAGCTGGAGGAGAAGTCCGACCAGCTCGTGGCGGCGGGCGAGGCCAAGAACCGGTTCTGGGCGACGGTCAGCCACGAGCTGCGCACCCCGGTCAACTCGGTGATAGGCCTGGCCGGGCTGCTGCTGGGCCAGGGGGCCGACCCCCTCACCGACGAGCAGCGCCACCAGATCTCCCTCATCGACGACTCGGGCCGCACCCTGCTGGCCCTGGTCGACGAGCTCCTCGACATGGCCAAGGCCGAGCAGGGCAGGCTCGACCCCGCCCTCCAGCGGGCCGACGTGCCCGCGCTGCTGTCCCGGCTGGCCGAGCTGCTGCGGCCGACCGCCGACCAGTCCGGGATCGAGCTGGTCCTCGACGCCGGCGACGCCCCGCCGATGCTGTTCACCGACGAGCTGATGCTCACCCGGATCCTGCGCAACCTGCTCGCGAACGGGCTGCGCTACACCGAGTCCGGCGAGGTCCGCCTGACCGTCGAGCTCTCGGGCGGCCGGCTGCTGTTCACCGTCTCCGACACCGGCATCGGCATCCCGCAGGAGCTCCAGGAGCTGGTGTTCGAGGAGTTCTACCGGGTCCCGGGCACGATCCCCGCGGGCACCGGCCTCGGCCTGCCCTATGCCCGGCGGCTCGCCGAGGCGCTCGGTGGCACCCTGACGCTGTCCGGCGCGCCGGGCGAGGGGACCTCGGTCGTGCTGTCGCTGCCGCGGCCGTTCGAACCGGGCGCGCTGGGGCACGTGCTGATCGTGGACGACGAGGACGGTGCGCGCCGCACCCTGATGACCTGGCTCGGCGACGGCGCCGCCGCGTTCGAGGAGGCCGGGACCCTGGCCTCCGCCCTGGCCAAGGCCGGGGCCAGGAAGCCCGATCTGGTGCTGCTGGACGTCAGGCTGCCCGACGGCGACGGCCTCGACCTGCTCGCGGTGCTGCCCGACGAGGTCCCGGTCGTGCTGGTGACCGTCTTGGACACCTCCGTCCTGGACGACCGGCTGCTGGCACGGGTCGGCGTGGTCGGCAAGGGCAGGCTGACCTGGCCGCTGCTGGCGGCGGCCGTCCACCGGGCGCGTGAGCTGTGAACTCCCTGACCGTGGAGACCAGCGGCATCGCGCTGGTCGTGGACGACACCGCCACCAAGAGGTACATCATCGGAAGCTGGCTGCGGCGGGCCGGTTTCACCGTGGTCGAGGCGGCCTCGGCGGCCGAGACCTGGGAGCGGCTGGCCGAGCACGAGGTCGACCTGGTCATCCTCGACGTCCGGCTGCCCGACCTCAGCGGCATCGAGGTGTGCGAGCAGATCAAGGCGAACCCGAGCACGGCGTCGCTGCCGGTCATCCACATCTCGGCCTCCGCGGTGGCCGTCACCGACCGCACCTACGGGCTCCGGCAGGGCGCGGACGCCTACCTCACCGACCCGATCGACCCCGGCGAGTTCATCGCGACCGTCGAGGCGGTCCTGCGGTACTACCGGGCCAGGTGGCGGGCGGAACGGCTGGCCGACCGGCTGGCCACCCTCAACCGCGCCAGCAACGCGATCAACGCGGCGACGGGCTTCGAGCAGCTCACGGCCGTGGCGGCCATGTACGCCGCGGAGGTGTTCGCCGGGCCCGCGACGGTCATCGTGCAGCCGCCCGAGCGCCAGCCCCGCCAGACGGTCTGCGTGTCGCCCGGCGCGAACATCTTCACGGTCGACCGGGCCGCCGACGCCCTGGACCGGCTCGGTGAGGCGGTGGGGATCGGCGAGGGCACCGCGACGGTCCTCGGCTCCCTCACCGACGACGAGATGCGCGAGCTGTTCCCCGACAAGATCACCAGGGACGACGTGTGCGTCATCATGTCCCGGATCAAGGAGGGACGGCCGCCGATCGTCATCACGATCAGCGCCCACCGCGTCCCCGACGAGGACTCCTTCTCGCTGCTGCGCCAGCTCGCCCAGACCCTCGCCCTGGCCATGGAGGCCATGCGCACCCACGCCGAGGAGCACCTGATCGCGCTGACCCTCCAGCGCAGCCTGCTGCCGTCGGGGCCGCCCGCGGTGCCCGGCTGGGGGCTGGCCGTCCGGTACGAGCCGGCCAGCGACACCGCCGAGATCGGCGGCGACTTCTACGAGGTGCTCGACCTCGACGGCCGGATCCTCGTCGCGATCGGCGACGTCCAGGGGCACTCGCTGGAGGCGGCGACCGTCATGGGGGAGCTGCGGCACGCCCTGCGGGCCTTCGCCGACGAGGGCCACGACGCCGTGACGATCGTCCAGCGGCTCGGCAGCGTCATGCGCCGCTACCATCCGGGCCAGACCGCGACGGTCTGCCTGCTGACCCTCGATCCCGCGACGGGCGAGCTGGAGATCGTCTCGGCCGGGCACCTGCCCGCGCTGCGGCTGGCGGGCGGCGTCCCGGACTGGCGTCCGGGCGGCGGGCTGCTGCTCGGCTTCCCCGAGCCGGGCCGGGTCGCCACCGACCGGCTGACCGTCGCGCCCGGCGAGACGATCGTGCTCTACACCGACGGGCTGGTCGAGGACCGGCACGTCCCGCTCGACCACAACCTCGACCGGCTGGCGGCGATCGGCATGCCGCTGAACTCCGACCTCGAGCGGTACACCGACCAGATCATCGCCGAGTTCGGCCACCGCGAGGACGACGTGGCGCTCGTCGTGCTGCGCCGTGACCCGATCTGACCGATCTTGAACTCCGGGTCCCTTTCCGGCATCTGATCTCTTCGGTATCGGGGAAATGATGCTTCGAGCAAGGGAAACCCAGTGAGTCTTCGCGTTCCGGCCGCCTACGCGGCCGGTCTCCTCGGCTGCGCCTCCATCGCCTACGCGCTGCACGGCCTGCTCAGCAGCGCCGCCTGCACGGGCCTCTCGTGCGCCGAGGACACCGCCTCCTACGTGCCGTTCCTCCCCGTCGGCATCATCGTCTCGGTCATCTCGATCTTCTTCGGCGCCCGGCTGGTGTTCGCCGGGGTGTTCCTCGCGATCGGCGCGGGGGCGGTGACCGTCACCGGGGCGGGCTCCTTCCCGACGCTGTTCGGCGGCGGGTTCCTGCTGTTCGGCGTGCTGGCCCTCGTGGGGGCCGCGGCCATGAAGGGCGCCTCGGCGCAGGCCGTGGCGCGCACGAACAACCTGGTCGCCGAGGGGTCGCCCGCGGTCGGCACGGTCCTGTCGGTCCGCGACACCGGGGTGCGGATCAACGACAATCCGCGGGTCCACCTGCGCGTCCTCATCGAGCCGGAGGGCAACGGCTACCCCTCCTTCGAGGCGGAGAAGACCGTCACGATGCCGCTGGTCCAGCCGATCCTCGTCGGCAGCCGTTACCCGGTGCTGTTCCTGCCCAAGCAGCAGGGCGAGTTCGGCCTGATCACCGACATCACCGACATCTCGGCCGTCCCGGCGGGGCTGCGGCCCGTCGTCCAGCGGCTGCGCGCCGAGGCGTCGGGTCCGCCCGCGCCGCGGCAGAGCCTCTCGGACGAGATCGCCAAGCTCGACGCCCTCCACCGCGAGGGCGCCCTGACCGTCCAGGAGTTCCACGACGCCAAGGCCAGGCTCCTCGGCAACGCCTGACCTTCTAGGGCTCCACCACTAGGGTTCCACCACCACGTTCTTGCCGATCACCGTCACTCCGCTCTCGGTGACGGTGAAACGCTCCCGATCCCGCTCCGGGTCGACGCCGATGCGCGCACCGGGCGGGATCACGACGTTCTTGTCGATGATCGCGCGGTGGACGACGGCGCCCTCGCCGATCGTCACGTTGTCCATCAGGACCGACTCGGTGACGTCCGCGCCGTTCCGCACCACCGTGCGCTGCGACAGGACCGAGCGGCAGACCGAGCCGCCCGAGACGATGACGCCCGGCGACAGCAGGGAGTCCTGCGCGCGGCCCTCGGAGAACACCAGCTTGGCCGGGGGCAGCGGCTGGTGGCCGGTGTAGATCGGCCAGCGGTGGTTGTAGAGGTTGAAGACCGGATGGACCGAGATGAGGTCGAGGTGGGCCTCGTAGAAGGCGTCCAGGGTGCCGACGTCGCGCCAGTAGCCGTGGTCGCGTCCGGTCTCGCCCGGCACGATGTTCTCGGCGAAGTCGTAAACCTGGGCGTCGTCGGCCTTGACCAGGGCGGGGATGATGTCGCCGCCGAGATCGTGGCGGCTCTCGGGGTTCTTCGCGTCGGTGTGGACGGCGTCCAGGAGGGCCTCGACGGAGAAGACGTAGTTGCCCATCGAGGCGTAGACCTGGTCGGGGGCGTCGGCCAGGCCGGTCGCGTCCTTCGGCTTCTCGCGGAAGGCGGCGATGCGGGACCCGCCGGGACGGGGCTCGGCCTCGATGACCCCGAACTGGTCGGCCAGGGCCAGCGGCTGCCGGATGGCGGCGACGGTCACGCCGGCGCCCGAGCCGATGTGCTGCTCGACCATCTGGCGCGGGTCCATCCGGTAGATGTGGTCGGCGCCGAACACGATGACGTGGTCGGGACGCTCGTCGTCGATGAGGTTGAGGTTCTGCAGGACCGCGTCGGCCGAGCCGGTGAACCAGCGGGGGCCGAGCCGCTGCTGGGCCGGGACCGGCGTGACGTAGTTGCCGAGCAGCGTCGACATCCGCCAGGTCATCGACACGTGCCGGTCGAGGCTGTGGTTCTTGTACTGCGTCAGGACGACGATCTTCAGATAGCCGCCGTTGGCGAGGTTGGACAGCACGAAGTCGATCAGTCGGTAGATTCCGCCGAAGGGGACCGCGGGCTTCGCCCTGTCCGCGGTCAGCGGCATGAGCCGCTTGCCTTCGCCGCCCGCCAGCACCATCGCAAGAATTCGGGGCGTCGCCATGGCTGTGAACATATCCCCAGATTTCTTAACGAAACGGGCATGATTTTTTCTGTTCCGGTTAAGTTCCGATCATGCGTGTCGACCTGCTGAGCCGCGAGTACCCGCCGGACGTCTACGGGGGAGCGGGGGTGCATGTCGACTACCTCGTGCGGGAGCTGCGCGAGGCGGCCCGTGCGCTGGACGACGAGATACGCGTCCACTGCTTCGGCGACGAGCGTCCGGGGGCCACGGCCTACGGGGTGCCCGGCGCGCTGGCGGGGGCCAATCCCGCGCTGCAGACGCTCGGCGTCGACGTCGCGATGGCCGAGGGCTGCTCCGGCGCCGACGTGGTGCACAGTCACACCTGGTACGCCAACCTCGCCGGGCACATGGCCAAGCTGCTCTACGGGATCCCGCACGTCCTCACCACGCACAGCCTCGAACCGCTGCGGCCGTGGAAGGCCGAGCAGCTCGGCGGCGGGTACGCGCTGTCGTCGTGGGCGGAGCGGACCGCGATCCTCGCCGCCGACGCCGTCATCGCCGTCTCCGCCGGGATGCGCCGTGACGTGCTCAGCGCCTATCCCGAGCTGGATCCCGACCGCGTCTCGGTGATCCACAACGGCATCGACACGAAGATCTACGCCCCCGACCACGGCACCGGCCACCTCGACGCGCTGGGCATCGATCCGGGACGTCCGTCGGTGGTGTTCGTCGGGCGGGTCACCCGGCAGAAGGGCCTGCCCCATCTCCTGCGCGCGGCCTCCCAGATCGACCCGGAGGCGCAGCTCGTCCTGTGCGCTGGGGCGGCCGACACCCCCGCGCTGGAGGCCGAGGTCGCGGCGACCGTCGCGGATCTGAAGGACCGCCGCGAGCACGTCCTGTGGATCCCCGGCATGCTCTCCCGCGACGCCCTCATCCAGATCCTCACCCACGCCTCGGTCTTCGTCTGCCCGTCGATCTACGAGCCGATGGGCATCGTCAACCTCGAGGCCATGGCCTGCGGCGCCCCCGTCGTCGCGACCGCCACCGGCGGCATCCCCGAGGTCGTCGCCGACGGCGAGACCGGCCTCCTGGTCCCCCTGGAGCAGGCCCCCGACGGCACCCCCTACGACCCGGCCCGCTTCGCCGGCGACCTGGCCTCCCGCATCAACGCCCTCCTGTCCGACCCTTCCAAGGCCCGCGCCATGGGCGAAGCGGGCCGCACCCGCGCCACCACCCGCTTCTCCTGGTCCGAGATCGCCCACCGCACCCACGACCTCTACGGCCAGACCCTCTCCCGCCACCGCTGACGTGACGGACCGCTCCCCGAAACGGGTAAACTTGCCCGGTCGCCACCCCAGGCGAGCGGGCGTATAGCTCAGGGGTAGAGCACTCGCCTTACAAGCGAGGGGTCATTGGTTCGAAACCAATTACGCCCACCGTCGTCGGGCCCGGTCCTTTGTGGACCGGGCCTTCTTCGTTATACGGATTGGGGGTTTTTCTAACGTTGAGGGGGGTTGGGGCGATGTAGGGGGTATGAGCGTTGCGAGCATGGCACAGGCCGCTGTTTCCACCGAGGCCGTCAATGACCCCCAGACCGTGAGGTCCGCGCCCACCGACTACGACAGGTCGACGGCGCTGTCGAAGGTGGCCGCCTTCATTCCCACCGAGGCCGTCGCCGTGTACCTGGCGCTGGTCGCGTTCTTCAACCCCGACGGGGACGTGATGCGGTGGGTGGTGTTCGGGATCGGCGTGGTGCTGGTGCCGGTCTTCTACTTCCTGGCCTACATGAACCGGCGGCGGGCCGTGGGAGCGGACGGGGGAGCGCCCGAGCCGAGCCTGCGGGTGACGCTGCTGCTGCTCGTCTTCGCGCTGCTGGCTTTCGTGGCGTGGGCCGCCGCGATGCCGAACAACCCGTTCGAGCAGTTCACCGACGAGGCGACGAAGTTCGGCGGCGGGGCCATCATCGTGCTCGGGGTCCTCATGCCGCAGGCCGCCGGCGCGCTGGGGCTCACCAAGCAGTGACCATCAACATGCGGTGACCATCAACATGCGGTGACCGTCTACGTGCGGTGACCGTCTACGTGCGGTCCACACTGTTTCCGGTCGGCTTCAGGGCTGTCACCTGCCGGTTCGCCCTTTGCGGGCGAGCCGGGGCAGGTGGTGCGTAAGTGAGTTCGGCAACGAGTCGGACAAAGTAGCTCCTGAGGGGCACGGGGAGGGATATTCTCCTCCAAGGTCATCTCAAGAACCCGTGGAGCATGCCGATGAACGCCGCCAGCAGAGCCAAGATCATAACGCGCTGGATCGCCGTGGGTCTCATGGCCACCGCGGTCCTGACCGCCACCGGCGGTGGCTTCGCGCAGTCGTACTCCGGTCTGCACTCGTGGGCGATCGAGCACGGGCTGGACGGCTGGAAGGCCGCCTCCTTCCCGCTGCTGGTCGACCTCTTCATCATCGTCGGCGAGCTGGGCCTGTTCCTGCTCGCCCTCGACGCCTACGCCATCCGCAAGAGCCTGCTCAGCTGGATGGACTTCATGCTCCCGCTGTTCATCGCCCTCGCGGGCTGGACGGCGTCGCTGGTGTTCAACGTCGGTCACGTCCTGCAGAAGGACTTCTCCTACCAGGCGACCGCGGCCGTCCCGCCGATCGTGTCGATGCTGGGCCTGTTCGTGCTCCTGCGCACGCTGCACCGCTACGTGGTGAACAACGTCAAGCCGGAGGACGAGGAGGGCGCCGTCGCGCTGTCCGCCGCCGCCGAGCCCCGCCAGATCACCGCGGTGCGGGTCGCCGAGCTCGCCGCCCCGGCCGAGCAGCTCGCCGACCCGGTGGCCACCGCCGCCACCGGCGAGAAGGTCGCCAAGGCCGCGCCGGAGACCCCCGCCGAGCAGACGTTCGTCGACCTGCTCCCCGCCGTCGAGGTGGACGGCGACCTCAAGCCGCAGCCCGACCCCGAGAGCATGCGCGGGATCGTCATCGACGCCCTCGGCCGGCACAACGGCGACGTCGCGGCGACCTGCGCCGAGCTCGCCACCAACGGCTACGCCATCGACGAGCACGAGGTCGGCAAGATCCGTGAGAACCACTGGTTCCCCTACTTCGCCTACCGGCTGCTCGCCAAGCACGGCCCGGACGGCAAGCTCGTCGCGCAGGAGCTGACCACCCTCGGCGTCGAGTTCGACAAGGTCGCCCTGCGCGACCTCGTGCGTTCCTGGCGCGCCTGACCGGGGCAGATACCCCGGTGTGATCATCGGGGGACTGGTCCTTGTCATCGCCTGGTACCTGCTGCGCCTGCTCGCGACGCGCTGGAGAGCCGCCCGCCGCCTGGTGGAGCGGCTCTCGCCGTATACGCGGCGGCTGCACGCCTGGGTCCTGTCGGCGCCCGCGACCTTCGGCTACGTCGCGGTCTTCACGGCCTTCACCTTGGTCCAGCGCAGCGCCCCGTCCGAGCTGGTCGGCCTGCTGACCCGGCTGTCGAGCACCAACCTGTTCGAGCTGCACCGGGCGCCGGTGCGGGCGCTGGCCCAGAGCGCCCTGTGGGTGGCCGACGGCGGCTGGGGGCTGATCCTCTACGTGGTGGTCTTCGCCACGGTGGTCGCTTATGCCGAGCGCCGCTACGGAACCCCCAGGATCATCCTGATCTGTGTGACCGGGCACGTCCTGGGGTCGATCCTGACCGCCCGGGTGGAGCTCTGGGCGATCCGCACGGGACGCGCCCCGGCGGCCCTGGCCCTGGTGATCGACGTCGGCGTGAGCTACATGATGGTCGCGGGATGCGCGGCGGCGCTGCTCGTCGCGACGGGCCGGTTCCGCCTGCTGATCGCGGCCGGCCTGCTCGTCGGCGTGGTGCTGCCGATGGTCGGTGAGCACTCGATCTGGAACCTCGGCCATCTGTTCGCTACCCTCAGCGGACTGTCGACGGCCGCCCTGACCTTGGCTTTCGCCCGGCCGCGTCCTGCGGTCCCGTCGGCGGACCCGCTCATATGATCGACTTGATTTAGTCGAAATTCTGTTCGATAGTAGGCGCGTGGGTGCGCTGAACGACCACGCGTCGGGCGACCTGACGCTGGGACCGCTGGTCGCACCGGACGAGGCCACCGGGGGCCTCCTGCCGGTGCTGGCGCCGCTGCGCCCGCTCCTGCCGCCGCTGCGCCCGGGGGCCGCCCTCAGCCTGGCGGGGTCGGCCTCGCTGGGGCTCGCCCTGGTGGCGGGGGCGAAGGACTGGACGGCCGTGGTCGGGGTGCCGGAGTTCGGGGTGGTCGCCGCGCAGGCGATGGGCGCCGATCTGGAACGGCTGCTGCTCGTCGACGAGCCGGGACCGCGCTGGGCGGAGGTCGTCGCGGCGCTCGCCGAGGCCGTCCGGCTGATCCTGCTGAGGCCGCCCGCGCAGCCGTCCCCGACCCTGGTGCGCAGGCTGACCGCGCTCACCCGCAAGCACGGCTGCGTGCTGGCCGTCGCGGGCGACTGGCCGGGCGCGACCGCCCGCCTCACCACCGGCTCCGCCTCCTGGCAGGGCCTGTCGAACGGTCACGGCCAGCTCGTCTCCCGCCGCCTCCAGGTCACCTCCACCGGACGCTCCCTGGGCGCGGGCCGCTCGGCCTGGCTGCTCTGCCCGGACGCCCGCGGCAGGCTCGCCGAGGCGCCGTCCCCCGCCCGTCATCTCGAGGTCGTCGCATGAGGGGACGCCGGGTGCTGGTCGTGTGGTGCCCCGACTGGCCGCTGACCGCGGTGGGGATCGAGGCCGCCGTCGCGGGGGCCGTGATGGAGCGGACGGGCGGCTCGGAACGGGTGGCGGCGTGCAGCGCCGCGGCCAGGGGCGCGGGGGTGCGCCGCGGGCAGCGCCGCCGGGACGCCCAGCGCGTCTGCCCCGATCTGCTCGTGCGCGACAGGGACGAGGAGGCCGAGGGCCGGGGGTTCGAGGCGGTGGCCGCGGCCGTCGCCGCGCTCGCGCCGCGGGTCGAGATCGTGCGGGCGGGCGTGTGCGCGGTGCCCGCGACCGGCGCCGCCCGCTTCTACGGCGGCGAGGAGGCGCTGCGGATGCTGGTGCAGGACGCGGTCGTCGAGGCCGGGTTCGACTGCGGCGTCGGCATCGCGGACGGCCTGTTCGCGGCGGAGGTCGCCGCCCGTAACGGAGGCGGCGGCCTCATCGTGCCGGAGGGGGGATCGGCGGGCTTCCTGAGCGAGTTCACGCTGGGCACCCTGAACGGCGCCGTCGGGGACTGGGAGCGGATCGCCGGGATCCTCGTCCGGCTCGGGATCAAGAACCTGGGCGGGTTCGCGGGACTGGCCCCCGGCGACGTGCTCGGCCGGTTCGGCGCGGCGGGGGCGGCGGCGCACCGGCTGGCCCGCGGCGAGGAGGCACGGGACGTCGCACCGCGCGAGGCCGTCGGGGAGCTGGCGGTGGTGAAGGAGTTCGACCCGCCCGCCGGCCGCTCCGACGAGGTCGTGTTCGCGGCGAAGGCGCTCGCCGACCGGCTGCACGACGGCCTCGCCGCCGAGGGCCTGACCTGTGTGCGCCTGGGCGTGGAGGTGGAGTTCGCCGACGGGGAGGTGGCCGAGCGGCTGTGGCGGCACGACGGGCTGCTGTCCTCGAACGCCGTCGCCGAGCGGGTGCGGTGGCAACTGTCGGGCTGGACGCCCCCGCCGCCCCCGCCCGGCCTGGACGACGCCGTCTGGGGCGGCGTCACCGCGCTGATCCTCACCCCCGACCAGGTCGTCCCGGACACCGGCAGCCAGCAGTCCCTGTGGGGCCCCGACGGACGCGGCGAGCGAGGGACGCTGCCCGAGGCCGTGGCCAGGGCCGCCGACCGGGTCCAGGCGCTGCTCGGCCATCAGGCGATCACCCGTCCGCACCTGACCGGCGGACGGTCGCCGGGGGAGCGGGTGCTGCGGGTCCCGGTCGGCGACCTGCCGCTCGGCGGACGCCCCGAGGGCCCCTGGCCCGGACGGCTCCCGGAGGTGTCCCCCTCGGTCGTGCCGCCCGCCCCGCTGCGGGCCGAGGTCACGGACGCCGACGGAGCCCCGGTGGTCGTGTCGGCGCGCTCGGTGGTGTCGGCGCCGCCCGCGTTCGTGGAGCGGTCGCGGTCCCGGCCCCAGCCCGTCACGGCGTGGACGGGGCCCTGGCCGTGCGTGGAGCGCTGGTGGGACCCGGACGAGGCCCGCCGCAGGGCCCGCTTCCAGCTCGTCACCGAACAGGGCGCCTACCTGCTGACGGTCGAGGGCGGCGTCTGGACGGTCGAGGCGATCTATGACTGAGGGGAGGACCTGACGATGGGCTGGAGCAACCCGCCGGTGCCGTGGGAGGAGTTCGCGCGCCGTTCCACCTGGGGCGCGCCCCCCGCGTCCGCGCCCGTGGCGGAGCCCGCCGAGCGCGACGAGCCGTTCAGGCCGGGCCCGGTACCGTGGGCGGAGCTGCACTGCCACTCCTCCTTCAGCTTCCTGGACGGTGCGAGCGAACCGGCGAGGCTCGTCGCGGAGGCGGCGGCCCAGGGCGTCGGATACATCGCGATCACCGACCACGACGGCATGTACGGCGCGGTCCAGTTCGCCGACGCCGTCCGCGCCCACCCCGGCATCCAGGGCGTCTACGGGGCCGAGCTGAGCATGGACCTGCCGGGCCCGCAGACCGGAGAGCCCGACCCGGCGGGCTGGCACCTGCTGGTCCTGGCCCGTGGCGCCGAGGGCTACCGGCGCCTGTGCAAGGCGATCACCGACGCCCAGCTGCGCGGGATGGAGAAGGGCAGGCCCGTCTACGACCTCGACGAGCTGGGCCGCGCGCACGACGGCCACTGGGCGGTCCTGACCGGCTGCCGCAAGGGCCCGCTCACCGCCGGGGTCCCGCTGGAGCGCCTGGCCGCGCTGTTCGGGCGGGAGAACGTCTACGCCGAGCTCGTCGACCACGACCATCCGGGCGACGACCCGCGCAACGACGCCCTGTACGAGGAGGCCGTGCGGAAGGGCTTCACCGTGGTCGCCTCCAACAACGTCCACTACGCCGCGCCCGGCGACGACGCCCGGCTGGCCCACGCCCTGGCCGCGATCCGCGCCCGCCGCTCCCTCGACGCGATGGAGGGCTGGCTGCCCGCCGCCGGCACCGCGCACGTCCGGTCGGGCGCGGAGATGGAGGCCCGCCTGGCCCGCTTCCCCGGCGTCCGCGAGGCGACGGTCGCGCTCGCCCGGGCCTGCGCGTTCGACTTCAAGGCCGACCCGCCGGGCCTGCCGGCCTGCGAGGTCCCCGAGGGCCGCACCGAGGCCACGCACCTGCGCGAGCTCACCTACGAGGGGGCGCTGGAACGGTACGGCCCGCGCGAGGCCGAGCGGACCCCCGGCGCGTACGCCCAGATCGACCGCGAGCTGGAGATCATCGAGAACCTGAACTTCCCCGGCTACTTCCTGATCGTCTACGACATCGTCCGCTTCTGCCGCCAGGAGGGCATCCTGTGCCAGGGCCGCGGCTCGGCCGCCAACTCCGCCGCCTGCTACGCCCTGGGCATCACCGGCGTCGACGCCGTCCACCACAAGCTGCTGTTCGAACGGTTCCTGTCGCCCGGCCGCGACGGCCCTCCCGACATCGACCTCGACATCGAGCACAAGCGCAGGGAGGAGGTCATCCAGCACGTCTACCGCAAGTACGGGCGGCAGTGCACCGCCCAGGTCGCGAACGTCATCTCCTACCGGCCGAAGATGGCGACCAGGGACGCCGCCCGCGCCCTCGGCTACTCACCGGGCCAGCAGGACGCCTGGTCGAAGCAGGTGGACTGGCGCGACCCCGTGAACATGGACGAGGTCCCCGCGGCGGTGACGGGCCTGGCCACCCAGATGTCGCGGCTGCCGCGCCATCTGGGCATCCACTCCGGCGGCATGGTCATCTGCGAGCGCCCGGTGGGGGAGGTCTGCCCGATCGAGTGGGCCCGCAAGGAGAACAGAAGCGTCCTGCAGTGGGACAAGGACGACTGCGCCTCGGCGGGCCTGGTCAAGTTCGACCTGCTCGGCCTCGGCATGCTGTCGGCGCTGGCCGACTGCTTCCGTCTGGTCGCGACCTACGCCGAGGCCCACGACCTGGCGAGCGTGCCGAAGGACGACCCCGACGTCTACGACATGCTCTGCGCCGCCGACACCGTCGGGGTCTTCCAGGTCGAGTCGCGCGCCCAGATGGCCACCCTGCCCCGGCTGCGGCCCCGCAACTTCTACGACCTGGTCGTCGAGGTCGCGCTGATCAGGCCGGGCCCGATCCAGGGCGGCTCCGTCCACCCCTACATCCGCCGCCGCCAGGGCAAGGAGCCGCCGGAGATCCCCCACCCCACGATGAAACGCGCCCTGTCCAGGACCCTGGGCGTGCCGCTGTTCCAGGAGCAGATGATGCAGCTCGCGGTCGACTGCGCGGGCTTCACCCCCGAGGAGTCCGACGCCCTGCGCCAGGCGATGTCCTCCAAGCGGGCCCCCGAGCGGATCGAGCGGCTGCGCGCCCGGCTCCTGGACGGCATGGCCGAGCGGGGCATCCCCCTGGACGTCGCCGTCGAGACCTACGACAAGATCCTCGGCTTCTCCAGCTTCGGCTTCCCCGAGTCGCACGCCCAGTCCTTCGCCCATCTCGTCTACGCCAGCGCCTGGCTGAAGCGCCACCATCCGGCGGCCTTCACCGCCGCCCTCCTGCGCAACCAGCCCATGGGCTTCTACAGCCCTCAGTCCCTGCTCGGCGACGCCCGGCGGCACGGCGTCACGGTCCTGCCGATCGACGTCAACGTCTCGGGCGTCCGGGCGGAGCTGGAGGGGAGCTTCGACCCGGTCCGCGGGCACGAGCACGCGCCCGGCACGGCGCAGCCCGGCATCCGGCTGGGCCTCGACGCCGTCCGCGACATCGGCGAGACGGCCCTTGAGGAGATCGTCGCCCACCGCCCCTACGCCTCGATGGAGGACCTCGCCCTGAAGGTCCCGCTGTCGGCGGCGGCATTCGAGGCCCTCGCCACCGCGGGCGCCTTCGACGGCCTCGGCGTGCCCAGGCGCGAGGCCGTCTGGACGGCCGGAGCCCTCGCCGGCACCCATCCGGGACAGCTTCCCGGAACGGCCCCGGGCGCGGTCTCCCCCCGCCTCCCCGAGCTGACGGTCGTCGAGGAGACCCTGGCCGACCTGTGGTCCACCGGGATGTCGGCCGTCCATCCCATCACCCATGTCCGGCCGCTCCTCGACGAGCACGGGGCCGTCCCCGCGGAGGCGCTGAGACACCTCAGGCCGGAGACCAACGTGATCGTCGCGGGGCTCGTCACACACCGCCAGCGCCCCCCGACGGCGGGCGGCATCGTGTTCATGTCGCTGGAGGACGAGACCGGCACCAGCAACATCATCTGCCCGCCCGTCGTCTGGTCCCGCCACCGCGCCGTGGGTCTCGACTCCCAGGGACTCCTCGTCCACGGACGCCTCGAGTCCCGCGACAACGTCCTGCACGTCCACGCCACCAGGCTCAGCCGGCTGCCCGTGCCCGGCCGCGTCCAGGCCAGGAACTTCCACTGATCGAGAACTCCGACCGGCCCGCCGCTTCCCTTTCGTACAGTCCCGCTATGCCAAAAGGCACATTTTCGGCACCGCCTCGGGGCTACTGTCGAAGGAACATGCGACCCAGGTGAGGTGAGGCCCATGGGAGCCGACGGCGTAGTCCTCCTCGGTGCCCTGTTCTTCGGCGCGGTCCTCGGAGCGGGAGTGCAGCGTTTCAAGCGCACCCGTTACGATCTGCGCCGGACCAGCAATGCCGTCCCCTATCTCCGGAGATCCATGCTCGCCAGCGGCAAGGACACGCTCGTCCTGCTCGTCGTGGCCGCCGCGGCGGCCTACGCCGCGCTGCACGGCAAATGACCGCTGCGTGAAAGAAAGCCGCCGGAAGGGCCGTTCCTTGACCCCCGATCCGGGCGGGACCCACGATGCATGGGAGCGCTCCCATGCATCGATGTCCCCCTGGAGATGGGAAGGAACCCCTATGGCGGCTCGGATGACGGCGGCACGGAACCTCCTGCTGTCGGTGGCGCTGGTGGCCGGCGGCCTGGCCACCAGCGTCGGGAAGGGCGCCGCCGCGGCGCCCGACCCGAACACCGCTCTCAAGGTGAACCAGGTCGCCTACGTGCCCGGCGTGCCCAAGGCCGCGACCCTGGTCAGCACGGCCACGTCGCCGGTCTCCTGGACGCTCAGGACCGCCGGCGGCGACGGCGTGGCCTCCGGCCGGAGCACCGTCAAGGGCGCCGACGCCCTGTCCGGAGACTCGGTCCACCTCATCGACTTCTCCGCCTACGACACCCCGGGAACCGGGTTCGTGCTGACGGCGGGAGGCATCGACAGCCTGCCGTTCGACATCTCCTCCGCCCCGGTGCGGAAACTCCGCCAGGACGCGCTGTCCTTCTTCTACCAGCAGCGCAGCGGCATCGCGATCGAGAGCCGCTACGCCGGTGCCGCCCACGCCCGTCCCGCGGGGCATCTGAACGCGGCGCCCAACCAGGGCGACGACCGGGTGCCCTGCCGGATCTCCTGCGGCTACACCCGCGACGTGCGCGGCGGCTGGTACGACGCGGGCGACCACGGCAAGTACGTGGTCAACGGCGGCATCTCCGCCTGGCAGCTCCAGAACCTCTACGAGCGGGCCCTGCGGGTGCCGGGCGCGGACGCCGCCGCCTACGCGGACGGCACCCTGGCCATCCCGGAGAACGCCAACGGCAGACCCGATCTCCTGGACGAGGCCCGCTGGGAGGTCGAGTTCCTGCTCAAGATGCAGGCGCCGTCCGGGCTGGTCCATCACAAGGTCAACGACAGGGCGTGGACCGGCCTGCCGCTGCGCCCCGACGCCGATCCGCAGCCGCGCCTGCTCTCGCCCGTCAGCACCGCGGCCACGCTCAACCTCGCGGCCGTCGCCGCCCAGTCGGCCCGGCTGTGGAAGGACCTCGACCCGGCCTTCTCCGCCAGGGCGCTGACCGCCGCCCGCACCGCCTACACCGCCGCCAGGGCGAACCCCGGCCTGTACGCCGACCCCGCCGACGGCACCGGCAGCGGCCCCTACGACGACAACGCCGTCGGCGACGAGTTCTACTGGGCCGCCGCCGAGCTGTACGCGACGACGGGGGAGGCCTCCTACCGCGGCGACGTCACCGGGTCCACCCTGTACAAGGGCGCGAGCTTCGCCTCCCGCGGCTACGACTGGTCCTGGACGGCCGGTCTCGGCGACACGACCCTCGCGCTCGTCCCCACCGGCCTGCCCGCCGCCGACACCGCGGCGATCAAGACGGCGATCACGGGCTTCGCCGACCGGCTCCTCGCCCAGGTCGCGACCCAGGGCTATCCGGCCCCGAACACCCCGGGGTCGCCCTACGCCTGGGGCTCCAACGGCCAGATCGCCAACAACGCCGTCATCCTCGGCCTCGCCCACGACTTCACCGGCCAGGACAGGTACCGCACCGGCCTCTACCAGGCCTACGACTACCTGCTCGGCCGCAACCCGATGAACCAGTCCTACGTGTCGGGCTACGGCGAGAAGCCGGTCGCCAACGTCCACCACCGCTTCTGGGCGCACCAGGCCGACCCCGCCTACCCCTCGGCCCCGCCCGGAGCCCTGTCCGGCGGCCCCAACCCCGGCCTCCAGGACCCCGTCGCCGCCGCCCGGCTCGCCGGCTGCGCCCCGATGAAGTGCTTCGTCGACGACATCGGCGCCTACTCGGTCAACGAGGTCACGGTCAACTGGAACTCCGCGTTCGCCTGGCTCGCCGGCTGGGCCGCCGAGAAGGCCCCCGGCCCCGTCACTCCGACGCCCACGCCGACCCCGACGCCCACGCCGACCCCCACCCCGACGCCGTCCGGTACCTGCAAGGTCGTCTACTCGGCGAACTCCTGGAACACCGGCCTCACCGGCACCATCGCCCTGACCAACACCGGGACGGCCCCCTGGAACGGCTGGACCCTGAAGTTCGCCTTCCCCGCCGACCAGAAGATCACCAACGGCTGGTCGGCCCAGTTCACCCAGACCGGCCACGACGTCACCGTCACGAACCTCGGCTGGAACGCGGCCAACCCGCCGGGCGCCACCCTCGCCCTGGGGTTCAACGCCACCCACACCGGCGCCGACCCGCCCCCCGAGTCCTTCACCCTCAACGGGACGCCCTGCGGCTGAAGGACCTACTCCGGCAGCGCGGAGAAGAGCGTCAGCTGGAGCCCGGCCGGGCCCTCCAGACGGGAGTTCAGCGACTTCCAGGGGGTCTCGGCCGGCGGCGCCACCAGCCGGGCCCCCGCCTCGACCAGGACGCCGGTGGCGGCGGCCGAGTCGGGCACCTCGAAAGCCACCCGGATGTGCCCGGCCACCCGCGCGCCGACCTCGACCTCGTCGATGTAGGCGGCGTGCGAGGGATCGGTGATCTCGAGGGTGGCGCGGCCCGCCTCGAGGATCGTGACATGGCCGCCCGGGCTGGCGAAGGCGGCCCGCTCGGGCAGGCCGAGGGTGTCGCGGTAGAAGGCGACGGCCTTGTCGTAGTCGGCGGCGGTGACGACCAGGCGGAGTTCCGTGACGCTCATGCTGACGACAAGCAGGTCCCCGGCATCGGTATTCCCCCGCCCGGTTACTAGGTATCGGAATCGGTAGGGGGTACCGATGCCCCGTTCTCGCCGCCGGGGCAGGGTGAGACCGGTCGGCCAGGGCCGTGGGGAGGACGCCCCTTCATCCGGGCGGGATCGAACGCGGATCAGCGGTGCCTGGCCGCTTCAAGCAGACCGGCGATCAGCACGCGCGAGGAGATGCCCAGTTTGGACAGGATGTGCTCGACGTGGGCGTCGGCGGTGCGTTTCGAGATGAACAGGCGTCCGGCGATCTCGCGGTTGGACAGGCCCTCGGCGACGAGGGCGGCGACCTCGCGTTCCCGCCGGGTCAGCGCGTCCAGGGCCGTGGGGGTCTCCTGGGCACGTGCGGACGGGACGAGGGCCGGCGGGTCGGCGTCGTTGATCGCGGCCTCCACGACCTGTTCGATGGCGGTCCGTGCGCCGAGGGAGTGCAGTTCCTCGTAGCGGCCGGGCGGCAGGGAGGCGCGGACCTTGGTCTCGGCGGACCGGTGCAGCTCGTTCATGGCCGCGGTCCCGCTGAACCGGCTGCCCGCGCGTTCCCACAGCGGGTCGGCCGCCCCGAGCAGCCAGGCGGCGCGGGCGTGCCTGTCCGTCGAGACGGCCAGCAGCACGAAGGTCTCCAGGCAGTAGGCGATGCCGATCCGGTCGCCCAGCGCGAACTTGCAGTGCAGCGCGGCACGGGCCCGCTCGGCGGCGGCCGCGTGGTCGCCCTTGCGGTAGTGGGCGACGCTGGACACGTACAGCAGGTAGCCGCGAATCCAGCGCTCCCTGCTGCCCGCGCCGAGCCGCCGCAGCCCCCGCTCGCAGAAGTCGAGGGCACGGAAATGGTCACCGGTCATGTGGTAGAGGTGGCCGTCCTGCGTGTCGAGCTGGGACAGCCCGACGACGTCGCCGGTCGCGGCCAGCTTCTCGCGGGCCTCGGCGCTCAGCGCGACGGCCCGGTCGGGGTCGCCGCCGAAGACGGCCACGAGGTGCAGGTACACCCGGGCCCGGGCGCCCACCCGCAGGTCGCCGAGGGCGTCGGCCATGGGGATGGCCTCGTTCAGGTCGGCGGCGGCCGCGACGGGATCGCTGCCGAAGGTCGTCAGATAGGCCCGGACGGTCAGCAGCTCCGCCCGTTCGGAGCAGGGCTCGGGGAACCGGTCGAGGGCCTTGGTCAGCCAGTACCTGCCCTCGGTGAGCAGCCCCGAGATCTGCCAGTAGCCCCACAGCCGCGCGGCCAGGGCTGCGGCGTCGCGCTGGCGTCCCGGCAGGGCGAGCGCGTACTGCAGCGAGGCACGGAGGCCGTCGTGCTTGCCGCGCAGCGCGTGGTACCGGTCGGCCTGGGCGTCGTCGGTGAAGTTCTCGTCGAAGAACCGGACCTCGGCCAGATGCCGGTCCACGTGCCTGCCGCGCAGGGCGTCGGCGTCGTCGAAGCCGGCGAGGTTCTCGGCCCCGTACTCGCGGATCGTGTCGAGCATCCGGTACTGGCCGCCGTCGCCGTCGCGCAGGACGAGGGACTTGTCGACCAGCCCGATCAGCGGCTCCATCACCTCCGCGCGGGGCAGCACGTCGTCGGCGCACACGTGCTCGGCCGTCGCCAGGTCGAACGGCCCGGCGAACACCGACAGCCGCGCCCACAGCAGCCGCTCGGCGGGGGTGCACAGCTCGTGGCTCCAGTCGATCGCCGTGCGCAGGGTCTGGTGCCGGGGCAGGGCGGTGCGACGGCCGCCCGCGAGCAGCCGGAACCGGTCCTCGAGCCGGTCGAGGAGCTGGTCGAGGGAGAGCGCCCGCAGCCGGACGGTGGCCAGCTCGATCGCCAGGGGGATGCCGTCGAGCCGCCGGCAGAGCGCCAGGACCTGGTCGTGATTGGCGGCGGTGATCTGGAAGCCCGGGCAGACGGCGGCGGCGCGCTGCGCGAACAGCTCCACCGCGCTGCCCTCGACCGAGCCGCCGCCCGAGGCCCCGTAGGGCTCCGGGACGGGCAGCGGCGGGACGGGGTAGGTGTGCTCGCCGGGGACGTCCAGCGGCTGGCGGCTGGTCGCCAGCACCGTGACGCCCGGAGCCTCGCGCAGGACGGTGTCGGCGAACATCGCGCAGGCGTCGACGAGGTGCTCGCAGGTGTCGAGCACCAGCAGCAGCTCCCGGCCGCGCAGGTAGTCCAGCACGGTCTCGAGCTGGGACCTGACGGACTGCTCCGGCAGCCCGAGCGCCAGGCCGACGGTTCCGGGCAGCAGCTCGGGATCGTGCAGCCCCGACAGCTCCACCAGGCAGACCCCGCCCGGATAGCGGGCCGCGACCGACCGGGCGACCCGCAGCGCGACCCGGGTCTTGCCGACCCCGCCCGCGCCGACCACGGTGACGAGCCGGGCCCGCTCCAGCAGCCTCCCGACCTCGGCCAGCTCCTCGGACCTGCCGACGAATCCCGTGACCTCGACGGGCAGCCCGCCGCGGAACGTCCCGACCGCCATGGCATCCCTCTCGCCGTCTCCACTGAATCGTATTAGAGCGATCACGGCTGGTAACACCACTTCGCCCGAAAGGACCCCCGACGAAAGAAGGGGGTGGCGCCCGACGAACGGGTCATGTGCCGGGCGGGCCGCGATTCCTACCGTGGACACATGATCACACTGAGGGCGTTGACCAAGAGATACGGCGAGCTCACCGCGGTGTCCGGGCTGGATCTGACCGTCGCGTCCGGCCGGGTGACGGGTTTCCTCGGCCCCAACGGCGCGGGGAAGTCGACGACCATGCGGATGATCGTCGGCCTGGACCGGCCGACGTCGGGGGAGGCCCTGATCGGCGGCGCCCGGTACGCGGACCTGAGGTGGCCGCTGCGCCATGTCGGCGCCCTCCTGGACGCCAAGGCCGTCCATCCCGGCCGCAGCGGCCGGGCGCACCTGGTCGCGCTGGCCCGCAGCAACCGCATCCCGCTCGGCCGGGTCGAGGAGGTCCTGGACGCGGTCGGTCTCGGCAAGGCGGCCGGGCGCAGGGCGGGCGGCTACTCCCTGGGGATGTCCCAGCGGCTGGGCATCGCCGGGGCCCTGCTCGGCGACCCGCCGGTGCTGCTCTTCGACGAGCCGGTCAACGGCCTCGACCCCGACGGCGTGCGCTGGGTCAGGGGGCTCATGCGGTCGCTGGCGGCCGAGGGCAGGACCGTCTTCCTGTCCAGCCATCTGATGAGCGAGATGCAGCAGACCGCCGACCACCTGGTCGTCATCGGGAAGGGGCGGCTGCTCGCCGACGCCCCGGTCGGCGAGCTGGTCTCCGGCGCGGCCGTCGAGGTGCTCTCCCCCGACCACGCGGCCCTGGAGCTGCTGGCCGCCCGGCTGCCGGGGGCGCGGACGGCCGCACCGGGGCGGCTGCTCGTCCAGGGGGCGGAGGCGGGGAAGGTCGGCGACCTCGCCCACGAGATGGGCCTGCGGCTGCACGGGCTGCGCGTCACCGAGTCCTCGCTGGAGGAGGCCTACCTGCGGCTCACCGAGGACAGCGTCGAGTACGGGACGGCCTGATGCTGGAGTTCGCCCATGACCTCATGGGCTCTCCCTGGATCTACCTCCTGGTCTTCGCGGTCGCCGCGCTCGACGGCTTCTTCCCCGTGGTGCCGAGCGAGAGCCTGGTCATCACGGCGGGGGTGTTCGCCGCCTCCGACGGCGGGCCCGCCCCGCTGCCGCTGGTGGCCGCCGCCGCGCTCGGCGCGATCGCGGGCGACCACGTCTCCTATCTGATCGGCCGCCGGGCGGGCCCGCGGCTGTCGGGGCGCCGCGGGTACGACCGGGCGGCGCGGGCGGTCGCGGAGCGCGGCGGGACGATCCTCGTCGTCGCCCGCTACGTCCCCGGCGGGCGCACCGCGACGACCCTCGTGATGGGCGCGACCGGCTATCCGGCGCGCCGCTTCGCCCGGTTCGACGTCCTCGCGGGACTGAGCTGGGCGGTCTACTCCGTGCTCGTCGGCCACATCGGCGGCGCGGCCTTCGAGAACGATCCGGTCCGCGGCCTGCTGCTCGGGCTCGGCCTCGCCCTGACGGTCACCGCCGGGGTGGAAATCACGCGAAAGGTGAGAAATGGAACTGCGCGCGGCGATCGCGGCCGAGTGGACGAAGCTGTGGACGGTCCGGGGCACCTGGTGGTCGCTGGCCCTGTCCGCGGTGACGATGACGCTGATCAGCGCCCAGCTCGCGGTGGCGCATGAGAGCAACAACACCAACGAGATCACCTCCGACGACGCCGGGATCACGACCGTCGGCGACATCGTCTTCGAAAGCTCGGCCCTGGTCCAGTTCGTTGTCCTGGCCACCGCGATCCTCGCCGTCACCGGCGAGTACGGGACGGGCTCCATCCGCGGCAGCCTCCAGGCGGTGCCGGTGCGCGGCCGGCTCCTGCTGGCCAAGGCCGCGGTCCTCGCCCCGGTCATGTTCGTCGCGGGAACGGCGCTCGCCCTGCTCGGCGGCCTGACCGCCGAACCCCTGCTGGGGGAGTGGGGGAGCACGGAGGGATTCCCGCTCGACATTCTCCAGGCCGGGATCTACCTGGCCGCCGCGGCAGTCCTCGTGGTCGGCCTCGCCGCCGCCCTGCGCAGCACCGCGGGCGCGCTCACCGCCGCGTTCCTGCTGCTGACGGTGCTGCCGGTGGTCATCGGGAACAGCACGCTCGGGTCGGCCCTGCCGAGCATGGCGGGCCTGCACTTCATGCAGGACGACACCGAGCCCTACGGCCCCGCCGCGGCCCTGCTGATCCTGGCCGCCTGGACCGCCGCCCTCTTCCTGGCCGGACGCGAGGTCATGCGACGCCGCGACGCCTAGGCATCACAGCCAGAGCGTCACAGCCAGAGCGTCACAGGAGGTCGGCCTCGTGGGCGAGGACCGCGGCCTGGACGCGGTTCCTCGCCTCGAGGCGGGTGAGGATCGAGCTGACGTGGGCCTTCACGGTCGCCTCGACCAGGTGGAGGCGCCGGCCGATCTCGGCGTTGGACAGCCCGGCGCCGAGCAGGGCCAGCACGTCGCGTTCGCGGGGCGTCAGTTCCGCGACCTTCCGGCGGGCGGCCGCGCCCCGTGCCAGCCGCCCGCCGCCGAGCTCGGCGATGACCCGGTGGGCGACCTTCGGCGACAGGTAGGCGGCGCCGTCCGCGACGGCCCGGACGGCCGCCAGCAGCTCGCGCGGGTCACCGGTCTTCAGCAGGAACCCGGCGGCGCCGTCGCCGAGCGCACGGGTGATGTGGGCGTCCTCGGAGAAGGTCGTCAGCATCAGCACGGCGCTGTCCGGGACGGTCCTGCGCAGCTCGGCCGCGGCGTCGAGCCCGTCCATCCGGGGCATCCGGATGTCGAGCAGCACCACGTGAGGCCGGTGGGCGAGGGCCTGCGCCACCGCCTCGTGCCCGTCCCCCGCCTCGGCGACGACCTCGATCTCCGGATCGGCGGCGAGGACGGCCCTGACGCCCGCCCTGATCAGCGGCTCGTCGTCGGCCAGCAGTACCCGGATCATCACTTCTCCCCGATCGTCGTCTTCTCCGAGACCCTGCCGCCCTCGAAGCACACCCGGTAGACCGTCCCGAAGCCGAGCAGGTTGCCGTCCGAGCGGTAGACCCCGCAGCCCGCCCGGGTGCTCCCCCTGGGCGGATTCGGCATCTCCTCGTGCGGGAGCAGCGCCTCGGCCTCGCCCTGGCTCTGCCCGACGGAGATCTTCGCGTAGTCGGCGGGTCTCAGCACCGACGAGCGGACCTCGATCGCGTAGTCGATCGCGAGGATCGAGGAGAACACCGCGATCAGCCCGAGCGGCACCCACAGCGCGGTCCACATCTCCCGCCGCATCCGGGCGCGCTCACCGGCCAGCCGGGTCGCCGACTCCGAGATCTCCGAGGGGACGGGGTGGGCGCCGTGCGGGAGCCTGGCGGTCACCGCGAACCCGCCCTCGTCCGTCGGCCCGGCCTCGAACGCCCCGCCCGTCAGCGTGACGCGCTCGCGCAGGGCGGTCAGCCCTGTCAGGCCGCGGATCCGGCCGGGCAGCGGCCCCGCGGGCGGCCGCTCGTTGACCACCCGCACCAGCGTCTCCTCGTCCCCGCCCTCGATCCGGACGCTCACCGCGGCCCCCGGCGCGTGCTTGGTCGCGTTGGTCAGCGCCTCCTGGACGACCCGGTGCACGGCACGGTCCACGAGCAGCGGCGGCTCCGGCCCCTCCTGCTCCAGCCCCACCTCGACCCCGGAGACGCGGGCCCGCTCGACCAGATCGGCGACGCTCTCTCCCGCGGGCCGCAGCGGGGCGTCGTCCTCTCGCAGCACCCCGATGATCTCGCGTAGCCGCTCGGTGGCGTCGGCGGCGTTCCCGCGCAGCCGCCCGGCGGCCTCCCGGTGCCTCTCGGGCAGGTCGGCGGCGACCTCGAGCGCGGCCGCCCGCAGCGCGATCAGGCTCAGCTCGTGGCCGAGGGAGTCGTGCATGTCCTCGGCGATCCTGGCCCGCTCCCTGGCCCGCTCCCGCTCGGAGACGATCCGGTGCTCGCGTTCGAGCTGCTCGGCCCGCTCCCATCCGGCGGCGACCAGCTCGCCGTACTGCCGCCGGTACCGGCCCACCAGCCAGGGCAGGACGGCCAGCACCGCGAAGTAGACCATCAGCAGGAACAGGGCGCTGGGCCCCTCCAGCCCGCGGATGAAGTTGAAGACGAGCCCGCCGAAGAAGACCCCGGCGAACAGCCAGATGACCGGCTTCGCCCGTTCCATCCGGACCCCGGTCAGATACGCGACCACCGGGACGGCGAACACGAAGTTCCCGTGGACGGCCGTCAGCGCCAGCACCGTCAGCAGCGCGCCCAGCGGCCACCGGCGCCGCAGCGGCACCGCGACGGCCATGATCACGATCCCGGTCAGCTCGCCCCAGAACGCGAGATCCCCGTACGGGCCGGTGCCGACGCTGACGAGCGGCGGCACGGCCAGGACGAGGACCAGCAGCAGGTCCCGGAGGAAGGCGGGGGGCTTCACACGGTCAAAGCTACGACCAGCCGAAATCCTGGGTCCACCAGGGCCCCTTGCCGCCCCTGGCCGTCTGGACCCCGACCCCGAGCGCCTTGAGCTTGCAGTTCATGATGTTGGCGCGGTGGCCGGGGCTGTTCATCCAGCCCTTCATGACGGCCGCGGGCGTCGGATAGCCCGCGGCGATGTTCTCGGCACCCGGGTCGGTGTAGCCCTGGCGCTTGATCCGGTCCCAGGGCGAGGAGCCGTCCTTGGAGTCGTGGGAGAAGTAGTTCTGGGCGGCCATGTCCTGGGAGTGCAGCCGGGCGGCGGTGGCCAGCCTGGCGTCGCCCCGCAGGGCCGGGCAGCCGCCCTTGGCCCGCTCGGCGTTGGTCAGCTCCAGGACCTTCAGCTCCAGCGCGGTCATCCCGCGGGCGGGCGTCACGGGACGGGTGGTCGGCTTGCCGGCGTCGGGCCTGGCGGAGGAGGAGGGAGAGGCGGTGGGGGAGGCCGCCAGCGGCTTGCCCTTCTTGGGCTGCGCCCGCGGCACGGCGAGATCGTCGACGGGATCCCCCGAGGGGCCGGGCTCGGCGCTCTTCGCGTCGGCGGGCCGGTCCGGCTCGGCGGGGGCCGGTTCCGAGGCGGGAGGGCCCGCCACCGGCGGCGTGGACGGGCCGGAGCCGCAGCCGGAGAGCAAGGCGACGGCACAGGCCATGGCGGCCGGCAGAGTCGATCGGGGGGCCATATCGTCTCCAATGCCATAGATCGGAAGAACCCTAGCGAAAAAATCGGTGGCGGGACGATGGGCAGGGTTGTTTAAGCTTGGCGGTTGTGAGTTCTTCCGCTGATCAGCCTGCCGACCTGCGCCAACGCCTGGACGGGCTGATGCTGCGCGACCGCAACCGCCTGCGCCGCCGCTGGGACGGTTCCCACAAGATCCGTGACGCGGAGAAGAAAGCCAAGGTCAGGGCCGACATCCTGCGCCAGGCCGACGCCGCCGAGCTGCGCGTCGCCCACCGCGCCGGAGCCGTTCCGAAGATCACTTATCCGGAGCAGCTCCCGGTCAGCCAGAAGAAGGACGAGATCCTTGCGGCCATCCGCGACCACCAGGTCGTGATCGTCGCGGGGGAGACCGGCTCGGGCAAGACCACCCAGATCCCCAAGATCTGCCTGGAGCTGGGCCGGGGCGTGAAGGGCCTGATCGGCCACACCCAGCCGCGCCGCCTCGCCGCCCGCACCGTGGGCGAGCGCATCGCCGAGGAGCTCGACACCCCCTTCGGCCAGGCCGTCGGCTACAAGGTCCGCTTCACCGACCAGACCTCCGACCAGACCCTGGTCCGGCTGATGACCGACGGCATCCTGCTGGCCGAGCTCCAGCACGACCGGACGCTGGAGACCTACGACACACTGATCATCGACGAGGCGCACGAGCGCAGCCTCAACATCGACTTCATCCTGGGCTACCTCAAGCAGCTCCTGCCGCGCCGCCCCGACCTCAAGGTCATCATCACCTCGGCGACCATCGACCCCGAGCGGTTCTCCCGCCACTTCGGCGACGCCCCGATCATCGAGGTCTCCGGCCGCACCTACCCCGTCGAGGTCCGCTACCGCCCGGCCGAGGACGACGACACCGACCAGGCCGAGGCCATCTGCGACGCCGTCGACGAGCTCTCGCTGGAGCCCCCCGGCGACATCCTGGTCTTCCTGTCCGGGGAGCGCGAGATCCGCGACGCCGCCGACGCCCTGGAGAAGCGCTTCAAGGGGCGGCGCGGGGCGTCGATCCCCGAGGTGCTGCCGCTGTACGCCCGCCTGTCCAACGCCGAGCAGCACCGGGTCTTCCAGCCGCACCGCGGCCGCCGGATCGTCCTGGCGACCAACGTGGCCGAGACCTCCCTGACGGTCCCCGGCATCAAGTACGTGATCGATCCCGGCACGGCCCGGATCTCCCGCTACTCCAGCCGGCTCAAGGTCCAGCGCCTGCCCATCGAGGCGGTCTCCCAGGCCAGCGCGAACCAGCGCAAGGGCCGCTGCGGACGCACCTCCGACGGCATCTGCGTCCGGCTGTACGAGGAGGAGGACTTCGAGGGCCGCCCTGAGTTCACCGACCCCGAGATCCTGCGCACCAACCTCGCCTCGGTCATCCTCCAGATGACCAGCCTCGGGCTCGGCGACGTCGCGAAGTTCCCCTTCATCGACCCGCCGGACCGCCGCAACATCAAGGACGGCGTCGACCTCCTGCACGAGCTCAACGCCCTCGACGCCGAGCAGAAGCTCACCGAGGTCGGCCGCAAGCTCGCCCGCCTCCCGGTCGACCCGCGCATGGGCCGCATGATCCTGGAGGCCGACAAGAACGGCTGCGTCACCGAGGTCATGGTCATCGCCGCGGCCCTGTCGATCCAGGACCCGCGCGAGCGGCCGTCGGACAAGCAGCAGGCCGCCGACGAGAAGCACGCCCGCTTCAAGGACCCGGCCTCGGACTTCGCGTCCTACCTGAAGCTGTGGAACCACGTGCGCGAACAGCAGCGCGAGCTGTCGGGCTCCCAGTTCCGGCGGACCCTGAAGAACGACTTCCTGCACTACCTGCGCATCCGCGAGTGGCAGGACCTGGTCGGCCAGCTCAAGCAGGTCTGCCGTGACCTCGGCATCACCCCGAACACCTCCGACGGCGACCCCTACAAGATCCATGTGTCGCTGCTGAGCGGCCTGCTGTCGCACATCGGCCTGTACGACGCCGAGAAGCGCGACTATGTGGGCGCCAGGAACGCCCGGTTCGCGGTCTTCCCCGGTTCCGGCCTGTTCAAGAAGCCGCCGCGCTGGATCATGTCGGCCGAGCTGGTCGAGACCTCCCGCCTGTGGGCCCGGGTCAACGCGAAGATCGAGCCGGACTGGGTCGAGCCGCTGGCCGGTCATCTCGTGAAGCGCACCTACTCCGAGCCGCACTGGGAGAAGAACCAGGCCGCGGTCATGGCGCTGGAGAAGGTCACGCTGTACGGCGTCCCGATCGTCACGGCCCGGAAGGTCAACTACGGCCGGATCGACCCGGAGCTCTCCCGCGACCTGTTCATCCGCAACGCCCTGGTCGAGGGCGACTGGGAGACCCACCACCGGTTCTTCCACGCCAACCGCAGGCTCCTGGAGGAGGTCGGCGAGCTGGAGGAGCGGGCCCGCCGCCGCGACATCGTCGTGGACGACGAGACCCTCGTCGACTTCTACGACGAGCGGCTGCCCGACGACATCGTCTCCGGCGCCCACTTCGACGCCTGGTGGAAGCGGACGGCGCGGGAGAACCCCGACCTGCTGAGCTTCGAGAAGTCGATGCTCATCAACGACACCGCCGACGAGGTCACCGAGGCCGACTACCCCGACGCCTGGCGCCAGGGCGACCTGGTCTTCAAGCTCACCTACCAGTTCGAGCCCGGAGCCGACGCCGACGGCGTCACCGTCCACATCCCGCTTCACCTGCTCAACCAGGTCGATCCGGCGGGCTTCGACTGGCTGGTCCCCGGGATGCGCCACGAGCTGGCCACGGCCCTGATCCGCAGCCTGCCCAAGCAGCTGCGCGTCAACTTCGTGCCGGCCCCGGACTACGCCCGCAGGGCGCTGGAGCGGATCGTCCCCCGTCAGGGCACGCTGCTCGGCGCGCTGGAGGTCGAGCTGAAGTCCCTCACCGCGGTGCACAACAACCGGGGGGTCGAGGTGGCGCGCGAGGCCTGGGGCGTCGACCAGCTCCCCGACCACCTCCGCATCACCTTCCGGGTGATCGACAAGCGCCGCAAGAAGATCGCCGAGGGCAAGGACCTGGCGGAGCTCAAGCGGAAGCTGGCGCCCAAGCAGCAGGAGACCCTGGCGAAGGCCAGCGGGATCGAGCGGCAGGGGCTGACGGGCTGGGACTTCGGCGCGCTCCCTCGGCTGCACGAGCAGGGCCGCCTCAAGGCCTACCCCGCCCTCGTCGACCAGGGCGCGACGGTCGCGATCAAGACCTTCGGCACCGAGGAGGAGCAGCGCGGGGCCATGTGGCTGGGCGTCCGCAAGATGATCCTCCTCAACGCCCCCGACCCCGCCCGTCACCTCCAGGGCCGGCTGACCAACCAGGGCAAGCTCGCACTGGCGACCAATCCGCACGGCTCGGTCCCGAAGCTGTTCGCCGACATCGTCGACGCCGCGGCGGACAAGCTGATCGCCGACAACGGGGGCCCCGCCTGGACCGAGGACGCCTACCGCGTCCTGTACGACAAGGTGCGGGCCGACCTCGCCGACGTCTCCGCCGAGATCCTCGCCTGGGTCGAGCGGATCCTCGCCGCCGCTCACGGAGTGCAACGTAAGCTGAAGAGCACGAGCAGTCTCGTGCTGGTGCCGTCTCTGGCCGACATCCGGGCACAGCTGGATGAACTCATTCATCCGGGATTTATCACCGAAACAGGCCTCAACCGCCTACCGGATCTGCTTCGCTACTTGCGGGCACTGGATCACCGCCTGGACCGTCTGCCGGAGAATCCCCACCGGGATCGCCTGCTCATGGCCCAGGTTCAGGGGATCAAGAACGACTGGGAGGCCGCCGGCCGTCCGACCGAGGTCCGCTGGATGATCGAGGAGTTCCGGGTCAGCCTGTTCGCGCAGTCCCTGGGCACGCGCTACCCGATCTCCGACAAGCGGATCAGGAAGGCGATTACCGAGGGTCACCACCGGAAATAGGGAAGGCATGTCGGGGGAATCACTGGTCGAGGCCGTCCGCGATGGCAAGGCCGACCGGGTGCGCGAGGTGCTGGCCATGGGCGTGCGCCCGGACGCGCCGGACTCCGGGGGCTCCACGGCCCTGTACGTCGCGTCCGTGGGCGGCGACCTCGAGATCGTCGGGCTCCTGCTGTCGGCGGGCGCGGCCCCCGACCTTCTGAGCCTCGGTGACAGCGACGGCCTGCCGCTGTGCGGTGCCGCCTGCTGGGGGCATGAAGAGGTGGTCGAGGCACTGCTCCTGGCGGGCGCGAACCCGAACCGGAAGGAGTCCGGCGACTGGACGCCCGTCAAGTGGGCCGTCGTCGGCGGCCACATCGGCGTCCTCACCCGGCTGCTGGCCTTCGGCGCCCGCCCGCTCCAGGAGGGCCGCCAGACCTCCCTGTGGCTCGCGGCCGACCGGGGCGCGGTCGACGTCGTCCGGATGCTGCTCAACGCGGGCGCCGACCCCCGGGCGGTGAACGAGTCGGGGGAGACCGCCCTGGACGCCGCCCTGCGCTGGGCGGACGTCGACGTCGAGGCCGAACTGCGCCAGCAGAAGAGCGAGGTCTACTCCGAGCCGGAGTGGGAGATCACGGTCATCCGCGAGGAGCAGGACGACGAGACCGAGCTGATCACCGTCGAGGCGCGCAGGCCGGGACAGGGCGGCGGCGGCCTCAGCGAGAAGCAGACCGGTCACGGCGCGATCGCGACCGTCCTGGAGCGCGAGCTCGGGACGCGGACGCCGTTCGAGACCCTGGTCGGCCGGGCGCTGGAGTTCCGCGCCGCCCGCCCGACCGCGACCGAGGGGCGCCGCGACGTCACCGAGCGGCCCGCCTGGTGGGAGAGCGTCAGAACCCTCCAGGAGCGCGCCGACACCGGGACCTTCGAGGACGCCGCGAAGCTCGCCGCCGATCCCGACCCGCTGCGCCGCAGGCTCGGCGTGGACGTCCTCGCCCAGCTCGGCAGGGGAGGGGACCGCCCCTTCGCGACGAAGTCGCTGCCGATTCTGCGCCGGATGACGCGCGACGAGACCGATCCGGCCCTGCTGCGCTCGCTGATCCTCGCGCTGAGCCATCACGGCGACGCGGCGGCGCTCCCCGAGGTCCTGAAGCACTCCCGGCACGACGACCCGGCCGTCCGCGACGCCGTCGCGTTCGCGCTCATGTCCGTGCTCCCGCCCGACGACGCCCTCGGCACCGGCGAGCTCATCCGGATGACGGGCGACGAGCACGAGGACGTCCGCGACTGGGCGACGACCTCGCTGTCGCTCCTGGAGTCCGACACGCCGCAGATCCGCACGGCCCTGGCCGCGCGGGTCGAGGACGAGTCGCTGGTCGTCGCGGCGGAGGCGGTCCGCGGCCTGGCCGAGCGCGGCGACCGCCGCGCCGTCGCCGGGATCCACCGGCTGCTCACCGACCCGGCCGTCGACAACTACCCGCTCGACCTGGCGCTGGAGTCGGCGGCCCTGCTGCACGACCCCTCGCTGCGCGGCCCGCTGGAGGCGGTCAGGGAGCTGGCCGAGCTGCACGGGCTCACGGCCGAGTGGACCGAGGCGATGCAGGGCCTGGGCTGACGCGCGCCGGACTGCTCCAGATCACTGCTCCAGGATCTCTATCAACCTGTGTCCCGCCTATTGCCGCCGGGTATATCCCATAACCGACGCGACGTCGGTAAAGTTTGATCGTGCCAGAAGCCCCGCAGCCCGCCCAAGAGCCCCTCGTCGGCAGACGGGACGTGCTGGACGGATTCGGCGAGGTCCTGGACCGTCCCGGGTTCTCCTTCCTGAGTCTCGTCGGCGATCCCGGCTGCGGCAAGAGCCGGCTGCTGGCCGAGCTCGCCTCCGCCGCGCTCGCGCGGGGCCGCCTCACCCTGTGGGGCCGGGCGGCCGAGTTCGACGAGGAGATGCCGTTCGGGGCCGTCGTCGACGCGCTCGACGACCATCTCGAGAACGCCCCGGAGGTGTCGCGCAGGCTCGGCCCCAGCGCGGTCCGGCTGCTCGGGACGGTCTTCCCCGCCCTGGAGGAGGCCGCCGCCGAGGTCACCGGCGCGGGCAGCCGCTACCGGCTGCACAAGGCCGCGCGCCAGCTCCTGGACGAGCTGGCCCGCGACGACGGCCTCGTGCTCATCCTCGACGACCTGCACTGGGCCGACCAGGCGACCGTCGAGCTGCTCGACCATCTCGTCCGTCATCCGCCGCGCGGACGGGTCCTGGTCGCCCTGGCCTACCGTCCTGTCCAGGCGATGCCCAGGCTGGGGGCGCTCGCCGAGTACGGCGAGCAGATCACGGTCGGGCCGCTCAGCCTGGAGGAGGTCGCCGAGCTGCTCGGTCCCGAGATCGGCAGGGAGCGGTGCGCCCGGCTGTACGAGGCCAGCGGCGGCAACCCCTTCTACCTCGACGCCCTCGCCCGGTCCGAGCAGGCAGAGACCGAGGCCAACGAGTCCGACGAGCTGCCGCGGGCCGTCCGGGCGGCGCTCCATCTGGAGATCAGCCGGTTGACGGCGGGTGCCCAGGTCGCCGCGCAGGGGGCGGCCGTGGCCGCCGAGGAGTTCGATCCGGTCCTCGTCGCGGTCGCCGCCGACGTGTCGGAGAGCTTCGCCCTGGCCGCGATCGACGAGCTGGTCGCCCGCGACGTGGCCCGCCCCTCGGCGCCCGGCCGGTTCCGGTTCCGGCACCCCCTGGTCAGGCAGGCCGTCTACACCGCCGCCGCGGCGGGCTGGCGGCTGGCCGCCCACGGCAGGGTCGCCGCCCATCTGACCGTGCTCGGCGCGCCCGCGAGTGTCAGGGCCCGGCATGTGGAGCGGTCCGCGCGGTTCGGCGACCAGTCCGCGATCGACACGCTCGTCTCGGCCGCGCGCAGCGCCGCCGGGCCCGCCCCCGCGACCGCCGGGCACCGGCTGCTGGCCGCGCTGCGGCTGATGCCGCCCGACGACCCGCAGCGCCTGGGCCTGCTGGTCGAGCTGGTCCGCGCCCAGCTGCTCGGCGGCAGGCTCGCCGAGGCCCGTGACGCGGCGCTCGAGGCGCTGGGCATGCTGTCCGACGACGACTACGCGATGCGGGCGCTGGCCGTCCGGTCGCTGGCGCTGGCCGAACGCCAGCTCGACCGGCCGCAGCAGGCCCGCGCGGTGCTCCTGGCCGAGCTGCGCCGGCTGCCGGGCCGCCAGTCGGCCGTCGCCGTCCCGCTGCGGCTGCGGCTGGTCGCCGAGAGCCTGCTGCGCGCCGACTTCCGCGCCGCCCAGGCCGTCCTCGACCTGATGCCCGACATCGGCCGTGACTGGCCCGGCGGGCTCGAGGTCGCCGTCGCCGCGCTGCGCGCCCTGCCCGCCCACGCCGCGGGCCGCACCGCCGAGGCCTTCAAGTTCCTCGACGCCGCCGGGACCCAGCTCAACCTCGCCCCCGACGAGCAGCTCCCCGACTGGATGGACATCCTCACCTGGCTGGGCTGGACCGAGGCGCTCATCGGCCGTCCCGAGCGGGCGCTGCGCCACTTCGACCGGCTGCTGGCGATCGCCAGGGCGGGGGAGCAGTCCTACGTCATCACCAACATGCTGGCCGGGCAGGCGGTCGCGCTGATCGCCGTCGGCAGGCTCGCCGACGCCGCCGCGTCCGCCGAGGAGGGCGCCGACATCGCCCGGCTGCTCGGCTCGGGGCAGCAGCTCGTCTTCGCCCTCACCCAGGCCTGCCTCGCGGCGGTCTGGTCCGGCGACGCCGAGCTCGGGCTGGTCAGGATCGGTGAGGCCCTCGCCACCGGGACGGGCACCGGGGAGGTGTGGGGGTCGACGGCCCACTACGCCCACGGCGTCGCCCTGCTGGCCTCCGGCGACGCCGAGGAGGGCGTCCAGGCGCTGCGCCGGGCGTGCGCCGACTTCGTCGATCCCGTCCTGGACCCCGGCACCATGATGGCCTGCGCGGAGCAGCTCGCCGGGGCGGAGGCCCACCGCGACCGGCGCGAGGAGGCCGTCCGCTGGGCGGAGCACGCCGAACGGGTGGCCGGGCAGCACGGCCCCTGGGTCCTCGGCCGGGGGATGGCCGCGCTGGCCCGCGCCCACGCCGAGGGCTCCGCGCCGCTGGCCCGCGAGGCCGCCGCGCTGCTGGCCCCCTACCCCCTGCTCCGCGGACGGGCCCTGCTGGCCGCCGGGTCCGCCGAGCCCGCCAAGGACGCGGCGCTGGCCGACCTGCGCGAGGCCGTCACGATCTTCGCCGAGCTGGGGGCCGACGGGCTGCTCGCGCACGCCGTCCGCGAGCAGCGGCGGCACGGGCTGCGGGTCCCGGTCCGGGAGAAGGGCCGCGGGACCGGGCCGTTCGGCCTGTCCCGGCGCGAGCTGGAGGTCGCCCAGCTCGTCGCGGACGACTACACCAACCAGCAGATCGCCGACAAGCTGGTGATCAGCGTCAGGACCGTCGAGACCCACCTGTCGAACATCTTCAGCAAGCTGGACGTGACGTCGCGGGTGGGCGTTGCGGGTGCGATACGGGACCTTCCTCGCGAATAGAGGGAACCTGCGAGGCCCCGGGCGAATCCTAGGTGGCGTACCCGTACCTCCGCGTACGGACAAAGCTCAGGGTTTCCCACGATGCCGGAAAACCACGTAATCCGGGATCGTGTTCTCACACGCGCCGCTGGAGGACAGGTTGAAGATTCCGAGGTTCACTCTCGACGGGGTGACCGACGCCGAGGTGTCGGAGCGCCTCTTCGCGACGGAAGACGGCCTGGGCCTGAGCCTCACCCGCTTCCACCGCGCCGACTGCGACGACGTGGTCCTGCTGATCCACGGGCTCACCCTGTCGCGGGACATGTTCATCATGCCCGAGCACACCAATCTGGTGTCGCACCTGCTCGACAACGGCTTCACCGACGTGTGGGCGCTGGACTTCCGGATGAGCAACCGGTTCCCCTACGACATGGAGACCCACCGCTACACGCTCGACGACGTGGCCGCCTTCGACCACCCGTCGGCGCTGCGGGCGCTCCGTGAGGCCGTCGGCGACCGCAGGGTCCACGTGATCGCGCACTGCCTCGGCTCCGTGACGTTCATGATGAGCCTGTTCGGCGGCAAGGTCGACCAGATCACCAGCGTCGTGTCCAACAGCGTCTCGCTGCATCCGCGCGTCCCCGGGTGGGCCCGGTGGAAGCTGCGGTTCGGGCCGGCCCTCGCCGAGTACGGCCTGTCGATGCCGGTCCTGGACCCGCGCTTCGGCGACGCCCCCTGGTTCACCCGCCGCAAGCTCTTCCAGCGCGGCGTCTCCCTGTTCCACCGGGAGTGCTCCGACACCGCCTGCCACATGCTCAGCTTCATGTGGGGCAGCGGCAAGCCCGCCATGTTCTCCCACGAGCAGGTCGAGGACGTCACCCACCACCGGATGGCCGACCTGTGCGGGCCGAGCGGGGTCCACTACTACCGGCACGTCCACCGGATGGTCGAGGCCGGGCACGCCGTGAAGTGGGACGCCGGCGACGACCGGCTGCCGTCCGGCTTCGTGGACGACCTCGCCTCGGTCGAGACGCCCATCCTGTTCCTGACCGGGTCGGAGAACCACGTGTTCACCGACTCCAACGCCTTCACCCACGCGGCGCTCGAAGAGGCCGCCCCCGGCAGGCACGAGCTGGAGATCCTCCCCGGCTACGGCCACGTCGATCCGTTCATCGGCAAGAACGCCCACCTCGAGGTCTTTCCCCGCATCGTCGAGTATCTCCGGAAGAAGGCCGTCTGATGGAGCACGTCCAGGCGGTGGTCATCGGCTCCGGGTTCGGCGGGTCGGTGGCGGCCTTCCGGCTCGCCGACGCGGGGCTCTCGACCGTCCTGCTCGAACGCGGCCAGGCCTACGCGCCCGGCCAGTTCCCGCGCACCCCGGCCGAGATGGGCCGGGCGTTCTGGGACCCGCGCAAGTCGCTGTACGGGATGTACGACGTCTGGCGGTTCGACGGCTACGACTCCGTCGTCTCCTCCGGGCTCGGCGGCGGCTCGCTGATCTACGCCAACGTGCTCCTGCGCAAGGACGAGAAGTGGTTCGTCCACGAGCAGGCGCTGCCCGGGGGCGGGTACGAGCACTGGCCGGTCAAGCGGGCCGACCTCGATCCGCACTACGACGACGTCGAACGCTTCATCGGCGTCTCCCCCTACCCCGTGGAGTTCGAGCCGTTCGGGGGAACGGCGAAGACCCACGCCATGCAGGACGCGGCAGCCGAGCTGGGGCTCGACTGGTTCCGTCCGCCGCTCGCGGTCAGCTTCGGCACGCAGACAGGGGCCGTGCCGGGGCTGCGCGAGCAGCTCGCCCCCCTCGCCTATCCGAACCTTCACGGAGCGGCGCGCACCACGTGCAGGCTCTGCGGCGAGTGTGACATCGGCTGCAACGACGGAGCCAAGAACAGTCTCGACCACACCTATCTCTCGGCCGCGAAGCACCGGGGAGCCGATCTCCGGACGCTGCACGAGGCGAAGCGGGTGCGCGTCCGCGAGGGGGGCGGCTACCTGGTCGACTACGTCAGGTACGACCCTGACACCGGGCACCGTGAGTCCGGCACCATCGGCTGCGACAAGCTGGTCATGGGTGCGGGGACCTACGGAACGGTCCGGCTGCTGCTGGCGTCGGGGCTCCCGGGCATGAGCCCCGCGCTGGGCAGCAGGTTCTGCGGCAACGGCGACCTCCTGACCTTTCTGCTGAAGGCCAAGGACCGGGACCGGATCAGGCCGCTGGACGCGTCCAAGGGGCCGGTGATCACCAGCGCGATCCGGCTCCCGGACGAACTGGACGGCAGCTCCACCGGGCGCGGTGCCTACATCCAGGACGGCGGCTATCCGGGGTTCGTCGACTGGATGCTGTTCGGCCTCGACGTGCCCGGCCAGCTCGCCCGCACCGCGGAGTTCCTGTGGGAGCGGTTCGCCGACTTCTTCTCCGCCGCCCCCGACACCAACCTGTCGGAGGAGGTGGCCGACCTCATCGGCAGCGGGGCCCTCTCGGTGAGCTCGCTGCCGCTGCTGGCGATGGGCCGCGACGTCCCCGACGGCGTCCTGAGCCTCGATCGCGACGGCAACCTGTGCGCCGACTGGACCGTCGCCACCAGCAAGGACTACTTCGACCGCATCCGCGGCACCATGCAGAAGATGGCCGACGTGCTCGGCGCGCGGTACCACGACAATCCGCTGTGGTTCCGCAAGAGGGTCATCAGCGTCCACCCGCTCGGCGGCGCCCCGATGGGCCGCCACCCGGGCGAGGGCGTCTGCGACGCCTACGGCGAGGTCTTCGGCCTGCCGGGGCTGTACATCGCCGACGGGGCGGCCCTCCCGGGACCCGTGGGCGCCAACCCGTCACTGACCATCGCCGCCCTCGCCGACCGGATGTGCACCTCCATCCTGACCGGCACCAAGGCGGCGCATCCCACCGGGCCGGCGGGGGACGCCGACCCGGAACAGGCCACGGGAACGGGGGCCGGGCCGGCCGTGGGGACGGCCGGCCCGACAGGAGGGGAGGGGAGCGGCAGCGCACGTGCTCCGAAGGAACGGGGTAAGGGGGGCACGTCGCTGTCGTTCACCGAGGAGATGAAGGGCCACCACGTCCCGGGGGCGTGCGACCCGCACGACGAGGACCGGGGGGCGAAGCTCGCCTTCCGGCTCACCATCACCGCCGACGACGTCACCCGCTTCCTGGCCGAACCGGGCCACCTGGCCGGAGCCGAGGGCTGGATCGAGGCTCCCGACTTCGGTGGCCGCCGCCGGGTCGAGCGCGGCTGGTTCAACCTGTTCGTGCCCGTCAGCAGGGAGGGCGTGCTCGAACCCGACCGGCGCGAGATGCGCTACCGGCTGTTCTTCTCCGACGTCCAGGGCCGCCCGCTGACCCTGTCGGGATGGAAGGACATCCATCACGGCCCGGCCACCCACATCTGGCCGGACACCACGACGCTGTACTACCGGATATTCGATGGACACCTCGCCGAGGATGCCGAAGAATCCGTCGTCGGCGCGGGCACCCTGCACATCAGGCTCGTGGACTTCGTCGAGCAGCTCACCACCTTCCGTACCGAGGGCCCCGACGGCCTCGGCGCGCTCAATCGCTTCGGCAGGTTCTTCCTGGGCGAGCTCTGGGATGTCTACGGGCCCGCCGGCGACTGAAGTGACGAGGCTCACGGGCGCTTAACAGCACCCCGGCAGCGTTCTGTCAGTGGCCGCCCGTAGCCTTCGATCAGTAAGAGATTTCTCGCTAACGGAGGCAAACCCCCCATGGCTCGAAAGATCGCAGCCTGGCCCGCCGGGCGGAACGCGAAATGGATCGTTCTAGCGGTCTGGATCGTTCTGTTCGTGCTCGGTGCCATGTTCGGCAAGCTCGGTGATGTTGAAAAGAACGACATGTCGGCGTGGCTGCCGAAGAACGCCGAGGCCACCAAGGCGATCGAGGAGGCGGCCAAGTTCCAGCCCGCCGACACGATGCCCGCCATCGTCATCTATGACCGGGAGTCCGGGCTGACCCCGGCCGACCAGACCAAGGCCAAGGCCGACGCCGAGGCGTTCAAGGGCGTCGAGGGCGTGGTCGGCCAGATCGAGGGCCCGATCCCGTCGAAGGACGGCAAGGCGCTGCAGACCGTCATCCAGGTCAAACTCGGCTCCGAGGGCTGGAACGGCATCGCCAAGACGGTCGACGGCATGATCGCCATCGCGGAGAAGGGCGCGAACGGGTTGGGCACCCATGTCACGGGCCCGTCCGGCTACGCGGCCGACTCCGGCAAGATCTTCAGCAGCATGGGCCTGCTCGGCGCCATCACCTTCCTGGTGGTGCTCGTCATCCTGCTGTTCACCTACCGCAGCCCGACCCTGTTGTTCGTGCCGCTCATCACCGCGGGTGTCGCGGTGGCGGTCGCCGAGTGGGTCATCTATCTTCTGGCCAAGTACGCGGGGCTCACGGTCAACGCGCAGAGCAGTTTCATCCTCACCGTGCTGGTGGTCGGTGCGGCGACGGACTACGCCCTACTGCTGATCGCCCGCTACCGCGAGGAACTCCGCAAGCACCGGGACGTCCACGTGGCGATGGCCGAGGCGCTGCACAAGGCCGGCGAGGCGATCATCGCTTCCGCCGCGACCGTCGCGATCAGCCTCATGATCCTCATGCTCGCCACGCTCAACTCGACCAAGGGTCTCGGCCCGGTCTGCGCCATCGGCGTCGTCGTCGGGCTCGCCGCGATGATGACCCTTATGCCCGCTCTCCTGGTCATCTTCGGACGCTGGATCTTCTGGCCGCGCATCCCCCACGAGGGCACCGCCGACGTCTCCCACGAGAGCGTGTGGGGCCGCGTCGGGCAGAAGGTCGCCGTCCGTCCGCGCATCGTGTGGATCATCACCGCCGTCGCGCTCGCCGGTCTCTCCTTCGGCCTGGTGGGTCTCAAGGCCGACGGCATTTCCCAGAAGAACCAGTTCACCAAGACCACCCAGGCGGTCACCGGTGAGGAGATCCAATCCAAGCACTTCCCGTCCGGTTCCGGTGACCCGATCTATGTGATCGCCAACGCGGACAAGGCCGCCGAGATCAAGGCCGCGCTGGCCGGTACCCCCGGTGTCAGCGAGGTCTCGCCGCAGCAGCCCGTCAAGGACGGCCGGGTCTTCACCCTGGCCACGTTGAGGGACGCGCCGAACAGCAAGCCCGCCATGGACTCGGTCCGGCGGGCGGGCGACGCCGTCCACGCGGTGAAGGGCGCCGATGCCAAGCTGAGCGGCGGCACGGCCATCACCGTCGCGATGGAGGACGCCGCCTCACGTGACTCCAAGGTGATCATTCCGGTGATCCTCGTGGTGGTGTTCCTGATTCTGGCGCTGCTCCTCCGGGCCCTCGTCGCCCCGCTGCTGCTGATGATCACCGTGGTGCTGTCCTTCGCGGCGGCGCTCGGCGTCAGCAACCTGGTATTCCTGCACGTGTTCCACTTCGAGGGAATGGACGCCTCGTTCCCGCTGATGGCGTTCACCTTCCTGGTGGCCCTCGGCATCGACTACAACATCTTCCTGGTCACCCGGATCAGGGAGGAGAGCCAGCAGCACGGCACCCGCAAGGGCGCGCTGATCGGCCTGTCGGCGACCGGCGGGGTCATCACCTCCGCGGGTCTGGTCCTGGCCGGTACCTTCGCCGCGCTCGGCGCGATGCCGATGGTGTTCGCCGCGGAGCTCGGTTTCGTGGTCGCCTTCGGCGTGCTGCTTGACACGATCATCGTTCGCTCGGTGCTGGTCACCGCGCTGACCCTGGACGTCGGCCGCTACTTCTGGTGGCCGAGCGCCCTGTTCACCAAGAAGGACGACGAGGGGTTCACGGCCCCCGACGACCTGTCAGGCGAGCAGGACGAACTCGTCAAGTCCTCCTGACACGCCGCATCGGTGTCATCAGGGTGGCTACGGACCCTAGGGAGCCGTTCTCCTGAACCGGGTGATGAGCTCGGTCAGGGGGACGGCTCCCGTCGTCACGGCGCCGTAGAGGCTTTCGACGTCGGGGTAGCCGAGGTCGCGGGCGATCGAGAGGCACTCGCCGCCCGCCTCGGCCGCGAGGAGGTCGAGATCGTGTTCGGCGAGGGCGGCGGAGACCGCGGCGCGGCCGTCGCGGGCGTCCTCGTCGTCGCGGGTGCCGTCGAGGTAACGCTGGATGTGGGCGCGGGCCTTGGCGGTGCGGGCGAAGCCGAGCCAGTCGGCGGTGGGGGCGGCGTCGGGGGCCGTGAGGATCTCGACCACGTTGCCGACCTTCACCTCCGACGACAGCGGGGCGAGCCTGCCGTTCACCAGGGCGCCGATGCTGTGCTCGCCGGTCTCCGGGTCCAGGGCGTAGGCGAAGTCCAGGGCGGTCGAGCGCTGCGGCAGCGGCATGATCACGCCTTCGGGGGTGAAGACCGCGATGGTGCCCTCGGCGAGGTCGGTGCGCAGCGAGTCGAGGAATCCCGCCGACGGCACGTCGGCCTCCCACGCCAGCAGGCGGGCCAGCCAGGGCAGGTCGCTGCGGCTCGCGACGGCGTCGACCTTGGCCTTGCCGGAGTCGGCCTGCCGGATGTGGGCGATCACCCCGTACTCGGCGACCTCGTGCATGGCGCGGGTGCGGATGATGACGTCGAGCAGGTCGCCGTCCGGGCCGATCACGACGGTGTGCAGCGACCGGTACAGATTGAAGCGGGGGAGGGCGATGTAGTCCTTCACCCGGCCGGAGAACGGGTGCAGCGCGGCGTGGACGGCGCCGAGCGCGATGTAGCAGTCCTGGTCGGTGCCGTCGACGAGGACGAGCAGCCGGGTGACCTCGCTGGGGCGGATCCCGTCGAGGTCGCCGTCGAGGCTCTTGTGGACCGACCACAGGTGCCGTGGCCTGATCTTCACCTCGGCCCGCACCCGCTGGGCGGCGAGGCAGGCGCGCAGCAGCGCGGCGCAGGGGCCGAGCGCGAGGGGGGCGCGGGTCAGCGCCTCGCGGACGGCCGTTTCGGTCGCGGCGTGCGCGTCGGGGTCGAGGGTGGCGAAGGCGAGGTCGTCCATCTCGCGCTTCAGCACGTAGATGCCCAGCCGGTCGGCGAACGGGATGAGCAGGTCGAGCGTGCGGTGGGCGATCTTCTCGCGCTTGTGGGGCGGCTGGAAGCCCAGGGTGCGCAGGTTGTGCAGCCGGTCGGTCAGCTTGATGATGAGCACCCGCAGGTCGGCCGCGCCCGCCAGCACGATCTTGCGGAAGGTCTCGGCCTCGGCGCGGTCCTTGCCCCAGCGGTCGCCGTCGAGTTTGGTGACGCCGTCGACGAGGGCGGCCACGTCGTCGCCGAAGTCGGCCCTGCACTCGCCGAGCGTGTACGCGGTGTCCTCGACCGTGTCGTGCAGGAGCGCCGCGACCAGGGTCGTGCGGTCCATGCCGAGCTCGGCGAGGATCGTGGCGACCGCGAGCGGATGGGTGATGTAGGGGTTGCCGGACTTGCGCATCTGGCCGCGGTGCATCCGCTCGGCCACCGCGTAGGCCCGCCGCAGCTCGGCGGGGTCGGCGGCGGGATGGGTGGCCTTGTAGGCGGCGATCAGCGGCTCGGCCGCGGGCTGCACGGGCTCGCCCGGAGACCGCGACAGCAGCAGCCCGGTGGGCAGGCGCCGCCGGGGCGCGGGCGCCGGGGGGTGCGGCTGGGCGTGCGGCTGGGGTTCGGTGAAGCCGGGACGGATCGTCGTCACTCGTGACCGCCTGATGTCCGCTGCGAACGGGGTGTAGCGGCCATTATGCGGCACCTCCCGGCCGCGCGTCACTCTTCGTGCGGGGAAGCGGATTTAACGCAGTGGTCATGCGATGGTGATTTCCGCCATGCGTCCGAGTTGTACCTTCGTGTTATTGCAGGTCAGGTGATGTCCGATTTCAGGGCCATGCAATCCAGTTGTGATTGGTCGTGGATGATATGCTCATGATTCCCTCACCCCGGAAGATCCGCGCCGCTGCGAGTAATACCTCCCGCAAAATCCTCTATGGACGTCTCGCCGATCTTCGCAGTTCGCCCGCCGACCTCCTCGACGGCGTGCGCGAGGGGACCGTCCGCCGCTACCGGCCCGCGCGGGACGTCGTCCCGACCGGTCCGCCGGTGCTGCTGGTACCGCCGCCGGCCGCCGGCGCGGGCGCCGCGTTCGACCTGCGTCGCGGGTGCAGCCTGGCCGAGCACCTGGTCGCCACGGGCCGCCGCACCTACCTCGTGGACTACGGCCAGATCAGCTATGCCGACCGTGACCTCGGCCTGGAGCACTGGGTCGACGAACTCCTGCCCGCCGCCGTCCGCAGGGTGAGCGAGGACGCGGGCGGTCAGCCCGTCCAGCTCGTCGGCTGGTGTCTCGGCGGCATCTTCTCGGTGCTGGCCGCCGCCGCCCGCCCGGGGCTGCCCATCGCCGCCATCGCCTCCGTGGGCGCGGTGGCCGACCTCGGCCGGGTGGCGCCCGCCGGAGCCCTGCGGCCGCTGGTCGAGAACGGCCGGAAGATGCTCGGAATCGACAGGTATCTGCTGCGTCCGCTGACCGTTCTGACGAACCTCGACAATGCCGACCTCCTGGCCCAGATCGAGGCGGTCGACGCCTTCTCCGACCGGACGGCCGCCGGCCCCGGCCGGTCCGCCGGCGAGCGATACCGCTCCTTCTTCCGCGACAACGACCTCGCCGGCGGAAGGATCGTGATCGCCGGCCGGGAGGTCCGTCTCGCGGACGTGAACGTGCCGGTCCTGGCCATCGCGGGCCGGAGCGACGCCGTCGCCCCCTGGCAGTCGGTCCATCCGCTGACCCGGACGCTCACCGGCTCGCCCAGGGTCCGCTTCGACACCGCGCCCGGCGGGCACCTGGGCGTCCTGACCGGCCGGGCCGCCCGCACCACGACCTGGGCCAGGCTCGGGAAGTGGCTCGACGAGGGAGCGCTCGAGCACGGGCTGCGTGCCTCACGGCCGCGGCGCGAGGCCGCGGCGCGCTAGAGCCGCCTCGGGGTCAGAGGCGCTCGTTGACGGTGGCCGTCAGGGCGAGGGGGATGGCGACGACGAGGGCGAGGGCGAGGACCGCGACGCCCGAGTCGTTGACGAGCAGCCCGATGACCGCGGTGGCCAGCGCGCCCGCGAGACCGGCCCGCAGCAGCGGCGCCCGCTCGAACGTCCGGTGCAGCGCTCCGCCGCCGACCCGGCCGGGCCTGCGCAGCGCCACCACCAGGAAGCCGATCCCGGCCAGCACGATCGGCACCAGCGTCGGGTTGCGGAACGTCCTGGCCATCGCGAGGAACTTGCGCTCCACGACCGGGCCCGCGTGCCCGTGCGACAGATCGCCGAAGAACCGGCCCAGATGGGTCTGCTCGACGGCGGGGCGCAGATGGTCGAGGAAGGCGACGCCGAGCACGATGACCCCGCCGACCGCGCAGAACAGGGCCAGCCTGGCGGGGGAGACGCTCTTGCCCGCCGCCATCAGCGTGACGATCGCGAGCCCGGGGACGATCGCGATCACGCCGCCGAAGTCGGCGCCCCACATCGGTGCCCCGTCCAGGGCCATCGCCGCCAGGCACAGGACGGCCATGACGGTGACGGCCGTCCCCCGGCCGTGGCCGCGCCGGGTCAGGCCGTGCGCGATGCCCGCGGCGGCGAGGAAGGTCGAGGTCGCGAACACCGCGAACGCGATGTTGCCGAGGCCGTAGTAGCGCCCGCCGACCAGCGGGGAGTAGCCCATGAGGCTGTAGGTCTGCAGCGGGGTGCCTGCGAGGAGGTCGACCGCGATCGTCAGCGCCGTGATCCCGGCGACGACCGTCCCGGGGCCGAGCAGCGAGCGCCGCCAGGGCCCGGCGAGCGCCACGGTGACGATCGCCGCGTCGCACAGGGCGATCCCGCCGAGCAGCGCGGCCTTGGGGGAGCCGCTGGTCATCCACGGGAGCAGGTTGACCAGATAGGTCGAGGCGGGGACGGCGGCGCTGGCCAGCGCGACGGCCAGGACGCGGCGCCGCCCGCGCAGCCCGTCCCTGCGCAGGAGCAGCGCGGCCAGGACGAAGAAGGCGACCTGGGCGATGACGAGCCCGGTGAAGAAGCGGGGCAGGACGGTCCGGTAGGTCTGCGCGCCGACGTCCTGCCCGGCGAGGTCCCGGACGGCCGCCGCCTGGTCACGGTCGCGCGGGGCGCCCGGCCGCAGGGCCCGGCCGATCGCCTCGTCGGGGACGGTGATCCCGGCGGCCGTCAGGAGCGTCGCGGTCAGGTCGGGGGTGATGACCGTCCCGTCGCGGCGGGTGGAGTCGGAGGTGAGGGAGCGTCCCGCGGGGAAGCCCGCGCCGGTCACGGCCAGCGCCCGCAGCCGGGGCGTCGCGGTGACCGGGTGGGCGAGATCGCCCGTGCCGTCGGACAGGCCCGCCACCAGGACCGTCGCGGACGGGGGGACCAGGGCCAGGACCTCCCCGAGCCGGACGTCGGCCGCCCGGACCGCCGCGGGGTCCTCGGGGGAGCGCAGCACCTCGTCGAGATCGACGACGGTGATCGCGCAGCCGGTCCTCATCCCGGTGACGGCGGGGGAGTAGTGGTCGAGCGCGCCCCGGGCGTCGGCGACGGCGAGCGCCGCGCCGGGCCCGACGGCGCTGGTGCAGCCGCCCGCGGCGTGGACGGTCTCGCCGAGCAGCCCGACCGGTGCCTGGAAGCGGCCCTCGAGGTTGCGCCTGCGGGTCTCGGCGTAGCCGGGCAGGGCCGTGCCGCCGATGCCGGGGACCGTCTCGGGCAGCGTGGCGCAGGCGCCCCCGTCGCGGGCCGCCCGGGCCCCGGCCGAGACCGTCAGCCAGGCGTCGATCGGGCAGGCGACGGTTCCGAGGGTGCGGACCGACAGCGCCGCGGTGTCCCCGTTCGCCATGACCTTCCACAGGTGGGGCGTGTCACGGGCGTTGACCTGGTCCCAGCGGAGCGCGGGGATGCCGACGAGCACCGCGGTGCCGGACGGCGCCGTGGTCGCGGAGGCCCGGCCGCCGGAGGCGCAGAGCAGCAGGGGAAGGAGGAGGAGCAGGAGGACGGAGGTCCGTACGCGCACGAGGCGGAGCGTAGCGCCTGGCGTAACGGATATGTCGGAATCAACCCCGTGTTCAGCTCGGGTTGATCAGCTGTCCTCGCCCTGGTCCTTGGGGCGGGTGGTGCGGATGCGGATACGGCCCGAGTCGAGGTCGGGACGGTTGCCGCCGGTGCCGGCCTGCTGGAGGTCGTCGTGGCGGCGGAGCTTCTCGGCCTCCTGCTCCTGGAGCTGGATCTTCTTGGCACCGCTGAAGGCCGCGTGCAGGTCCTCGAAGATCCCCGCGCCGAACCCGGCACCGGCCTCGCCGTCGCCGCGCAGGGACTGCATGAAGCTGCCGTTCTTGGTCTCCTCGGTGCCCGTGGCCTCCTGGGCCCATTCGGGCACGGCCATCTTGGCCTCGAGCTTGGCCTGCTGCTCGGCCTTCTTGGCCTTAGCCTCGCCCTGCTGGACGATCTTGCCTGAGGGCCGCTTGCGGCGGCGGAACGGTGACTTCACGCACTCTCCAACGTATCGACGCTCCGGTTTGATCCCCGGGTGCGTGACCTGACACCCCCGACTGTATGACTCGGTGCCGGGATCCCGGAAGACCGGTGCGAAACCACGATAACCTGCGAGACGTGCGTCTCTCCGAACTCATCCAGATGATCGAGGGCCGATTCGAGCCCGTCTGGGCGGAGTCCTGGGACGCCGTGGGCCTGGTCTGCGGCGACCCGGACGCCGAGATCTCGTCGGTCCTGCTGGCCGTCGACCCCGTCGCCGAGGTGATCGACGAGGCGCTCACCGGAGGCGCCGAACTCGTGATCACCCATCACCCGCTTTTTCTGCGCGGAGTGAACAGCGTCGCGGCCACCACCCCGAAGGGCCGCACCGTCCATCGGATGATCAGAGCGGGCGCCGCCCTCTACACCGCCCACACCAACGCCGACGTCGCCGCACCGGGAGTGTCGGACGCGCTGGCCAGGGCCGTGGGCCTCACGGGGCCGCTGCGGCCCCTCAGGCCGTCGCAGGACGACCCGCGGCGCGGTCTGGGCCGGATCGGCGAGCTCGACCGTGCCGTGCCCCTGCGGGAGTTCACCGCGCGGGCCGCCGCCGGCCTGCCGAAGACCTCCTGGGGGGTGCGGGCCGCCGGTGATCCCGAACGGCCGGTGCGCACCGTCGCGGTGTGCGGCGGGGCGGGCGACTCGCTGATCGAGACGGCCAGGGCCGCGGGAGCGGACGTCTACCTCACCTCCGACCTGCGGCACCACCCCGTGTCGGAGTCCCTCGCGACGGGCCCCATGGCACTGGTCGACGCCGCCCACTGGGCCACCGAGTGGCCTTGGCTGGTCGATCTGTCCGCATTCCTCGATCCCGTAGTGAAGACTCGAATCTCCACGCTGGTCACCGACGCGTGGTCCCATGCAGTTGAAGGAGTTCAGTGAAAGCCGCACCCCAAGACCAGCAGCGTCTACTCGACCTGCAGGAACTGGACTCGAGCCTGGCCAGGCTGGCGCACCGCAAGCGCACCCTGCCCGAGATCGCCGAGATCGCCGCGCTGCAGGGCAAGGCGGACGAGCTGCGCACCCGGCTCGTGAACGCGCAGACCGACCTCCTCGACCTCGACCGCGAGCAGGCCAAGGCCGAGCAGGACGTCGAGCAGGTCCGCGCCCGCGCCGACCGCGACCAGAAGCGCCTGGACTCGGGCCTGGTCACCTCCGCCAAGGACCTGTCGGGCCTGCAGTCCGAGCTGACCTCGCTCCAGCGCCGCCAGGACGAGCTGGAGGAGGTCGTCCTGGAGATCATGGAGCGCCGGGAGATCGCCGAGGCCAAGGTCACCGAGGTCCAGGCCGAGAAGGCCGACCTCGACGCCACGCTCGGCGAGCTGGACACCGCCAGGACCAAGGCCGAGCAGGAGATCGACGGCGAGTCCGGCCTGACGGTCAGCGCCCGCGCGGGCGTCGCCACCGACATCCCTGCCGATCTTCTGGGCCTGTACGACAAGCTGCGCGACCAGTTCGACGGCGTCGGCGCCGCCGCCCTGCTGCGCGGCCAGTGCCAGGGCTGCCGCCTCGCCCTCAACACCTCCGACCTCAACCGCATCCGCGCCGCCGCGCCCGACGACATCGTCCGCTGCGAGGAGTGCCGCCGCATCCTCGTCCGCACGGCGGAGTCCGGCCTTTGACCGGACGCAGGCTGATCGTCGAGGCCGACGGGGGATCACGGGGCAACCCGGGCCCCGCCGGCTACGGCGCCGTCGTCATGGACGCGGCGACGGGCGAGGTGCTGGCCGAGGCCGCCGAGTCCATCGGCAGGGCCACCAACAACGTCGCCGAGTACCGCGGCCTGATCGCCGGCCTGGCGGCGGCCGCGGCCATCGACCCGGCCGCCGCGGTCCTGGTCCGCATGGACTCCAAGCTGGTCGTCGAGCAGATGTCGGGCCGCTGGCAGATCAAGCACGCCGACATGAAGCCGCTGGCCGCCCAGGCCCGCGGCCTCGCCTCGGGCTTCCCCGCGATCACCTACGAGTGGATCCCGCGGGCCGACAACGCCCACGCCGACCGGCTGGCCAACGAGGCCATGGACGCCGCGGCCAGGGGCGGCCAGTGGTCGCCGCGCGAGCCCGACCCGGCCCCCGCCCCGCCCCAGAAGGCCGGCTGGGCCCCGCCGACCACCGAGCCGACGCGCACCCTCCTGCTCCGCCACGGCCAGACCCCGCTGTCGGTCGAGCGCCGCTTCGCCGGCATCGGCGACATCCCCCTGACGGACTTCGGCGTGGCCCAGGCCAAGGCCGCCGCCGCCCATCTCAGCAGCGTCAAGATCGACGTCATCGTCGCCTCACCGCTGCGCCGCGCCCAGGACACCGCCGCGGCCGTCGCCGAGCTGACCGGCGCCGAGATCCACACCGAGCCGGGCTTCCGTGAGACGGACTTCGGCCTCTGGGAGGGCCACAGCTTCGCCGAGGTCCAGTCCCGCTGGGGCGACGAGCTCGACGCGTGGTTCGCCGACCCCGACTTCGCCCCGCCCGGCGGCGAGTCCTTCGCCGAGGTCTCCCGCCGCGTCACCACGGCCAGGGAGGAGCTCCTGGCCCGCCACCCCCGCCAGACGGTCCTGGTGGTCTCCCACGTGACCCCCATCAAGATCATGGTCCAGTTCGCCCTGGACGCCCCCAACACGATCCTCTACCGCCTCCACCTCGACACGGCGTCCCTGTGCACCGTCGACTGGTACGCCGACGGCCCGGCGGTCGTCCGCTCCCTCAACGACACCCACTACCTCCCGGCCCTGTAGCCGCAGCGGCGGCGACCGCAGACGCCGAAGGCCGCGTCCTGAGACGCGGCCTCCGGTGATGCGGCGGACGAGCCGGCGTGTAAGCCGGGTTCTGTCCCGGGCGTGAGCCCGGTGGCGGTCATCCATCTACGGCCGTCGTTGCCGGCGGCCTCTAGCGACCTACCCGTGCGCTCGGGCGGGCAGCCCTTCGAGGTCCGAGGACCCGCACGCACTGTCTGGTCTTGCTCCGGGTGGGGTTTACCGAGCCGCCCAAGTCGCCTTGGGCGCTGGTGAGCTCTTACCTCACCGTTTCACCCTTACCGCGGCCGAGGCCGCGGCGGTCTGTTCTCTGTGGCACTGTCCCGCGGGTCGCCCCGGGTCGGTGTTACCGACCACCCTGCCCTGTGGAGCCCGGACTTTCCTCGGCGGGGGCGAAACCCCCGACGCGACCGCCCGGCCGACTCGTTCGCCGTGCCCTCCATCCTAGGGCCTGGGGAACGAGGGAGGGGCACGGCCGTCCGGCCGTGCCCCTCCCCTGGAGCGTTCTACGTGCGGCCTACTTGGCGGCGCTCTCGATCACCGACTGCTCCTTGGGGCGGTCCGACCCGGCGGCCAGGACGAACTCGGCCCTCGGCTGCTCGATCATGCCGAGCGAGACGGTCTCGCGCTTGAAGAACAGCGAGAGGGTCCAGTCGGCGACGACGCGGACCTTGCGGTTGAAGGTCGGGACGCAGCTCAGGTGGTAGGTGCGGTGCATGAACCAGGCCGCGAAGCCGCGCACCTTGACCCCGTAGACGTGGGCGACGCCCTTGTGGAGGCCGAGACCGGCCACCGAGCCGACGTAGGCGTGGCGGTAGGGCTTCAGGGCCTTGCCGCGGACGGCCGCGACGAGGTTGTCGCCCAGGACCGTGGCCTGGCGGACGGCGTGCTGGGCGTTGGGCGCGCAGGTCTCGCCCTCGTCCTTGGTCAGGTCGGGGATGGCGGCGTTGTCACCGGCGGTGAAGGCACGGACCGTTCCCTCGATCTGGAGGAACTCGTTGCCCTTGACCCGGCCGCGCTCGTCGAGCGGCAGGTCGGTGGACTTGAGCATCGGGCTGGCCTTCATGCCGGCCGTCCACACCAGGGTGTTGGTGTCGAACTCGGTGCCGTCCGAGAGCACGATGTGCTTGTCGACCGCGGAGTTGAGGAAGGTCTTCAGCTTGACCTCGATGCCCCGGCCGCGCAGCTGCTCGGCGGTCCACTTGCCGAGCTCGGGGCCGACCTCGGGCAGGATCTTGTCGGCGGCCTCGACCATGACCCAGCGCATGTCTGCGGCGCGCAGGTTCGGGAAGTCCCTGATCGCGTCCTTGGCCATGTCCTCCATCTCGGCCAGGGCCTCGACACCGGCGAACCCGCCGCCGACCACGACGAAGGTCAGCGCCTTCTTGCGGAGTTCGGCGTCGTCGGTCGTGGCGGCGATGTCCAGCTGCGCGAGCACGTGGTTGCGCAGGTGGATGGCCTCACCGATGGTCTTGAAACCGACGCCGTTCTCGGCCAGTCCGGGGATCGGGAGGGTGCGCGACACCGCGCCCGCGGCCATCACGAGGTAGTCGTAGGAGATGCGCTTCGGCGGCCCGTCGACCGGCTGGATGATCGCCCAGCGCTCGGCCTGGGAGAGCTCCGTCACCCGGGCGGTGACGATGTTGACCTGCGGCAGCACCTTGCGCAGCGGCACGACGACGTGGCGCGGCGAGATGTTGCCGGCGGCCGCCTCGGGGAGGAACGGCTGGTAGGTCATGTAGGAAACGGGATCGACGATCGTGACCTTGACGTCTCCGCGCTTCAGTTCGCTCTTCAGCTTCTTCTGGAGGCGGAGCGCGGTGTAGAGCCCCACGTAGCCGCCACCGACGATGAGGATGTGCGGGGCTTCGGGGTTCTGTTCCGGCCTGCTGGCCATCTCGGGCTCCTAGAGAAGTTCGTTAACCAAGGCGTCACCTTGTGAAGACATTCACAATCTAGCCCAGTTGAGTGGGTCTGTACCAAGGTCCAACCACGAAAGAACATCAAATCTTCCCGTAACCGCAAACATGGAGCGGTCTACACGCGTGAACTAGGCCACAAATTCTCTCGGCATCAAGATGGTGGGGCCGTCCGCATGACTAACGTCACAAGGCGGAGCGCCGCGCCCGTTGGCCGTATGGTTGTCGGATGCAGATCACCCCGGTTCGGGCCACCGCATGCGCGGCTGCCCTTGCCCTGTCAACGGGTCTGGTTTCCGGCTGCGGCATCATCGGCAGCGGATCCGGCGGCGGAGAGACCGCGGAGTTCACCGTCAGCTCGCAGGCTTTCAGCGACCTGAAAGACATTCCGCCAAGGTACGCCTGTTCCGCTTATCGTGGTCAGGGCAAGACTCCGCCGCTCCACTGGTCCGGTGTCCCCGACGCGAAGGCCTTCGTCATCGTCATGGACGACCCGGACGCTCGCGGGGGCACCTATATTCACTGGGTGCTGTCCAACCTGGAAGGCACGACCCTCGACATGGTCGAGGGGCAGCAGACCCCGCCCAAGGCGATCGTCGGCGAGAACTCGGACGAGAAGCGGGCCTACGAGGCGCCCTGCCCCCCACAGGGGCAGCGTCACAGGTACCGCTACACCGTGTACGCGCTGAAGGAGCCGATCCCGGCGGGTGACGCCGTGAAACTGAAGAAGTCCCTGCCCGCCATCGCGAGCCGCAGTATCGCTCGCGGTCGGATCACCGGATATCTCGGGCAGTCGAAGGGGTCCTGAAGTCCCGTCGACCGGTGGCGAAAACTGCGGAGATCGTGTGAAGGTGGTAGGCGGACGAACACGGGGCCTGTCACCGACCGGACCTTCGCGCTGGACCATGGGCATTGGGTGGAGCGATGATTTTTCTCGTAGTGGGCGGCTTGCTGCTGCTCGTCGTCCTGGTCGTGGTGCTCGTCGTCCTCGGTATGCGCGCCGGACGCCGGGCCGAGGATGACGACGACTGGATGAGCGACGAGCCGCAGGCGCAGCGCGCCCGGCTGGCCGAGCAGGCCGCCGAGCAGCCCGGCACCGGCTTCGACCTCCGTGTCGCCGGCACTCCGATGCCCGCCCCGACCGGCGAGGCCCCCAAGCCCCGCCGCAGCGGCCGCGCGAACGAGCAGATGGAGGACGACGACTACTGGGCGACGATCACCTTCGACAAGCCCAAGTTCCCCTGGCAGCACGACAACGGCCAGGACCCCTCCGCCGAGGGCCCCGACCCGCTCGCCGCGGCCGCCCAGCGCCCCGAGCCGGTCCACGCCGCCCCCGTGGCCCCCGCCGCCTCGACCCAGGCGATGCACCTGCCCGCGGGCCAGCACGCCCAGGCCGACGACGGTTACGGCGACCAGTACGGTGACGGCCAGTACGGCGACGGGCAGTACGGCGACGGGCAGTACGCCGACGGCGACCAGTACGGGAACGACCAGTACGCCGACACCGGCTACGGAGACGGCTACTCCGACGAGTACGCCGCCGACCCCTACGCCAACGAGCACGAGCCGCACGACGTCCCCGTGGCCGGCGGCTACGACCCCGACCCGCTGCCCGTCACGCCGCTGCGGCCCGACCCGCTGGAGCCGTCCGCGCTCGACTGGCAGAACAGCGAGCCGCTGACCCGGTTCGACCAGCCGCCGGTGCGCCCGTTCGAGCCCGCGGCCCCGGCCGCCTACGAGCCGCCGTCCTACGACAAGCCGGCCACCCCGTCCTACGAGCCCGCCGCGGCCTCCTACGACACCCCGTCCTATGAAACCCCGGCCTACGACAAGAAGCCCTCCTACGAGACCCCCTCGTACGAGACTCCTTCGTATGAGCAGCCGAGCTACACCGCGCCGCGTCCGGCCGACCCGCTGGGCCTGCCCGACCCGTTCGCGCGCCCCGCGGCCGAGAGCCGCGACCCCGAGGCCACCCAGGCCTATCCGGCCGTGCCGAGCGCGCCGCTGGGCGGGGCCCCGCTGTCGACGACCGGCCCGCTGTCGCCCCCGGCGCTGAGCGGCCCGCTGAGCACCGGCCCGACCCCCGCCTACAGCCCGGCCCCCGCGGCGTCGGCGGAGCCCGGCTTCGACACCGACGGCCACCGCCTGCCCACCGTGGACGAGCTGCTCCAGCGGATCCAGGCCGACCGGCGCAAGGACGGCCCCTCGCCCGCCACCCCGTCCTACTCCTCCGGCTCGCTCACCGACCCGCTGAACGACCCGCTGCTGTCCGGCGACCGCGACGCCTCGGCGTACGGCTCGTCCTGGTCGTCCTCCGGGACGTCCGGCGGCTCCTCCTACTCCTCGGGCTCCTCCTCGTCCTACGGCGGCGAGAGCTACCCCAGCGCCCCCGCCTACGGCGCCGAGCCCGCCCGCTACGACGACCCCCTGCCGGGGCAGGGCGCCGGATCCGGTTACGGATCGTCGGCGTCCGCGACGGGCGGCCAGGAGGCCGGCCGGTACACCGACTTCACCGGCAGCAGCTTCAACGGCGCGGCGGGCGACCCGCAGCAGGAGCAGCAGTCGTCCGGCTACTACGCGGGCGAGCAGGGCTTCTACGGCGCGCCGACGGGCGACACTCCCGGGTATCCCGCCGCCCCCTACGGCGAGCAGAATCCGCGTCCTTCGGATGAATGGGACACCTACCGTCAGCATCGTCCCTGATCGGCCCACGGTGAGCTGATCTTCTGTGGTTCGATACGTCAGGTGACGATCGAGACACAGAAAGTAGTGGCGCGGCTGATCGCGCCCCGCCAGGACGTGCCCGCTTCGTTCGTGGTGTTCCTGGTGGCCATTCCACTGTCGCTCGGCATCGCGGTGGCGTCCGGCGCCCCCGTGGCGGCCGGGCTCATCGCCGCGGTGGTCGGCGGCATCGTCGTGGGGCTCCTGGGCGGTTCGCCGCTCCAGGTGAGCGGTCCCGCGGCGGGCCTGACGGTCATCGTGGCCTCAATGATCCAGACCTACGGGTGGCAGGCCACCTGCGCGATCACCCTGTGCGCGGGGGCGCTCCAGATCGCGCTCGGCGCCTGCCGGGTCGCCCGCACGGCCCTGGCGGTCTCACCGGCCGTGGTCCACGGGATGCTCGCCGGGATCGGCGTGGTGCTGGTGCTCGCGCAGATCCACATCGTGCTGGGCGGCACCCCGCAGCACTCGGCGCTGGAGAACCTGAGCGAACTGCCGGGGCAGCTCGTCGCCCACCACTCGGCCGCGGTCCTGATCGGGCTCCTGACGATCGGGGTGCTGCTGGCCTGGGAACGGCTGCCGTTCCGTGCGGTGCCCGCGCCCCTGGTGGCGGTGGCGTTCGCGACGGCGGTCTCCTGGTTGTTCGCGTTCGACATGCCGCGTGTCGACATGCCCGGCGGGCTGTTCGACGGCTGGGTCTTCCCGGCCCCGCCGGACGCCCCGCTCGCCGATGTTCTCGGCGCGATCGTGTCCGTGGCGCTCGTCGCCGGGGTCGAGTCGCTGCTGTGCAGCGTCGCGGTGGACAGGATGCGGCCGGCCGGAGTGGCGCGCAGCGACCTGGACCGGGAGCTGATGGGGCAGGGCGCGGGCAACCTCGTGTCGGGGTTCCTCGGCGGGCTGCCGATCGCGGGCGTGGTCGTCCGCAGCACGGCCAACGTCCGGGCGGGCGCGCTGACCCGGGCCTCGACGGTCCTGCACGGGACGTGGGTGCTGGTCCTCGCGCTGTCGTGCGGGGGAGTGATCGAGATGATCCCGCTGTCCGCGCTGGCGGCGCTGCTGGTCGCCCTGGGCCTGCGGATGATCGACCGGAGTCACCTGCGCGGCCTTCGGCCGCACCGGGAGACCTGGATCTACTGGCTCACCCTGGCCGGGGTGGTCGTCCTGGGGCTCGGCGAGGGCGTCCTGCTGGGGATGGGCCTGGCGGCCTGCCTGGCGCTGCGGCGGCTGACCAGGGTGTCGGTCAAGACCGAGCAGCGGGACGGCCGGTGGCACGTCGTGGTGTCCGGATCGCTGACGTTCCTCGGGGTGCCGAAGCTCGTCCAGGAGCTTCAGGACATTCCGGCTGGTGTACCCGTCGACCTCGACCTTGATGTCGATTTCATGGACAATGCGGCGTTCGACACTATTCATACCTGGCGTCTTTCTCATGAGCGTCTGGGCGGTAAAGTCGACATCGATGAGGTACATGAGTCGTGGTACGAGAACGCCGTGACGGGCGAAGCGTCCCCGTCGCGCAAGTCCGGTGCGGGCGTCCGGTGGTGGGCGCCCTGGTCGCGGCGTGACCGCGACAAGGATCCGGCACTCGATGTCGCCTCGCCCCGCGAGGTACTCCTGGCGGGGGTCCGTGAATATCACGGGCGGACCGCTCGGCTGGTCAGGCCGATCATGGTCGAGCTCGCCCAGGCCCAGACGCCCGATCATCTGTTCATCACCTGCGTCGATTCGCGTGTGGTGCCGAACCTGATCACCGCGAGCGGCCCCGGCGACCTGTTCATCGTCCGCAACGTCGGCAACATCGTGCCCCGGCACGGGACCCGGGTGCACGACGACTCCGTCATGGCGGCCGTCGAGTACGCCACCTCGGTCCTGGACGTCAAGACGATCACCGTCTGCGGGCACTCGCAGTGCGGCGCGATGGCCGGTGTCCTGGCCGGGGGCGGCGAGGTCGAGCACTTGCCGCACCTGTCGAACTGGCTGCGCCACGCCAACCACAGCCTGAGCCGCTTCCTCGAGGGCGCCGACCTCGACTCCGATCTCGCCGACGGCCCGACGCCGCTGGCCGGGCTCTGCCATGTCAACGTCATGCAGCAGCTCGACAACCTGCTGAGCTACCCGTGGCTCAAGCACAAGGTCGACGCGGGCGAGCTGGAGCTCGTCGGCATGTACCTGGACCTGGAGACCGCCAAGGTCGAGATCCTGGACGCCGAGTCCCGCAAGTTCCTGTCGGTCCCCGACCGGGTTCCGCCCGTCGCGGACGACGACGCGGGGGCGACCAGTCGGGTCTGAGTGGGACAATCCACTCGTGCGGGTGGGGATTCTCGGTCCCCTGGAGATCACCTCCGGGGGACGTCGGACGGAACTCGGGGGCGCGCGGCTGCGCGTCCTGCTGACCGTGCTCGCCCTCGCGGGCGGGCGCGTGGTCAGTGCCGAACGGCTGATCGACGACCTCTGGGAGGACGATCCGCCCGCCGGAGCCACCAACGCGCTCCAGTCCCTGGTCTCGAGGCTGCGTTCGGCGATCGGCCGCGACGCCGTGGAGTCCCACCCCAACGGCTACCGGCTCAACGCCGAGGTCGACGCCGCCGAGTTCGAGGCCAGGGTCGGCGAGGCCCTGCACGGCGCGCCCCTGCCCGCCGGACGCCGCGCCGACGCCCTGCGCGAGGCCCTGGAGCTGTGGCGCGGCTCGCCTCTCCCGGACGCGGGCGGCCTGCCTTTCGCCGAGGCGCCCGCCGCCAGGCTCGAGTCGCTGCGCCGCGCGGCCGTCAGGGGCCGCATCGAGGCGGAGCTCGAACTGGGCCGCCACGCCGAGCTGGTCCCCGAGCTCGGGGCGCTGTCGGCCGCCGACCCCCTGGACGAGGGGGTCGCCGTGCTGCTGATGAAGGCGCTGTACGGGGCGGGCCGCCAGGCCGACGCCCTGGAGGCCTACGGAACCGCCAGGGACGCCCTGGCCGAGACGCTGGGCGTCGAACCCTCACAGGAGCTGGCCGACGCCCATCTGGCGGTCCTCAGGCACGAGCTGCCCGGGCCGTCCGCCCGGGCGGCGCCCACGAACCTGAAGACCCGGCTGACCAGCTTCATCGGCCGCGACGACGACCTCGCCCGGATCGGCGAACTCGTCGGCGGCCACCGGCTGGTCACCCTGACGGGTCCCGGCGGCGCGGGCAAGACCAGCCTGTCGCAGGAGTCGGCGCGGCGGATCCTGGATCGGATGCCGGACGGAGCCTGGGTGGTCGAGCTGGCCCCGGTGACCGACCCCGCCGAGGTGCCGCAGGCCGTCCTGACCGGGCTCGGGCTGCGCGAGGTCGGCCTGATGGCGGCGGTCGGCGCCCGGTCGGTGCCGACCGGCGAGTCCGTCGACGCCCTCGGCCGGCTGTGCATGGCCCTGCGCGGCAAGCGGCTGCTCCTGGTGCTCGACAACTGCGAGCACCTCGTCGACACCGCCGCGAAGATCGCCGACCGGGTCCTCGCCGAATGCCCCGGGGTGCGGATCCTGGCCACCAGCAGGGAGCCCCTGGCCATCACCGGTGAGGCGCTGTGGCCGGTCGAGCCGCTGGAGCTGCCCTCACCGCTGGCCGGCGTCGCGGAGGCGGAGGGCTCGCCCGCGGTCCGGCTGTTCGTGGAGCGCGGCGCGGCGGTCCGCCCGGGGTTCGCGCTGGCCGGCGGCAACGTCCGCGACGTCGTACGGATCTGCCGCGAGCTCGACGGGATGCCGCTCGCCCTCGAACTGGCCGCCGCCCGGATCCGGGTGCTGCGCCCCGACCAGATCGCCGACCGGCTCTCCGACCGTTTCCGGCTGCTCACCAGCGGCAGCCGCACCGCGATGCCGCGCCACCAGACCCTGCGCGCGGTCGTCGAGTGGAGCTGGGAACTGATCACCGAGGACGAGCGGACGCTGTGGCGCAGGCTCGCCCTGTTCGCCGGAGGCGCCACCCTGGAGTCCGCCGAGGACGTCTGCGACCTGCCCGACACCCTCGGGGCCCTCACCGGGCTCGTCGACAAGTCCCTGCTGCTGGTCACCGACGCCGGCCGGTACCGGATGCTGGAGACCATCCGCGAGTACGGCATGGAGCGCCTGGCCGAGGCGGGTGAGGTCGGCGTGATGCGCCGCCGGTACGCCGAGCACTTCACGGCCTTCGCCGAACGGGCCGAACCGGAGATGCGCCGCCCCGACCAGGTCCGCTGGCTCCAGCGGCTGGCGGCCGAGCACGACAACCTGCACGCGGCGCTGCGCTGCGCCACCCAGGCGGGCGACGCGCCCACCGTCGCCCGGCTGTGCGCCTCGCTCGGCTGGTACTGGTGGATGCGCTCGCACCGGCGCGAGTGCGCCGAGGCCGTCTCGGCCATGTCCGCGATGCCGGGCCTGCCCGAGGATCTGACGACCGCCCTGGCCTACGCGGTCGGCGGGATGGCCTCCTTCGGCAGCGCCCGCGATTTCGACGAGGTCAGGGGATGGATCGACGAGGCCGACCGGATCATGGCGATCGCCGGGCGGCCCGTGGAGCATCCGCTGCTGCGCATGATGACCCCGCTGGTCAAGCTGATGTCCCAGAGCCCCGGCGCGATGGTGCTCGACCAGATCGCCGAGCTGTTCACCGCCGACGACCCGTGGCTGCGCGGCATGGCCCGGATCATGTTCGGGCAGGTGCGGATCAACCTGGGCCGGATCGAGGGGGCCGAGGAGCACTACAGGCTGGGCCTGGCGGAGTTCCGGGCGACGGGCGAGCGCTGGGGCACCTCCTTCGCGCTGACCTCCCTGGCCGAGCTCGTCTCCTGGCGGGGCGAGCACGCCAAGGCCGTCCGGCTGTGCGAGGAGGCCATGCGGATCGCCGAGGAGTTCGGCACCCAGGACCACGATCCGATGATCAACGTCCGGCTGGCCAAGCAGCTGTGGCTGGTCGGCCGGCGGGACGAGGCCACGACCCTGATCGACGAGGCGATGCGCGTCGCCGACCGGCTCGGCGACCCCGAGAGCATGGCCTACCTGCACTACCTGCTGGCCGAGTTCGACCGGCTCAGGGACGATCCGCGGACCGCCCTGATGCGGCTCGACCGCGCCCTGGAGCTGTGCCTGCCGCTGGCCGGGCCGCCCCAGTTCACCGCCCTGATCATCAGCTGCCGGGCGATCGCGTACGCCCGGCTCGGCGACTTCGCCGCCGCGGAGGCCTGCCTGGACGAGGCGTTCGTGAGGGCGTTCGAGGCGGAGGACTATCCCGTCATCGCCTCCGCGGCGATCGGCGAGGCCTTCCTGGTCTGGCTGCGCGACGGCGACGCCGCCAGGACCGCGACGCTCATCGGCGCCGCCGACAGCATCCGGGGCACCCGGGACCTGTCGTCCGCGGAGACCGTCGCGCTGGAGGCCGAGGTGCGCGCCGCGCTCGGGCCGGACTACGCGGAGGCCTACGGCCGGGGGAGCGGCGTCGACCTGGACGGCTTCAGGCTTCTGGTCGCCGGTCGGCCAGGAACGGCGTGACCCAGCCGGGGGTCACCGTCCCCGCCAGCCGGAGGGCGTCCTCGGCGGCGAGGTCGAGCGCGTCGTAGGCGCCGCCGCCCGCGCCGACGGCGACCGTCAGGGTGGCCAGGCCCGCCCGGCGCTGGAACAGGCTCTGGCGCAGCTTCCAGCCCACGACGGCGGGATGCTCGATGATCTGCTGGCGCCGGGTGAGGGAGCCCGACCTGAACGTCAGGCGGAAGCCGTCGGTGGCGTGGCCGAGCTGGCGGTGCCGGTCCAGGCCCAGGGGGACCGCCGCGACCGAGGCCAGCAGGGCCGCGACGGCCAGCCACGAGGGTCCGGTGAACAGCGCGACGGCCGCGAGGGCCAGCGGAGGGCCGACCGCGCGGGTCAGCCGGCGGGTCCTGGCGGCGGGCGGATGGGGCACCAGCGGCCCCGGCCGCGGCCCGGTGACCTCGGCGGCGACCGCCAGGGCCGCGGAGCGCGGCGCGGTGGGGAACAGGGTGCCGCGGTGCTCGGCGTCGCCCAGACCCGTCACCAGGGCCGTCAGCCGGACGACCCCGGCCACGCGTTCGAGGGGATTGTCGCGCAGCTCGACGCCCCGGATGCGGCGGCGCTCCAGCGTGACCGTCCGCCGGGTGAGCAGCCCGCGCTCGGCGACGACCGAGCCGGGGCCGTCGGCGCGCAGCGTGAAGTCCCAGTTGAACAGGGCGAAGACCACGACCGACGCCAGCGGCATCGCCAGCACCAGCACCGCGAAGACGGCCAGGACCAGCCCGCGCGGCAGGCCGACGACCCGGTCGCCGAGATGGGTCATCGTGCCGGTGCTGATCAGGCCGAACTCGTCGCCGAGGTTGTACAGGGTGCCCAGCGCGCTGCCGGCCAGCGCGAACGGGGTCAGCAGGTAGGCGCCGCTGAGCGGGGCGTACCGCAGCCAGGCGGACTCGGCCCTGGCCAGGACGTGGTCCTCGGGGTCGGCCCCGGACGGCAGCAGCAGGGTCCGCAGCCGCATCGCCTCGCGCCGCGACACCGCGTCCAGGACGCCCTCGTCGCCGCCCGCCGCGGCGTCGATGCGGACCACGGCCAGCCCGAGCAGCCGGTGCGCGAGGCCGGCGGTGATGTCGACGCCCCTGATCCGCTCGATCGGGATGGTCTTGACCGACCGGCCCACCAGGGCCCGGCGCAGCTCGATCCGGTCGGTACGGACGGTGTAGGTGAAGGTCAGCCAGCGGACGGCCTGGTGGACGACGCCGAAGCCGAGGGCGACGAGCGCGAAGTAGACCCCCGTGCCGAACCCGCCGATGGCCAGGGCCGTCACCGCGACGGCGATCAGTGCGGCGAACTCCCGGAAGGCGCCGACGATCCAGGCGCGGGGATCGAGCCGGCGGACGTCGTCGATGGCCGGCGGGGCCGTCTCCGAGCGCATCAGGTGGCGTCGTCGCGCAGGGCGTGGGCCCGGGCGGCGAGCTCGGACGCCAGGGACGTCGCGGCGGTCAGCGGCAGCCCCGACAGCTCGGAGGAGCCCTCGTGCGAGGCGGTGCTGATCCGCAGCGTGGCCAGATCGAGCAGGCGTTCGAGCCAGCTCTGCTCGGCGTCGACGGTCTGGATCCGGCTGACGGGCACCAGCAGCCACTCGCGGTTCAGCCAGCCCGCCTGGGTGTAGACCACGTCGGAGCTGACCTCCCAGCGGTGCACCCGGTACCGCCAGTACGGGACGACCGCCGCCAGCACCAGCGAGACCCCGGCGACGGTCCAGGGCAGCCAGCCGAACCGCCAGGACCAGCGGGCCTGGTCCGCCCACTGGGCGAGGCCGAAGGAACAGGCCGTCAGGACCACGCCGCCGATCACGTGTTCGATCGTCCACTTGACCATGGCGCGCGGGGAGACCCTGTGCGCAGGGTTTCTCAGCATGGTCACGGGCCCACCTTATGCGGACGGAGGGCCGCCGCCGCGGAATGTCAGACCCTCTTCGTACTGTGGTGATGTGGCTCTCCGTACCCGCGGCCACTCTCAGCGCGCTGTCAGCGCCGTGACAGCGGAGCCCGGAAGACTAGAGCCGTAACCGAGATCCAGAGGAGACACCCATGACATACGCCATCCAGGCAGAAGGTCTGGTGAAGAGCTTCGGGGAGACCCGGGCACTCAACGGGGTGAGTCTCTCCGCCCGCGCCGGATCGGTGCTGGGCGTCCTGGGCCCCAACGGTGCGGGGAAGACCACCGCCGTCCGCGTCCTGGCGACCCTGATCCAGCCGGAGGGCGGTCATGCGACCGTCGGCGGCTACGACGTCGTCAAGGACGCCCACCAGGTCCGCCAGCTCATCGGCCTCACCGGCCAGTACGCGGGCGTCGACGAGATGCTGACCGGCGTCGAGAACCTGCTGCTGATCGGCAGGCTCCTGGGGATGCCCAAGGCGGAGGCCAGGGGCCGCGCCGAGGAGCTGCTGGAGCGCTTCGACCTGTGGGACGCCCGCGACCGCGCGGCCAAGACCTACTCCGGCGGCATGCGCCGCCGCCTCGACCTGGCCGCCTCGCTGGTGGGCCGCCCGGCCGTGCTCTACCTCGACGAGCCCACCACAGGGCTCGACCCGCGCAGCCGCAACGGCCTGTGGGACATCGTCCGCGACCTCACCGGCGAGGGGGTGACGGTCCTGCTCACCACCCAGTACCTGGAGGAGGCCGACCAGCTCGCCGACGACATCGTGGTCATCGACCGCGGCACCGTCATCGCCGAGGGCACTCCCGACCAGCTCAAGATGCAGGCGGGCGGGCAGCGCCTGGAGGTGCGGCCGGGCAAGGACTCCGACACCGAGACGACCAAGCTGGTCCTCGCCGATCTGACCGGGGCCATCCCCGAGATCCACGGCGGCCTGGTGAGCGTCCCGATCAAGGACACGGCGATCATGCCGGTCGCGGTCAGGAAGCTCGAGGAGGCCGGGGTCGCGGTCGAGGAGCTGGCGCTGCGCAAGTCCAGCCTCGACGAGGTGTTCTTCGCCCTGACCGGCCACACGGCCACCGACGAGACGACCGACGACGACATCAAGGAAGGAGCGGGCGTATGACCGCGGTGACGCTCCCGGCGCCCCAGCTCAGCAAGCGCGTGTCGCTCGGCGAGACCATGCGCAACATCTTCACCCTCGCCTGGCGCGGGCTGGTGCAGATCAAGCACAACCCCATGGAACTGGTCGACCTGAGCATTCAGCCGATCATGTTCGTGCTGCTGTTCGCCTACGTCTTCGGGCCCTCGATCGGCGGCAGCGTCGAGGCCTACCTGCCGGTCCTGATCCCCGGGATCATCGCGCAGAACGCGCTGTTCGCGTCGATGAGCACCGGGTTCGGGCTGAACATCGACGTCACCAAGGGCGTGTTCGACCGGTTCAGGAGCCTGCCGATCAGCCGGACCGCGCCGCTCGCGGGCCGCATCCTCGCCGACACCGTCAAGCAGGCCTGGTCGATGGCCATCCTGCTGATCGTCGGTGTGATCATCGGCTACCGGGTGCACGGCGGGTTCTGGGGCGTCCTGGGCGCCTTCGGGCTGCTGCTGGCGTTCGCGCTGATGTTCGCCTGGGTCTCCGTCCTGGTCGGACTGTCGGTCGACGCCCCGGAGAAGGTCCAGGTGTTCGGCTTCACCGCGATCTTCCCGCTGACCTTCCTCAGCAACGCCTTCATCCCCAGCGGCGAGGGCATGCCGAGCTGGCTGAAGTACTTCGTGGACCACATCAACCCGATGACCCATCTGGTCACGGCGATCCGCGGCCTGCTGAACGGCACCGGGCCGATCCTGCGCCCGTCGGTGATCGCCCTGGCCTGGGGCGTCGGCATCGCGGCCGTGTTCATTCCGCTGTGCCTGCGCGCCTTCAAGCGGCGCGTCTGATCCGCGGCGGGGGAGACCGGCCCGGAAGTACCTAAGCGGTGCGGATTCCCCCTCGGGACGATCTCGTTAGATTCGGATCACGAGATCGGCCCCGAGGAGGACCGCATGAAGGCTTACGGCATCGCCCGCGTCGGAGAGATCGCCCCCCACCCGGAGATCGGCGAGTACCTGCGCCGTATCGACGAGACCCTCGCCCCCTTCGAAGGCAGGTTCCTGGTCCACGCCTCCCCGTTCCAGGTCGTCGAGGGAGACTGGCCCGCCGGCGGCGTGATCATCATCGAGTTCCCCGATTCCGAGGCCGCCCGCGCCTGGTACGCCTCGGACGCCTACCAGGCGATCCTGCCCTTCAGGACCCGCCACATCCAGATGGACGTCATCCTCGCCGAGGGCGTCCCCGAGCCCTACAGCGCCGCCGAGACCGCGGACAAGCTCGGTTTCTGACCCTCAGGCGGCTCCTCCGCGGCCCGCACGGCCCCAAAGCGCCGTCCCCGGGCCCGGGGCACCACGGGGCCGCGAGAACGCCGGAAGGCCCCGCTCCTTCGAGGAGCGGGGCCTTCCGGCGTCTCACGATCAGTCGGGCCTGCGGGCGCCGAACATGATCTCGTCCCACGAGGGGACGCTGGCGCGGCGGTTGCGCGCCGGGCGCTTGCGGGGCCGGGGCTCCGGCTTGGCCGGCGGCGGTTGAGGAGCGGGCGCCGGGGCGGCGGCGGCCGGGACCTTGGGCTGCTCGGCCGATGGTTCGGGAGCCGGTGCGGGCTCGGGAACCGGGGCCGGTTCTGGGATGTCCTCGTGCACGGTGACCGGCTCCTCGACCTCGGGCTCCTTGGGCTGGGCCGGGGGGAGGGGGGAGGGGGTGACCGGGGCTGGGCTTTCGGGGACCTCCGCGACGGGCGCGGGCTCCGGCTCGGGGGCGGGTTCAGGGGTCCGTTCGGCGACCGGTTCGGGCTCGGGCTCCGGGACCGGATCGGGTTCGGGGACCCGCTCCGCGACGGGCTCGGGTTCCGGAACGGGCTCGGGCTCCGGCGGCGCGGGGACCGGCTCGGGCTCGGGGATCCGGGCCACCGGGACGGGCTCGGGCTCGGGTTCCGGCTCCGGGACCGGCTCGGGAACCGGGGCGGCGGGCTCGGGCTCGACGATCCGGGCCACCGGCGCGGGCTCGGGGGCGGACGCCTCCTGCTCGGCCAGCGACTCCAGGAGCGCCTCGACGAGGTCGGGGTCGGGGAGGACCGGCTCAGGGGCGCGGGGCGGCGTGCTGGAGACGGCCGAGCGGTGCACGGCAGGCGGGGTGACGGTCTCGGACTCCAGCGGGCCCGCCGCCGGCGGTGGGGAGGAGGCGGGGTCGGGGAGCAGGTAGGAGTCGAGCTCGGCCAGCTCGCTGAGCTCGGGCAGCTCGGTACGGGACTCGCGCTGGAAGCGCTCGGGGGTGTACAGCTCGGGGCTGAGGGACTCGTCGGAGGGGCGGGGGGCGAAGGGGCGTCCGGGAGCGAAGTCGCGGCGCTGATCGGAGACGATCTTCATCGCGGGACGGCGCAGCGGGGTGACCTCGGCGGGCGGCGGCGGAACCTCCTCGACGAGCGCGACGAGCCGGGCCGCCTCGTCGTCCAGGGCGGTGATGATCCGGCGGCGCGGGTCGAACTTCCACTCGGCGGCGTGCGGGCGGCCGGCGTCGTAGAACGACAGCCGGACCTGCCAGGAGTTGTCCTCGCACTTCCAGGCGTCCCACTGGACCTCTTCGAGATCGGCGCCGCGGCGGCCGAGGCGCTCCTCGACGATCTCGCCGAGCGGAGGGCCCGCCGTCGGCTCGCCCGGCGTGCGGACGACGCACCGCTGCGCCTGCTGGGCCATGTACTCCCGCTCCTGGAGAACAGGGCCCTCGAACCAGCGGACCCGTTCGACGGGGATGCCGGCCGATTCGGCGATCTCCTCGGCGGTCTCACCGGCCCGGATCCGGGCCTGAATCTCCTTGGGGCGCAAAGGACTCTCCACTTCGATCTCGAACTGACCGAGACGGGAGAAGTGCCCACGGACCGCGGCACGCAGCCGGTCGTCCACGGGCAGGGTGAACCGAGTGCCTCGTCCGGCGGTGGCCAGAACGAGGTACGAACCGTCCTCGCTCACCGCCACGAGGCGCAGCTCCTGCATGCGTGTCCTTCCCAGCCTTGTCCCCGGCCCTTGCACCGTCCTTGCGACAGCGGGCGCATGCGTGCCCTTCTCCCCCGAGGTCTCCCCGGCGATACCGGGCCGACCTCAGCAGTCTCTCGCTAAGGACACGCCTGCTGCCAGCACCGTACCCGGCATGTCCGAACATCGTCGTCCCGAATCCGCCGCCGTTCCACGCGGTGTGAGTGTGGTCACCGGTTTCGGCGGGCGGACGCGGGAATGCAGTTGTTCTCCTCCCGGAGTCAGCATGCCTTGACCGCACCTCTCACGGGGCCGCCCTGCCGTTTTCTTGTGCATCCTTTTCCCCGACCGTCGGCTGATCGCCGGTCTCCTGACGTGCGGGAACGTCGCTGAGTTGTGATTAGTTGGGTAACCGGGTGGTTGGCAGCGTCTAGACCGAAATGGGGGACTTTCATGTCTCGTCCCAAGCTGGATCTCAGCGGGACGCAGGTGGTCGCCGGAGTCCTGGCGACCACGACGGCGGCGATCGCCGCCTCGAAACTCGGCACCGCGGGCACCCTCCTGGGCGCCGCGATCACGAGCGTCGTCTCGACCGCGGGCGGCGCGGTCTACAAGCACTACCTCGACCAGAGCAAGGAGAGGGTCGTCTCGGTGATCGGCACGTCCCCGGGCCGGTCCGCCGAGGCGACCTCGATCATCCCGGCGTCGCCGCCCGAGGAGACCCGTCTCGACCTGGTCCTCGACCCCTCCCGCCTGGACCCCGCCCACCTGGACGCGACCCGCCTCGACCTGCCTCCCGCCCGACCCCCTGCCCGGCGGACCGCGGCGTCCTGGTGGCGCGGCCGCTGGGCCCTCTACCTCGGCCTGGCCGCCGCCGTGTTCGTCCTGGTCATGGGCGGCATCACGGTCGCGGAGCGGGTGATGGGCAACTCGCTGTCGGGCGTCGTCAACAACGAGCAGGCCAAGAGCGGGACCTGGGGCGGCGGCTTCGACAAGGGGGAACCGGAGAAGAAGGACCCCTCGCCCGCGCCGACGACCGGTGAGCCGACCACGGACCCCACGGTCACGCCGGAGCCCACCGCCCCGGCCACCACAGCCCCGCCCACGACCCCGCCCGCCACCCCCGCCCCGGAGCCGAGCACCCCGGACGGGCAGGACCCCGCGCCGGGCACCACGCCGTCGCCGCAGAAGTCCCCGGCGCTCCAGGACGCACCGGTCACGGTCACCCCGGCGCCCTGACGGGCCGTGGCCGGTCAGGCGCCGAGGACCCGGCGGGTGTAGGGGTTGAGGAAGCGGCGGTCGGGGTCGAGCTCGTCGCGCGTCTTGGCGAAGTCGCCGAACCGCGGGTAGACCTGCTCGAGGTAGGCGGCGTCGCGGGTGTGCATCTTGCCCCAGTGGGGACGGCCGCCCAGCGACGTCATGATCTCCTCGACGCCCTCGAAGTAGGCGGTGTGGTCGAGGGGCCGGTACATGTGGATCGCGATGAACGCGCTGCGCCGCCCGTGCGCCATCGACAGCCAGGCGTCCTCGGCGGGCAGCAGCCTGACCTCGACGGGGAAGCTGACCTGCCAGCCGCGGCGGTCGAAGGCCCTGCGCAGCTCGCGGAGGGCGGCGTCGAGGTTCTCGCGCGGGATCGCGTACTCCTGCTCCCTGAACTTCACCGTCCGGGAGGCGGTGAAGACCTTGTAGGAGGTGTCGGTGTAGGTCCGCTCGCCGAGGAGCTTCGCCGAGATCCCGTTGACCGTTCTGATCGTCTTGGGGAACGCCTTGGTGAGGCGCTGGGCGGCGCCGAAGACGGTGTTGGACAGGAATTCATCGTCCAGCCACGCCTTGACGGCCCCCAGCGGCGCCCGCGGCCCCTCGACCCGGTTGTTGCGCTTGGTCAGGCAGCCCTCGCTGTGCGGGAACCAGAAGAACTCGAAGTGCTCGTTGTCGTGGTCGAGCTCGTCGAGCCGGTTCAGCACCTCGTCCCAGGTCATCGGCGCCTCGTGCGCCTTCAGCAGGAACGCGGGGACGGTCTGCCAGGTGATCGCCGTGACGATCCCGAGGGCGCCGAGGCCGACCGTGGCGGCGTGGAACAGCTCGGGACGCTCGGTCCGCGAGCAGGTCACCACGCTCCCGTCGGCCAGCACGAGCTCCAGGCCGACGATCTGGGAGGCGAGGCCGGCGGCGTCGCGCCCGGTGCCGTGGGTGCCGGTCTGGGAGGCGCCGGCGAGGGTCTGCTCCTGGATGTCGCCCATGTTGGCCAGGGCCAGGCCGTGCTCGTCCAGCAGCTGGTTGAGCCTCCACAGCGGGAGCCCGGCCTCGGCGGTGACGAGCCCGGAGGCGGTGTCGATCGACCGGACGGCCGACAGCCCGCCGGGCCTCAGCATGACGCCCTCGGCCACCGCGGCACCGGTGAAGGAGTGGCCGGTGCCGGGCATGCGCACGGTGAGGCCGTCCTCGGCGGCCCGCCGCACGGCGGCGGAGACCTCGTCGGTCGAGCGGGGACTGAGCACTCGCGCGGGGGTGACCTGGTGGTTACCCGCCCAGTTGCGCCACGTTTGCTGGGACATGGAAGGACTTTAGCCGCCGGTATTCATGAAGAAAATTCATGTTTAATCTTGTTGTCGAACCGTGACCCGCCGAGAAGCCCGGCCAGTACGGCCGCCAGCCCGGCGGCGAAGGCGAAGGTAAAGGATGCCGAGGCCCCGCTGAGGTCGATCAGCTGGCCGCCGATCGACGACCCGAGCGCCACCCCCACCCCGATGGCCGCGCCCGACCAGCCGAGCCCCTCGGTGAGCTGCCGTTCGGGCGTCATCGCCTCGACCAGGCCGTACGCCGGGATGATCGTCGGCGAGATCGCCAGCCCGGCGAAGAAGATCATGACCATCAGGAGCGGCAGGCTGCCGATCAGGCCCAGCGGCAGCAGCCCGGCGGTCAGCAGGCCGAGCCCGATCCGGAAACGCGCGCTCAGCGACCGCTTCCAGTGGCGGGTGCCGTACCAGAGCCCGGCCGTCCCGCTGCCGAGCGCGAAGCAGGCCAGGACGGCCCCCGACAGCGCCTTGCGCCCCTGCTCGTCGGCGAAGGCGATCGCCCCGACGTCGGCGGAGCCGAAGACCATCCCGAGCATCAGGAAGACGGTGATCACGACCGGCATGCCGCGCAGCCGCAGCACGCTCCGGCCGCCGCCCTGCTCGCGGGGGCGCGCGGGCGGCTCGCTGGCCCGCTGGCCGGCCAGGGCCAGGCAGCCGACGAGGGTGAACAGCCCCGCCGCCAGGACGCCCGCCGCCGGATAGATCACCGTCGCCAGCACGCTGACCAGCATCGGCCCGCACACGAAGACGACCTCGTCCAGCACCGACTCCAGCGAGTAGGCGCTGTGCAGCGGCGGTCCGCCACCGGCCAGCAGATGGCTCCAGCGAGCCCTGATCATGGCGCTGAGGTTGGGGGAGGTGATCCCGGCCAGCGCCGCGGCGGGGAAGAGGGTCCAGTCGGGGGCGCCGAGCTCGGCGCACATGATCAGCGCGACGATCATGAACGCGTTGGCCGTGACCATCGGGACCAGCACCCGGCCCTGCCCGTGCCGGTCGACCAGCCGCGAGGTGAACGGTGAGAACGCGGCCCAGCTCAGGGCGCAGGTCGCCGAGACCGCACCGGCCAGCCCGTAGGACCTTCCGGTCCCGGTGACCATGAGGACGATGCCGATGCCGAGCATGGACATCGACATGCGGCCGACGAAGCTGGCAGGGATGAACGCCCGCGCACCGGGCACGGCGAACAGAGCACGGTACGGATTTGCCATGAAAAAGCCCCCTCAAGATCACGGTACAGGGTCGCCCTCCGGCGGGGCCCGGTAGCCTGCCGTCGTGACCCGCAGCCACCTGTTCACCGCCCTCGCCGTCGTCGCGGTCCTGCTGCTGACCGGCGGCGCGGGCTGGGTCGCCGTCCGCCTCGGCGCCGTGGAGACCGGCACGGCCGCCCAGGAGCCGCCCGCCGACGACGGGTTCGGCGAGGGACCGCCGTCCGCGGCACCGGTTCAGCAGACCGTCGCGCCGCTGCGGCGGGTGGTCCCCCCGGACGTCCTCGCGGTGGTCGCCGCCGGGGTCAGGCCCGACCAGATCGCCCAGATCAAGCGGATCAAGAAGGTCCGCGACGTGATCGTCGTCGACGGCGGGGCCGTCCGCCTCCAGGGCCGCCAGGTGAACGTGTTCGCCGTCGACCCGTCGGAGTTCCGCTCCTGGACCCCGCCGCTCACCGCCAGGAACCAGGAGCTGTGGACCGCGCTGGCCGCCGACCGGTTCGTCACCTCGCCCGCTATCGCCCAGAGCCTCGGGCTCCAGGCCGGAGCGCAGTACCCGATCGTCGCCCGGTCCAGCCCGGCCGTGACCCTCGGCGGGACGGCCGCGCTCGGGGTGCCCGCGGTGGACGTCCTGGTCAGCAAGGTCACCGGCGAGCGCCTCGGCCTGATCCCCCGGGTGGCCGTCATGGTCAACGCCCCCGGGCTCAAGGCCGCCGCGCTCACCGAGAAGCTCAGGGACGGCCTCGGCAGCCGCGCCAAGGTGATCAACCTGCACGCCGGGGGCGCCCAGCGGACCAGCGGCAACTACCTCGACCTGTACAAGCAGGGCGCGACCCGCTGCCCCGGCCTGTCCTGGACGGTCCTCGCCGCGATCGGCCAGGTCGAGAGCGACCACAACCGCAATCCCGGCGTCTCCTCGGCGGGCGCCATGGGCCCCATGCAGTTCATGCCCGCCACCTGGAAGTCCTACGGGATCGACGGGGACGGCGACGGCAAGGCCGACATCATGAACCCCTACGACGCGATCCCGTCGGCCGCCAAGTACCTGTGCGCGGCCGGAGCCCCCGGTGACCTGCAGAAGGCGGTCTTCGCCTACAACCACGCCCAGTGGTACGTCGACAAGGTGCTCGGCCTCGCCGCCGCCTACGCGCGGCAGTTCACCTGAGCCCACCCCGCCCGGGGGAGTCCTTTGGACGGACCGGACCATAGGCTGGGAGGCATGGATGCGCTGCTGCTCATGTCGTTCGGCGGGCCGGAAGGGCCCGAGGACGTCATGCCGTTCCTGGAGAACGTCACCCGCGGGCGCGGGGTACCGCGCGACCGGCTGGAGAAGGTCGCCGAGCACTACCAGCTGTTCGGCGGGGTCAGCCCGATCAACCAGCAGTGCCGGGAGCTGAAGGCCGCCATCGAGGCGGTCGTCGACGTCCCGGTGTACTGGGGGAACCGCAACTGGCCGCCGTTCGTCGAGGACACCGTCGCCCGGATGAAGGCCGACGGGGTGACCCGGGCGAAGGCCTTCGTGACCTCCGCCTACAGCGGCTACTCCTGCGAGGGCCAGTACCAGGAGGACATCGACCGCGCCCGGGCGGCCGTCCCGGGCGCGCCCGAGATCACCAAGCTGCCGGTCTACTGCCTGGAGGACGGCTTCCTGCTGCCGTTCATCGAGGCCACCAGGACCGCGCTGGAGCACGCGCCCGGCGCCCGGCTGGTCTTCACCGCCCACAGCGTGCCGCTCGCCCAGGACGGCCGGGAGCAGTACGCGGCGGAGCTGGCCGAGGTCGCCCGCCGCGTCCACGCCGGTGTCGACCCCGCACTGGAGTGGGACCTCGTCTACCAGAGCCGCAGCGGCTCGCCGCGCACGCCCTGGCTGGAGCCGGACGTCTGCGACCACCTGGAGAAGCTGCACGCCGAGGGGGAGACCACGGTCGTCCTGGTGCCCATCGGCTTCACCTCCGACCACATGGAGGTCAAGTACGACCTCGACGTCGAGGCCCGTGACCTGGCCGCCGAGAAGGGGATGACGCTCGTCCGGGCGGCCACCCCCGGCACCCATCCCGCCTTCGTGGCCCTGGCCCGCGATCTCTACCTGAGGAACTGATGGATCTCTCCGCCGCCCTCCTGACCGAGCTGCTCGACCTCGCCGTGGCGACCGCGCGCGAGACCGGCCGGATGCTGATCGACAAGCGTCCGGCGGACGGTCCCGACGTCGTCGCCACCAAGTCCAGCTCGACCGACATCGTCACCCAGATGGACCAGGCGGCGGAGCGGCTGATCCGGGAGCGGATCTCCGCGTCCCGCCCGCACGACTCCTTCCTCGGCGAGGAGGGCGGATCCACCGCGGGCACCAGCGGGGTCCGCTGGGTCATCGACCCGATCGACGGCACCGTCAACTACCTCTACGACCTGCCGGACTGGTCGGTCAGCATCGCCGCCGAGATCGACGGCGAGACGGTCGTCGGCGTCATCGAGGTTCCCCGCCGCGGCGCGACCTACACGGCCGTCAAGGGCCGCGGGGCGTACCGCGACGGCGAGCCGCTGCGCGCCGGCGCCGAGACCGACCTGGCGAAGGCGCTCATCGCGACGGGCTTCGGCTACGCGGTCGAGCGCCGGATCTCCCAGGCGCGCGTGCTGACCGGGGTCATCCCGAACGTCCGCGACATCCGCAGGGCCGGCGCCTGCTCGGTCGACCTGTGCTCGGTCGCCTCCGGACAGGTCGACGGCTACTACGAGCGCGGAGTGCAGGCCTGGGACATCGCCGCGGGCCGCCTGCTCGTCACCGAGGCCGGCGGGATCATCGGCGGGCTGCACGGAGCGCCCCCCGGATCGGAACTGACCATCGCCGCGGGCCCCGGCCTGTTCGGACCGCTCCACGACCTTCTGGCCCCACTGGATCCCGCACGCGACTAGGGCCTGTTCCACACCCCGGCGCGCGCGAGATCCGGCGGATCCAGCCGGTGGCCGGATCAGTCGGGGGTGGCGCCCGCGTGGGGCAGGAGGTCGTGGTTGGCGGCTATGCGCCGGAGTTCGTCGATCTCCGCCTGACGGAGATCGACGAGATACACGTCGCCGTCCAGCGTGGCCGCGCGGAGTGAGGCGTAGGCCTCGTCGAGGCGCTGCTGGATGGTCTCGGAAAGCTCGCGCATGAATGGTCCTCCCGGGTCGAACCACCTTTACCCACGGGGTCGCTCGCGCTAAACCCGTGCCGATGGTGAACTTCCGGTGCTCTTCTCTTACCGGTCGCTTACCCGCGGTATGGCATAACGGAGTCACTGAAACGAGGGGGGAACGTGCGAGTTCTGGTCGTCGAGGACGAGAGGGTCCTGGCGGACGCCATCGCCACCGGCCTGCGCCGCGAGGCGATGGCGGTGGACGTCGCCTACGACGGAGGTGGCGCGCTCGAGCGCACCGGCGTCAACGCCTACGACGTGGTGGTGCTCGACCGCGACCTGCCGCGCATCCACGGCGACGAGGTCTGCCGCCGGCTGGTCGCCGACCGCTACGGCGCGCGGATCCTCATGCTGACGGCGGCGGGCGAGCTCGACGACAAGGTCGCCGGGCTGAACCTCGGCGCCGACGACTACCTGGCCAAGCCGTTCGCGTTCAAGGAGCTGATCGCCCGGGTCAGGGCGCTCGGCCGCCGCACCGCGACCCCGCTGCCGCCGACCCTGGAGCGCGCCGGGATCGAGCTCGACCCGAACCGCTTCACCGTGCAGCGCGACGGCCGCCCGGTCGAGCTGACCCGCAAGGAGTTCGCCGTGCTCGAGGTGCTGATGCGCGCCGAGGGCATCGTCGTCAGCTCCGAGCAGCTCCTGGAGAAGGCCTGGGACGAGCACATCGACCCCTTCACCAACGTGGTGCGGGTCACGATGATGACCCTCCGCAAGAAGCTCGGGGACCCGCCCGTCATCGAGACGGTCCCGGGAGTGGGCTACCGGCTGTGAGACCCCCGAAAGAGATCATCGCCGAGCTGAGGTCCCGCCCCCCGGGGCTCAGTGTCCGGATGAGGCTCACCCTGCTCTACGGCTCGATGTTCTTCTTCGCCGGCCTGCTGCTGATGATGGTCACCTACGTGCTGGTGGGGCAGGCCTTCGACTCGGTGCTGCCGCGCAGTTCCGAGGTGACGAACTTCATCACGCACGAGAAGTTCGACACCGACGTCGCCCGCAGCGCGATGCTCCAGGGCCTGGTCAAGCGCATGGTGTTCGCGCTGCTCGGCGTCGGCGTGCTGGCGCTGATGTTCGGCTACATCGTGGCCGACCGGGCGCTGTCGCCCCTGCAGCGGGTCACCGCCGCGGCGCGCAGGCTCTCGGAGTCGACCCTGCACGAGCGGATAGCGCTCGAGGGTCCCGAGGACGAGATCAAGGAACTGGCCGACACGTTCGACGCGATGCTGGAGCGGCTCAGTGACGCCTTCGACTCCCAGCGCCGGTTCGTCGCCAACGCCTCCCACGAGCTGCGCACCCCGCTGGCCATCAACCGCACCCTGCTGGAGGTCGCGCTCACCGACGACGAGGTCTCGCCCGACCTCATGACCGTCGGCAGGACCCTGCTGGCCACCAACGCCAGGCACGAGCGGCTCATCGAGGGACTGCTGCTGCTGGCGCGCAGCGAACGCGAGCTGACCACCCGCACCGCCGTCGACCTCAGGGACGTCGCAGAGACGGTGCTGGAGACGGTCCGCAAGCACCCCGACAGGACGGAGGGGATCGTGCTGCACACCGAGCTGACCTCGGCGCAGACCAACGGCGACCCGGTCCTGCTGGAGCATCTGGTGGCGAACCTGGTCGACAACGCCTTCAAGCACAACCTCGCCGAGTGGACCGACGACGAGCGGGGCGAGGTGTACGTGCGCACCGGCGACCTCGACGGCTTCGCGGCCGTCCAGGTCGAGAACACCGGCCCGGTCATCCCGGCCTACGAGATCGACCGGCTCTTCGAACCGTTCCGGCGGCTCAACAACGACCGCATCGAGTCCTCGAAGGGCGCGGGTCTCGGCCTGTCCATCGTCCAGTCGGTCGTCACCGCCCACCGCGGGACGGTGCACGCCGCGCCGAGGCCGGGCGGCGGCCTCATCATCACCGCCCGGCTCCCGCTCGCCTGAGGCCGCGGGACGTCACTGCTTCTCCAGCGTCCCGATGGCGTAGTAGTCCTTGTCGACCTCGGCGCCCGCCTGGGTGACGTAGGTCGTCAGGAACATGCCGGTGCCGTCGTCCTTGGGGAACAGGACGTCGTAGCCGAAGGTGTTGCACTTGTCGGAGGACTTGGTCGTGAGGTGCTCGCGCACGACCGTCTTGTAGCCGCTGCCGCCGAGCCTCTTGAGGAAGGTCAGCGTGCCGCTGCACGACCACGCGGCCTCGCCGGGGGCGTTCACGTAGGTGATGGTGCCGGTCGCCGAGCCCGCGGTGATCTCGACGGTCGCGACGAAGGAGCCCGTCGTCGGCTTCTTCTGGTAGACCGTCGAGCTCCACTTCCCGGCGTAGGCGGAGGTGAAGACGTCGGCGTTGGTGGGCTTGACGACAGGGGTGCCCTTGTCGTCCTCGCGCAGGACCACGAAGGCCACCACCGCGAGAACGGCCACGAGCACCACGCCGATCACGAGCATGACCACGGGCAGCTGGCCGCCGGGCCGCCGGGGCGGCTGCCCCTGTGGGTAGTACGGCGGGGGAGCGCCCCCGCCGGGGCCGTACGGAGGCGGGGTGCCGCCGCCCTGCCAGGGCGGCGGCTGGGAGCCGGGGGGCTGGTACACGGGGGTCCTTTACGGCTACTTCTTGAGCTCACCGATGGCGGTGTAGTCCTTGTTGACGTCCTTCACCTCGGCGCCGGCCTTCGAGCCGAAGATGTAGAAGTACATACCCGTTCCGTCGGACTTGGGGAACAGCACGTCGTAGTTGATTCCGCTGCAGTTCGCACCGTTCTTGCTGGTGATCTGGTCCTGCACGATCGCCATGAACGACGCGGACGGGTGGATCTCCACGAAGGTGAGCGTGCCGGAGCACGACCAGGCGGACTTGCCCGGGGCGTTCTCGTAGCGGATGGTGCCGGTCGAGGCGCCCGCGACGATGTTGACCGTCACGACATAGCTGTCGATCTTCGGCTTCTTCTGGTAGACGGTGCCCTTCCAGGTGCCGCCGTAGTTGTCGGGGAAGGAGCTCCCGGACGGAACCGTCGAGGTCTCGGGGGACGGGGTCTCGGTCGGCTGGGGGTCGGTCGAGGCCGAGGCGACGGGCGGCGGGCTGTAGGTCGGGTCCTTCTTGCCGTCCCCCTGGGCCGCGACGATCACGATGACCAGGACGACCGCGAGGATCGCCAGGACCGAGCAGCCGATGGCGTAGACGGCGTTGTTGCCGCTGCGCGGCGGCTGGTGCGGCGGGATCCCGCCGGGACCGCCCTGGAAGGGGACCCCGCCCTGCTGGAACGGGCCGGGGGTGCCCTGGAAGGGCGGCGGGGTCTGCTGGAAGGGCGGCGGGGTGCCCTGCTGGAAGGGCGGCGGGGTCTGCGGGTACTGCGGCGGCTGGATGCCCGGCTGCTGGAACCCCGACTGCTGGAACGGCGGGGGCGTGCCCTGCTGGCCCGGCTGGAACGGCGGCGGGGTGCCCTGCGGGTGGTAGGCGGGCGGGTTCTGCGGCTGCTGGAAGTTCGGCTGCTGCTGGGGCGGCGGCGTCATCGGCGGCTGCTGCTGCGGCGGCGCGAACTGGGGGCTCGCCTGCTGTGAGGCGTAGGGCTGCGCGCCCTGAGAGGCAGCGTAAGGCTGCGCGGGCGGTGCGAAGGGCTGGGGGGTGGGCGTGCGCGGCGGGGGCGGGGTCGGCAGCTGGGAGGCGATCCGGGTGCCCTGGTTCAGGACCTCGTCGGTGGAGGCCTGCTGGCCGCCCGCCCCGCGCAGCTCGGGCACGAGGTCCATGAGGGCCTCGAGCGCGGCCGGCCGCTGGGCGGCGTCCTTGTTGAGGCAGCGCGAGATCACCGGGCGCAGCGACGCGGGGATGCCCGACAGGTCCGGCTCGTCGTTGAGGATCCGGTTGATGATGACGGGCAGCGTGTCGGCCTCGAACGGCGACTGGCCGGTGGCGGCGAACACCATCGTCGCGGCGAAGGCGAAGATGTCGACGCCGGGCTGGAGCGGAGCGCCGGTCAGCTGCTCGGGCGCGAGGTAGCCGGGGGTGCCGACGACCATGCCCGTCGCGGTGACCGCGCTCTCCTGGGAGTTGACGGTGCGCGCGATGCCGAAGTCGACGACCCGCGGGCCGCCGTCCGGGTCGAGCAGCACGTTGTTCGGCTTGAAGTCGCGGTGGACGATGCCGACCTCGTGGATGGCCGCGAGCGCGGTCAGCATCCCGATCGCCAGATGCCGCAGCTCCTGTTCGGGCCGCGGGCCCTGCTGGGCGACGAGGTCGTGCAGCGACGGGCCGTCGATGAACTCGCTGACCACGTACGGCCGGTCGCTGTCGACGTCGGCCTCGATGATGCTGGCGGTGCAGAAGGGCTTGACCTTCTTGGCCGCCGCGACCTCGCGGACGAACCGGGCGCGCGCCTGCGGATCGGTGTTCATCTGGGCGTGGAGGAACTTGATGGCGACCCAGTCGCCTCCGGCCTTCCGGCCGAGATAGACGGCGCCCTGCCCACCGGCGCCCAGCCTGCCCACGACTTCGTACGAGCCCAACGAAGTCGGGTCACTTGGCTCCAGCGGAGCGTACTTCGGCATTGCGAGACCCTCCCGAGGTCTTTCATCCAAGGCGGCGACGATATCGCGATACCTGTCGCCCACGAGCGCCATATCGGGTTCTGTACTTTTGTAGGCCTTTGACCCTTCCGTAACCCAGGGACCTGTGTCCCGGCTCCTACGGTCCGGAACGGCCTTCTTTTGCTCTGATGACCGGGTCGGGCGTGTTGTTCACCACAGAATCCTCGACCTACCGGCGTTTTTTGGCGAGCATGGCCCCGTCATGACCCGCAGCACGGCCGTTCGCAGGTATGATCCCGGCCGCGGCAGCGCTCCCGAACGGGTCTTCCCGGGGGGCGCATATCGCTTTCTGGGCCCGTGGTTTTGGCGCTGTAGACGCGCCGCTACGGTCCGGGAGACCAAGTGGCGTGATGAGAGTCACCGGAGTGATCTGTAGCGGCACGTGTGTCGCGGGTCACAAACCGTGACAGAATTTCCCGCCCCAACCGGGCACAAGATTGGCCTCTCGAGCGTTACATCCGCGCGACGGGGCGCATAAAGAGGAACGGAGCCTCCTGGGCGGCGCCCCAGCAGGCAACAGAGGGGGATGGAGAGAGATGGCCACCGACTACGACAGCCCACGCAAGACCGACGACGACCTCGGTGAGGACAGCCTGCAGGAGCTGCAGGCGCGCCGCACCGACAAGTCCGCGGGCATCATCGACGAGGATCTGGACGCCGGCGAGGTCGCCGAGCTGCCGGGCGCCGACCTGTCCAACGAGGAGCTGACCTTCAAGGTCATTCCGCGCCAGGCCGACGAGTTCACCTGCAGTTCCTGCTTCCTCGTGCACCACCGCAGCCAGCTCGCCAAGGAGAAGAACGGCGAACCGGTCTGCACCGAGTGTGCGGCCTGAACCATGGCCGAGAACGAGCACGAGGAGATCGGCGAGCTTGTGGGCCGCCTGTCCGGGGACGACCTGGACAAGGAGACCCGCGGCAGGCTGCTCGCCAGGCTCACCCGTGTGCTCTCGTCGAGCGCTAAAAAGGCGGGGGTACGGGGCCTGGCGGGCGGTCGCTGGCTTTCCGAGGTGTTCGCGGACCTGGCTCCGAGGATCACGTTCCGGGACCTGGAGACACTGAGAAGTCACCATCCGGGGCTGTCCCGGGAGGCGCTCGCCGACGAGCTCACCCGAAACGCCGTGAACGCCACGACCGCCGTTGGAGCGGCGGCCGGGGCGCTGGCGGCGGTCGACTTCGTCGCGCCGCCCATGCTTCTGACGGCGCCCGCCCAGGTCGTGGCGGAGACGCTGGTGATCGCCGCGATCGAGACCAAGCTGATCGCCGAGCTGCACGAGGTCCACGGGGTCCAGGTCCAGGGCAGCCGCGCCCAGCGCGCGAGCGTCTACGTGGCGGCCTGGGCCAGGCAGCGCGGCGTCAACCCGCTCGAATCCGGATCGCTGAGCGTGTCGCTGGGCGGTGCCGCGAAGACGGCGCTGCGCAAGCGGATGATGAAGACCTTCGGCCGCAGCCTCACCACGCTCGGCCCGTTCCTCACGGGCGCGGTGGCGGGCGGCACGCTCAACCGGGCGGCGACCAGGAAACTCGCCGAGAAGATCAGGGCGGACCTGGTCAGGTACGGCACCCTGGGCAACAAGGGCATCGCCGAGGCCCCCCGCCCACCGCAGGCACCACCCCCGCAGGCACCACCCCCGCAGTCACCGCCGCCGCTTCTTCCGCCGCCGGGCCCCCCGCCCAAGGCCTGAGGGCCGGAACCTGACGCCCCGGGCCTGACGGCCAGGGGAAGAAGGCCGGGGGAGGCGGAGCGCCGGGACGCCGCGGGGGCGGCGGCCGGCGGAGAACGCCGCGGCCACCGCCCCGTACACGCCTTTTCAGTCCTTCAGGTCCTTCAGCAGGTGGGCGGGGAGCGCTCCGGTGCTGGTCTCCCACTGCTTGACCGCGGCACGGCTGACCAGGACCCGGGTCACCTCGAGGCCGACGCCCATGATGACCGCCCAGCCGAGTGCCTCGGTGAGGCGCACGTTGGGGTCCTCGGGGTTCATCGGGGGCTCCTTGCCGGTGCCCTTCTTCCAGCTGAACTCGATGGTCTTGCGCACCGCGTAGGCGCTCGCCATCCCGGCGATCCCCGCGAAGATCTTCCAGCCGATGTCCGGCTTCTGAGGCATCGTCGTCCTTCCGTTGCGTCCGTCGGTTCCGACGCTATCGCGATCTCGCCTACATCCCCCTGAGCGCGGTTAATAAGCATGCGATCTCCGGCGTTGTCAATATCCTGGTGCGCATGACTCCTGAAACCACACGGCCCGCCGTTCCCGAGAAGGTCACGCTCGACGGTCTCGAGGAGAAGTGGGCCGCCGTATGGGAGTCCGCCGGCACCTACGCCTTCGACCGGACCAGGCCGCGCGCCGAGGTCTACGCGATCGACACACCGCCGCCGACCGTCTCGGGATCGCTGCACGTCGGGCACGTCTTCTCCTACACCCACACCGACACCATCGCCCGCTACCAGCGGATGCGCGGCAAGGCGGTCTTCTACCCGATCGGCTGGGACGACAACGGTCTGCCGACCGAGCGCCGGGTCCAGAACTTCTTCGGTGTCCGGTGCGATCCGTCCGTCGCCTACGACCCCGCGTTCGAGCCGCCGGACAAGCCGGGCAAGACGCAGGTCTCCGTCTCGAGGCGGAACTTCATCGAGCTGTGCGAGCGGCTGACGGCCGTCGACGAGAAGGCGTTCGAGGAGATGTGGCGCAGGGTCGGCCTGTCGGTCGACTGGACCCATCTGTACTCGACCATCAGCGACCGGTCCAGGGCCGCCTCCCAGCGGGCGTTCCTGCGGAACCTGGCGCGCGGCGAGGCCTACCTGTCCGAGGCGCCGACCCTGTGGGACGTCACCTTCCGGACCGCCGTCGCCCAGGCCGAGCTGGAGAACCGCGACCATCCCGGCGCCTTCCACCGGATCGCCTTCCACCACGCCTCGGGCGACCTGTTCGTCGAGACGACCCGGCCCGAGCTGCTGCCCGCCTGCGTCGCCCTGGTCGCCCACCCCGACGACGAACGCTTCAAGCCGCTGTTCGGCACGACCGCCACGAGCCCGCTGTTCGGGGTCGAGATCCCGATCCGCGCCCACCGCCTCGCCGATCCGGAGAAGGGGAGCGGGCTCGTCATGGTCTGCACCTTCGGTGACACGACCGACGTCCTCTGGTGGCGCGAGCTCGACCTGCCGATCCGGCCCGTCATCGGCTGGGACGGCCGCCTCGTCGCCACCCCGCCGCCGGGCGTCCCCGCCTCGCCGTACGACGAGCTGGCGGGCAAGACGGTCCACTCGGCGAAGGAACGCGTCGTCGAGCTGCTGCGGGCCTCGGGCGAGCTGGACGGCGAGCCGCGCCCGGTCGTCCGGCCCGTCTCCTTCTACGAGAAGGGCAGCAAGCCGCTCGAGATCGTCACGACCCGGCAGTGGTACCTGCGCAACGGCGGCCGCGATGCCGCCCTGCGCGAGCGTTTCCTGGAGCGCGGCCGGGAGCTGGCGTGGCATCCGGGGTTCATGCGCTCGCGGTACGAGAACTGGGTCGAGGGGCTCGCGGGGGACTGGCTGGTCTCCCGGCAGCGGTTCTTCGGCGTCCCGATCCCGGTCTGGTACCCGCTGGACGCCGCGGGGGAGCCCGACCACGAGCGGCCGATCGTCCCGGGAGAGGAGCTCCTGCCGGTCGATCCGTCCAGTGACGTCCCGCCCGGCTACTCCGAGGAGCAGCGCGGCAAGCCCGAGGGGTTCGCCGGCGATCCCGACATCTTCGACACCTGGGCGACGTCGTCGCTGACCCCGCAGATCGCCGGCGGCTGGGAGACCGATCCCGACCTGTTCGGCCGGGTCTTCCCCTACGACCTGCGGCCCCAAGGGCACGACATCATCAGGACCTGGCTGTTCTCGACCGTCGTCCGGGCGGATCTGGAGCACGGGACGCTGCCGTGGACCGACGTCGCGCTGTCGGGCTGGATCCTCGATCCCGACCGCAAGAAGATGTCGAAGTCGGTCGGCAACGTCGTCACGCCGATCGGGCTGCTGCACGAGTACGGCTCGGACGCCGTCCGCTACTGGGCGGCCAGCGGGCGTCCCGGCACCGACACGGCGTTCGACACCGGCCAGATCAAGGTCGGCCGCCGTCTCGCGCTGAAGATCCTCAACGCGTCGAGGTTCGTCCTGGCGCTGGAGGGCCCCGCCGGTGCGACGCCGCTGACCGAGCTGGACCGGAGCCTGCTGGAGAACCTCGCGGAGGTCGTCGGCGAGGCGACCGAGGCGTTCGAGTCCTACGACTACACGCGGGCCCTCGACCGCACCGAGCGGTTCTTCTGGCAGTTCTGCGACGACTACCTGGAGCTGGTCAAGCAGCGCGCCTACGCCGAGGGCGAGCTCGCGGAGTCCGCCCGGGGGACCCTGCGCACCGCGCTGTCGGTGCTGCTGCGGCTGTTCGCGCCGTTCCTGCCGTACGCGACCGAGGAGGTCTGGTCCTGGCACGGCGAGGGGTCGGTGCACCGGGCGCCGTGGCCGGAGGCGGCGGAGCTCCCGGTCACCGGTGCGGGGAGCGGGACCCTCGCGCCGACGGCCGAGGCGCTGCGGCAGATCCGCAAGGCCAAGTCGAAGGCGCAGCTGTCGATGAAGGCACCGGTCGCCCTGGTCCGGATCACCGGGACCGGCGCGGAGCGGGCCGGGGCCGCCGCGGCCGACCTCAGGGCGGCGGGCAACATCGGCGACCTGGTCTTCGAGGAGTCCGAAGGAGAGCTCTCCGTCGAGGTCACCCTGGCCTGACCGAGGGCGGACGGCCGGTTCCCGGCGGCGGGATAAGCCTTTGCGCCGCCCGCCGGGCCGGTCGTAGCGTGGGGAGATGGCCACCGAGACAGCAGACCCCGACGCCCGGCAGCCCGGCGGCTGGAAGCCCGACGCGTTCCTCCGCGACGGCCGCCTCATCCGCCTCCCCGCGAAGTGGACGCGGAAGAAGATCGTGCTGGAGACCCTCGCCGCGGCCGCCTTCACCCGGGGGGAGCGCTACGACGAGAAGACCGTCAACGCGAAGCTGAAGTCCTGGACGGACGGCGGCGTCACCGACCATGTGACGCTCCGCCGCTACCTGGTCGACCTGCGGCTGCTCGCCCGCGACGACAGCACCGGCACCTACTGGGTCCTGGACCCGCCGGGGGAGGCCTCCTGAGGGAGGACGTACTCGATCCAGACGCGGTGGGTGCCGTCGGCGTCGACGGTCAGCTCGCCGGTGCCGGAGATGCCGGTGAGGCCGGCGGTGCCGCTGCCGGGGACGACCAGGAAGTGGGCGTCGGTGCGGTCGCTGCCCGTCGTCGACGCGGTGTGCGCGAAGTTGAACGTGCCCTCGACGCCGTTCAGCGAGCCCTCGAAGGACTCCATCGCGACATAGGTGCCCGTGCCGGTGGCCTGGTCGAACGCGGCGGTGAAGAGGGTGGCGGAACGGCCGGCGAAACCGCCGTCGAAGCTCTTCTCCATCGTGGCGACCCCCACGTCGACGCCGGTCTTGACCGTGAGGGTCGGGGCCACGGCCGCCGGCGTGAAGTCCTGGACCTTGAAGGTTCCCTCTGCTCTCATCCCGCCACGCTATCGAAGGGCTACGACACCAGGTTCGCGGCCGTGACCACGGCCTCGGTGCCCTCGGCCGGGGCGACGCCGAGCGCGCCAGCCAGCCGCCGGTGGACGCGTGCCTCACCGGGGCGTCCGGCCCGCTCCAGCGTCCGGGCCAGGGCCTCGCGGGCCCATCCGTCGTCGGGGGCGAGCTCCAGCAGCCGGTTCAGGGCGCCCTCGGCGCGGCCGAGCTGGGCGCTGTGGAAGTAGGCGCGGGCCTGCAGTTCCACCAGGGAGCGGTTGCCGGGCTCGGCCTCCAGCAGCGGAGCGAGCAGCCGTGCCGCCTCGGTGTACTGCCTGGCCTCGAAGAACATCAGGGCGCGGCGGTACTCCTCGTACATCATGCCGGGCGTAACAGGGCGGTCAGACGGTGTATTCCAGGTGTTTGATGCCGTTGATGAACCCCGACAGGAGACGGTCGGGGGCGCCGGTGGAGCGGAGGGCGGGGACGCGCGTGTAGAGCTCGCGGAGCATCACCGAGATCTCCCGGCGGGCGAGATTGGCACCCAGGCAGAAGTGCGGCCCCGGGCCGCCGAACCCGACGTGCGGATTGGGGTGGCGGGTGATGTCGAAGCGGTCGGGGTCGGTGAAGACGGCCTCGTCGCGGTTGGCGGAGTTGTAGTAGAGCAGGACCTTCTGGCCCTCGAGGAACGGGTGGCCGTTGAGGACGTGGTCGCGGGTGAGGGTCCGGCGGAACTGGATGACCGGCGTGGAGTACCGGACGATCTCCTCGACGGCCGTGGGCAGGTACCGGTCGAGGTCGGAGACGAGCAGGGCGCGCTGGTCCTCGTTGAGGGTCAGCAATTTCAGCGCGTGCGAGATGGCGTTGCGGGTGGTCTCGTTGCCCGCCGCGACCAGGAGGATGAAGAACGAGCCGAGCTCCTGGTCGGTGAGCTGCTCGCCGTCGATGTTCCCGGTCGTCAGGGCCGTGATCAGATCGTCTGACGGCCTGCGCCTGCGCTGGCGGCCCAGCCGCCGGACCATGAGCTGCAGATCGGTCGCCGCGTCGAGGACCTGGATCAGCCCGAGCGCGACGGACGTCCGGCTGATCGCGGACCCGACCCCGTACTCGGGGTCGCCGATACCGAGGATGGTGTTGGTGTGGCGGAAGACCCGGTCGCGTTCGGACGCCGGGATGCCCATCATGTCGCAGATGATCCGGACCGGGAGCCGGGCGGCGACGTCCAGGACGAAGTCCCCGGTGCCGCGCCCGGCCAGCACGTCGTCGACGATCTCGCGGGCGGCGGTGTCGATGTCGTCGTCGAGCCGGGCGAGCATCCGGGGTGTGAAGGCCCGGGAGACGATGCGGCGGATCTTGGCGTGCCGGGGATCGTCCATGTTGATCATCGAGCCGAAGAAACGGGCCAGGTAGCCGGGCAGGTCGGAGATGCTGTTGGAGGCCGGCTCGGAGGAGAAGACGTCGGCCCGGCGGCTGGCCTCGACCACGTCGGCATGCCTGACCAGGGCGTGGAAGCCGTCACCGTGCGGGATGAAGGGGATCTTCAGCTCGCGGAAGTGGACCGGGGCGGGCTGGGCGCGCAGCCGGGCGAACGCCTCGTCCCGCTCCCGCAGCGGACGCCCCCAGAACTCCGGGGCCGTCAGTTCGATGCCGGCGAGCTCAGCGGCGGCCACGGCCATGCGTCCTCCTAGAACACGATTCGGTTTCCATCGAATCCCCTCCGGGCCGGGCCGGTCAAGTGCCACCGGTCAGGAGCCGCCCGGCACGACCAGGCCCGACTCGTAGGCCACCACGACGGCCTGCGCCCGGTCGCGCAGCCCGAGCTTGGCGAAGATCCTCGCGATGTGGGTCTTCACCGTGGCCTCGCTGAGCTGGAGCCGCGCCGCCAGCTCGGCGTTGGACAGTCCCGTGCCGAGCAGCCGGAGGACCTCCTTCTCGCGCGGCGTCAGGTCGTCCAGGCCCTGCGGCGCGACCTGGGGCCGGGCGAACCGCTCGACCAGCCTGCGGGTGATCGACGGGGCCAGCAGCGCGTCGCCGGTCGCCACCAGCTTCACCGAGTTGACCAGGTGCTCGGGCGTGACGTCCTTGAGCAGGAAGCCGCTGGCGCCCGCGGCGAGCGCCGCGTACACGTACCGGTCGAGGTCGAAGGTCGTCAGCATCAGGACCCGGCAGGAGGGGGCGTCGGCCAGGACCCGGCGGGCCGCCTCCAGCCCGTCGAGGCCCGGCATCCGGATGTCCATCAGGACCACGTCGGGGCGGAGCCGCCGCGCCTGCTCGACCGCCTCCAGACCGTCGGCGGCCTCGCCCACCACCTCGAGCCCGCCCCTGGTGAGGATCATCCGGAAGCCCGAGCGCACCAGGTTCTGGTCGTCGGCGATCAGCACCCTGCTCACGGCCGCTCCAGAGGGAGGCGGGCGCGCACCCGGTAGCCGCCGCCGAGCCTGCGGCGGGCGTCCAGGTCGCCGCCGTAGACCGCGACGCGCTCGCGCAGCCCGGCCAGGCCCCGGCCGCCCCGGCCGCCGGACGGCGCGGCCGCGGAGCCGGTCAGCACGCTGGGGCCGGTGTTCAGCACCTCGATCCGCAGGCTGCTGCGCCCGTAGCCCACGATGACCTCGGCGCGGGTCCCGGGCGTGCCGTGCTTGAGCGCGTTGGTCAGCGCCTCCTGGACGATCCGGTAGCCGGTGGCGTCGACCCCGGCGGGCAGCGGCCTCGGCTCCCCGTTCACCACCACGTCCACCGGGAGGCCCGCGAAGGCGATCCGGTCCACCAGGGTGCCGAGCCGGGCCAGTGACGGCTGCGGCGTCAGCTCGTCGCCGTCGGGGACGGGCGCGAGCACCCCGAGCAGATGCCGCAGCTCCGTCATCGCCTCCCGGCCGGTCCGCTCGACCGCCATCAGCGCCTCTTCCGCCTCGCCGCCGCCGAGCCCGTGCCTGGCCGCCCCCGCCTGGACGACCATCACGCTGACGCTGTGGCTCACGATGTCGTGCAGGTCCCTGGCCACCCGTGCCCGCTCCTCCTCGACGGCCTGCCGCGCCCCGCTCTCCCGCTCCCGCTCCATCAGCCAGGTCCGGGAGCCGAGCTCGGCCAGGCGCAGCCGCCGCTCCCGCCAGGCCCACAGGCAGGGCGGCGCCATCAGCAGCGGGACGACCCAGAGCGGGAGCATGTTCACATCCTGGCCGCCCCGTGCCGATCACGCATCCTCCGGCGGGCCGACGGCCGTACATCGCACGGATGACGGACGCCCGCACCTACATCCAGGGCCCGACGCGCAGGCCGTCCGGATCGCCCTACCTTCGCCCCATGGAAACGATGGTTCGGCTCAGGAACGTGCGCAAGGAGTACGGGGAGACCGCGGCGCTCGCGGGCGTCACGCTCGACATCAGGCCCGGTGAGGCCGTCGCGGTGATGGGCCCCTCAGGCTCGGGGAAGTCCACGCTCCTCAACATGGTCGCGGGCCTGGACCGGCCGACCTCGGGCGAGGTCGTGGTCGGCGGGGAGGAGATCACGGCGATGGGCGAGGCGGCCCTGGCCCGCTACCGGCGCCGCCGGATCGGCATGGTCTTCCAGTTCTTCAACCTGCTGGACGACCTGCCCGTGCTGGAGAACGTCACCCTCGCCGCCCAGCTTCTCGGCACCCCGCGCAGGCAGGCGCTGACCCGGGCGATGGAGCTGCTGGAGGAGCTCGGCATCGCCGACCGCCGCAACGCCTACCCCGTGACCCTCTCGGGCGGCGAGCGCCAGCGCGTGGGCGTCGCGCGGGCCCTGATGAACCGGCCCGCGCTGCTGCTGGCCGACGAGCCGACCGGCGCCCTCGACACCCGCTCCGGCGACCAGGTCATCGACCTGCTGCTGGACCTCAACCAGATCGGTCAGACGCTCCTCATCGTCACCCACGACCAGCGGCTGGCCGCGCGCTGCGCCGACCGCGTCGTCGAGGTCGAGGACGGCCGCATCGCCACGGAGGCGGCCCGATGAGGGCGGTGTGGCGGACCGCCCGCTTCGCGATCAGGCGGCGGCGGCTCCAGACGTCGATCCTCGGCGCCGTCCTGATGATCTCGACCGCGACGGCGGTGCTCGCGGTCGGTCTCCTCGTCACCGTCGACGGGCCCTTCGACCGGGCGTTCAAACAGGTCGCCGGCGCCCATCTGACCGTCATCTACGACGCTGACACGGCCCCGGACCGGCTCGCCGGGACGGGCACGAGCCCCGGCGTCATCGCGGCGGGAGGCCCCTATCCCGTCATGACCGTGAACGTCCCGGACGGTGCGGAGGAACCTGTCCCCGACGACCAGTCCATCGCGTTCCTGCCGGGCCCGCTGACGGTCGTCGGGCGCACCGCGGACGACGCCGCCCGCGTCGACCGGCTGACGCTCACCCGCGGACGGTGGCCGTCGGCGCCGGGAGAGGTCGCCCTGAGCAGTACCTTCCTGAGCAGATTCCACGGCTTCGACACCCTGGGGAAGACGGTGCGCTTCACCGAGGGCCGCTCCCTGAAGGTCGTCGGGGTCGTCAGGTCGGTCACCGCCTCGGCCCAGGGCTGGGTCCTGCCCGCCGACATCACGGCGCCGACCGGCTACCAGATGCTCTACCGGCTCACCGACCCGGACGCCCCCGTCTCCTCCGTCGCGGGGGACCTGCCCGTCGCCGGCAGCCAGAACTACACGGTGGCCAGGCTCGCCGCCACCGAGCGGGCCAAGACCGCGATCCCGTTCCTGGTCGCCTTCGGCGCGGCCGGGCTCCTCGTGGCGGTCCTCATCATCGGGAACGTCGTGAGCGGCGCGGTGGTCTCGGGGTTCCGGCACATCGGGGTGCTGAAGGCGCTCGGATTCACCCCGGCCCAGGTCACCGGCGTCTACCTGGTGATGATCGCGGTGCCGGGCATGCTCGGCAGCCTGGTCGGGATCGTGATCGGCAACCTCCTGGCGGGGGCGATCACCTCGACGCTCGGCGACTCCCTCGATCTTCCCGCGGCCAGCGGCGTCTCGGTCTGGGTGGACCTCGGCGCGCTGCTGGGCGTCCTCACGGTCATCGTGGTCACCGCCCTGGTCCCGGCGGTCCGGGCGGGCCGGATTCCGGCGGCGGTCGCCGTGAGCGCGGGCAGCGCGCCCCGCCGCGGCCGGGGCCTGCGGGTCCAGCGGGCGCTGGCCATGACCCGGCTGCCGCGCACGGTGAGCCTCGGCCTCGGCCTGCCGTTCGCCCGGCCGGGCAGGACGCTCCTGACGATCAGCGCGGTCGCCCTGGGCGTCGCGGCGGTGACCTTCGCCGTCGGGCTCAACAGGACGATCTTCGCCTACAACGACGACGGCACCCGTGCCTCCTCCTACCAGCTCGACGTCATCGACCGCCGGGGCGCCGGGCCGGGCACGGTCCCGATCGCGGACCGTCCGGGCACGGCGAAGGTCGGTTCGGGCAGCCGGCAGACGGTCGGGGTGACGGGCGTGGAGGGCCCGGTGCAGATGAAGGCCTACGAGGGCGACGTCACCGACCGGCACGGCCACCGCCTGATCAAGGGCCGGTGGCTGACCGGCCCGGGCGAGGCCGTGGTCGGGGCGCCGCTCCTCCGGGCCTCCGGGACGCGGGTCGGCGACGTCATCGGAGTCGAGGCCGGCGGCAGAAGCGTTCCCCTGAAGATCGTCGGGCTGGCGATCCTGGAGAGCGACAACGCCCTCCTCACGTCCTGGGCCTCGGCCACGCAGATCTTCCCGAGCCTCAGGGTGACGATCATGGAGATCACGCTGAAGCCGGGGACCTCGGTCTCCGCCTACGACGCGGCCCTGAAGGCGGACGGCTACCACACCGAGGCCACGGGCGACCACGGCGGCCAGGAGGGTGGCGAGGTCGTGCTGCTCGCGCTCATCGCGGCCCTGACCCTCGGCATCGCGGCCGTCGCGGGACTCGGGGTGTTCAACACGGTGGTGCTCAACACCCACGACCGGGCCCGCGACTTCGGAATACTCAAGTCGCTGGGCGCGACGCCCCGGCAGGTCCTGTCGATCGTCGTGGTCTCGATGGCGGCGCTCGGGCTGGCCGGCGGGCTGATCGGGCTGCCGCTCGGGACCCTCGCCCGGGCGGTGGTGCTGCCGAAGATGGCCGAGCCCGGCGGGGTCCTGCTGCCCTACACCTTCACCGAGATCTACCCCTGGCCCTGGCCGGCGGGGTTCGCGCTGGCGGGCCCGGCCATCGCGGTGCTCGGCTCGCTGGTCCCGGCGGGCTGGGCGGCCCGGATCAAGACGGCGTCGGCGCTCCGCTCGGAGTGAACGGCGTACCCGGAGGCCGCCGCGCGGAATGGTGCGGCGGCCGCGGCGGTTCGCATGGAGGAACAGCCCACCATCTGAAGGATGTGAACCATGTCTGCTTCCCCGACTTCCGAGTTCTTCGACCTGGGCGGTGACCTGCGGGTGCGCAGGCTCGGTTTCGGCGCGATGCGGATCACCGGCGAGGGGATCTGGGGCGAGCCCGCGGACCGCGACGAGGCGATCCGGGTGCTGCGCCGGGCCGTCGAGGCGGGCGTGACCCTGATCGACACCGCCGACTCCTACGGGCCGTTCGTCAGCGAGGACCTGATCCGCGAGGCCCTCCACCCTTACGCCGACGACCTCGTCATCGCCACCAAGGGCGGCCTGACCAGGCACGGCCCGGGCATCTGGGCCCCCGTCGGACGCCCCGAGTACCTGCGGCAGGCCGTCGAGATGAGCCTGCGGCGCCTCGGCCTGGAGCGCATCGACCTCTACCAGCTCCACCGGATCGACCCGCAGGTACCGGTGGAGGACCAGCTCGGTGAGCTCGCCGCGCTCCAGAAGGAGGGCAAGATCCGCCATCTCGGCCTGTCGGAGGTCAGCGTGGCCGAGCTCAGGCACGCCCGCGGGCTCGCGGAGATCGTCTCAGTGCAGAATCTCTACAACCTGACGAACCGGCAGTCCGAGGACGTCCTGGAGTACGCGACGGCCGAGGGCATCGGCTTCATCCCGTGGTTCCCGCTCGCCACCGGAGAGCTGGCCGGGCCGGGTTCGGTGCTGGCGGAGGCGGCGGAGCGGCACGGTGCCAGCCCGGCCCGGCTCGCCCTGGCCTGGCTGCTGCACCGGTCGCCGGCCGTCCTGCCGATCCCCGGGACGTCCCGGGTCGCCCACCTGGAGGACAACCTCGCCGCAGGGGACATCACGCTCACCGACGAGGAGGTCGCGGCGCTCACCGCGCTGGCGTGAGGTCTACGCCAGGCCCTTGGTGAGCCCCTTGGCGAGCTTGGTGATCCGCTGGACCGACGTACGGTAGGACGCCCCCGCGGGGTTGAGGGTGAGGACGACCACGATGTACCGGTCACCCGCACCGATCACCCCGGTGGTGTGCAGGACCGGACGGCCGAGGCCGAGGTCGGGGCCCGCCACCGGGGTGAACGAGGCTCCCTGGGCCGTGGCCCGGCACGCGTAGGGCGGGGTGTTCCCGAACCCCGACCAGCCCTGCTTGACCGCCCAGGGGCGCTTGACCGCGCTGGGGATGCCGAAGGACTGGTCGAACCCGTCGGTGCCGCAGGGTGTGGATGTGCGCAGATGCCCCAGGACGACCTTCCGGGTCGCGGGCGTGGCCTTCTCCTCCAGATAGCGGTAGGCCTTGGCGATGTCGAGGGCGCTGATCGCCGTGTAGCCCCAGAACCCGGGCTGGGCGGCGGGCGGGGGAGCGGACTGCGCCAGCGGGATCCGCTTGCGCATCCGGGTGATGATCTTCCCCTTTCCGCCCAGGTTCCAGAACCGGGTGGCGGCCTTGTCGTCGCTGGAGCGCAGCATGAGCCCGAAGGCCCGGGCGTCGGCCGCGGCGACCCGGCCGCCGTGCCGCTCCAGGTAGTCGACGGCGATCAGCAGTTTCACCACGGACGCCGACCGGATCGTGGCCTTGGGCGACCGCTGCGAGAGGATCTTCTTCGTCCGCCGGTCGTAGACGACCCAGCGGGCCGAGACCCCCGGCGCGACCTTGGGCGGGACCACCCGCGCGGGCGGGACGGCCGTGGGCGCGGCGGTCGCGCGCGGCACGGCGGCCGTGCTCTTCCCGGCCGCGGAGGGCGTCGGCGGGGACGCCGCGCGGGCGGGGCCGTCGGCCCCGCCACAGGCCACGGCGCAGGCCAGGACGGCGGCCAGCGGGGGAACCAGCTTCATGGTCACGACCGACAGATTAGTGTGAAGGGCATGGAACCGGTTGCGGAAGACTGGCGTACGGCCCTGGCGATCGTCGCCCACCCCGACGATCTCGAGTACGGGGCGGCCTGCGCCATCGCGAAGTGGACCGCCCAGGGCAAGACCGTCATCGAGGTCCTGGCCACGAGGGGGGAGGCGGGCATCCAGTCGATGCCGCCGGAGGAGGTCGGGCCGATCAGGTCGGCCGAGCAGATCGAGGCGGCCCGCCGGGTCGGCGTCGAGACCGTCGAGTTCCTCGACCATCCCGACGGGATGCTGGAGTACGGTCTGCCGCTCCGCCGCGACCTGGCCCGTGCCATCCGCCGCCACCGCCCCGACGTGGTGATCTCGGGGAACTTCCGCGATCACTTCCCCGGCGGCTTCTTCAACATGGCCGACCACCGGGTCCTCGGCCTGGCCGTCGCCGACGCCGTCCGCGACGCCTCCAACCCGTGGGTCTTCCGCGACCTGGAGGAACCGGCCTGGCACGGCGTCCGGTTCAGCCTGTTCGCCGGCTCACCGCAGGCCACCCACTACGTGGACGTCACCGGTCATCTGGAGCGCGGCCTGTCGGCGCTGGGCGCCCACAAGGTCTACTTCGACAACCTCGACGGCCACGACGGGACCGAGAACATGGTGCGCGGCATGGCCGCCGCGGTCGGCGAGGCGGTCGGCGTCACCCACGCCATCGGCTTCGAACTTCTCTGACCAGCTCGCCGAGGTCTCCGACCAGGGGGACTCCGAACCGCGCGCACACGATCTCGACGTTCCCCTTGCGCCAGTAGCCGTCCGGGCAGCACACGATCAGCCGTCCGGACCGGGCGGTCAGGCCCAGCTCCAGCAGGGTGATCGGGGCCGGTCCGGTCGGGGAGAAATAGAAGGCGACGAGGTCGGCCCGCTCCAGGCCGTCGAGCTCCCACTCGACCTGCTCACGGAAGCGCGGGTCCTCGATGGTCTGCGGCCAGGAGGAGTCCCAGTGGTCGCGGCGGGGGTTCAGCACCGCCAGCTCGAGATCGGCGAGGCCCTTGATCACCTCCTCCTGCCAGGGAGGCGCGCCGCCCATGTCGATCGAGCCGGCGAGGAACAGCAGCGGCCGCCCGTCCGGGACCGTGACGGGACCGGGCGGGCGGAACACCGTTATGTTGTTCATGTGGTGAGAATAACCCGGCGGGTCACGGCGCGTTCGGCGGTCGTCCAGGCTCCCGAGACGACCAGGTAGACGGCCGCGGCCAGGGGGACGAAGGCGGCGAAGACGACCGTCCCGAACGGCAGCAGGCGCATCAGCGGGTGCGGGACGGACCGCGCGTTCACCCACGCGATCACGGCCAGCAGCCCGAACAGCACCAGGAACAGCGCCGAGGCGGGGGAGAAGACCCCGGCCGTCCCGAGCACGGCGATCCACGACTGGCCCAGCGGGACGGTCAGGAAGGTGTGGACGAGCAGCGCGTTGGCCTGCCCGGCGATCACCGTCGCGGTGAACACCCGGTAGACGACCCACGCGAACGGCGCCTGCGCCAGCATCGGCAGCAGCCCGCCGGTCATGCTCACCCCCTCCCGCCGGTAGAGCGCCGAGGTCTCCTGGAGCAGCCGCTGGGGATCGGCCTTCCAGCGCCTGCGGAGCTTCTCGACCCGCGGCGCCAGCGCCGCCCTGGCCTTCTCCGCCCGCGCGGCCCGGATCGAGAGCGGCACCAGGGCCAGCCGCGTGCCGACGGTGAGAACGATGATCGCGACGACGGGCGGCAGAACCGCCGTCAGCGCGCCGAGCAGGTGGTAGGCGCCCTCGACGGGCGCGGAGAACAGGGACACGGCGAACCTCCGGTGAACGACGGGAATGATCGGATGAGGGAACCGATCAGTGCCGTCGGAGCACGAGGCCTGGCCCGGCCGGGTGCGCCGGGATGGCTCACCGGGACGAACACCGCCAGGGAGGCCCTGGTCCGGAGCCGGACGATGGCCGTCAGAGGCTCCGCGAGGCCGAGCCGGGCCACGATCACGGCGGCCAGCCCGGCGACCAGGAGCGCGGCGAGGGTCAGCGACAGCAGCGCGGCGGACGGGGCGGTCGGCCCCGGCCGCACCCACGCCACGATCGCGATCATGCCGGTCAGACGCGGAGGCCCGCGATAAGGTTCCGGCGGGTCTTCAGGAGCCGCGGGGTCACCGGAGCGAGGGCCCCAGAGGGGGAGCGATGCGGAGCACGGTCGAGATTCTGATCCAGCGCCTGGACGAGGGGCTGCCCGCCCCGTCCTACGCCCATCCGGGGGACGCGGGCGCCGACCTGTACGCCGCCGAGGACGTCGAGCTGATGCCGGGGGAGCGGGCCGTGGTCCCCACCGGGCTCGCGATCGCGCTTCCGGACGGCTACGCCGCCTTCGTCCACCCGAGGTCGGGATTGGCGGCTAAGTTGGGGGTAACACTCGTCAACGCGCCCGGCACCGTCGACGCCGGGTACCGGGGTGAGATCAAGGTGACCCTCCTCAACACGGACCTCAGGGACACCGTCACGCTGCGGCGGGGCGACCGGATCGCTCAGCTCGTGATCCAGAAGGTCGAGCGGGCGCTTTTCAGCGAAGTCGCGGAGTTGCCCGGCTCGGCGCGTGGAACGGGCGGATTCGGTTCTACGGGGGGATACGCTCAGCCTGCGCACTCATAACGAAGGAGTAATCACGTGGCTTTCGGACGTCGTCGTCAGGAAGAGGAGCCGGCGGCGGAGACCGCTGAGGTCGCCGAGGTCGAGACCGCCGAAGTGAGCGGTACCGGTCCCTGGGACGCCGCTACCGACGAGATCCCCGAGCTGGAGCGCATCGACTTCGGCTCCATCCAGGTCCCGATCGGCCAGGGCATCGAGGTGCAGGTCAACCTCGAGGCCGCCGAGGTCGACGAGGAGGGCAACCCGGTCGGTGGCCGGATCGTCGCCGTCACCGTCGTCACGGGTGAGAGCGCGATGCAGCTCCAGGCGTTCGCCGCTCCCAAGCGCGCCGGGATCTGGGACGAGATCCGCAAGGAGACCGCCCAGGAGATCGCCGAGAACGCCCAGGGCCAGACCCAGGAGGCCGAAGGCCCCTTCGGCACCGAGCTCCACGCCCTGATCCCGGCCCCGCTGACCGAGGAGATCCTCGAGCAGATGCCGGAGGAGATGCGCGCCTCGATCCCGCAGGAGGTCATCGACCAGGGATACGCGTGGCAGCCCGCCAAGTTCATCGGCGTCGACGGCTCCCGCTGGTTCCTGCGCGCCGTCGTGACCGGTGCGGCCGTCGAGGACGAGGAGCAGTGGCAGGTCCTCGAGGACGTCTTCAGCCAGATCGTCGTCAACCGGGGCGAGCACCCGATGCCGCCGCGTGAGCTCCTGGAGTTCACCCTTCCGACCGAGGCCCAGCAGGCCATGGCCGAGGCCGACGGGGACGACGACGAGGGCATCGACCCCTTCACCCGCGGCCCGGAGATCTCCGAGGTCCGCTAGCTTTCCCCGATCTTGACCCTGTGGGCTGAACTGCCGGCTGATCACGGCGGGTAGGTCAGCCCACATGGCTGATCTTGGCTTTCTCGCGCTGACGGCCGCCGTGTTCGCGCTCTTCGCCCTGCTGGTGAGGGCGGTGGACCGGCTGTGAACGCCGCCAACGCCATCGGCCTGGTCCTGGTGATCGGTCTCGCCGCCCTCCTGGTCGCCGCGCTGCTGTTCCCGGAGCGGTTCTAGATGGCCGCGCTGGTCTTCCTGGTGGTGCTGGCGGCCGCGCTCGCCGCCGCCCACCGCCCGCTCGGCGACTACATGGCCGGGGTGTACACCGGCACCGGGCACAGGAAGACCGAGACGGTCCTCTACCGGATCATCGGCGTACGGCCGGAGACCGAGCAGACCTGGACGACCTACGCCCGGAGCGTTCTGGCCTTCTCCGGCGTCTCGGTCGTCTTCCTGTACGGCTTCCAGCGGCTGCTGAACCTCGGCGCGCCCCGGGTGGCGCCCGGCCTCGCCTGGAACACCTCGGTCAGTTTCGTGACCAACACCAACTGGCAGGCCTACCCGGGTGAGACCGCCATGGGCCATCTGGTGCAGATGGCCGGGCTCGCCGTCCAGAACTTCGTCAGTGCCGCCGTCGGGCTCTCGGTGGCGATCGCGCTGGTGCGCGGGTTGTCCCGGGAGCGGACCGAGCACCTGGGCAACTTCTGGACCGACCTGGTGCGCGGGGTCGTCCGGATCCTGCTGCCCGCCTGCGCGGTGATCGCGATCGTGCTGATCATCGGCGGGACGGTCCAGAACTTCGACCACTTCGAGACCTACAAGACCCTGATCGGCCGGAACCAGAGTCTTCCCGGCGGACCGGTCGCCTCCCAGGAGGCGATCAAGGAACTCGGCACCAACGGCGGCGGCTTCTTCAACGCCAACTCCGCCCATCCCTACGAGAACCCGGCCGTCTGGACGAACTGGCTCCAGGTCTTCCTCCTGCTGGTCATCCCGTTCTCGCTGCCGCGCACGTTCGGGCGGATGGTGGGCGACCCGCGGCAGGGCCGTGCGATCACCGCGGCCATGGCGGTCATCGCGACCGTCAGCGCCGTCGGCCTGGACTGGGTCCAGACCCTGCACCACGGGACGGTGCCGAGCGCCGCGGGGGCGGCGCTGGAGGGCGTGGAGACCCGGTTCGGGGTCGCCCAGTCCGCGACGTTCGCCGCCGCGACCACCCTCACCTCGACCGGCGCGGTCAACTCCTTCCACGACTCCTACACCAGCCTCGGCGGCATGATCACGATGCTGAACATGATGCTCGGCGAGGTCGCGCCCGGCGGGGTCGGCTCGGGCCTGTACGGGATCCTGATCCTGTCGATCATCACGGTGTTCGTCGCGGGACTGATGGTCGGGCGGACCCCCGAGTACCTCGGCAAGAAGATCGGCGGCCGGGAGATCAAGTTCGCCTCGATGTACTTCCTGATCACCCCGGTGCTGGTCCTGACCGGGACGGCGGTCGCGATGGCCTTCGCCGGGCCCCGCTCCTCGATGCTCAACACCGGCCCGCACGGCTTCTCCGAGGTCCTGTACGCCTTCACCTCGGCCGGGGCGAACAACGGCTCGGCGTTCGCGGGGCTGAACGCCGACACCGGGTTCTACAACACCGCCCTGGGCCTGGTGATGGTCTGCGGCCGGTTCCTGCCCATGATCTTCGTGCTGGGGCTCGCGGGGTCGCTGGCCCGGCAGCCGGCCGTCCCGGCGGGCGCGGGCACGCTGCCCACGCACCGGCCCCAGTTCGTCGGGCTGGTGGTCGGCGTGACGGTCGTCCTGGTCGCGCTCACCTTCCTGCCCGCGCTGGCGCTCGGGCCGCTCGCGGAGGGACTCCACTGATGACGCTGAGCCGTGCCCAGCTGGAGGAGGCCCTGCCGGGGGCGCTGCGCAAGCTCGACCCTCGGACCCTGTGGCGCAACCCCGTGATGCTGATCGTGGAGATCGGCGCGGCCTGGTCGACGCTCCTGGCGCTGGTGCGGCCGTCCTGGTTCGCCTGGGCGATCGTGGTCTGGCTCTGGCTGACGGTCCTGTTCGCCACCCTGGCCGAGTCGATCGCCGAGGGGCGCGGCAAGGCGCAGGCCGCCACGCTGAAGAACGCCAAGAAGGACATGACGGCCCGCAGGCTGACCGGCCGGCCCGCCCCGGACGCCGAGGAGGAGGTGCCCGCGCCGGAACTCCGTCGCGACGATCTCGTGGTCGTCGAGGCGGGCGGGCTCGTGCCGGCCGACGGCGACGTGGTCGAGGGGGTCGCGAGCGTCGACGAGTCGGCGATCACCGGCGAGTCGGCCCCGGTCATCCGGGAGTCGGGCGGGGACCGCAGCGCGGTGACGGGCGGCACCAGGGTCCTGTCCGACCGGATCGTCGTGCGGGTCACCCAGCGGCCCGGCGAGTCGTTCATCGACCGGATGATCGCCCTGGTCGAGGGGGCCGACCGGCAGAAGACGCCCAACGAGATCGCCCTCGGCATCCTGCTCTCCGCACTGACGATCATCTTCCTGCTGGCCGTCGCCACGCTCCAGCCGATGGCGATCTTCGCCAGGGCGGGGCAGCCGGGCGTCCCGGACTCCGTGGCCCTCGACGAGCACGGCGTCACCGGCATCGTCATGGTCGCGCTGGTGGTCTGCCTGATCCCGACCACGATCGGCGCGCTGCTGTCGGCGATCGGCATCGCGGGCATGGACCGGCTGGTCCAGCGGAACGTCCTGGCCATGTCGGGACGGGCGGTGGAGGCGGCGGGCGACGTCGGCACGCTGCTGCTCGACAAGACCGGCACCATCACGCTCGGCGACCGGAGGGCGGGCGCCTTCGTCCCGGTCGGACGGGTCTCCGCCGAGGACCTCGCCGACGCCGCCCGGCTCTCCTCGCTCGCGGACGAGACGCCCGAGGGCCGCTCCGTGGTCGAGCACGCCGAGACCGCCCACGGGCTGGCCGGACGCCCGGTCGGCGGGCTGGAGCACGCCGAGTGGATCCCCTTCACCGCCCAGACCCGCATGTCGGGCGTGGACCTCGCGACCGGGGGGAGCGGCGCCCGCAGGCTCCGCAAGGGAGCGGCCGCATCGGTCGCCGCGTGGATCCGCGCCGAGGGCGGCACCGTCCCCGGCGAGCTCGACGAGGTGGTCGAGGAGATCTCGGCCTCGGGCGGCACCCCGCTGGTCGTCGGAGAGGTCGTGCGCGGGGAGGCCAGGGTGCTGGGCGTCGTCCATCTCAAGGACGTCGTCAAGCCGGGGATGCGCGAGCGCTTCGAGGAGATGCGCGCCATGGGCATCCGCACGGTCATGGTGACCGGGGACAACCCGCTGACGGCGAGGGCCATCGCCGAGGAGGCGGGCGTGGACGACTTCATCGCCGAGGCCCGGCCCGAGGACAAGATGGCTTACATCAAGGCCGAGCAGGAGGGCGGCCGTCTCGTCGCGATGACGGGCGACGGCACCAACGACGCCCCCGCGCTGGCCCAGGCGGACGTGGGCGTGGCCATGAACACGGGCACGAGCGCGGCCAAGGAGGCCGGGAACATGGTCGACCTGGACTCCGACCCCACCAAGCTCATCGAGATCGTCGAGATCGGCAAGCAGCTCCTGATCACCCGCGGCGCCCTGACGACCTTCTCGATCGCCAACGACGTCGCCAAGTACTTCGCGATCATCCCCGCCCTGTTCGTGGCCCTCTACCCGGGCCTCGGCGCGCTCAACGTCATGCGCCTGCACTCGCCGCAGAGCGCGATCCTGTCGGCGATCATCTTCAACGCCCTGATCATCATCGCGCTGATCCCGCTGGCGCTGAAGGGCGTCGCGTACCGGCCGGGAGGGGCCTCGGAACTGCTGGGCCGCAACCTGACGGTCTACGGGCTCGGCGGGGTCGTCGCGCCGTTCCTCGGAATCAAGATCATAGACCTGTTCGTCCAGTTCCTTCCGGGGATGTCCTGATGCCCGTCTGGATCCGGCAGCATCTCGCCGCGCTCCGCGCGCTGCTCGCCCTGACCGTCCTGGTCGGGGTGCTCTACCCGTGCGCGGTGTTCGTGGTCGGCCGCCTCCCCGGCCTGAACGACCGGGCCGACGGCCAGAAGCTGACCAGGAACGGAAAAACGGTCGGCAGCAGCCTGATCGGGCAGGACTTCGCCGGGCAGGCCGGGTACTTCCAGGGGCGTCCCGGCGACTACGACGGGGCCGCGTCGGGGGCGTCCAACCTCGGTCCCGAGAGCATCGTCGACCGGCCGGACCAGCCCAGCCTGCTGACCCTCGTGTGCGCCCGCAGCAAGGTCATCGGCGGTCGCGAGGGCGTGGACGGGAGCAGGCCCTACTGCCTGCCCAGCGGGGTCGGCGCGGCGCTCGCCCTGTTCGGGCCGAGGACCGCCGACGGCCGGATCCCGCACCCGTCCAGGGTGGTCAGCGTCAACGAGCCCTGCCCCTACCAGCCGTCGATCGTCCGGTACAAGGGCGTCAAGGTAATCTGCGCCCCGCAGGGCTCCTCGCCCGCCGCGGGGAGGCTCGTCCCCGTGAAGATCACCGACCGGACGCCCGCGGTGCCCGCCGACGCGGTGACGGCGAGCGGCTCCGGGCTCGACCCGCACATCTCGCCCGAGTACGCCCGCATCCAGGTCGCCCGCGTCGCCAGGGCACGCGGGCTGACCCCCGCCCGGGTCATGGACGCCGTGCAGGACCACACCTCGGGGCGCGGCCTGGGCTTCCTCGGCTCGCCCCGGGTGAACGTCCTGGAACTCAACCTCGCGCTCGACACGATGAAATAGACCCATGCGTGGCACACTCCGGATCTACCTGGGCGCGGCTCCCGGCGTCGGCAAGACCTTCGCGATGCTGGGGGAGGGCCACCGCCGGCGGGACCGGGGCGGTGACGTCGTCATCGGGTTCGTCGAGCACCACGGCCGGCCGAGGACCGAGGAGCTCGTTGCCGGGCTCGAGCAGGTTCCCCGGCACGAGCTGCTCCACCGCGGGTCGCGCTTCACCGAGATGGACCTCGACGCGATCCTCGCCCGCCGCCCCGACGTCGTGCTGGTCGACGAGCTCGCCCACACCAACGTGCCGGGAAGCCGCAACGCCAAGCGCTGGCAGGACGTCGAGGAGCTGCTCAAGGCCGGCATCGACGTCATCTCCACGGTCAACGTGCAGCACCTGGAGTCCCTCAACGACGTCGTCGAGCAGATCACCGGGATCCCGCAGCGCGAGACCGTCCCCGACGGGGTGGTCCGCTCCGCCGGCCAGCTCGAGCTCGTCGACATGTCACCCGAGTCGCTGCGCCGCCGCATGGCGCACGGGAACGTCTACGCCGCGGAGAAGGTCGACGCGGCGCTGTCGAACTACTTCCGGGTCGGCAACCTGACCGCGCTGCGCGAGCTGGCGCTGCTGTGGGTCGCCGACCGGGTCGACGAGGGCCTGGCCCGCTACCGGGAGCAGGAGGGCATCACCCGCACCTGGGAGGCGCGCGAGCGGATCGTGGTGGCGCTGACCGGGGGGCCGGAGGGCGACACCCTGATCCGCCGGGCCGCGCGGATCGCCGCCAGGTCGGGCCGGGGCGACCTCGTGGCCGTCCACGTCGCCCGCGGCGACGGGCTGACCGGCGGCTCGCCCGTCCGGCTCGCCGAACAGCAGGCCCTGGTCGAGAGCGTCGGCGGCGCCTACCACCAGGTCGCGGGGGAGGACGTGGCGACCGCGCTGCTGGAGTTCGCGCGCGGCGTCAACGCCACCCAGATCGTGGTCGGCACCAGCCGCAGGCCGCTCTGGCAGTACGTGTTCGGCGCGGGCGTCGGCCGCCAGGTCATCGACGGCTCGGGCGACATCGACGTCCACATGGTCAACCACGCCCAGGCGGGCAAGGGCCGCGTCCCCCGGCCGCGGTCGGCGCTGAGCAGGGGCAGGATCACGGCGGGCTTCGTGCTGTCGGTGCTCGGCCCCGCGCTGCTCACCCTCGCGCTGGTGCCGCTGAGCGACCGGCTCGCCCTCACCACGGACGTGCTGCTCTACCTGACGGTCGCGGTCGGCGTCGCGCTGGTCGGCGGGCTGTGGCCCGCGGTGATCGCGGCGCTGGCGGGCGGCGTCCTGGCCAACTGGTACTTCACCCCGCCGCTGCACACCCTCGACATCGACACGGGCGAGAACCTCCTCGCGCTGCTGCTGTCGCTGCTGGTCGCCGTCGCCGTCTCGCTGGTCGTCGACCTGTCCGCCCGGTACCGGCGCAGGGCCGCCCGGGCGAGCGCCGAGGCCGCGACGCTCAGCCACCTGTCGACCGAGGCGCTGCGCTCCGACCGGTCGGTCGAGGCGCTGCTGGAGCAGGTCCGTGAGACGTTCTCCCTGGAGTCGGTGACCATGCTGGAGCGGGGCGAGGACGGCTGGACCGTCGTCGCCCGCGCGGGCGGGACGCCGTGCGCGGTCCCGGAGGAGGCCGACGTCAGGGTCTCCGCCTCGGACGACCTCCTGCTGGCGCTGCGCGGCCGCACCCTGCCCGCCTCCGACCGGCGGGTGCTGTCGGCGTTCGCGTTCCAGGCCGAGGCCGCCCTCGACCGGCGGCGGCTGCGCGCCGAGGCGGGCAGGGCGCGGAGCCTCGCCGAGGCCGACCGGGTCCGCACCGCGCTGCTGGCGGCCGTCTCGCACGACCTGCGGACCCCGCTGGCCTCGATCAAGGCCTCGGTGGGCAGCCTGCGCCAGCAGGACGTCGTCTGGGACGCCGCGGACGAGGCCGATCTCCTGGCCACCATCGAGGAGTCGGCCGACCAGCTCAACGGCCTCGTCGCCGATCTCCTCGACATGACCCGCCTGCGGACCGGCGTGGTCGCGCCGCTCACCCGGGCGGTCCCGCTCGACGAGGTGGTGCTCAAGGCCGTCCTGCCGTTGCCCCCCGGCCGGCTGCGGATCGAGGTTCCGGAGACGCTCCCGCAGGTGAGCACCGATCCCGGGCTGCTGGAACGGGCCGTCGCGAACGTGGTCGCGAACGCGCTGCGGCACAGCGAGGGCCCCGTCCTGGTCAGCGGCAGCGAGGGCGCGGGCCATCTGGAGCTGAGGATCGCCGACCGGGGTCCCGGCGTCGCCGACGCCGACAAGGAGCGGATCTTCGCCCCGTTCCAGCGGCTCGGCGACGCGCCCGGCGGGGCCGGTGTCGGGCTGGGGCTGGCCGTCGCCCGCGGCCTGACCGAGGCCGTGGGCGGCTCCCTCACCGCGCAGGACACCCCGGGAGGGGGGCTGACCATGGTGTTCACGGTGCCGATAGCGTCACCGGGTGAGCGAAGCGAGCCGGAAATGAGCCCGGAACCGAGCCCAGAGGTGAGCACGGAATGACCCGGGTGCTGGTCGTCGACGACGAACCGCAGATCGTTCGGGCGCTCCGGATCAACCTGAAGGCCCGCGGCTACGAGGTGGACACCGCCCCCGACGGCAGGAGCGCGCTGGAGCTGGCCTCCCGCCACCATCCCGACGTGGTGATCCTCGACCTCGGCCTGCCCGACCTGGACGGCGTGGAGGTGATCGAGGGGCTGCGCGGCTGGCTGAGCGTCCCGATCATCGTGCTGTCGGCCAGGCACGCCTCGGGGGAGAAGGTCGCGGCCCTGGACGCCGGGGCCGACGACTACGTGACCAAGCCGTTCGGGATGGACGAGCTCCTGGCCAGGCTGCGGGCCGCGGTCCGGCGGTCGGTGCCCGTCGAGGAGGCCCCGAAGATCGTCACTGAGGCCTTCACCGTCGACCTCGCCGCCCGGCGGATCACCCGCGACGGCGCGGACGTCCGGCTCACCCCGACCGAGTGGCACGTCCTGGAACTGCTGGTCCGCAACGCCGGACGCCTGGTCGGCCAGCGGCAGCTCCTGCGCGAGGTCTGGGGCCCGTCCTATGAGACCGAGACCAACTACCTGCGCGTCTACCTGGCCCAGCTCCGCCGCAAGCTCGAACCCGACCCCTCCCGCCCCCGCTACCTGATCACCGAGGCGGGCATGGGCTACCGGTTCGAGCCCTAGAGTTCCACGCGGCCGGTGGAGCGGCGGACGACGAGCTCGGCGGGCAGGACGGGACGGGCCGGGCTGCGGCCCTGGAGCAGGTCGAGCAGGGCCGTCATCGCCTGGGCGCCCAGCTCCTCGGCCGGCAGGTGGACGGTCGTGAGGTCGAGGGCCTCGGCCAGGACCAGGTCGTCGAAGCCGGTGATCGACAGGTCGCCCGGCACGTTCAGGCCCAGGGCGGAGGCGGCCTTGTGCGCGCCGACCGCGAGGGTGTCGTCGTCGCAGACCAGCGCGGTGGGCCGGTCGGGACGCGACAGGAGCTCGTAGGCGGCCTCGTAGCCCGTCGAGATCGCGATGGGCGCGAAGACCCGGACGAGGTCCTCCACGGCCGCGTCGAGGGCGGAGGCGCGGCGCTGGAAGGTCCAGGCGTCGATGGCGGCGGCGAGATGGCCGATCCGGCGGTGGCCGAGGGCGAACAGATGGGCGGTCAGATCGCGGACCGCGCCCTCGATGTCGAAGTTGACGGCCGGCGCGGTGCCCTCGGGGTCGGAGTCGAGCATGACCAGCGGGACGGGCCTGGGCCCGGCGAGGGAGTCCTCGGCCATGGAGGAGGCCAGCATCCCGTCGATCGCCTCGTGCGGGACCCGGAACGGGCCGTCGGGGATGATCGGCCAGGGGAAGATCACCAGGCTGAAACCGGCCTCGTTGGCGACCCGCGCGGCCCCCGTGTAGACGGCGGCGAAGAACGGCGCGGTCAGGGTCGGGATCACCAGGAGGATCGTGCGGGTGCGGCCGAGCCGCAGATTCCGCGCGGCCGGATTCGGCCGGTAACCGAGGCGCTCGGCGGCCTCCCGGACGGTCTGCGCGGTGCTCGCCGACACCCGTCCGGGCCATTTGCCCGAAAGGACCATCGACACCGTGGACTGGGAGACTCCGGCCTCGGCCGCCACGTCCTTGCTCGTGGGCGGAGAAGCGGGGGCGGGTCCAGCGGGCGTCATCGGTCTCCTTCCGCCCTTTAGAGTAGATCCCGAACAGGATGAAGTTATGCGTATCACCCAGTCTAGTCATACGTATTACCCTGATGGACGAGGACATTGAAGATGCGGGTCTACCGGGAACTGCTGCGGGCACCCTATGCCGCCAGACTGCTGGGCGGCACCCTTCTGGGCCGTCTGCCCAACGGGATGGGCGTGCTCGCGATCGTCCTGTTCACCCGCGGCCACGGCGGCAGCTACGCCCTCGCCGGCACGCTGGCGGCGCTGAACGGGCTCGCCGTCGCGGGCCAGCCCGTCCTCGGGCGGCTCATGGACCGCTACGGCCAGCCGCCGGTCCTCCTGGTCAGCTCGGTGCTGGCCGCGGCGGGCTTCGTCTCCTTCGCCCTGCTCGGCGTCAACGCTCCCGTCCCGGCAGCGCTGGCGGTGATCGTCGCGGGGTTCTTCACCCCGCCGCTGGAGCCGGGGCTGCGGGCGCTGTGGCCGGCCGTCCTCAAGGAACCGGCGCAGGTGCAGGCCGCCTACGCGATGGACGCCGCCGCTCAGGAGCTCCTGTTCACCCTCGGGCCGCTGCTGGTGATCGCCTCCGCCCTGGTCTCCGACACCGCGCCGCTCTACCTCACCGCACTGCTGGGGATCGCGGGCAGCCTGGTCGTCGCCACGTCGGGACCGTCGCGGGCCTGGAAGGGCGCCCCGCACTCGGGCGACTGGGCGGGCGCGCTGCGCTCCCGGGGGCTGCGGGTGCTGCTGGCGGCGCTCGGCTTCATCGGCCTCAGCCTGGGCGTCTTCAACGTCGCGATGGTCGCCTACGCCGAGGAGATCGGCCACGCCTCCGCCGCGGGCTGGCTGATGGCCACCAACGCCTCGGGGGCGCTCGCAGGGGGCCTGTTCTACGGCTCGCGGAACTGGAGCGGAGCGCCCGAGGACCGGCTGCCCTACCTCTTCGCCGGTCTCACCGCCGGTTACTCCCTGCTGATGCTGACCCCCGGTCTCCCGGTCATGCTGCTGCTGGCGTTCGGGTCGGGCGTCTTCCTCGCCCCGACCCTGGCGTGCAGCTTCGGGATGGTCGAGCCGCTGGCCCCGCGCGGCACCGTGACCGAGGCGTTCGCCTGGATCATCGCCGCGATGACGGTGGGGGTGTCGGCCGGTTCGGCGCTCGCGGGGATCGTCCAGGACCACGCCGGGACCAGGGCCTCGCTGGCCGGTGCGGGCATCGGCGGGGCCGTGGCGCTGGCCGTCTCGCTGGCCGGTCGGATCAGGCTCCTGCGTGTGGTGGAACAGACTCCCGGCGCATAGGCGGGCGGGATGTCCATGGCGTACCGTGTGAATCATGGACGACACGGCCACGGAATCAGGCGGGTTGCGACGCTTCCTCAAGCGCCTGGCCTCCACCAAGGAGGAGCTCGAGGCCGAGGAGCTGCAGAAGGACACCGGAGCCGAGGGCGCCACCCCGATCAAGAACTGCGGTGGACGCAGCCGGGCCCAGGTGGCGGGTACGCTACGTACGGTGACCTTGCGGCCCCGCGGCGGAGCCCCCGCCCTCGAAGCCGAACTGTACGACGGCACGGACGTGGTCAACCTCGTCTGGCTCGGCCGCAGGCGCATCGCCGGGATCGAGCCGGGCCGTAGACTGCGGGCCGAGGGCCTCGTCTCCGTCCAGGACGGGCGCAAGGTCATCTTCAATCCCCGATATGAGCTCAGAGGGACTACGTGACCGAGGCCGCCATCAACGCCGACGAGAAAGCGCGACAGACGGTGGAAGCCGTCGTCCGCGAACAGCTGAGCAAGGCTCTCGGCGGTGTGCGCGGCACGATCGAGGGCGCGGTGCCCACGATCGCCTTCACCCTCGGGTGGATGATCACCCACAACCTCAGGCTGTCGATCGTCGCCGGGGTGGGCACGGCCCTGATCCTGCTGGCCGTCCGGATCTCCCAGAAGTCGACGCCGCAGTTCGTCCTGAACAGCCTCGTCGGCATCGGCATCGCCGCGGTTTTCGCGCTCCGCTCGGGCAAGGCGGGCGACGCCTTCCTGCCCGGGATCTACTACAACGCCGCCTACGCCGTCGGCATGACGATCTCGATCCTGGTCCGCTGGCCCGTCGTCGGCTTCATCATCGGCTCGGTCACCGGTGATCCCACGGCCTGGCGCAAGGACCCGGCGATCGTCCGGCTCTGCTCCAAGCTCACCTGGCTGATGATCATCCCCTGCGCCGTCCGGGTCGCCGTCCAGTACCCCCTCTACCTCGCCGACCACGTCGGCTGGCTGGGCACATCCAAGATCGTCCTGGGCTGGCCGCTCCAGGTCGCCTCGTTCGCGGCCATGATCTGGGTGCTGACCCGCGGCCGGACCCCCCTCGCGGAGAGCCCGGCCGAGACCGCCGAGAAACTGACCGGCGAGGACTAGCCCCTGAGCGGCTAGCCCTGACCAGCTAGCCCCTGACCAGCTAGCCCCTGATCAGGGAGGCCACGCACTCGACGTGGCTGGTGTTGGGGAACAGGTCGAAGGCGCGCAGGGTCTCCAGGACCCAGCCGCGGGTGGAGAAGTACTTCAGGTCGCGTGCCAGGGTCGCCGGGTCGCAGGACACATAGGCGATCTTGCGGTTGGTGCGGCGGGCGATCTCGTCGACGACCTTCTCGCCCGCGCCCGTGCGGGGCGGGTCCAGGACGGTGATGTCGGCGCCGCGGACGCGGGAGCCGCCGCGGTGGCCCTGGGCCGCGCCGCGCTTGGGCTGGGCGCCGCGCTGGGGGCGCTCGGGACGGGCCTGGCCGAACTCCAGCGCCGCGATCACGTCCTCGACCTTGCCCTGCTCGATGCTGACGTTCGCCAGGTCCTTCAGGTTGAACTTGGCGTCCCGGACGGCCTGGTTGCCGGTCTCGACGCCGATCACGAGGCCGTCGCGGCCGACCCGCTCGGCCAGGACGCCGGCGAACAGGCCCACCCCGCAGTAGAGGTCGAGCGCGATCTCGCCCGAGCGGGGCTCCAGCGCGTCCATGACGGCCTTGACGAGCGTCTCGGCGGCCGCGGGGTGCACCTGCCAGAATCCCGAGCCCGTGACCTGCCACAGGCGTCCTGCGGCCTCCTCACGGACGAACGGGGTCACGGCCTTGCGCGGCTGCGGCCGTCCGGGCTGGGGCTTGCCGCCCTGGGCCTTGCCGGGCTGCTGGGGGGTGAACCGCTCGGGGCGGTCGGGCTTGACGATCCGCACCGGGACGTCCAGCGTCGGGATCTTCGTGGGGCGGCGGTTGCGCCCCTTCGGCTCGGTGATCACGACCAGCCGGTCACCGGTCCCGGCCGAGACGATGGCCTCGACGCCCGCGGCGTTCTTCCACAGCTGGCGCTCGACACCGATCTGCTCGGTGCCGGGATGGGCGATCAGGCAGCGGTCGATGTACTCGATGTCGTGGGAGCGGCTCTTGCGCAGCCCCACGCCGCCGTCCTCGCCGACCGCGAACTGCACGCGGGTGCGCCAGCCGAGGCCGGGCGGGGAGGCGATGGGCTCGCCGTCCTCGGTGTAGAGGACCGGTACGGCCACCTCCTCGACGTGGACCTCGCGGGAGATCCCGGCGAGGCGCTGGAGCTGCTCCTTGACCACGTCGCTCTTGAGGCGCCGCTGCGCCTCGGGGGTGGCGTGCTGCCAGTCGCAGCCGCCGCAGCGGCCTGGCCCCGAGAACTCGCAGGGGGCCTCGCGCCGGTCGGGGGAGGCCTTGAGGATCTCCACCGCGTCGGCGCGCAGGAAGTTCTTCGTCTCCTCGGTCACCCGGGCCCGGACGGTCTCACCGGGCAGGGCGTGCCGTACGAAGACGACCTGCCCCTCGTGCCGGGCCACGCAGAAGCCACCGTGCCCCACGGGGCCGACTTCGAGTTCAAGGAGAGCGGATTCAGTCACGTTCCGCAATTTTAGTGGGTCCGCTGTCGTAGGCCCGACGCACCGACCCCGGAGCGACGGGTTCCGGCCGTCCCTTGAGCCTTTCGGAGGAGTCGAGCTGCCACGGGACGCTGGTCACCATGACCCCCGGCTGGAACAGCAGCCGCCCCTTCAGCCGCAGGGCCGACTGGTTGTGCAGGATGTGCTCCCACCAGTGGCCCACGACGTATTCGGGGATGAAGACGGTCACCACGTCGCGGGGGCTGCGGCGCCGGACGTTCTTGACGTACTCCAGCACCGGACGGGTGATCTCCCGGTACGGGGAGTCCAGGATCTTCAGCGGGACGGGCAGGTTTCGGGCGTCCCATTCGTCCTGGAGCCGGGCGGCCTCCTCGGAGTCGACCGAGACGGTGATCGCCTCCAGGGTGGACGGCCGGGTGGCCCGCGCGTAGGCCAGGGCCCGCAGCGTCGGCTTGTGGATCTTCGAGACGAGGACGATCGCGTGGTTGCGGGCCGGGAGGGCGTGCTCCTCGTCGGGGTCGCCGGGCTCCAGCTCCAGGGAGACCCGGTCGTAGTGGGTCCGGATGCCCCGCATGATCAGGAACAGCACCGGCATCGCGATGCAGACGATGTAGGCCCCGTGCGTGAACTTGGTGATCAGCACGATGACCAGCACCACGCCGGTGATGATCAGGCCGATGGTGTTGATGGTCCGCGAGGTCACCATCTGGCGCCGGACGGCCGGGTCGGTCTCGGTCCTCAGCAGCCGGTTCCAGTGCCGGACCATGCCGGTCTGGCTGATCGTGAACGACACGAACACACCGACGATGTAGAGCTGGATCAGCTTGGTGACGTCCGCCTTGAAGGCGAAGATCAGCAGGATCGCCGCACCGGCCAGCATGATGATGCCGTTGCTGAAGGCCAGCCGGTCGCCCCGGGTGTGGAGCTGGCGCGGCAGGTAGCGGTTCTGGGCGAGCACCGAGCCGAGCACCGGGAAGCCGTTGTAGGCGGTGTTGGCGGCCAGGATGAGGATGAGCGCGGTCATCGTGGTGACGAAGGCGTACATCGGGGTGAAGTTGCTGAACACCGTCTTGGCCACCTGGGCGATCACGGTGTTCTGGACCTCGGTGACGTCCTCGCCGGTCGCCGGGTCGATCAGCGTGCTGCCGAGGGCCTCGTCGGCGAACTTGGCGTCGGTGATGTAGGCCAGCGCGGTGATCCCGCCGAACATGGTCATGGCGACCAGGCCCAGCATGAGCAGGGTGGTGGCGGCGTTCTGGCCCTTCGGCTTCTTGAACGCCGGGACGCCGTTGCTGATCGCCTCGACGCCCGTCAGGGCCGCGCAGCCCGAGGCGAAGGCCCGCATCAGCAGGAAGACCAGGCCGAACCCGGCGATGCCGACGGACTCGCCGTGCACCTCCAGGCCGGCGGTCTCGGCCTTGAGGTCGGCGCCGAACGCGAGCCGGGTGAAGCCCCACAGCATCATCGACAGGACGCCGAACATGAACAGGTAGGTGGGGATCGCGAAGGCGACGCCCGACTCCTTGAGCCCGCGCAGGTTCAGCACGGTCAGCAGGGTCACCAGCGCGATGGCGAAAAGGACCTTGTGGTCGTCGATGAGCGAGGAGAACGCGCTGAGGTTGTCGACGGCCGAGGAGATCGACACCGCGACCGTCAGCACGTAGTCGACCAGCAGGGCGCTCGCGACGACCAGGCCCCAGTTGCCGCCCAGGTTGGTGGTGGCGACCTCGAAGTCGCCGCCGCCGCTCTGGTAGGCCCTGACGTTCTGCCGGTAGGAGGCGACCACGACGAGCAGGATGACGATGACGGCCGCGGCGATCCACGGCGTGTAGGCGTATCCGGCCAGCCCGGCGATGCCGAGGGTGATCAGGATCTCCTGCGGGGCGTACGCGACCGACGACAGGGCGTCGCTGGCGAACACCGGCAGGGCGATCCGCTTGGGGAGGAGCTGTTCGCTCGCCTGGGAGCTGCGCAGCGCACGGCCGAGCAGGACGCGCTTCACGACGTCGGGAACCTTCGACACGATGGGCCACTCTAATCCCCGGGTGTGATCAGGCGGGTCGCGCCCCACTCGCCGGATTCGCGGTCGTCCGGATTCCGCGCCCCGGCCAGACCAGATCTTGACTCGATCGGGGCCATACTGTCCGGAACAGCCAGTGTCGAAACCTGAATCAGAAACGGGACGGGTCGTGCATATCGTCATCATGGGTTGCGGCCGGGTCGGCTCGACCCTGGCTCATATCCTGGAGGACAAGGGCCATTCGGTCGCCATCATCGACCAGAGCCCCGAGGCCTTCCGCAGGCTGCGCGGAGGTTTCAAGGGCCGCCGGGTGATCGGCTTCGGTTTCGACCGGGACGTGCTCGTCGAGGCCCAGATCGAGAAGGCGTCGGCCTTCGTCGCGGTCTCCAGCGGTGACAACTCCAACATCATCTCCGCCCGGGTCGCCCGCGAGACCTTCGGCGTCGAGAACGTGGTCGCCCGTATCTACGACTCCCGCCGCGCCGAGGTCTACCAGCGGCTGGGCATCCCGACCGTGGCGACCGTCCGCTGGACGGCCGAGCAGATGCTCCGCCGGCTGCTGCCGGACGGCGCCCTCCCGCTGTGGCGGGACCCGACCGGCGAGGTGAAGCTGGCCGAGGTGCAGACCGACACGGCGTGGATCGGCGCGAAGGTCTCCCAGCTCGAGAGCGCCGCCCAGACGCGGGTGGCGTTCCTGAACCGGCTCGGCGAGGCCTTCGTCCCCACGGGCGAGACCGTCATCCAGGACGGCGACGTCGTGCACGTCATGGCCAAGTCGAACGACATCGAGCGGATCACCGAGGCGCTGGCCAAGCGCGTCCAGGGGGGCGAGTGACATGCGGGTAGCGATCGCGGGAGCGGGGGCCGTCGGCCGTTCCATCGCCCAGGAGCTGCTGGAGAACGGGCACGAGGTCCTGCTCATCGACAAGGACCCCAAGGCCATCAAGGTCGAGATGGTGCCGCGCGCCGAGTGGCTCCTGGCCGACGCCTGCGAGATCTCCTCGCTCGACGACGCCGCGCTGGAGCGCTGCCAGGTCGTCGTGGCCTCCTCCGGTGACGACAAGGTCAACCTGGTCGTGTCGCTGCTGGCCAAGACCGAGTACGGGGTGCCGCGCGTCGTGGCGCGGATCAACCACCCGAAGAACGAGTGGCTGTTCAACGAGTCGTGGGGCGTGGACGTCGCCGTCTCCACCCCGCGCCTGCTGTCGGCGCTCGTCGAGGAGGCCGTCAGCGTCGGCGACCTCGTCCGGCTGATGACCTTCCGCCAGGGCGACGCCAACCTGGTCGAGCTGACCCTGCCCGACGACGCCCCGCTCAACGGCCAGCGCGTCGGCTCGGTGCGGTGGCCCCGCGACACCGCCCTCGTCGCGATCCTGCGCGAGGGCCGGGTGCTGGTCCCCTCCGGCGACGACACCCTGGAGGCCGGCGACGAGCTGATGTTCGTCGCCTCCCAGGACGTCGAGGACGAACTCGGAGACCTGCTCTCCCGCTAGCGGAAACAGGATGAGGGCGGCCCCTGGCACGGGGGCCGCCCTCATCTCTCGGGCGAAGCCTGGGTCGGACACCGGGCGGTCAGTCGCCGGTGTAGTCGGCCTCCAGGGCCTCCACGTAGCGGAGGACCGCGAGGTTGGCGACCGAGGGATGGCCGCCGAGCGGTGCGGCCGCCTCGGCGCCCGCGGCTGCGGCCGCCGCGGCGATCTCGCCGGGTTCGGCGTCGAACACGAACGGGGACAGGGCGGGACGCACCGCGCCCATGCCCTTCAGCTCATTGGTGGCCGCGGCGAGCGCTTCGGGATCACCGAGCGGTGCGGTCACGACGGGGACGGCGAGACGGGAGGCCAGCAGGACGGCGGTCACTTCGGTGCCCTCGCTCACGATCCGCGCGGCCAGCACGACACCGTCGGCGGCCGTCACCATGCTCATCATCCGGATCCGGTCGGCACGGGCCAGCCCGGCCTCGGCCAGCCGCAGATGCAGCGCCTCGGCGAGGATCGGGTGCGGCCCGAGCGGGTCGGCCACCAGGACCGGCAGCTCCGAGAGGCCCTCGCGCAGCGGGGTCTCGAAGGCGGGGTCCGGGTTGAGCAGCAGCGGCACGACGACGGCGGCAGGGCTGCCGGTCAGCGCGCCGAGGCGGGAATCCGCGCCCGTCGTCACGGGGACGCCCGGATGGGCGGCCTCGATGTTACGGGCGAGCTCGGCCATGACCTCGTCGGAGGCGCCGGCCAGGACGACGGTGGGGGAGTCGGCGGGGAGAGTGAAGGAGCCGCCGCGGTGCCGGCCGCCGCGGCGTCCGGCGCGGCGCCGGGTGGGCAGCATCGCCGAGCCGGGGTTGAGGTCCGGCGACACATCGGGGAGTTCTGTCACGCCTTAAAGGGTAGTCCCCTTGGTTCCCGGCTTGTGCGATACATTCCCATTCGTCACACCGATCATTGAACACCGGAGGCCTGCCGGGCATGCGCCGTTCCCGCAGTCAGCCGATCCGGTCGGCGATCGTCTCTCTGGTCACCGTCCCGATCGTCGCCCTGGTGCTGCTCTGGAGCCTGACGGCTTTCGGCACCTATGACAACGGGATCGAGCTGGCGCACGCCCAGAAGACGAACACGCACCTGGTCAGGCCGACGCAGGCGCTCATCAAGGCCCTCCAGTACGAGCGCAGGCTCTCCCTGGCCTCGATCGCCGGTCCGGGGAACGTCGAGGCGACCCGGCTCGCCGACGCCCGTGAGCGCACCGACGGCGCCCGCGACGTCTACATCCGCGACACCGCCGACAAGGACCTGCTGAGCACGCTGTCGCCGGCTCTGAAGGAGAAGGCGGCCCGGTTCTCCACCGACCTGGGCGGCCTCGGCCCGGTCCGGACGCTGGCCGGGGCCCGCAAGCGCCAGGACGTCTTCGAGGCCTACAACCGCCTCATCGCCGACGGCTACACGATCTTCCGGACGGTCTCCTCCCCGACGGCGGGCATGAAGGCCGACATCGACGTCCTGGTCTCCCTCGGCCAGGCGCGCGAGTCCACCTCGCGGATCGACGCGATCGTCGCGGGCAAGCTGGCCTTCGAGGGCAGGCCGATGCGCCTCGCCCCCTGGGACCGCGAGCAGATCGCCCGTTCGGCCGGTACCCGCGACTTCCTCTACGACGACTCGCTGGAGCAGCTCACGCGGGGCGACCACGAGCGGTACACCCTGCTGCGCAAGAGCGACGACTTCAGGACGCTCGTCGAGCTGGAGAACCGGATCATCTCCGGCGGCGTGGTCGACCAGGGCGCCTGGGACACCGTCGCGCTGAGCGTCAACAACCACCAGCTCGACCTGGAGAGCCAGGCCGTCGACGGGATCGCCGAGCGGGCCCAGAGCGATGCCGGCGGCGTGCTGCTCAAGCTGGCCCTCGGCACCCTGTTCGGGCTGATCGCGGTCATCGTGTCGATCGTCGTGGCGTGGCGGGTCGCGCGCCGCCTCATCCGTGAGTCCCGGGCCCTCGCCGACACCGTCGGCGGGTTCACCCGCGACCAGCTCCCGGTCCTCGCAGCGCTGGTCCGCAAGGGCGAGAAGGTCGAGGACCCCGGCGATCCGGGCGTCCACTTCAGCGTCACCGAGATCGAGCGGATCTTCCGGTCGTTCGTGTCGGCCCGCAGCGCGGTGCTGGAGGCCGCCCACCACGAGGCGCAGACCATGAAGGGCGTCAGCGAGGTCTTCGTCAACCTGTCCTCGCGCCAGCAGGCCCTCCTGCACCGCCAGCTCACCCTGCTCGACCAGATGGAACGCGACGCCGACGATCCCGAGGAGCTGGAGCGCCTGTTCCAGCTCGACCACCTCGCGACCCGCATGCGGCGGCACGCGGAGGGCCTGGTCATCCTGTCGGGCAAGAGCCCCGGACGCGGCTGGCGGCAGCCCGTCCCGCTCATGGACGTGGTCCGCGGCGCGGCGTCCGAGGTCGAGGACTACGCGCGGGTGCGGGTGGCGCCGATGCCGCGCAAGGCCCTGATGGGACCGGCCGTCGCCGACGTCATCCACCTGCTGGCCGACCTCATCGAGAACGCCGTCCAGTACTCGCCGCCGGACACCCCGATCGAGGTGTCGGGCCAGGGCGTGGCGTCCGGGTACGTCCTGGAGATCGAGGACCGCGGCCTGGGCCTGCCTCCCGAGTCGTTCGAGGAGCTCAACGCCCGGCTGGCGGCGCCGCCGGAGTTCAACCTCAACGACAGCGCCAGGCTCGGCCTGTTCGTCGTCGCCAGGCTCGCCCGGCGGCACGGCATCAAGGTGCAGTTGCGGCCCTCGCCCTACGGCGGCACCACGGCCGTGGTGTTCCTGCCGCAGGGCCTGGTCGCCGCGGACCTGCCCGAGTCCGCGCCCGCGCCGGAGCCCGCCGTCGCGCCCGCCCCCGCGCTCGTCGAGGTCGCCTCGGGGCGCACAGCGGGAGGCCCGCAGCCGGCCCTCAGGCCCGCCGAGGCCGCGCCGACCGGCGAGACCCACCTGGACCTGCCCAAGAGGCGCCGCAAGCCCGCCCCGCCGACCGGCACCACCCAGCCCACGCCGATCGTCGGGGACTCGCCCGACCGGTCGCCCGAGGACCTCAGGCTCCGCATGTCGGCGATGCAGAAGGGCTGGCAGCGGGGCCGTATCGAATCCGCATCCGAATCCGAGGAGAACCCGTGACGGAGCCCGGCGATCTCAACTGGCTGCTCGACAGCCTGGTGAACCAGATCGCACAGGTCAGACACGCCATCGTCCTGTCCGCCGACGGCCTGGTCATCGGGTCCTCGCGCGGCCTCGCCCGGGAGGACGCCGAACATCTCGCGGCGCTGTCCTCCGGCTTCCAGAGCCTGGCCCGCACCACCGCCGACCACTTCAGGGGCGGTGCGGTGCGGCAGAGCATCGTCGAGATGGACGACAGGTTCCTGTTCGTCACCGCGGCGGGATCCGGTGCCTGCCTGTCGGTCCTCACCGACGCGGACGCCGACGTCGGCGTCATCGCCTACGAGATGGCCATGCTCGTGACCAGGGTCGGGCGGCATCTGTCGGCCCGGCCCCGAGAGCAGGCGGTGCGGTGAACGGGCACGAGTGGCTCGACGCCGAGGCGGGGCCCGTGGTGCGGCCCTTCGCTGTCACCGGAGGGCGGACCCGCCCGGCCGGATCAGATCTCGATCTCATGACACTCGTGGTGTGCGCGGCGGAACCGGTGTACGGTTCGCTGCTTCTGTCCCCCGAACACGAGGCGATTCTGGAATGCGCCCGCAGCCCGCTGACGGTGGCCGAGGTGGCCGCGTCGCTGGATCTCGCGGTGGGCGTCGTCCGGGTTCTTCTCGGCGATCTCCTCGCGGAACGGCGCATCTCCATCCGCCGTCCCGCGCCGGTCGCGCAGTTCCCCAACAGCAGGATCATCGAAGAGGTTATCCATGGACTCCAGGCCCTCTGAGGCCGAGCTGGCGGTCAAGATCCTCGTCGCCGGCGGGTTCGGCGCGGGAAAGACCACGCTCGTCGGCTCGGTCAGCGAGATGCGACCGCTTCGGACCGAAGAACAGCTCACCGAACGCAGTGTCGGCGTCGACGAACTGACCGGGGTGGAACGCAAATCCACCACGACGGTCGCGATGGACTTCGGCCGGATCACGCTGCGGACCGGGCTCGTGCTCTACCTGTTCGGCACGCCGGGCCAGGACCGCTTCTGGTTCATGTGGGACGAGCTGGCCGAGGGCGCGCTCGGCGCCGTCGTCCTCGTCGACGTCCGGCGGCTGGCCGACTGCTTCGCCTCGATCGACTACTTCGAGCGGCGCGGGCTCCCGTTCATCATCGCGGTGAACAACTTCGAGGGGGCCAGGACCTACACCCCCGACGACATCCGCATCGCGCTGGACCTCGACCCCGAGGTTCCGGTCGTCGCCTGCGACGCCCGCAGCCGCGAATCCAGCAAGCAGGTGCTGATCTCCCTGATGGGCCACGTCATGACGGCCATGGCCCGGCGGTAGATCTTTTAGGGAAGCTTACCCGGCACAGGCGTAGCGGAGTTAGGAGATGATCCGGCGGCGGATTAGAACGGTTACCTGATCAAGAAGAGCAGACCAGGGGGCCGTCATGATCCATTCGCTCAGGCCCAGTGGGCGCGCGATCGCCGTGGTCACGGCGATCGCGGTCACGGGGTTCACGCCCATCATCGCCGGGGTACCGGCCCACGCCGACGGACCGGTGTATACGCACGTCAAGCGCAAGGCCCAGCACAAGAAGCAGAAGCAGAAGCAGAAGCAGAAGAACAGGGCGAAGAAGGCGGCTGTCCAGGCCCCCGCCCGCCTGTCCCTGAAGACCGGCGGTCCCACCACGCCGCTCCTTCCGGGCAGGACCTACACCTGGCCCTACTCCATCACCAACTCCAGCCCGGCCCGCGCCGAGGCGGTCACCTTCCGCACGCCGATGCCGTCGGGCCTGGAGTTCGTCTCCGCCCAGGGCGACTGCTCGTGGGCGGGCGGGCAGGCGGTGTGCGCCCTCGGCTCGCTCGAGAAGGGCCAGGTCGTCAACGGGCTGCTCAGCGCCAAGGTCTCCCAGGGCGCCCAGCCCGGCTCGGCCGTCAACGGCATCGCGACGGTCGACTGGAGCAAGGGCGCGACCAGCACCTCGTTCCCCTCGTCCACCATCGCGCCGACCGCCGACGTCGTCGTCACCAAGAGCGCGCCGGGCACGGTCTTGCCGGGGGACGCCTACGAGTACGAGCTCAACGTCGTGAACCGCGGGCCGGCCGCCGCGGAGAACGTGGTGCTCAACGACGCGATCGTGCCGCTCACCCGCAAGGCGGGCCCGGTGCAGATCACCAGGGCGGACTCCGCCTGCGCGGTGAACTCGGCGGAGACCGGGCTGACCTGCGACCTCGGCACGATGGTGACCGGGGCGCGCCAGACCATCGGCGTCCGGGTGAAGCTCGGCCCCGCGGTGAAGCCGGGCACGGTCATCGCCGGTCCCGCCCTGGCCAAGACGCCGACCTTCGACGTGGACCTGTCCAACAACGACGCGGACTCCCGCACGAGGGTGAAGGCGCCCGTGACGGCCGCCGCCTCGGGCCTGCACCAGCTCCCGGCCACCGGCAGCGACACCCAGACCATGCTCGACATGGCCCTGGGCCTGCTCGGGATGGGCCTGATCCTGCTGCGCCTGGGCGTCGTACGCCGCCGCCGCGGCTGACCCCGCGCGGCCGCCAGGCCCCGCCGCCACCGCCCCCGGCTCCTCCATTGCCGGGGGCGGTACTTTCGTTTCCCATATGGGAGCGCTCCCAAATCGCTCTTGTGTCCTGGCTCACTCTGGTCTACCTTCTGTCGAAGCGCTTCGAATCGAAGCGCTTCGACGCTGGTGAGACGTCGATGTGAAACGTCGGGGGCGACCACCCCTGGAGGACCCGATGCAGAACAAGAGCAGGCTCCTGGCCGTCTTCACGGCGGGGCTGCTGGCGCTGGCCGCGTGCGGCGGCGGTGGCGGCGACGGCAAGGACGGCGCCGACAAGCCGTCCGGCGCGAAGGAACTGCGCCTGTGGCACTACGAGAGCGCCGACGGCGCGATGGGCAAGGCCTGGACGGCCGCCATCAAGAAGTTCGAGGAGACCCACCCCGGCGTGACGGTGAAGTTCGAGGAGAAGTCCTTCGAGCAGATCAACCAGAGCGGCGCCATGGCCCTCAACTCCGCCGAGGCCCCCGACATCCTGGAGTACAACAAGGGCAACGCCACCGCGGGCCTCCTGGCCAAGCAGGGCCTGCTGACGGACCTGTCCGACGTGGCGGTCAAGCGCGGCTGGGACAAGCTGCTCAGCCCGTCGCTGCAGACCACCGCCAAGTACGACGACCGCGGCATCATGGGCGCGGGCCAGTGGTACGGCGTCCCGAACTACGGCGAGTTCGTCACGGTCTACTACAACCGCGACCTCTTCGAGAAGTACGACCTGGCGGTCCCCACGACGCTCGACGAGTTCACCAAGGTGATGGACGCGTTCGTCGCGAAGAAGATCACTCCGCTGGCCAACGCGGGCGCCGAGTACCCCGCCCAGCAGTACCTCTACCAGCTCGCCCTCAGCAAGGCCGACCGGTCCTGGGTCGACAAGTACCAGCTCTACAAGGGCAAGAACGACTTCAACGACCCGGCCTGGACCTACGCCGCGCAGACCTTCTCCGACTGGGTCGGCAAGGGCTACGTCGCCAAGAACTCCGCCGGCACCAAGGCCGAGGACATGGGCGTCGCGTTCATGAAGGGCGACTACCCGATCCTCGTCTCGGGCAGCTGGTGGTGGGGGCGCTTCCAGAGCGACATCAAGAAGTTCCAGTGGGGTTCGTTCCTGTTCCCCGGCAACACCCTCAGCGCGGGCTCCAGCGGCAACCTCTGGGTTGTGCCGAAGAACTCCAAGGCCAAGGACCTGGCCTACGACTTCATCGACATCACGATGAGCAAGGAGATCCAGAACCTGCTGGGCAACTCCGGCGGCGTCCCGGTGGCGGCCGACCCCGCGGCGATCACCGACCCGAAGTCCAAGGAGCTCATCGAGCTGTTCACCAAGCTGAACACCTCCGACGGCCTGGCCTTCTACCCCGACTGGCCCGCGCCCGGCTACTACGACGTGCTGGTCCAGAACACCCAGAAGCTCATCAACGGCAGCGCGACCCCGGGCAAGTTCCTGGAGTCGATCGCCAAGCCCTATGACGAGAACCTCCAGGACAACGGTCTTGGCGACTGAGACCGGCAAGCGCGTCCGGGCGGCGGGCGGACCGCAAGGGACGCCGCCGCCCGTGCGGCACCGCACCTACGCGCTCTATCTGATCCCCAGCGGGCTGCTGTTCACCGTCGTGATCGGCGCCCCGTTCGCCGCGAGCGTCCTGCTGAGCTTCACCCGCTGGCAGGGGATCGGCAGCCCCACCTGGATCGGCCTGGAGAACTACCGCAGGCTCTTCCAGGACGAGCGGTTCTGGCAGTCGTTCGAGCACAACCTGGTGCTGATCCTCGCGATGGCCGTCATCCCGACGCTGCTCGGGCTGGTGCTGGCGTCGGTCCTGTTCGACTTCGTCGGCCGCTTCTACGGGCCGCGCACCGCGAGCGGCCTGCGGGCGGCGTTCTACCTGCCGCAGGTGCTGCCCGTCGCCGTCGCCGGTGTCGTGTGGACCTGGATCCTCAACCCGACCGCGGGGGCGCTCAACGCGATCCTCGAGTCGGTCGGGCTGCCGGGTCAGGACTGGCTCGGCGACGAGAGCCTGGCCCTGCCGAGCGTCGGCGGGATCCTGGTGTGGCTGCAGATCGGCTACCCGGTCGTCATCTTCATGGCCGGGCTCCAGCGGGTCGACCCCTCGCTGTACGAGGCGGCCGAGATCGACGGCGCGGGCTGGTGGCGCAAGTTCCGCCACGTCACCCTGCCGCAGATCCGTCCTGAGATCTTCGTGGTGCTGCTGACCTGCACCATCGCGGCGCTCAAGGTGTTCGGCCCGATCTACGTGCTGACCCGCGGCGGGCCCGGCGGCGCGACCAACGTGCCGTCGTACTTCTCCTACCAGAACTTCTTCCAGAAGACCCAGGTCGGCTACGGCTCGGCGATCGCCACCGTGCTGACGCTCGTCATCGTCGGGGTGACCTTCCTGTTCCTCCGCGCCCAGAACAGAGGGGAGGAGCCCTCGTGATCACCCTCCGGAGGCACGCGGTCCTGACCGCGCTGGTCCTGCTGGCCGTCGTGATGCTCGTGCCCTTCGCGATCGTCCTGATGAACGCGGTGAAGAGCCCGGCGGAGTACTCGGCGGGCGGGCCGCTGGACCTGCCGCACACGATCCACCTGGACGCCCTGAGGACCTTCTGGGAGCGGGTCGACTTCGGCCGCAAGCTGTGGAACAGCGCGCTCATCGCCGGGTCCGTCGCGTTCTTCGCGGTCGTGCTGTCGGTGCTGAACGCCTACGCGTTCGGGATCGGCCGGATCAAGGGCCGCACCTGGATCCTCGCGGTGTTCCTGCTGGCCAACACCCTTCCGCACGAGCAGCTCGTCTACCCGCTGTACTACGGGGCCAAGTGGCTGGGCCTGTACGACACCCGGCTCAGCGTGATCATCATCCTGACGGTCATCCAGGCGGCGTTCGGCACCTACCTGCTGTCGGCCGTGTTCGGAACGTTCCCGCGCTCGCTCATCGAGGCGGCGCAGCTCGACGGGGCGAGCCGCTGGCGGATCCTGTGGCGGGTCGTCGTGCCGATCAGCCGGCCGACCCTGACCGTGCTGATGATCTTCTTCTTCATCTGGACCTGGAACGAGTTCTTCCTCCCCCTGGTCTTCCTCATCTCCAACGACAACCAGACCGTCCCGGTCGCGCTGGCGACCACGGCGGGCGACAAGTACATGGACGCCACGATGCAGAGCGCCGCGTCGCTGCTCGGCGTCCTCCCCGCGATCGTCTTCTTCCTGCTGTTCCAGCGGACGCTGACCCGCGGCATCACTGTGGGGGCCATCAAATGAAGTTCACCGACGGCTACTGGCTCATGCGCGAGGGCGTCTCGGCCGTCTACCCGGCCGAGATCCTGGACGCCTCCGGCGGGCCCGGCACACTGGCGCTGCGGGCACCGGTCGTCCACGTCCGGCACCGCGGTGACCTGCTCAAGGGCCCCGCGCTCACCTTCGAGTGCACCGCCCCGATGCCCGACGTGGTCGGGGTGAAGATCACGCACTTCGCGGGGGCCACCGACCGGGGACCGTGGTTCCCCCTCGCGGCCGACCCGCCGGAGACGGCCGGGATCGTCGGCACGGAGCACGCCTCGCTGACCTCGGGGGCGCTGACCGTCCGGTTCCGGCAGGGCGCGGAGGCCTGGCGGATGGAGGCCGTCGCGGACGGGCGGGTGCTGACCGGCACCTCGGCCAGGTCCACCGCCTATCTGACGACGCCGGAGGGGCCGCACGTGCGCGAGCAGCTCGACCTGGGCGTCGGGACGCACGTCTACGGGCTCGGGGAGCGGTTCGGCCCCCTGGTGAAGAACGGGCAGACCGTCGACGTCTGGAACGCCGACGGCGGCACCGCCAGCGAGCAGGCCTACAAGAACGTCCCCTTCGTCCTCACCGACGCCGGCTACGGGATCTTCGTCAACCATCCGGGGCACGTCTCGTTCGAGATCGGCTCGGAGAACGTCTCGCGGCTCCAGTTCTCGGTGGCGGGGGAGTCGCTGGAGTACTTCGTCATCTACGGGCCGACGCCCAAGGAGATCCTGCGCAAGTACACCGCGCTGACCGGACGGCCGCCGCTGCTGCCCGACTGGTCGTTCGGGCTGTGGCTGTCGACCTCCTTCACCACCTCCTACGATGAGGAGACCGTCACCTCCTTCATCGACGGGATGGCCGAGCGCGACATCCCGCTGTCGGTCTTCCACTTCGACTGCTTCTGGATGAAGGAGTTCCAGTGGTGCGACTTCACCTGGGACAGCCGCACGTTCCCCGACCCGGCCGGGATGCTGAAGCGGCTCAAGGACCGGGGCCTGAGGATCTGCCTGTGGATCAACCCCTACATCGCCCAGGCCTCGCCGCTGTTCGCCGAGGGCGCTGCCCTCGGTCACCTGCTGAAGCGCCCCGACGGCTCGGTCTGGCAGTGGGACCACTGGCAGCCGGGCCTGGCCGTGGTCGACTTCACGAACCCCGGGGCCAGGGCCTGGTACGCGGGCAAGCTCGACGCCCTGCTGGAGATGGGCGTCGACTGCTTCAAGACCGACTTCGGCGAGCGCATCCCCCTGGACGTCGCCTGGCATGACGGCTCCGATCCCGAGCGGATGCACAACTACTACGCCCAGCTCTACAACGAGACCGTCTTCGACCTGCTGAAGGAGCGGCACGGCGAGGGCGAGGCGATCGTGTTCGCCCGGTCGGCGACGGCGGGCGGCCAGAAGTTCCCCGTCCACTGGGGCGGCGACTGCGAGTCGACCTTCGCCGCGATGGCCGAGGACCTGCGCGGCGGGCTGTCGCTCGGCCTGTCGGGCTTCGGCTACTGGAGCCACGACATCGGCGGGTTCGAGGGCACCCCCGATCCCGAGCTGTTCAAGCGGTGGGTGGCGTTCGGGCTGCTGTCGTCGCACAGCCGGCTGCACGGCAGCCACTCCTACCGCGTTCCGTGGGCGTTCGACGAGGAGGCCGTCGACGTCCTGCGGCACTTCACGAAGCTGAAGGAGCGGCTGATGCCCTACCTGCGGGAGGTCGCCCGGGAGGCCCACGAGGACGGCCTGCCGATGATGCGCCCCATGATGCTGGAGTTCCCCGGCGACCCCGCCTGCACCCATCTGGAACGCCAGTACATGCTCGGCTCCGACCTCCTGGTCGCCCCGGTCTTCGACCCCTCGGGCGAGGTGACCTACTACGTGCCCGAGGGCGAGTGGACGTCCGTGCTGGGCGGCGGCACCGTCACCGGGCCGCGCTGGATCACCGAGGTCCACGACGTGATGAGCCTTCCCCTGCTCGCCCGTTCCGGCAGCGTGCTCCCGTGAGCGCCTTCCCGCCGGACTTCGTGTGGGGCGCCGCGACGGCCGCCTTCCAGATCGAGGGCGCCCTCACCGAGGACGGCCGCGAGCCGTCCATCTGGGACGCCTTCGACGGCATCACCACGGGCGAGACCGGGGCGGAGGCCTGCGACCACTACCACCGCTCCGCCGAGGACGTCGGGCACCTCGCGGAGCTGGGGGTGAACGCCTACCGCTTCTCCCTGTCCTGGCCCCGGATCATGCCGGGCGGGCGGATCGAGCGGCGCGGCCTCGACTTCTACTCGAGGCTGGCCGACGCCCTGCTGGAGCGCGGCATCACCCCGTACGCGACCCTCTACCACTGGGACCTCCCGCAGCGGCTGGAGGACGAGGGCGGCTGGCGCGACCGCGACACCGCCCACCGGTTCGCCGAGTACGCCGCGGCCGCCGGCGCGGCGCTCGGTGACCGGATCGGGCACTGGATCACCCTGAACGAGCCGTGGTGCTCGGCGTTCCTCGGCCACGAGACCGGCGAGCACGCTCCCGGGCGCACCTCGCGGGAGGAGGCGCTGACGGCGGCCCACCATCTGAACCTGGCGCACGGGCTCGCGGCCCGGCTGCTGCCGGGCCGGGTCGGCGTCACCCACAACCTGCACGTGTTCCGGGGCGAGCCCGAGGCCGTCCGGCGGGCCGACGCGATCGGCAACCGGATCTTCACCGGGCCGCAGCTCGAGGGCGCCTACCCGCGGGACCTGCTCGACGACACCGCCTCCGTCACCGACTGGGCGTTCGTCCGCGACGGCGACGAGCGCACCGCCCGGGCGCCGCTGGACTTCCTCGGCGTCAACTACTACGCCCCCCACCACCTCGACGGCGGGGACCCCGCGGTGCCCGTCACCGACATGGGCTGGCCGATCGAGCCTTCCGGGCTGACCGAGCTGCTCACCCGGCTGGCCCGCGAGCACCCCGGCCTGCCCCTGATCATCACTGAGAACGGCGCCGCCTTCCCCGAGCCCGTTCACGACGCCCGCAGGATCGGCTACCTGCGCGGCCATCTCCAGGCGGTCCTCGACGCAAGAGAGGCGGGAGCCGATGTGCGCGGCTATTTCGTCTGGTCGCTGCTCGACAACTTCGAGTGGTCCCACGGCTACTCCCGGAGGTTCGGGATCATCCACGTCGACTACGCGACGCAGCGGCGCACGTGGAAGGAGAGCGCCCACTGGTATCGCGGGATCATCTCCTCCGGAAACCCCGGGACGGCCTAAAGTGCCGGTGACGGAACGGGGACGGGCGTTGGTCAAGATCAGCGATGTGGCGCGTCACGCGGGGGTCTCGCCGAGCACGGTGTCGTACGTGCTCAGCGGAAAGCGCACCATCTCCGAGGACACCCGGCGGCGGGTGCAGGAGAGCATCGACGCGCTCGGCTACACCCCGCACGCAGGGGCCAGGGCGCTGGCCAGCAACCGCTCCAACGTCCTGGCGCTGATGCTGCCGCTGCGGCCGGGCATCCACGTGCCCGTCGTCATGCAGTTCGCCGCCTCGGTGGTCACCACCGCCCGCGCCCACGAGCACGACGTGCTGCTCCTCACCCAGGAGGAGGGCGCGGACGGCCTGCGCAGGGTCGCCGGGAGCGCGCTCGCCGACGCGCTGATCGTCATGGACGTCCAGCTGCACGACGACCGGATCCCGCAGCTGCGCACCCTGGACCGGCCGTCGGTGCTGATCGGCTTCCCGGCCGAACCCGACGGCCTGACCTGCGTGGACCTCGACTTCCGGGCGGCCGGGGCGCTCTGCGTCGAGCACCTGGCGGCGCTGGGCCACCGCTGCGTGGACCTCGTCGGCTCCCCGCCGGAGGTCTACGAGCGCGAGACGGGCTTCGCCCAGCGGGTCGCCGAGGGGTTCCGCGAGGCGGGCGCCGCGCACGGCGTCACCTCGGTGATCCATCCCTGCGAGGCGACCCCCGAGGCGGCCCGGCGGACGGCCGAGCGGCTGCTCGCCCTCCATCCCGAGCTGACCGCGATCGTGGTCCACAACGAGCCGATCGTCGCCCCGCTCGTCGCGGCCTTCCGCGACCTCGGGCTGCGGGTGCCCGAGGACCTGTCGGTCGTCGCGCTGTGCCCCGACGAGATCGCCGAGCGGGCACCGATGCCGCTCACCTCGGTCGCCATCCCGGCCGAGGAACTGGGCAGCCGCGCCGTCCAGCTCCTCATGGCCAAGCTCGACGGGCGCCCCGTGCCCGACGCCACCCTGCTCCCACCCCGGCTGACCGTCAGGTCCAGCTCCGCCGTCAGGCGTCCCGCCTGACCCCGGAACGCCCCTGACCCGCGGCCGGCCGGTCCGCGAGGATCTCCTCCCGCCTCACGGTGAACACCACCCCCCCGGCGCTTCGCTGGTCGAAGCGCTTCGACGACTGGAGGTCGTTGAGTGTCCCGTTCGAGAACCGTCACCGCCGCCGTTGCCCTCGCCCTGGCGGTGGCACTGGCCCCCGCCGCGCACGCGGCACCGCCTCCTGCGTTCCAGAACCCGGGGCTCCCGGTCGCGACGCGCGTCGCCGACCTGCTGTCCCGGCTCACCCTGGACGAGAAGATCACCCTGCTGCACCAGTACGAGCCCGCGATCCCGAGGCTGGGGATCAAGGCGTTCAAGACCGGCACGGAGGCCGTGCACGGCGTCGCCTGGACGACCGAGGACGACCCGGCGAAGTCCGGGCAGGTCGTCAAGGCCGCGGGGACGGTCTTCCCGCAGGCCCCCGGCCTCGCCTCCACCTGGGACGTCGGCCTGCTCAAGCGGGTCGGCTCGGTCATCGGCGACGAGGCGCGCGGCTACAACGCGACCCGTCCCGGCGTCTGGGGCCTCCAGCTCTGGGCCCCGGTCGTCAACCTGCTGCGCGACCCCCGGTGGGGCCGCAACGAGGAGGGCTACTCCGAGGACCCCTACCTGACCGGGCGGCTGTCGACCGCGGTCGGCCAGGGCATGCAGGGCGACGATCCCGACCACCTGAAGACCGCGCCGGTGCTCAAGCACTACCTGGCCAACAACAACGAGGACGACTCGCCCGGCGGCACCGGACGGCGCGACACGACCTCCTCCGACCTGCGGCCCAGGGTCGAGCGGGAGTACGACCAGCGGGCCTTCTCGCCCGCGCTGTCGGCCGACGCCGCGACCGGCGTGATGGCCTCCTACAACCTGGTCAACGGGCGGCCCACGCACGTCGACTCCGACCTCGACACGGTCGTGCGCCCGTGGAGCGGGCGGGAACTGTTCAACGTCAGCGACGCCGGGGTCGTGAAGGGGCTGGCCGAGAGCTGGTCGAACAACTACTTCGCGGGCGACTACGCCGCGGCCGCCGCTGCGATGATCAAGGCGGGCGTCGACAGCTTCACCGTGGACGACAACAAGAACGCCAACGTCGTCGGCTGGATCAAGGAGGCGCTGACCCGGGGGCTGCTCGCCGAGGGTGACGTCGACACCGCGGCCGGGCACATCCTGTCCGTGCGCACCCGGCTCGGCGACTTCGACCCCGACGGCGGCCCGTACGCGAAGATCACCCCCGCGGTGATCGACTCCGCGGCGAACCGGAAGCTCAACCGCGAGGTCACCGCCGACGCGATGGTCCTGCTGAAGAACTCCGGCGGCGCCCTTCCCCTGAAGGCCTCGCCCACCTCGAAGGTCGCGGTCGTCGGCCCGCTCGCCGACACCCTCTACACCGACTGGTACGGCGGGAACCTGCCCTACGGCGTCACCCCGCTGGCCGGGATCAAGGCGCGGGCCGGCTCGGTCGCGGGAGCCGACGGCGCCGACCGGATCGCGCTGAAGGACCTCGCCACCGGCCGCTACCTGACCGCCCCCGCCGTGGGCGGAGCGGTCAAGGCCGACGGGCTCACCGCGGGAACCGAGCAGCAGTTCGACACCGTCGACTGGGGCGGGGGTGTGCTCACCCTCAAGGCGGTCTCCAACGGCAGGTACCTGACGGGGAACACGTCCTGGCAGCCGATCCAGAACACCGCGGAGCAGCCGAACGGCTGGTACGTCCAGGAGCAGTTCGGGCTGGAGCGGCAGGACGACGGCTCCTACCTGCTGCGGTACTCCGGGTACGAGACCGAGGAGTCCTGGTGGGGACCCAACGTCTACGTGCGGACCGCCGCCGACGGGTCGCTCTCGCTGACGACGAAGGACGCCGCGTCGAGGTTCGGCAGGGACCTGGTGCGCAGCGGGGTGGACGAGGCCGTCGCCGCCGCCAAGTCCGCCGGGACCGCCGTGGTCGTCATCGGGTCGAACCCGTTCATCAACGGGCGCGAGGACCACGACCGCAAGGACCTGGAGCTGCCGGCGTCGCAGGTGGCGCTGGTGAAGGCCGTGAAGGCGGCGAACCCGCACACGGTCGTCGTCCTGGAGAACAGCTACCCGACCGCGGCCGGGTCGCTGCGCGACGAGGTGCCCGCGCTGCTGTGGACCACGCACGGCGGCGCCGAGACCGGCAACGCCCTCGCCGACGTGCTGTTCGGCTCCGTCGACCCGTCCGGGCGGCTGGCGCAGACCTGGTACCGCGACGCCGCCGATCTGCCGGACATCATGGACTACGACATCATCAAGTCCGGCCGGACCTACCTGTACTACCGGGGCGAGCCGCTCTTCCCGTTCGGGTACGGGCTGTCCTACACCTCCTTCTCCTACGGCCGGATGACCGTCGACGCCTCGGAGATCGGCACGAAGGGGACCGTCCACGTCAGCGTCCCGGTCACCAACACCGGGACGCGTGAGGGCTCCGAGGTCGTCCAGCTCTACAGCCACCAGCGGACCTCGCGCGACGCGCGGCCCGTCAAGGAGCTGCGGGACTTCGAGAAGATCAGTCTCAAGCCGGGCCGGACCCGGGTGGTGAACCTGCGGGTGAAGGCCTCCGACTTCGCCCACTGGGACGTCACCAGGGGCCGCTGGGTCGTCGAGAGGTCGGTTCAGGACCTGATGGCCGGGTCCTCCTCCGGCGACATCCGCGCCACCGGGACCGTCGCGGTCCAGGGCGAGACGATCCCGGCCCGGAACCTCGCCACCGCCACCCGGGCGATCGACTTCGACGACTACGAGGCCGTCAGGCTGCTCCCCGAGACCCTCCTCGAGGGCGACGCGGTGGGCGTGGGCGGCACGAGCCTGCTGAAGTACGCCGACGCCGCCCTGGCCGGGACGGTCTTCACCGCGAAGGTCGCCTCGACCGGCACCGGTGAGATCAAGGTCCGCCTCGACGCCCCGGACGGCCCGGTCGTCGCCACCGTCGCGGTCCCGGACACCGGCGGCGTCTACGCCTACCAGGACGTCACGGCGCCCGTCACCGGTGCCACCGGCCGCCATGACGTCTACCTGACGTTCACCGGCGACTTCAAGATCAGCACGTTCTCGATCAAGTAGCGGTCTCCTCGCCCGCCCCCTCGCCCGGCGAGGGGGCGGGCCCTCGCGGGAAGGACCAGAATGGACCGGGCAGGGCCCCGCACCATCCTTCAGCCGAGCAGGGGAGACGCCCATGAGCAGCGCCGACACCACCAGCGCCGACACGATCATCGCCGCACTTCGCACCGGCCACGACGGCCTGGTAACGCTGGTCGCCGGGTTCGGCGACGCCGATCTGACCCGGCCCTCGGCCGCGTCGGAATGGGACATCTCCCAGGTGCTCAGCCATCTCGGCAGTGGCGCCGAGATCATGCGGGGCACGTTCAGGGAGGCTCTGGGGGGCCCGGACCCGGACCGCGAGTCCAACGAGGCCATCTGGGACCGGTGGAACGCCAGGTCGCCGCGCGAGCGCGCGGACTCCTTCGTGGAGTCGAACCGGATCCTGGTCGAGCTTCTGGAGTCCCTGGACGCCGGGCGGCGCGAGGAGCTCCGGGTCGACCTGGGCTTCCTGCCCGCGCCGGTCGACGTCGCCACGGCGGGCCGGATGCGGCTGAGCGAGTTCGCCCTGCACGCCTGGGACGTCCGCGCCGCCCTCGACCCCGCCGCGACGCTGGCTCCGGAGGCCGTCCCGCCGCTCCTGCACGACACCGCCCTGCTCGGCTGGATCAGCAAGCCGGAGGCCCTGGACGGCGCGCACTCGACCGTCGAGGTCACCACGACCGCCCCGGCCGAGGTGTTCACGCTGCGCCTGGAGGAGCCGGTCGGCGTCGAGTTCGAGGCCCCGGAGAAGTCCCAGGGCGCCCTCGCCCTGCCCGCCGAGGCCTGGCTGCGCCTGGTCGCGGGCCGGCTCTCCCCGGAGCACACCCCGGCGGAGGCCACCGCGACGGGCACCGCCGACCTGGACGTCCTGCGCCGGGTCTTCCCCGGCTACTGAGCCGGCGGGGTCAGCGCGGGCGCGCGACCGCGGGTGAGGGGGCGGCCGCGGTCGAGGCCCGCACGACCAGCGAGGTGTCCAGGGTGGTCCTGGTCGTGCCGGTGGCGGGGGACTCGACCAGGCGGAGCAGCGCGTCCACGGCGGCCCGTCCCGCGGCGACCGTCGGCATGGCCACGGTCGTGAGCTTCGGGCTGATCACCCGGGCGGGCATGATGTCGTCGAAGCCGACCACGCTGAGCTGCCCGGGGACCGCGACGCCCAGCTCGTCGAGGGCCTCGATGAGGCCGATGGCGATCAGGTCGTTGTAGGCGAGGACGCCCGTGGCACCGGATCGCAGCACCTCGGCGGCGGCGAGCTCCCCGCCCTGCTCGGTCGGCGGGTTCGGGCCGAGCACGGCGAGCTCGGCGCCCCCGGCCAGGGCGGCGGAGGCGGCGGCCTCCTCTATGGCCGAGCTGTTCCACGACGAGGAGGGGCCCGCGAGCAGGGCGATTCTCCGGTGGCCGAGCCGCAGCAGATGCTCGACGGCCGACCGCGCCCCCTGCGCGACGTCCATGAGGACCGTCGACAACCCCTTGACCTGGCGGTTCACCACGACGAACGGGATCTCGACGTTCAGCCGGTCGATCGCCCGACCGGACAGCCGCGGGCTGCACAGGAGCAGCCCGTCGACCTGCTTGGCGAAGGTGCGGATCAGCTCCTCCTCCACCCGCGGGTCCTCGTCGGTGTCGGCGACGAACACGTGGTAGTCGCGCTCGCGGGCGTGGGCCTGGGCCGACTTGATCAGCGGCGGGAAGAACGGGTTGGCGATGTCGGCGACGATCAGCCCGAGGTTGCCGGTCCGGCCGGTCGTCAGCGCCCGCGCCGCCCGGTTGGGCCGGTAGCCGAGCTCCTCGGCCACCGCGAGGACCCGGACGCGGGTCTCGGGGTTGACCAGGTGCGGCGCGGAGAACGTGCGCGACACCGTCGAGACGTGGACGCCCGCCGTCCGGGCCACGTCGCGGATCGTTACGGCCACCCTGCCGTCCTTTCTCGAAGCTTGCTGGAGACAATCTTGCAAACGGTTGCTGTCGCGTCAATGCCAATTTCCTGGGCAAACGCAGATAACTGTAGCCACCCCCTTGACGGCCCGGTGGGGTTTCGTCCATGTTTCAGTGCAACCGGTTGCAGTGACGACCGCCACACGAGCCCCTCCCCCCGAGAGGAGTTGAGAACCCCATGACGACGGCCGTGCGCCGACCGCGCACCCCCTACCTCCTGATCGCCCCCGCTGTCCTGCTGATGCTCGGGTTCCTCGTGTACCCGATGTGCAGCGTCCTGTACTACAGCCTGCAGAACTACAACGTGACGCAGCCCTGGGACAACGGCTTCGCCGGGCTGGGCAACTTCGAGCGCCTCCTGCACGACCACCTCTTCTGGCAGTCGCTGGGCTTCAGCGCGAAGTGGGTCGCGGCGACCGTCTCCCTCCAGCTCCTGCTGGGGCTCGGCCTCGCGCTGATCGTCAACGAGACCTTCGCCGGACGCGCGATGGCCAGGGCCGCGGTCTTCTCGCCCTGGGCGGTGTCCGGCGTGCTGACCACCGGAATCTGGATCCTGCTCTACAGCCCCACCACCGGGGTGACGCGCTACCTGGCCGAGTTCGGGATCGGCGCGCACGGCACCTCGCCGATCGCCGACCCCGGGACGGTCTTCGGCGCGGTCGTGCTGACCGAGCTGTGGCGCGGCGTCCCCTTCTTCGCGATCATGCTGCTGGCCGATCTCCAGTCCTGCTCCAAGGAGCTGTACGAGGCGGCGAACGTCGACGGGGCGACCCGCTGGCAGCGCTTCCGGCACATCACCCTCCCGCACCTGCGCGACGCGATCGTGCTGTCGACGCTGCTGCGCGCGGTGTGGGAGTTCAACAACGTCGACCTGCTCTACACCCTGACGGGCGGCGGCCCCGCCGACCAGACCACGACGCTGCCGCTCTACGTGGCGCACAAGGCGGCCGTCGCGCACGAGTTCGGCTACGGCTCGGCGCTGACCACCGTCGGGTTCCTGATCCTCCTGTTCTTCTCCCTGGCCTATCTGCGGCTCAGCAAGTTCGGCGGTGACCGCGCATGACGCTCACGACCACCCGCCCGGGGGTCCGCACCCAGGCGCCCAGGACGCCGAAGCGGACCAGGCGACGGCCCCGCTGGGAGATCTGGGCGCCGCTCGGCCTCTACCTGGCCTTCACCCTGGTCCCGTTCTACTGGATGCTCCTGTACGCCTTCCGGCCCGCCGGCGAGACCGGGATCGTGCCGTGGCCGCTGACCACCGAGCACGTCACCAAGGTCTGGACGGACCTGGGCTTCCAGACCTTCTTCGTCAACAGCCTGAAGGTCGGCGCCGCCTCACTGGTCTTCACCACGGTGGTGGCGCTGACCGGGGGATACGCCCTGGCCCGCTACGACTTCCGCGGCCGGCGGCTGTTCATGGTCGCGATGCTCTGCACCCAGTTCATCCCCGGCGCGATGATGCTGATCCCGCTGTTCCAGGTCTTCCGCACCCTGGAGCTGGTCGACAGCCTGTGGAGCCTGATCCTCGCCGAGACGGTCTTCCAGCTTCCGCTGTCGCTGATCCTGCTCAGCGGGTTCATCAGGAACGTCCCTGTGGAGCTGGAGGAGGCCGCCTGGATCGACGGCTGCTCCCGGCTGCGCGGCTTCCTGCTGGTGGTGCTGCCGCTGCTGCGGCCGGGCCTGGTCGCCGTCGGCTCCTTCGCCTTCATCCACAGCTGGAACAACTTCCTGTTCGCGCTGATGTTCCTGAGCTCGCAGGACAAGTACACGGTCCCGGTGGGCCTCAGCTACACGATCGGGGAGTACAGCGCGGACTTCGGCGCCCTGGCCGCGGGCGGCGTCATCGCGGCGCTGCCGGTCGTCGCGGTGTTCGCGGTCATCCAGAAGTACCTGGTCCAGGGCATGTCGGCCGGGGCGGTGAAGGGATGAGGACCCTGGTCACCGGGAGCGAGGGACGCCTGGGCCGCAGCGTGGTCGCCGAGCTGGAGGCGTCGGGCCACGACGTGATCGGGATCGACGCGCGGGGCGGCACCGTCCCCGCCGACCTGACCGATCTCGGCGAGGCCTACGAGGTCATGGCGCGGTTCAGGCCCGCGGCGGTCGTGCACCTCGCGGCCATCGCCACCCCGTTCAGCCGGACCGACGGCCTCACCTACCGGACCAACACCCAGCTCGCCTTCAACGTCTGCGAGGCCGCGGTGCACACCGGGGTCGAGCGCGTGGTGGTGGCCTCCAGCCCGACGGTCGTCGGGTACGGGGCTCCGCTCGGCTGGACCCCCTCCTACCTGCCGCTCGACGAGGATCATCCGGCCAGGCCGTGGAACGCCTACAGCCTGTCGAAGCTGGCCGCCGAGCAGACCATGCAGGCGTTCGTCCGGCAGGCGGGGGACCGGGTCGCGTTCGCGGCGTTCCGGCCCTGCTTCGTGGTCGCCCCCGAGGAGTGGGCGGGCGCGCCCACGCAGAGCGGGCACACGATCCGCGAACGCCTGGAGCGGCCGGAGCTCGGCGCCGTCAGCCTGTTCAACTACCTCGACGCCCGCGACGCCGGGGAGCTGGTCCGCGTCCTGGTCGAGGCGCTGCCCGGCCTGCCGAACGGCGAGGTCTTCTTCGCCTCGGCCGCCGACGCGCTCGCCCGTGAGCCCCTCGCCGAGCTGCTGCCCACCCTGCTCCCGGAGACCGAGCCGTTCGCCGCGGCGCTGACCGGCACCGCCCCCGCCTTCTCCGCCGCCAAGGCGGAACGCCTGCTCGGCTGGCGCGCCAAGCGCGGCTGGCGCACCGAACTGGAGATCTGACGTGCACCTTTCCGGAGTCCTGTTCTTCCCCGTCACCCCCTTCGACGCCCGCGGCTCGATCGACACCGCGGTCCTGGCCGAGCATCTGCGCCGGGGCCTCGCCCACGGTCCCGGCGGGGTGTTCGCCGCCTGCGGGACGGGCGAGTTCGCCGCCCTCACCGAGGCGGAGCACGCGGCCGTCGTCGAGGTGGCCGTCGAGGCCGCGGACGGAGCCGTCCCGGTGGTCGCGGGGGCGGGCGGGCCGTTCGGCACCGCGCTCCGCCAGGCCGCGGCGGCCGCGGAGCTCGGCGCCGACGGGCTGCTCGTCATGCCGCCCTACCTGGCCGAGGGCCCGCCCCGGGGCCTGCTGGACTACGTGGCCGCGCTCGGCTCCGCCTCCGGCCTGCCCATGATCGTCTACCAGCGCGGCGGGGTCGTGCTCGACCCGGCGCAGGCCGTGGCGCTGGCCCGGATCCCCGGGGTCACGGGCATCAAGGACGGATCGGGGGACATCGACCGGATGGCGCGGATCGTCCACGCGGTCCGGCGGGAGGCAGGCACGGACTTCACCTTCTTCAACGGCCTGCCGACCGCCGAGCTCACCCAGCCCGCCTACCGGGGGCTCGGAGTGGAGCTCTACTCCTCGGCCGCGTTCTGCTTCGTGCCCGAGCTGGCCGCCGCCTTCGCCCGCGCCCTGGCGGACGGCGACCCCCTCGCCGGACGGCTCCTGGACGGCTTCTACAGCCCGCTGTCGGAGCTGCGCTGCACCGTCCCCGGCTATGCGGTCTCCCTGGTCAAGGCGGCCGTCCGGCTCCGCGGCCTCGACGTGGGGCCGGTGCGGGCGCCGCTGGTCGAACCGGCCGCCGCCCATCTCGCGGAGCTGGAGCGCGTCATCAAGACCGGCCTGGAGCTGCTGCCGTGACCGTCAAGGAGCTCCGCAGCACCCTGCACCGGGTGCCGCTGCCCCGCCCCTGGGGCCCGGACGTCCCGGCGGTCCATCTGATCGTCACCGAGCTGACCCTCGACGACGGCAGGACCGGCACCGGCTTCTCCTGGACCCCCTCGATCGGAGCCCACGCCGTCCACGCCCTGCTCGAACACGACCTGAGGGACGCCGTCCCCGGGCTGCCCGCCCATCCCGAGGCCGTCTGGGACCGCCTCTGGGAGCATCTGCACGAGGCGGGCGGCGGCGGGCTCACCACGATGGCGCTGGCGGCCGTCGACCTCGCGCTGTGGGACCTGCGGCCCGACGCGCTGACCCCGCGGCGGCCCGGGGTCCCGCTCTACGGCAGCGGCGTCAACTTCCACTACTCCCTGGCCGAGCTCGTCGCCCAGGCGGAGCGCTGGCGGGCGGCGGGCGTCCCCGGAGTGAAGATCAAGGTCGGCCGCCCGGACGTCGGCGCGGACGTCGAGCGGATCGCGGCCGTCCGTGAGGTGATCGGCCCGGACCTGCCGCTCATGCTGGACGCCAACCAGCGCTGGGACCTGCCGCGGGCCCGCCGGGCCCTGACCGCCTTCGCCCGCTTCGACCCGTACTGGATCGAGGAGCCGCTCCGCGCGGGCGACCTGGCCGCCCATGTCCGGCTGAGGGCCTCGACCGCGATCCCGTTCGCGCTCGGGGAGAACCTGAGGACCGTCCACGAGTTCCGCGACTTCCTGGTCGCCGGAGCGGTGGACGTCGTCCAGCCGAACGTCGTGCGGATCGGCGGGATCACCCCGCTGCGCCGCGTCGCCGACCTCGCGGCGGCGTTCTCGGTGCCCACCGCGCCGCATCTGCTGCCGGACCTGTCGGCCCCGCTCGCCCGCACCCTTCCGCTCCCGGCGATGGCCGAGGACGTGGAGGACGCCTCCTTCGCCGCGCTCGGCCTCCTCGCCGAGGGCGCGACCGGCGGGCTCGGGCTGCGGTTCGACCCGGCCGCGCTGGCGGAGACGAGGATCGCATGAGGGTCGTGCTCGCAGGGGGCCACGGCCACGGCCGGTGGCATCTGGAGAACCTGCGCAGGCTGGAGGGCCTGGTCGAGCTGGCCGGGATCTGCGATCTGGCGCCCGTCCCCGGGGCGGAGGTCCCGCAGTCGCCCGACCTGGCCGGGCTGATCCGGGCGACCGCCGCCGACATCGCGATCATCGCCACCCCGATCCCCACCCACCCGGCCCTGACGCTCACCGCGCTGGCCGAGGGCGCGCACGTCCTGCTGGAGAAGCCGACCACGGCGACCTGGGCGGAGTACGAGCGGCTGCTCGCCGGGACGGCCGCGGCGGCCCCCGCCTGCCAGGTCGGCTTCCAGAGCCTCGGCTCCGCGGCGATCGCGGCGGCCCGCGCCGAGATCGCCCGGGGCGCCATCGGCGAGGTGCGGGGGATCGGGGTCGCGGGATCGTGGCGGCGCGAATGGTCCTATTTCACCCGCGCGCGCTGGTCGGGCCGCCGCCGCCTCGACGGCGTCGACGTGGTCGACGGGGCGCTCACCAACCCCTTCGCCCACGCGGTCGCCACCGCACTGGCCGTCGACGGCTCCGAGGGGCCGGACGACGTCGGCGCCGTGGAGCTGGAGCTGTTCCACGCCTACCCGATCGAGAGCGACGACACCTCGGCGCTGCGGCTGCGCACCGCGAAGGGCACCGTGATCACCGTGGCCGTGACGCTCTGCGCCACCGCCAGGAGCGAGCCCTATCTGCTGGTCCACGGCACGGAGGGGGTGCTGAAGCTCGTCTACACCCGCGACGAGATCACCGTGAACGGCGTCACGACCGTCCATCCGCGCACCGATCTGCTGGAGAACCTGGTCGCCCATGTGCGGGGGGAGGCCGCGCTGATCGTCCCGCCGGAGCGGACGGCCGCGTTCATGCGCGTGCTGGAAGCCGTGCGGACCGCGCCGGACCCCCGCCCGATCCCCGAGGCGTTCGTCGCCGCCGACGCCGCGGGCCGCACGGTGCCCGGCGTCGAGGAGCTCGTCGCCCGCAGCGCGATGGGGCTCGCCCTGTTCTCCGAGCTCGGCGAGGAGTGGGCGGCATGACCTACCTCTACGTCACCGAACCGAACCTTCCCGGCCATCTCGCGCCCCGGCCCTACCTGCATCCGGTCCACACCCGCCGCGGCGTCGAGGTCACCGCGCTCCGCCCCGCCGACCACCCCCACCACCTGGGCGCCGGCATCGCGATCGCGCATGTGGCGACCCCGGAGGCCAAGCACAACTTCTGGGGCGGCTCGACCTATGTGCGCGGCGAGGGGCCGCGTCTGCTGGACAACCACGGCCGCCAGCGGCACCTCGGCTGGACCTCCCGCGACGCGGACGGCTTCACCGAGCGGCTGGCCTGGACGGGCCGCGACGGCACCGACCTCCTGCACGAACGCCGCACCCTGGCCGTCCGCCCGGCGGGCGAGGACTACCTGATCGACCTCTCCTTCGCCCTCACCAACATCACCGGCGGGCCCGTCGAGCTCGGCAGTTCCGCCACCAACGGCCGTCCCGGCGCGGGCTACGGCGGCTTCTTCTGGCGGGCGCCCGGCTCCCGCCCCGACGTCCTGCCCGTTCCCGAGGAGCGCGCGCACGGTTCGCACGCCCCCTGGGTGGCCCTCCAGACCGACGCCTGGACGCTCGCGTTCGCCGGCGGCCAGGGCGATCCCTGGTTCGTCCGCGCCGCGGAGTTCCCCGGCGTCGGCTCCGCACTCGCCTGGTCCCGCCCGGTCGTCCTGCGACCCGGCGGAACGCTTCGACGCACCATCACCACCCTCGTCGCCGACGGCCGCCTCTCCCCGGAGGCGATCGCGGCGCACCTCACCGAAAGGCAGTGACCCCCCATGTCAGGACCCCACCCCGGTCGCCTCTCCGCCGTCGTGCTCGCGGCGGCGCTCGCCCTCACCGCCTGCGGCGGCGACGACAAGGGCGACGGCAAGACCCATCTGACGTTCTGGGACAACAACGCCAGCCCGACCGTCACCCCGATCTGGCAGAAGACCATCACCGACTTCGAGGCCGCCAACCCCGACATCAAGGTCGACTACGTCGGCATCCCCACCGCCCAGGTCTCCCAGAAGTACGACACCGCCATCGCCTCCAACGCCCTGCCCGACGTCGGCGCCGTCACGACCGCGTTCCTGGGCAACCTGACCGCCCAGAAGGCCCTGGCCCCCCTCGACGAGCGGCTGGCCGGAAGCCCGCTCAACGGCAAGCTGTCCGCGCCGTTCCTCACGCTCGTCAAGGGCGCCACCGCCGACGGCAAGCTGTACGAGCTCCCGCTCAGCGGCAACGTCGGCACGCTGTGGTACCGGACCGACTGGTTCAAGGACAAGAACCTCAAGCTCGACACCTGGGACGACTTCTACTCCGCCGCGGGCAAGCTCACCGACGCCAAGAACAACAGGTTCGGTTTCACCATCCGCGGCGGCGCGGGCTCCATCGCCCAGATGCTCGAGATGGTCTACGGCCAGTCGGGCGTCGCGGAGTTCTTCGACGCCTCGGGGAAGACGACCGTCAACGACCCGCGGAACGTCGCGGCGCTGGAGCGGCTCGTGTCCCTCTACAAGAAGGCCACGCCCGCCGCCGACGTCAACAACGACTACACCAAGATGGTCGCCCAGTTCGACGGCGGCACCATCGGCGTGATGCAGCACAACCTCGGCTCGTCCGGCGACCACAAGAAGGCGCTCGGCGGCCCCGACAAGGTCCTCGGCACCACCGTTCCCGCGGCGCCCGGCGGCGGGCACGTGATCGTCTCCAACCCGGTGACGGGCGTCGGGGTCTTCAAGTCCGGCAAGCACCAGGACGCCGCCTGGAAGTTCGCCGAGTTCGCCTCCGGCGCGGACAACTCCTCCCACTTCAACTCCAGCACCGGCCAGATCCCGGCCAACACCGACTCCGCCGCCGCGCCCTGGGTGAGTGAGAACCCGACCCTCGCCAACGCGGTCAAGGTCATGGCCGACCCGTCGACCAAGGTCGTCCAGCTTCCGTACTACCTGCCCGAGTTCTCCGCGGTCACCAAGACCGAGGCCGAGCCGCTGTTCCAGAAGGTCCTGCTCGGCTCGCTGCCCGCCAAGGACTTCCTCGACCAGATCGCCACGAAGCTCAACGACGCCCAGGCCAAGTACAAGCAGCGCAACGGCGGCTGACCCGCCCCCGGCCCACCCCCCTTTCAGGAGACTTCTCATGCGAAGAGCTCTCTTCGTGCTGCCCGCGCTCGCCGCGGCGGCGCTCGCGGTGCCCGCCGCGCCCGCCGCCGCCGTCCCCCATCCCGACCTCGGCCGTCAGGTCCTCGCCGCCGGCGACGGCTGGGGGTCGGACACCACCGGAGTCACCGGAGGCGCCTCCGCAGCCGCCGGCCGGCGTTTCACCGTCCGCGACCGGGCCCAGCTCGCCGCCGCCCTCGCCACCGGCGACACCCCGAAGATCATCTATGTGGACGGCGCGATCGAGGGGAACACCGCCCCCGGCGGAGCGCGCCTGACCTGCGCCGACTACGCCACCGGCGGCTACACCCTCGACGGCTACCTCGCCGCCTACGCCCCCGAGACCTGGGGAACCGCCGATCCCTCGGGGCCGATGGAGGACGCCCGCGCCGCCTCGCAGAAGAAGCAGGCCGAACGGGTCGTCCTGGAGGTCCCGGCGAACACGACCATCGTCGGCCTCGGCTCCCGGGCGGCGCTCCGGCACCTGAACCTCATGGTCAGGAACGTCGACAACGTGATCATCCGCAATCTGACCTTCGAGGACGCCGCCGACTGCTTCCCCGCCTGGGACCCCACGGACGGGGCGACCGGCAACTGGAACTCCGAGTACGACAACCTGACCCTGACCGGCGCCACCCACGTCTGGGTGGACCACAACACCTTCACCGACGGCGCCAACCCCGACAGCGCGCAGCCGCTGCTGTTCGGCCGCCCCTACCAGGTGCACGACGGCGAACTCGACATGATCAAGGGGACGGACCAGGTGACCGCCTCCTGGAACGTCTTCACCGAACACGACAAGACCGACCTCATCGGCAGCAGCGACAGCGCCGACGCCACCGACGCGGGCAGGCTCCGCATCACCTTCCACCACAACCTGTGGGACGGCTCGATCCAGCGGGCGCCGCGCGTCAGGTTCGGCCGGGTCGACGTCTACAACAACTCCTACGTGATCCCGTCGGGGCCCTACGAGTACTCCTGGGGCGTCGGCAAGAACTCCGGGATCGTCGCCGAGCTGAACTCCTTCGCCGTCCCGGCCGGGGTGCCGCTCGGGAAGATCATCCACTACTGGAAGGGCACCGCGATCAGGGAGGGCGGCAACCTCGTCAACGGTGAGCCCGCCGATCTCCTGGCGGCCTACAACGCCGCCTACGATCCCGACCTGACCGCCGACGTGGGCTGGACGCCCGTCCTGCGCAGGACCGTGCACCGCGCCCGCGACGTCCGGCGGGTCGTCGCGGCCGGCGCGGGAGCGGGCAGGGCCGGGATCGACGAGAGGATCACGGTGGGGACGGACGCGCCGACCGTCCAGGCCGCGGTGGACGCCGCCCCGGCCGCCTCCGCCCGTCCTGTGACGATCGTCGTGCCGAAGGGGAGGTACCGGGAGGTCGTCACCGTTCCCGCGGACAAGCCGAACCTGCGGCTCGAGGGCGGCACCCGCCGCCCGGAGGACACCGTCATCACCTACGACAACGCCAGCGGCACCCCGAGACCGGGCGGCGGCACCTACGGGACGACCGGGAGCGCGACCGTCACGATCGCCGCCTCCGACTTCACCGCGACCGGGCTGACCTTCGAGAACGCCTTCGACGAGGCCGCCCATCCGGAGATCACGGCCCGGCAGGCCGTCGCGGTGAAGACGACCGGAGACCGCGTCGCCTTCGACGGCGTCCGCTTCCTCGGCAACCAGGACACCCTCTACCTCGACTCGGCCGCCAAGGGCGTGACCGCCCGGGTGTACGTGCGCCGCTCCTACGTCGAGGGCGATGTCGACTTCATCTTCGGACGGGCCGCGGCCGTGCTCGACCGGGTGGAGATCATGGCCCTGGCCAGGAACGGCACCCCGGCCGGGTATGTGACGGCCGCCAGCACCGTGGGCACTCAGCCGTACGGATTCCTGATCATCGACAGCGCGATCAGGAGCACCGCGCCCGCGGGCTCCTACCATCTGGGCCGCCCCTGGCATCCCGGGCTCGACGCCGACGGCGTCCCGACCGTGCCGTCCGTCGTGGTCCGTGAGACCCGGCTGCCGTCCGCGATCAGCAGGGACCAGCCGTGGACCGACATGTCCGGGTTCTCCTGGCGGGACGCCCGTTTCGCCGAGTACCGGAACCACGGCCCCGGCTTCGCCCTGAACCCCGGCCGCCCGCAGCTCACCGACGCCCAGGCCGCCGGCCACGAGATCGCCGACTACCTCGGCGACTGGACCCCGCCCGTCTAGGCCGTCTCACCACCCGGGGGAGGGGCGCCGCGGGGCGCTCCTCCCCACCCTGAGAGGAACACTGATGATCGAGGAGTTCGGGGTCCTGCCGTCGGGAGAGCGCGTCCTGCGCCACACCCTGAAGAACGGGAAGGGCCTGCGCGCCCGCGTCCTCACCTACGGCTGCGTCGTCCAGACCCTGGAGGTCCCCGGCCGCGACGGGGAGCCCGCCAACATCGTCCTGGGCTGCGCCACCCTGGACGGCTACCGGGAGAGGAGCCGCTTCTTCGGCGCGGTCGTCGGCCGCTACGGCAACCGGATCGGCGGCGCCCGCTTCACCCTGGACGGCACCGTCCACGAACTGCCGGCGAACCAGGGGACGGTGAGCCTGCACGGCGGGCTGGCCGGCTTCGACAAGAAGGTCTGGGAGGTCACCGCCGCCACCTCCTCCTCGATCACGCTGGAGTACACCAGCCCGGACGGCGAGGAGGGGTATCCGGGAACGCTCCAAACACGGGTCACCTACACGGTCACCGAGGACGACGCCCTGCAAGTCGACTACCACGCCACCACCGACGCCCCCACGGTCGTCAACCTGACCAATCACTCCTACTTCAACCTGGCGGGCGAGGACGCCCCTGACGTCTACGACCATGTCCTCCACCTGCCCGCGGCGTCCTATCTCCCGGTCGACGCCGCCCTGATCCCCGAGGGGGGACCGGCGCCCGTCGAGGGGACCCCCTTCGACTTCCGCACCCCGAGGACCCTCGGCTCCCGCATCCGCGAACCCCATCCGCAGATCCTGCGCTGCTGCGGCTACGACCACTGCTACGTCCTCGACGGCGCCCCGATCCGGGTGGAACACCCCGCCTCGGGACGGATCATGGAGGTCACCACGACCGAGCCGGGCGTCCAGCTCTACACCGCCAACTTCCTCGACGGCCGCATCCCCGGCACCTCCGGCCGCACCTACCGCCAGGGCGCCGGCCTCTGCCTGGAGACCCAGCACTTCCCCGACTCGCCCAACCGCCCCGACTTCCCCTCCACGGTCCTGCGCCCCGGCGCCGAACACCGCTCGACGACCGTCTACCGCTTCACCACGGCCGCGGCCCGGACGGACGCGTAGGCGTCTGCGGAAGCCGAGCCGCACGGCGAAGGCCCCGGCGGGAAGCCGGGGCCGGACGGTGCGGTGCGGTGTGGAGGATCAGACCTTGGCGAGTTCTCCGGGGGCCGGATCGGTGGCCTCCTCCTGGGGGCGGGCGTGCTTGGGGAGGAGGAAGACGGCGGCGAAGACGAGGACGAGCATTCCCAGCTCCACGTAGAGGGTGAACTGCTCGGCCTCCACGAAGCCGGAGTGCTTGATGCGCTCGAAGAAGACCGTTCCGAGGACGGCGGTGCCGAGGGCCGCGCCGAGCTGCTGGACCGAGGTGAGCGTGCCGGAGGCGGAGCCCGTCTCGTGCGGCTCCACCGAGGCCAGGACGCTGTCGAAGAACGGGGCCATCACGAAGCCCATGCCGAGGCCGGTCACCGCGAGGGCGGGGGCGAGCTGCCACGGGGTGACCTCGACGCCCTTCCACTGGAGGGTGAGGATGACCCCGGTGACGCCCAGCGCCATCACGATCAGCCCGGCGTGCATGACCTTGCGGCCGAACCTGCCGATGAGCGCCTGGGCGATGATGAACGCGGCGACCATGCCGATCGAGGACGGGATGCCGGCCATGCCCGCCTTGAAGGGCGAGTAGTGCAGGCCGATCTGGGTGTACAGGCTGAACGTCAGCCAGAAGCCGGTCATGGCGGAGAAGAAGACCAGGCCGAGGATCATGCCGCCGGAGAAGCCGCGCTTGCGGAACAGGCTCGGCTCGACCAGCGGGTCGCCGCCGGTGCGGGCCTTGCGCGCCTCGAACCAGCCGAAGAAGCCGAACACCGCGACGGCCAGCGCCATGAGGGCGAACGCCCAGGCCGGCCAGCCGTGCTCGCGGCCCTGGACCAGCGGGAAGATGATCAGAGCCGAACCGGCGGCGGCGAGCACCGCGCCGACCAGGTCGAGCCGGACGGTCTTGGCGGTGCGCCAGGCCGGGAGGTAGACGAGGCCGCCGATGATCGCGAACAGGCCCAGCGGGATGTTGATCAGGAAGATCATCCGCCAGCCGGTGCCCCACAGGTCGGCGTCGATGAGGAAACCGGCGAGGATCGGGCCGCCGACGCTGCTCAGGCCCATGACGGGACCGAACAGGCCGAACGCCTGGCCCTGCTCCTTCTCGTCGAACATCTCCTTCAGCATCCCGAGGCCCTGCGGCAGCATGATCGCGCCGAGCAGGCCCTGGGCGACCCGTGCGGCGACGAGCTGCCCGGGGGACTGGGCGATGCCGCAGGCGATCGAGGAGAGGGTGAAGCCGACGGCGCCGATCAGGTAGATGTTCTTGCGGCCGAAGATGTCGCCGAGGCGTCCGCCGGTGATCAGGCCGATCGCCATGGCCAGGGTGTAGGCGGCGCCGAGCCACTGGATCGTGGTCTCGCCGCCGCCCAGATCGGCCTGGATCGCGGGGGCGGCGATGTTGGTGACGAGGGAGTCGAGGAGGTCCATGACCTCCGCCGCGAGGATCACGAACAGGGCGATCCAGCGCCATTTGTAGGGGGCGGTCTCTGTCATGGGGTGCTCCGGGGAGATTAAGGAACGCTGTTTGTTCGGCGAACACTGTTCTACGCCTCGAACGATGATCGTGTCAAACGGTGTTCGTTGAACCGAACGGCGTTCGCCGCAAGTACGATGTTCGCAACTGGCCGCTGAGGAAACGATATATCGCGTCGAAGAGATGTCAAGATATATCGGTAAGTATCGTTGGGAGTCCGCATGGACCTGGAGATGCCGGTACCGCCGTGGAAGAAGCAGCGCAAGCCCGCCAAGGCACGGCAGCCGCTGACCCAGGAGATGATCGTGGACGTGGCCATGCGGATCCTCGACGCCGAGGGCCTGGACGCCGTGAGCATGCGGCGGGTCGCCCAGGAGCTGGACACCGGCCCCGCCTCGCTCTACGCCCATGTCGAGAACAAGGGCGAGCTCCTGGAGCTCCTGGTCGAGCGGGCCGCGGGCGGGGTGGTCGTCCCCGAGCCCGACCCGGACCGCTGGATGGACCAGATGAAGGAGATCGCCCGTCAGATCAGGGCCAACCTCGTCGCCCACGCCGACCTGGCCAAGGCGGCGATGGCGGGCGTCCCCACGACCGAGACCGCCGTCTCGATCACCGAGGGCATGCTGGCGATCATGAAGGCGGGCGGGATCCCGGGGCAGCAGGCCTCATGGTTCGTCGACCGGGTCTTCCTCTACATCAACGGCGACGCCTACGAGGGCTCGCAGTGGCACTCGATGATCCCCGAGGGCCAGGACGCCGAGCGGTTCGTCGCGGACTACTTCGGCGGGATCAAGTCCTACTTCGGCTCCCTCCCGCCGCAGCGCTTCCCGCACCTGCTCGACCGGCTGGAGGACATGTTCTCCGGAGCCGACGACGAGCGCTTCGAGTTCGGCCTCGACCTGCTGCTCCGGGGGCTGTCGACCTACCGCGAGACGCCCTGAGCGATCAGCACTTCTTGTAGCCCCTGCGGCTGTTCCAGGTGCAGGAGTCGGCGAGTTTGTCGGCCGGGGTGAACAGATGGGCGCCGCCCTTGACGTTCGGCCAGGTGTGCTTGGCGAACTGCTGGTAGAGCGTGGTCTTGGTGTTCTTGCCGCGTCCCATCCTGACCACGAACTGCCGGCCCGGCAGGACGATCACGTTCTTCCGGTAGAAGTACAGCGTGAGCGGCGAGTTCTTCAGGGCCGCCCGGTAGCCGATGGTCCACCCCGAGAGGTTGACCTTCTTCTTCCCGTAGTTCTTGACGACCAGGAACTCGCCGTTGACGTTCTTGCGGGTGTCCTTGCCCTTCGCGTCGTACCGGACGTAGCTGAACCGGATCGTGGACGCAGCGGCCTCGGCGGGCACGGCGGCCAGCGGAACGGCGAAGGTCGCCGCCGCGGCGGCGGCCGCCAGGGGGAGGGCTCGGAACCTGCGCAAGGAACTCTCCGATCTTCGGGGGAGCCAGCAGACTACCGACCTGCCAGAACATCGCGGAAGGCCGCGTGCCAGTCGAATCGCCCCGGGGAGTCGGGGACGGCGAACACGACGTCGGCGAACCGGCCCCGGTAGGCGCCGCCGAGCAGGTCGGCGAAGATCAGCGCGACCTCACGCGGGTCGTTCATGAACACCCCGCAGCCCCAGGCGCCGAGCACCAGCCGGCGATGCCCCTCGGCCAGGGCGAGCGCCAGGACCTTCTCCGCCCGCTGTTCGAGGGCGGCGGCGACCGGTGAGCCGTCCCTGATCGTCGTGCGGGTGTCGCGCAGCGCGCCCCGGTTGGGGGCGGCCGAGGTCACGAAGGACACCGGATAGGCCTCCGGCAGCAGCGCTCCGGAGTCGTCCCGGAAGACCGGGACGCCGGGGGAGTAGATCATGTGGTCGCTGTAGAGCAGGTCGCCCTGCTCGCGGTGGAAGGCGTAGAACTCGGGCACCGAGCGCAGGCTGGCGTACAGGCCGGACGAGCGGGCCAGGCTCTCCTCCTGGGCGTGGGCGCCGCGCAGGAAGCCGCCGCCGGGGTTCTTCGCCGAGGCGAAGTTCAGGGCGAGGACGTCCCCGCGCAGCCGCTCGGTCGCCTGGGTCGTGGTCTCGTCGGTCACCGTGATCACCGTGGCGTGGCGGTCGGCGGAGGAGGGCTCGGGGAAGTCGCCCGGCCGGTAGAGCCGGGTGCCCTTGACGCACTCGGCGAGGGCCGCGGCGATCTCGACCGTCCGCCCGCCGGCCGTGTAGTGGCCGGCCTCCATGATCGCGACGGTCTCCTTGGCGATGGACTTGCGTGGGTTTCTACTCATGATGAGAACAACTTTCCTCCACGGCACCGCCCCGCGCAACCGGAAATCCGGTTGTGCCCGTGCGATTGACTGGTGCCCGTGCTTCTGACGATCTCGACGACCATGACGCCCGCGACGGAGCTGGGATTCCTTCTGCACAAGCACCCAGGCCGGGTCCAGGAGTTCTCCCAGTCCTACGGAACGGCCCACGTCTTCTACCCCGAGGCCGGTGCGGAGCGCTGCACCGCCGCCCTCATGCTCGAGGTCGATCCGATCACCCTCTCCCGCACCCGTGCCAGGAACAGTCCCGACTTCTCCCTGGGCCAGTACGTCAACGACCGGCCCTACGCGGCCTCGTCACTGCTGACCTCGGCGATGAACGCGGTCTTCCGCACCGCCATGCGCGGCCGCTGCGCGTCGCGGGAGGAGCTGGCGGCCTCGGCGATCCCGCTGGAGCTGTCGCTGCCCGCCCTGCCCTGCCGCGGCGGCCCCGACTTCGCCCGCCGGCTGTTCGAGCCGCTCGGCTGGGCGGTCGAGGCCGTCCCCGTCCCGCTGGACGAGCGGTTCCCCGAATGGGGCGACTCCCGCTACGTGACCCTCACCCTGCGCGGCACCGTCCGCCTCGCCGACGCGCTGAACCAGCTCTACGTGCTGCTGCCCGTCCTGGACGACGCCAAGCACTACTGGGTCGCCCCCGACGAGGTCGACAAGCTGATCCGCTCCGGTGACGGCTGGCTCGCCGCCCACCCCGAACGCGGCCGGATCACCCGCCGCTACCTCGGCAACCGCCGCACCCTCGTGCAGAGCGCCCTGGCCAGGCTCGCCGAGGTCGACGACGCTCCCGAGGACGCCCTCGCGACCCCGTTCACCGAGCCGGCCGAACAGGAGCACGAGAAGAAGGTCCCGCTGAACGAGCTCAGGGCCGAGGCCGTGCTGGCCGCGCTGCGGCAGGAGGACGCCCGGAGCGTCATCGACCTGGGCTGCGGCCCCGGCGCTCTGCTCGCCCGGCTGGCCGAGGAGCCCTCGTTCACCCGGATCGCCGGGACGGACGTCGCGTTCGGCGCGGTCCGCACGGCCCACCGCAGGCTCGGGATCGACCGGCTGCCACGCGCCCGGGCCGAGCGGATCACCCTCTTCCAGGGCGCGCTGACCTACGCCGACGACCGGTTCGCCGGATACGACGCCGCGGTCCTGATGGAGGTCATCGAGCACGTCGACCCGTCCCGGCTGGGCAGCGTCGCCGAGGTCGTCTTCGGCCGTGCCAGGCCGAAGACCGTGATCGTCACGACGCCGAACTCCGAGCACAACGTCCGCTACGAGGGCCTGACCGGCCTGCGCCACCCCGACCACCGCTTCGAGTGGACCCGCGCGCAGTTCCGCGCCTGGGCGGAGGAGATCGAGCGGTCCTTCGGCTACGCGGTCCGTCACGTTCCCGTGGGCGAGGACGACCCCGAGGTCGGCCCGCCCACCCAGATGGGGGTCTTCACCCGATGACCGAGCTCAAGCTGCCCGCGATGGGCCTCGTGCTGCTGATCGGCGTGTCCGGCTCGGGCAAGTCGCACTTCGCGCGCCACCACTTCAAGGCTTCGCAGGTCGTCTCCTCCGACCACTGCCGGGCCGTCGTCTCCGACGACGAGAACGACCAGTCGGCGACCGGCGACGCCTTCGACCTGCTCCACTACATCGTCGCCAAGCGGCTGCGCCGCGGCCTGCTGACCGTCGTGGACGCCACGAACGTCCAGCCGAAGGCCCGCCAGGCGCTCCTGCGGGTCGCCAGGGACCACGACGTCCTGGCCGTCGGGGTCGTCCTGGACGTCCCCGAGTCCCTGGCCAGGGAGCGCAACGCCGGACGCCCCGAGCGGCAGCTCCCCGACCATGTCATCCCGCGCCAGCTCCGCGAGCTCAAGCGGGGGATGCGCGGGCTGCACCGCGAGCTCAAGCGCGTCTACCTCCTCAAGCCGGAGGACGAGGTGACGATCACCTACGAGCGGTCGTGGACCGACAAGCGCGAAGAGCGGGGCCCCTTCGACCTCATCGGCGACGTCCACGGCTGCCGGGCCGAGCTGGAGGCGCTGCTCACCGAGCTCGGCTACACACTGGAGCGCGACGACCTCGGCCGGGCCGTGGGCGCCCGCCACCCGTCGCGGCGGGCGGTGTTCCTCGGCGACCTCGTCGACCGCGGCCCCGACACACCGGGCGTGCTCCGCCTGGCCATGGGCATGGTCGCCGCGGGCGACGCCCTCTGCGTCCCCGGCAACCACGAGAACAAGCTCCTGCGCGCCCTCAACGGCCGCAAGGTGACCGTCTCGCACGGTCTCGCCGAGTCCCTGGAGCAGCTCGCCGCCGAGCCGCCGGAGTTCGTGGACGCGGCGAAACGGTTCATGGACGGCCTCGTCAGCCATCTCGTCCTCGACGAGGGACGGCTGGTCGCCGCGCACGCCGGGCTCAAGGAGGACTTCCACGGCAGGGCCTCCGGCCGGGTCAGGTCCTTCGCCCTGTACGGCGAGACGACGGGGGAGACCGACGCGTACGGGCTGCCCGTCCGCTACCCGTGGGCCGAGGACTACCGGGGCCGGGCCATGGTCGTCTACGGTCACACGCCCGTCCCCGCGGCCGAGTGGGTCAACAACACGCTCTGCGTCGACACCGGCGTGGTGTTCGGCGGGCGGCTGACCGCGCTGCGCTACCCCGAGCGGGAGCTCGTCTCCGTCCCGGCGGAGAAGGTCTGGTACGAGCCGGTCAAGCCGCTCGAGGCCGAGACCGGTCCCGGCCGGGCGCCCGACACCCTCACCATCCGGGACGTCCTGGAGGTGGGCGGGGTCGAGACCCGGCTGATGGGCCGCGTCTCCGTCCGCGAGGAGAACTCCCTCGCCGCTCTGGAGGTGATGAGCCGCTTCTCCGCCGACCCGCGCTGGCTGCGCTATCTGCCGCCGACCATGGCGCCCGTGGCCACGTCGCGGCTGGACGGCTTCCTGGAGCACCCGGCGGAGGCGTTCGCCGCCTACCGGGCGCAGGGCGCGGGCCGGGTCGTGTGCGAGGAGAAGCACATGGGTTCGCGGGCCGTCGCGGTGGTCTGCCGCGACGGCGGGCTCGGCCCGTTCGGCATCGACGGCCCCGGCGAGATCCACACCAGGACCGGGCGGCCGTTCTTCGGCGACCCCGCCCTCACGGCCGAGCTGCTCGGCCGGATCACGAACGCCGCCACCGAGGCGGGCCTGTGGGAGGAGCTCGAAAGCGACTGGATCATGCTGGACTGCGAGCTGCTGCCCTGGTCGGCCAAGGCCCGTGAGCTGGTCCGCGGCCAGTACGCGGCGACCGGCGCCGCGGCGCGCACCTCGCTGCCGCTGGCCAGGGAGCTGCTGGAGAAGGCCGCCGCCCGCGGGCTGCCCGTCGGCGACCTCCTCGGCAAGGCCGTGCGCAGGGACGAGAACGCCGCCCTGTTCCGCGACGCCTACGCCCGCTACTGCTGGCCGGTCGAGGGGCTGGCCGGGGTCAGGCTGGCGCCGTTCCAGCTCCTGGCCTCGCGGGGCGCCTGCCACGCGGCCCGCGACCACCTCTGGCACCTGGACGTCGCCCGCCGCCTGGCGGCGGCCGACCCGACCGGAACCCTGAGGGAGACCCGCGCCCGGGTCGTCGACCTCGCCGACCCGGCGAGCGAGGAGGCCGCGACGCGCTGGTGGCTGGAGATGACGGACGCGGGCGGCGAGGGGATGGTCGTGAAGCCGCTGGACGCCGAGCCCGGCACCGGCGAGCGCCGCGACCCGGTCCAGCCCGGCCTCAAGGTCAGGGGCCGGGAGTACCTGCGGATCATCTACGGTCCCGACTACACCGAGCCGCACAACCTGGAGCGGCTGCGCGACCGCTTCCTCGGCCGCAAGCGCTCCCTGGCGATGCGCGAGTACTCCCTGGGCGTCGAGGCCCTGGACCGCCTCGCGGCCGGTGAGCCCCTCTGGCGCGTCCACCAGGCGGTCTTCGCGGTCCTCGCCCTGGAGTCCGAGCCCGTCGACCCCCGCCTCTGAGAACACGAGAGCCGGCCGGAGACCTCGCGGCCTCCGACCGGCTCACGTCACCCGGGATCAGGTGATCACGTGCTGAACAGCATCCCGAAGAGGGAGCCGTGGTGACCGTGACGGCCGTGGTGGTGGTGCACGACGGGCGCATGGTGCCCCGCACCCCAGCCCGGCTGGGCCACCGGCGGCGGCGGGGGAGCCTGCCGCCACTGGCTCTCGACGCGGGCGAGCGTCTCCAGCTCGCCATAGTCGAGGAAGATCCCCCGACACATCTCGCACTGCTCGATGTGGACCCCGTTACGGTCGAAGGTCCGCATCGTGCCCCGGCACTTCGGGCACTGAAGCATTTCCGCCACCCTTTCCATCATGACCCGGGGGGTCACGACAGACGTTTTTTGATGGCACCTTACGCCATCAAGCTGCTGGAAGCCCGCCGATTCGGTCACACGTATCGATAAGTGCCGTTTCGTAGGCGTCGAGGCTCCGGTCTTCCTCTACAGCATGTGAGACGCACCGCGCGGCCGTTTGGATCGCGAGAGCCTTCGCCGGAAGATCGAGCAGTTCCCAGGGGTCGGTTCCGGGAGGCAGCGCGACGCCTCCGGCCTCCTGGTAGGAGTGCAGGAACCGGGACCAGACCTCCGGTGGCAGGATCCCCGCGGCGAACAGCGCGGCGGGCCTGGCCAGGTCCCAGACGGGATCGCCGACGCCGAGATCGTCCAGGTCGATCAGCCGCCAGCCGCCGGCGTGCCGGACGAGCTGCCCGAGATGCCAGTCGCCGTGCACCACCCGGTTCCTCCCCGGGACCTCGAGGACCGCGGGCAGCGCGTCGAAGGCCCTGCGGACGGTCTTCGCCGCCGGATGACCGGTCTCCAGCCGGGTCAGCACGATCTCGCGGACCTTGTCCGGGGCGCCCTGGCGGGGGAGTCCGGGCGGCGGGGGGACGGAGTGCAGGGCGGCGAGCAGCCGGCCGCCCTCCTCCCACGGGGCCCGCGCGGGATCGCCCGGATCAACTGGTTCGCCCAGAGGCCACGAACTCACCCGATGACCGTTTATCGTCTGAAGGGGGCCGAGCGGCCTCAGCAGGATCCCGGGATGGGCGGCGGCCACGGCCAGCCGTGCCTCCAGATCCCGGGTGGCGGGATGGTGGGATTTGACGATCACCTCGCCCACCTTGATCACCAGAACGTCCCGGTGCTCGTAAACCACGGCGGGTTCGCCTAGACCGCCTGCCGCCCTGGCGACTACGGTGAGCAGCTCCTTCATCCCAACCAGTCAACCACGATCGGTCTGTGAGAAACCTGTTGAAAGTAGAAGGCAGGCCAACTTCTCATGACACACTGGGGCCGATCGTGCCATACCGTTACCTGCGGAAATGGGCTCACTACAGTGCGTAGATCGCTTTGGGCGGATGCCCGCGACTGTGGGTAAGCTCACCCGAACGCAGTGCCCCGTCGTCGATCTTGAGGAGTTGGAGACACAGTGCCCGGTCGTTCCGAGCCGGATGGCGAGAGTAGGACTTTCGCCCGCGGTGCCGCCCCTTGGCTGGTCCCCGGCCTGGTGGGAAGTGCGGCAGCCGCGTTCCTGGCCAGACGGTCTCGCTTCCGCATCCCGGTCGGCCTCGCCGCCGCCGGTGTCGCCGGAGGTATGGCCTGGTTCTTCCGTGACCCGCCCCGCCAGGGCGAGGGACTCCTGATCTCCGGTGCGGACGGAGTGGTCCAGAGCATCGACCCGTGGCCGGACGGCCGTACCAGGGTCGCGGTGTTCATGAGCCCGCTCGACGTCCACGTCAACCGGGCCCCGATCGCCGGCAAGGTCCTCTCCGTCGAGCACATCAAGGGCGGCCACGTGCCCGCCTTCAACAAGGAGAGCGAGCGCAACGAGCGCGTCGTCTGGCGCTTCGACACCGCGATCGGTGAGCTCGAGTGCGTGCAGATCGCCGGCACCGTGGCCCGTCGCATCGTTCCCTACCTGGCGGAAGGGGCGACGGTGGCCCAGGGCGAACGGCTCGGGCTGATCCGCTTCGGCTCCCGCTTCGATGTCTACCTTCCCGCCGGAATCCGCCCCGCGGTGACCGTCGGGCAGAAGACCAGGGCCGGTGAGACGCACATTGTCCTCTCTTGACACCGTCGAAACCCAGGCGCCCGGCACCGAGCGCCTCTCCCCGGCGGACTTCCTGACCCTGGGCAACGCGCTGTGCGGCATCGCCGCCCTGCGCAGCATCATGGTCCAGGGCGACTTCCGGGGCACCGACAGCCGGTTCTTCGCCGGTTCGGTGCTGCTGATGCTGATCGGCGCGGTCTGCGACCTGTTCGACGGGCGGATGGCTCGGCGCTGGCGCAGCACCCCCTACGGTCCGCACCTCGACAACCTCGCCGACGTCATCACCTTCGGGCTCGTCCCGGCGGCGATGGTGCTGGCCTGGGCCGGCTTCGACGACCAGCAGCGGGCCCTGCCCGCGCTCGTCGCGGCGGCGGCCTTCTTCCTGGCGATCGTGGTCCGGCTCGCCCGGTACGTCACGGCCCCCAGTGAGCCCGGCATCTTCCGGGGCATGCCCGCCCCGCTCTGCGCCTTCACGGTCGTGTCGATCATCGTGCTGTCGCCGCCGCTCCCGGTGGCCCTCGGCGGGGTCGTCTGCGTGGCGGTGCTGGCCGTGAGCCGGCTGCCCTTCCCCAAGCCGAGCAGCCGCAAGCTGGCGGGCATCATGGTCCTGTGGGCCGTGCTGTCCTCGGTGATCATCGTGGCCTGGGCCGCGAAGGTCCCCGGCGGCGAGGGCTGGATGCGGCTGGTCGCCGGTTCCGAGCTGTTCGCCGCGGCCTTCATCCCGGCGATCATGATCAAGCTCCGCCGAGAGATGCGGGCAGCATGTGCTGTGCCGCAAAGCAGGCGGCGCACGCTACCCCGACCCCGCCGAGCAGGTCGGCGACGTAGTGCTGCCGAACGAGTAGCGTCGAGGCGATGATCAGGCCGCACCAGCCGGTCATCACCACGCCCATCCAGGGCAGGAACTTCAGCCACGACACCGAGATGATCACAGCGAACGCGTTGTGCAGGCTCGGGAAGCAGTTGTAGGGCTGATCGGCCTGGTAGACCTTCCGCAGCATCCGTGAGAACACATCGTGCCCCGGTACCTCTGGCCGGGGCACATGCGTCTGTGCGAAGCGGTAGAACAGGCACGAGACCCAGAGCGTGATCGCCGCCGACAGCAGCGTGCTCGCCGCGAGGGCCGGATCCCACCACAGCAGCACCGCCACCGTCACGGGGGCGAGGACGGCCGCCGAGACGTAGGGGATCACGAAGACCTTGACCAGGGGGATCCGGGCGTCCCAGTCCGTGGCCAGATGCCATCGGTGCGGGCCCCGGTTGAGCCTTCCGTAGGCCGTCCAGAGCAGCGCCACCGCGGTCACCAGCACCGTCGTCACCATGGACACCTCCTGTTCCGGTCACCAGTTGAACACCCTGGGTCACGGGCGTCCATTCCTCCCCGGTTCGAATCTCGTTCCCGGCTCGAATCTCGTTTGGCCACCGCGCCGCCGGTAGGGCACCCTTGCTGTCCGTGCAGGAGATGACCCGGATTCTGACCGTCGTCGTGGGTTCCACGGCCTACGGCCTCGCGACCGACGCCAGCGACGTCGACCGGCGCGGTGTCTTCGTCGCACCCACCGAGGCCTTCTGGCGGTTCACCAAGCCGCCCGCCCACCTCGACGGTCCCCGCGAGGAGGAGTTCTCCTGGGAGCTGGAACGCTTCTGCGGGCTCGCCCTGGACGCCAATCCGACCGTCCTGGAGTGCCTGTGGTCCCCGCTGGTCGAGTGGATCGACGCCACCGGGGAGGAACTGCGGGCCCTGGCCCCGGCCTTCCTGTCCCGGCAGGCCCACCGCACGTTCCTGCGCTACGCCGACCGGCAGTTCCAGCGGGCCAGGCCCGGTGGCGAGATCAAGTGGAAGCACGTCATGCACCTGCTCCGGCTGCTGATCAGCGGCCGCCACCTGGTCGAGACCGGTGTGCCCCTGGTCGATGTCAGCGCCCATCGCGAGCGTCTCCTGTCCGTCCGGCGCGGGGAGGTCGCCTGGGCGGAGGTCGCCGCCTGGCGTGCCGAGCTCTCCGGCGGCCTCGACGACGCCCTGGCCGCCAGCCCGCTCCCAGAACACCCCGACCACGCGACCGTCGAGCGGTTCCTGGTCGCCACGAGGAGGAACGCACTGTGAACTCTGATCCCCTTGACCCTCATGGGCGCGACCTTCACCGGCGCGACCTTCACCGGCTCGACCTCGGCGCCGTGGTCATCGAGCCCGAGGTGCTGCGGACGGCCGAGGAGGCCTGCCCCTATCCGCGGGCCTTCGTGACGGTCAGCGGCGCCCACCTGTACGGCTTCGCCTCGGCGGACTCCGATCTCGACCTGCGCGGCGTCCATCTGCTTCCGCTGGCGGAGGTCGTGGGCCTGACGACCGGCGAGGAGACGATCACCTGGATGTCCGAGGACGCCGAGGTCGATCTGGTCACCCATGATCTGCTGAAGTTCGCCCGGCTGCTGGGCTCCCGGAACGGCTACGTCCTCGAGCAGCTCCTGTCGCCCCTGGTCGTGGAGACGACGGAGCTGCACGCGGCGCTGACCGGGCTGGCCCCTTCGCTGCTCACCCGGCACCACGCCCACCACTACCTGGGGTTCGCCCGCAACCAGTGGCGGCTGTATGAGAAGACGGGCGAGCTGAAGCCCCTGCTGTACACCTTCCGGGTGCTGCTGACGGGCGTCCATCTCCTGCGGACCGGTGAGGTCGTCTGCGACCTGAACGTCCTGGCGGAGGCGCCCGCCTACGTCCCGGAGCTGATCGCGCTCAAGCGGGAGGCCGAGCACGCCCCGGCGCCGCCGGTGGAGTTCGAGGCCGACATGCTGGCGCTGACCGCCCTGCTGGAGCGCGAGCGCGACCGCTCCCACCTGCCGGAGACGCCGCCGGGACTCGACGATCTCCACGCCCTGGTCGTGGAAACCCGTCTCGCGGGGAAATAGAAACTTGAGCAATCAAGTTTCTATGGGTGACAGTGCTCCGAGAAGTGAGGAACGACCATGGGCAGGATGCCGGCGATCTACCTGAGCCACGGGGCTCCGCCCCTCGCGGACGACCCGATCTGGCCGGGGGAGCTGAAGGAGTGGAGCGCCGGGCTGCCGAGGCCGGAGGCCGTGCTGATGGTCTCGGCGCACTGGGAGGACGCCCCGCTGGCCATCGGCGCGACCGAGACCGTCCCGCTGGTCTATGACTTCTGGGGCTTCCCCGAGCACTACTACCAGGTGAAGTACGCCGCTCCGGGGGCTCCCGGGCTGGCCGCCCGGGTGCGGGCGCTGATCCCGGGGGCGCAGGACGTCCCCGACCGGGGGCTCGACCACGGCGCCTATGTGCCGATGGTCGAGATGTACCCCGGCGCCGACGTGCCGGTGCTGCAGATCTCGCTGCCCACGCTCGACCCCGCCGCCCTCTACGAGATCGGCCGTAAGCTCGCGCCGCTCCGCGACGAGGGCGTGCTGATCGCCGGCAGCGGGTTCTTCACCCACAACCTGCGCGGGCTGAACCCGTCCGCGGGTCCGGACGACGCGCCCGGCTGGTCGCGGGAGTTCGACGCCTGGGGCAAGGAGGCCCTGGACGCCCACGACGTGGACGGCCTCCTCGACTTCCTGCACAAGGCCCCGTCGGGGCGGATGGCCCACCCGCGCACGGAGCACTTCGCGCCCCTGTTCGTGACGCTCGGCGCGGGCGAGGACGACCTCGCCACCCAGCGCACGACCGTCGACGGCTTCTGGATGGGGCTGTCCAAGCGGTCCCTTCAGATCGGCTGACGCAGCGGTCCCGTCGAGCGCCGCACCACCAGCTCGGGGTGGTAGAGCAGCTCGGTGCGCGGGACCCGGTTGCCGCCGATCTCCTCCAGCAGGTTGTTGACCGCGGCCAGGCTCATCTCGCGGACGGGCTGGCGGATCGTCGTCAGCGGCGGGTCGAGGTAGGGGACCAGCGGGGAGTCGTCGAACCCGACCACCGAAACGTCCTCGGGCACGCGCAGCCCGCGCTGGCGGGCGGCGCGGATCGCGCCGATCGCCATGATGTCGCTGCCGCAGCAGATCGCGGTGCAGCCGCGGTCGAGAAGCTGGACGGCCGCCGACTGGCCGCCCTCGACCGTGAAAACAGCGACGTGACGACCAGGTCGTCGAGGTCCTTCTCCTTGGTGCGCGCAGCCATGCTGCGCCGGAAGCCCTGGGTCATCCTTATGGCCGGGACGAACCGCTCCTGGCCGACCGCGAGGCCGATCCGGGAGTGGCCGAGCGAGGTCAGGTGCTCCACGGCCATCTCCATCGACGCCACGTGGTCGTTGGAGATGAACGGCGCCTCGATGTCGGCGCGGTAGCCGTTGATGAGGACCAGCGGGAGGCCGCGGTCGATCAGGCGGGTGTAGCGGGCGCGGTCGGAGGTCGAGTCGGCGTGCATCCCGCTGACCACGATGATCCCCGAAACGCCGCGTTCCAGGAGCAGCTCGGTGTAGTCGTCCTCGCGGATGCCGCCGGCGGTCTGGGTGCACAGCACGGCCGTGTACCCCGACATCGCCAGCGCCGTCTCGATGATCTGCGCGAACACCGGGAAGATCGGGTTGGTCAGCTCGGGGACGATCAGGCCGATGAGCCCGGCCCGCTGCTGCTTGAGCCGGGCGGGTCGCTCGTATCCCAGGACGTCGAGCGCCGTCAGGACGGCCTGCCGGGTCGACGCGGACACGCCGGGCTTCCCGTTGAGCACCCGGCTCACGGTCGCCTCGCTGACCCCGGCTTGGGCCGCGATGTCGGCCAGACGTGTCGTCATGGCCCTCAATTTACCGGGCATCGGGGGTGCCGTCCGCAGAGATCCACCACACGGCGGTGTCGGTGGGGAGATGGAGCCGGCGACCGATCCGCTGGACCGGAGCGCTGGCGATGACGATCTCACCGTCGAGGGGGATCGCGGACGCGTGCCCGCCGAGGTTGATGGCGCAGTGGAAGCGGGTGCCGTCGCCGCCGTCGCGGACGAACACGAGGGTCCCCTCGGGGCCGTCCTCCCAGGTGAGGCGGCCGTCGCCCAGCGCCGGGAGGTCGCGGCGCAGCCGCAGCGCCTCCCGGTACAGCGAGAGGGTCGAGGTGATGTCGGCGCTCTGGGCGGCGACGGTCAGCCCGCGCCAGCGGGAGGGGATGGGCAGCCAGCTCGTCTCGGTGGAGAAGCCGAACGGCGGAACCTCGCCGTCCCAGGGGAGCGGCACCCGGCAGCCGTCGCGGCCGGCCTCCTCGCCGCGCCCGCGCTGCGGGTCGGTGAGGTACTCCGCCGGCAGGTCGAGGACCTCGGGCAGGCCGAGCTCCTCGCCCTGGTAGACGTAGGCGGAGCCGGGCAGGGCCAGCATCAGCAGCGCCGCGGCGCGGGCCCGGCGCAGGCCGACCTCGCCGTCGCCGTAGCGGGTGACGTGCCGGCGGACGTCGTGGTTGGACAGCACCCAGGTGGAGGGGGCGCCGACGGCGTCCGAGGCGGCCAGCGACTCGTCGATGACGGCGCGCAGCACCGGGGCCTCCCAGGCGGCGGCCAGGTAGGCGAAGTTGAACGCCTGGTGGAGCTCGTCCGGGCGGACGTACCTGGCCAGGCCCTCGGCGGTGGGCGCCCAGGCCTCCGCGACGGCCGCGCGCTCGCCGCCGTAGGAGTCCAGGAGCCGGCGCCAGGCGCGGTGGATCTCGTGGACGCCGTCCTGGTCGAAGTAGGGCAGGACGTTCGTGCCGAGCATCTTGATCTGGTCGGCGTAGCCCACGTCGGGCAGGCCCGCGGCCTTGACCATGCCGTGGGCGACGTCGATGCGGAAGCCGTCGACGCCGAGGTCGAGCCAGAACCGCAGGATGTCGTCGAACTCGGCCGCGACCTCGGGGTTCTCCCAGTCCAGGTCGGGCTGCTCCTTGGCGAACAGGTGCAGGTACCACTGGCCGTCGGGGAGACGGGTCCAGGCGGGGCCGCCGAACACCGACTCCCAGTCGTTGGGCGGCAGCTCGCCCTGCTCGCCGCGGCCGTCGCGGAAGATGTAGCGCGCCCGCGCCGCCGGGTCGCCGGTCAGGGCCTGCTGGAACCAGGCGTGCCGGTCGGAGGTGTGGTTCGGGACGATGTCGACGATCAGCCGCAGGCCGTGGGCGTGCGCGTCGTCGATCAGCGCCTTGGCGTCGTCGAGGGTGCCGAACAGCGGGTCGACCCGGCGGTAGTCGGCGACGTCGTACCCGAAGTCGGCCATGGGGGAGGCGTAGAACGGGGTCAGCCAGAGGGCGTCCACGCCGAGGTCCGCCAGGTAGGGCAGCTTGGCGCGGATGCCGGGCAGGTCGCCGACGCCGTCGCCGTCGCCGTCGGCGAAGCTGCGCACGTAGACCTGGTAGATCACCGCGTCACGCCACCAGCGGGTGGCGGTGGTGTTCACGAGTGCGGTCATGGAAAACGGATCCCCCGAGAGATGTGGTGGCTTACTTGACGCCGCCGGCCGTGAGGCCCGCGACGATCCGGCGCTGGAAGATCAGGACCATCACGACCAGCGGCACCGTGACGACGACCGCGGCGGCCATCTGGGTGCCGAACGGCTGGTCGAATCCGCGCATCCCGGTGAACTTGGAGATCGTGACGGTCGCCGTCTGCATCTCCTTCTTGTTGACCATGGACAGCGCGATGATGAACTCGTTCCAGGCCATCATGAAGACGAGGATCGCGGTGGTGAAGACGCCCGGCGCGGCCAGCGGGATGATGACCTTGCGGAACGCCTGGCCGCGCGAGCAGCCGTCGATCATGGCGGCCTGTTCGAGCTCGAACGGGAGCTGCTTGAAGAAGACCGTCAGGTTCCACACCGCCAGCGGCAGCGCGAAACCGAGGCTGGGCACGACCATCGACTGGTAGGTGTTGATCCAGCCCCAGTCGGTGAACAGCTTGAGCAGCGGCAGGACCTGGGAGATCCCGGGGAACATCGACGTCGCGATGATGATCCCGAGGACGGCGTTCTTGCCGCGGAAGTCGAGCCTGGCCAGGGTGTAGGCGGTGAAGATGCCGATGACGAGCGTGAGCACCGTGGTCGTCCCGGCCACGACCAGGCTGTTGAGCAGCGACCGGCCGAAGGAGTTGTCCGGGTCGAACACGGCCCGGATGTTCTCGGTGGACCAGGGCGCGGGCAGCAGGCTGGAGTCGAACTGGTCGGAGGGCCGGCGGAACGCCGACACGACCATCCAGTAGAACGGCGCGAGGCAGAAGACCAGGACGAAGACCACGCCCACGTAGGGCAGGACCCGCCGGTGCAGCGGAGTGCGCGCCAGGGCGGCGCCGTGCGCTGTCGTCATTTCCCTGCCTTCCTGTTCTCGCGGGCGGTACCGATCACATCAGCGCCGAGCACCTTCACGAAGACATAGGCGATGACGGCGATGTAAAGGAAGAGGACGGTGGCGTAGGCGGTGCCGACCCCGTAGCGCAGGTTCCCGGCCTCGTTCCAGGCCAGCATCGAGAGGGTCTCGACCGACTCCTTGTGCCCGCCGATGAGGACGTAGGGCAGGTCGAACATGCGCAGGGAGTCCATCAGCCGGAACAGCACCGCGACGATCAGTGCGGGCTTCACCAGCGGCAGCGTGATCCGCCAGAACTTCTGCAGGGCCGAGGCGCCGTCCACGGAGGCGGCCTCGTAGACCTCGCGGGGGATCACCTGGAGCCCGGCGAGGACGAGCAGCCCGATGAACGGGGACGTCTTCCACACCTCGGCGATGATCACCGCGACCTTCGACTGGAAGCCGTCGGCGGTCCACAGGATCTGCCGGCCGAGGATCGCGTTGGCGATGCCGTCGGGCTGGAAGATCCAGCGCCACAGCAGTCCGGACATCGCGGTCGGCACGGCCCACGGCACCAGCACGCCGGCCCGGATGACGGCCCGGCCGCGCAGCGCCTGGTGCATGATCAGCGCGAGGCCGATGCCGATCACGGTTTCCAGCACCACGGTCGCGATCGTGAAGAAGGTCGTGTTCCAGAACGCGTTCAGGAACGCGTCGCCGCGGTCGCCGCTGAACAGCGCCGTGTAGTTCTCCAGCCCGACGAACTCCGAGCCCTCCTTGACGAAGCCGTCGGGGGTGAGCCCCTCGGCCTTGGCGTAGAGGGACTCGCGGAACCCCGCCAGCACCGGGTAGCCGACGACGAGCGCCAGCACCAGGAAGGTGGGGGAGAGCAGAAGGAGCGCGAACCGGCGCGAGCCGTCCGCGGCGGGTTTCCCCGACCCGGCGCGGACGGCGGCCGGTGGTTTCCGGAGGGTGGTCGCCATGGGTCCTCTCCTGAGCGACGGAGATGGGAGGACCGAGGCGGCGGGGCCGGTAGGAGAGGCCCCGCCGCCTCGGCTCACTCAGGGTCTACTGCGCGGTGAGGGTGACGAGCTTGTTCTGCAGGTCGCTGAGGGCCTGGTCGGTGGTCGTCTTGCCGGTGAGGGCACCGTAGGCGGCCTCCTGGATCGCCGTGGTGACGTCGCCGTACTTGACGGCCTTCGGACGGCCCTGGGCGTTCTCGATGGCGGTCTTCAGCGCCGGCATGTACGGGAACTTGGCGACGACCTCGGGGTCGTCGTACAGGGCCGCGACGGACGGGGCCTTGCCGATGACGAGGGCGTTGGCCTTCTCGACCTCGGGGCTGGTCATGTACTTGAGGAAGTCGACCGCGGTGGCCTTGTTCTTGGCGAACTCGGAGATCGCGAAGTTGTGGCCGCCGAGGGTGGAGACGCCGAGGCCGTTCACGCCGGGCAGCGGGGCGACGTCGAACTTGCCGACGACCTTGGAGGACTTCTTGTCCTGGGCCAGCGCGTACTGGTACGGCCACTGGCGGTGGAAGAGCAGGTTCCCGGCCTGGAAGTCGGCGCGGCCGAGCTCCTCGGTGTAGGTGATGGCCTTCTTGGTGATGTGGCCGTCCTTGAAGGCGTTGACCAGGACGTCCAGGCCGGCCTTGGCCTCGGGGGTGTTGACGTTCGGCTTGCCGGTGGCGCCGTCGACGACCTGGCCGCCGCCCGCGTTGATCGCCTCGGAGGCGTTCACGGTGAGGCCCTCGTACTTGTCGAACTGGCCGCCGTAGCAGCCGGCGTCCTTGGCCTCGGCGACCTTGGCCTTGATGGTGTCGCAGGCCGCGAACAGGTCCTTCCACGTCTTGGGGGCCTCGGTGATGCCGGCCTTGGTGAGGAGGTCCTTGCGGTAGTAGAGCAGGCCCGCGTCGGAGTCGGCCGGGAGGGCGTAGAGCTTGTTGAAGTACTTGCCGGTCTCGACGGTCGGCTTGAGCAGCTTGTCGACGCCCAGGTCGGCCTCGGGGAGCTCGGCGATCCAGCGGTTGGCGGCGAACTCGGCCGTCCAGACGACGTCCAGGTTGAGGACGGTGTAGGCGTCCGACTTGGCCTGGGCGTTCTGGATCATGGAGTTGCGCTGCTCGTCGGCCTTGTCCGAGAGCTCGATGACCTTGGCGGTCTCGTTCGGGTGGCCGGCGTTCCAGGCGTCGATCTGCTTCTGCAGGTTGCCGGAGGTGTCCTTGCCGGTGACGAAGGTGATCGGGCCGCGTCCTTCGAGGGCGACGGCCTTCGTCTCGGCGGGCTTCTTCTCGTCGTCGCTGCCGCCGCCGCACGCGGTGAGCACAAGCGCCAGGCCGGCGACAGCGCCGACCAGAGGGGTGAGCCGCATTGTGCGTTCCTCCTTGATGAGGTTTCAGGGGATTCGAGGGGATGTGCCGGGGACGCTAGCAACGCGTTGCAAATCTGTAAATGGTTTGCAGCAAGAGGACGCAAGCTTTGTTACCGGCTTGTAACACGTCGCCGCCTCGGGGAGTTGCCCGAGTTTACGTACGCCCGTGGCGTGCTCTGGGCGTTCGCGGCGGCGCAGCGGTGCGGAAAGTTCTTGCGGAAGTCTTGCAAAACTTGCAAGGAATTGAGTAGCTTCCGGCTGCCGGGCACACCCCCGAACCGGCCACCCCCCCTGAGCCTGGAGGCCCGTCTTGGCCCCGAACACTCCCCGATCACGCTCGCTGAGGGCCGTCGCCGCCCTCGTCCTGGGCGCGGCCCTGGTCCCGGTCGTCCCCGCGGCCGCCGCGGCGGCCCCCGACGATCCCGGCGGCCTGTTCCGGCCGACCCTGAGCAAGGAGCGCTTCTACTTCGCGATGGCCGACCGGTTCGCCAACGGCGAGACGGCCAACGACAGCGGCGGGCTGACCGGCGACCGGCTCACCACCGGGCTCGACCCCGCCTCCAAGGGCTTCTACCAGGGAGGCGATCTCGCCGGGATCCTCCAGAAGCTGGACTACATCCAGGGGATGGGCACGACCGCGATCTGGCTGACCCCCTCGTTCCAGAACCGTCCCGTCCAGGGGACCGGAGCGAACGCGGGCGCGGGCTACCACGGCTACTGGATCACCGACTTCACGCGGATCGACCCCCACCTCGGCACGAACGCCCAGATGAAGCAGCTCGTGAAGGAGGCGCACAAGCGGGGGATGAAGGTCTTCTTCGACATCATCACCAACCACACCGCCGATGTGATCTCCACAGCCGAGAACCGGTACTCCTACCGCTCGAAGGCGTCCTACCCGCTGCTCGACACCAAGGGGCACCCGTTCGACGAGGCGGAGTACGCCGACGGCACGAAGCCCTTCCCCAGGATCGACGAGAACTCCTTCCCCTACACCCCGGTCGTGCCGCAGGGCCTGCCCGCCAAGGTCCCGGCCTGGCTGAACGACACGACGCTCTACCACAACCGGGGCGACTCGACCTTCGCCGGGGAGAACGCCGAGTACGGCGACTTCTACGGCCTCGACGACCTGATGACCGAGAACCCCAGGGTCGTCAAGGGCATGACCGACATCTACGAGCACTGGATCAAGGACGCCGAGGTCGACGGCTTCCGCATCGACACCGCCAAGCACGTCAACATCGAGTTCTGGCAGCGGTTCGCCCCCGCGATCCAGGCCTACGCCGCCGGCCGGGGGAACCCGGACTTCTTCCAGTTCGGTGAGGTCTACAGCGGCGACCCGAAGATCACTTCTCGGTATGTCACCGAAGGAAAGCTCCCTTCGGTGCTGGACTTTCCCTTCCAGGAGGCCGCCCGCGCGTTCGCGTCCGGGGCGCCCGCCGACCGGCTGCGGGCCCTCTACGCCCAGGACGACCTGTACACCGACGCCGACTCCTCGGCCTACTCACTGCCGACCTTCCTCGGCAACCACGACATGGGCCGCATCGGCGGTTTCATCGCCAGGGACAACCCCGGCGCCTCCGACGCCGAGCTGCTCAGGCGCGACCAGTTCGCCCACCAGCTCATGTACCTGACGCGCGGCCAGCCGGTGATCTACTACGGCGACGAGCAGGGCTACACCGGCGACGGCGGCGACACCGACGCCCGCACCTCGCTGTTCGCCTCGAAGGTCCCCTCCTACCTGGACGACGACCAGATCGGCACCACGGCCACGGCCGCGCAGGACAACTACGTCCCCGCCCACCCGCTCTACCAGGGCATCAAGGCCCTCGCCGAGCTGACCACCGCCCATCCGGCGCTGCGCGACGGCGCCCAGATCGAGCGCCTCGCCGACGGCGGCGTCTACGCCTTCTCCCGGATCTCCGCGCCGCAGAACACCGAGTACGTGGTCGCGGTCAACAGCGGCACCGCCGCCCGCGAGGTGAAGATCCCTACCTTCTCGGCCGGGACGGCGTTCGCGCCGCTCTACGGGGCCTCCGGGCCGGCCGTCACGAGCGCCGCCGACAAGACGATCACCGTGCCCGTGCCGCCGCAGCAGGCGGTCGTCTACCGGGCGCAGGCGCCGCTGGCCGTTCCGGCCGCCGCCCCCTCGGTGACCCTGGCGGTCCCCGCGACCCTCCTGGGACGCGCCGAGATCACCGCGTCCGTGCCCGGCGACGGCTTCGACCGGGTCGCCTTCCAGGCGAAGATCGGCGACGGGGCGTGGCAGCCGCTGGGCGCCGACGACAACCGCTCCTTCCGGGTCTTCCACTCCGCGGCGGGCACCGCCCCGGGAACGCGGATCACCTACCGGGCGACCGTGATCGACAGCGTGGGCCGGACGAGCTCCGCCGAGGCGTCCGGCACGGTGGGGGAGGTCCCGGCGGAACCCGGCACCGGAGCGCTCTCCCGCGACCGGCTGCTGGTCCACTACCAGCGTCAGGGCGGCTACGACGGCTGGACGGCCCGCTTCTCCGGCGACGTCGAGGAGGCCGTGGAGGCCCCGTTCGCCGGCGAGGACGACTACGGCCGGTTCGCCTGGGTGAAGCTCAAGCCCGGCGCGAAGGAGGTCAAGGTCCTCGTCCACGACGGCGAGGACGCCGACGGCACCGAGCACACCGTCAACGTGCTGCGCAGCGGCGAGATCTGGCTGAAAGAGGGCTCCGGCACGGTCTCCACCTCGGTCCCCTACGCGACGGTCCACTACCGGCGGGCCGACGGGGACTACACCGGCTGGGGCCTGCACCTGTGGGGCGACGCCCTCGCGGACGGCGTCCCGACCGACTGGTCCGCCCCCCGGCCGCCCGACGGCACCGACTCCTTCGGCGCCTACTGGAGGATCCCGCTGAAGTCCGGGGACTCCCCGCTGAACTACATCGTCCACAAGGGCGACCAGAAGGACACCGGGGACCTGAGCCTGACCCCGGCCGCCCAGCCGCGGGCGTTCGTGGTCTCCGGCGACGCCGCCCAGTACCGGACGTCGGCGGCGGCCCGTGGCGTCGCGGTCCTGCACTACCGGCGGCCCGCGGGCGACTACGACGGCTGGACGCTGCACACCTGGACCGGGGCGGCGGCCCCCACCGAGTGGGACAAGGGGATCCGGCCCTCCGGAACCGACGCCTACGGGGCGATCTACGAGGTCCCGCTCGCCCCGGGCGCGACCACGCTCAGCTACATCCTGCACAAGGACGGCGAGAAGGACCTCCCCGACGACCAGTCCCTCGACCTGGCGACCTACGGCAACGAGGTCTGGTCCCTGGCCGCGGCCCCCGGCTACCTGCTGCCGCAGCTCGGCGGCGCCGGGCTCGACGCCGACCTGTCGAAGGCCGAGGCCGTCCTGACCGGCTCCACGGTCGCCTGGAAGACCGGCCCGACGGCGGGGAAGACCTATGCCCTCGCCTACTCCCTCGCCGACGACCTGGCGATCGAGGACGGCGATCTCACCGGTGACGTCCGGCTGCTGCGCCTGACCCCGTCCGGAGAGGGGGCCTTCACCGTCGATCCGCGCGACCTCGCCCGGCTGCGGGACAAGGCCGTCCGCTTCAAGCTGGTCGCCCTCGAACGGGGCGCCACCGGCGGCCTGCTCACCGCCACGGGTGTCACCGTGAAGTAAGGGATTCCTCCCCCCAAGCGTGGGCTCGGGGCCCGTTCCGCCAGCACCGGAACAGGCCGCCGGGCCCACTTTGTTGTCTTGCAGTCGATTTTCAGAAACCTTGCTGCAATGTATTGACGTCATCTGCCGTGATGGGTGATGCTCGTCACTGCACGGCCCCAACCCGAGTGCTGGCGGGATGGTCCGGTCACCCCCCGAACCTTCGCTTTGGAGCACAGCATGGGCTTTGCCCTCCGAACCCGGTTCCGATCACGCCTCGGGAGGAGCGTGATCGGAACCGTCGTCCTTCTGGCGTCGGCGGTCCCCGCGTTTCCCGCGCAGGCCGCGAACACCGTGACGGTCTTCTACCGCACCGCCTGGACGGCCCCCAACGTCCACTACGGCATCGGCGGCACCTGGACCGCCGTCCCCGGCGTCCCGATGAACGCCGCCTGCGCCGGCTGGTTCAGCCGGACCATCGACCTCGGCACCGCCACCACCTGGCAGGCCACCTTCACCAACGGCTCCGGTACCTGGGACAACAACAACGGCGCCGATTACACCCTCGGCACCGGCACGGTGACCGTCAGCGGCGGCGTGATCGGCTCCGGGAGCCCCTGCGCCCCCGACACCACCGCGCCGACCGCCCCCACGGGCCTGGCCGCGACCGTCACCGGAACCACGGTGAAGCTCACCTGGACCGCCGCGGCCGACAACGTCGGCGTCACCGGCTACGAGATCACCAGGACCGGCCCGGACGGCACCGTCAAGCTGGCCGCCACCGCGGTGTCGTTCTCCGACACGGGGCTGTCCCCTGAGACCGCCTACACCTACTCGGTCACCGCGAAGGACGCCGCGGGCAACGTCTCGGCCCCCTCCGGCACCGTCACGAAGACGACCGGCACCACCGCCAGGGCCTCCGTCTACTACTTCACGGCCACCCGGGGCTGGAGCACCACGAACCTCCACTACCAGCCGTCCGGCGGCTCCTGGACGGCCGTCCCCGGCGTCACGATGGACGCCGCCTGCACCGGGTGGGTCCGCAAGGACGTCGACCTCGGCGCGGCCACCGGCCTGAAGGCCGCCTTCAACAACGGCTCCGGCACCTGGGACAACAACGGCGGCGGCGACTACGCGCTCGGCCTCGGCCGCACCACCGTCAAGGACGGCGTCGTCACCGCCGACGCCGCCGACCCCTGCTACGTCCCGCCCGCCGACACCCGGGCGCCGACCGTCCCGGCCGGGCTGACCGCCACCGCCGACGGCACGAGCATCACCCTGACCTGGGGCCCGTCCACCGACAACGTGGCCGTCACCGGCTACACGATCACCGGTTCCCCCGCCTCCGGCGGCTCGACCGTCTACCAGGCCACCGGGACCTCCTTCACGGTCTCCTCACTCGCCGCCCAGACCACCTACACCTTCACCGTGCAGGCCAGGGACGCCGCGGGGAACACCTCGGCGGCCGGCCCCACGGCGTCGGCGAAGACGGGCGACGCCCCGCCGCCCCCGGCGGGCGGCACGATGCTCGGCGGCGACCCGCGCAAGGACGCGATCTACTTCGCGATGACCGCCCGCTTCATGGACGGCGACGCCTCCAACAACCGGGGCGGCAGCCAGTACGTCCGCTCGGGCGACGCCGCCGCGGCCGACCCGATGTTCCGGGGCGACTTCAAGGGCCTGGTCGACCGACTCGACTACATCAAGGGCCTCGGCTTCTCCGCCATCTGGATCACCCCGGTGGTCCTGAACCGCTCCGACTACGACTTCCACGGCTACCACGGCTGGGACTTCTACCGCGTCGACCCGCGCCTGGAGTCGCCGGGCGCGTCCTACCAGGACCTGATCAACGCCGCCCACGCCAAGGGCGTGAAGATCTACCAGGACGTCGTCTACAACCACTCCTCCCGCTGGGGGGCCAAGGGCCTGTTCGTCCCGAAGGTGTGGGGCGCCAAGGACGGCCAGTGGGACTGGATGTACGCCACCAAGCAGCCGGGGAAGGCCTACGACCCGCTCCAGGAGGCCCAGGGCGACGACCCGTCGCTGACGGCCGCCCAGAACGCCCTCGCCAAGGGCCGTCCCTACAACGGCGACCTGTGGGAGACGGCCGAACCGGCCGGGAACACCTGCCGGAACTGGGGGACCGCGACCCAGTACAAGAGCCCCGAGGGCTTCACCATTCACAACTGCCAGTGGCCGTCGCCGACCTCGGGCATGTTCCCCGCCTCGCTGTACCACCAGTGCTGGATCGGCAACTGGGAGGGCGAGGACTCGCGCTCCTGCTGGCTGCACGACGATTTGGCCGACTTCAACACCGAGAACAAGGCCGTCCAAGACTACCTGATCGGCGCCTACAACTCCTACATCGACATGGGCGTGGACGGCTTCCGGGTCGACACCGCGGTGCACGTTCCGCGCGTCACCTGGAACCGCCGGTTCCTGCCCGCCCTCCAGGCCCGCCTCACCGAGAAGTACGGCGCCCGGAAGGCCCAGGACTTCTACGTGTTCGGCGAGGTCGGCGCGTTCGTCAACGACAAGTGGAACCGAGGCTCGGTCAACCACTCCGCCCAGTTCTTCACCTGGAAGGAGCGCAAGACCTACACCGACGACGACGTGCAGGCGGCGCTCGACCAGTTCGCCTACGAGAACGGCCAGGGCACCGGCAACCAGCCGACCTCGGCCAACGCCTTCCTCAACGGCAATTCCTACCACGCGCCCGACCACACGAATTTCTCCGGCATGAACATCATCGATATGAGAATGCACATGAATTTCGGGGACGCGCAGAACGCCTTCAACAACGGCCAGGACTCCGACGACTCCACCAACGACGCCACCTACAACGCCGTCTATGTCGACTCCCACGACTTCGGCCCCAACAAGTCGAGCACCCGCTACTCCGGGGGCACCGACGCGTGGGCGGAGAACATGGCGCTGATGTGGACCTTCCGCGGCATCCCGACCCTCTACTACGGCTCGGAGATCGAGTTCCAGGCCGGGAAGCAGATCGACTGCGGCGGCACCTGCCCGCTGTCGACCACGGGCCGCGCTTACTACGGCGACAAGCTCGCCGGGACGGTCACCGCCTCGGACTTCGGCGTCGTCTCGGCCTCCTCGGGGACCGTCGCCACCACCCTGAACAGCCCCCTGGTCAAGCACCTCCAGCGGCTCAACCGGATCCGCCGCGCGATCCCGGCGCTCCAGATGGGCCAGTACTCGCGGGAGGGGGTATCCGGCTCGATGGCCTTCAAGCGGCGCTACACCGAGGGATCGGTCGACAGCTTCGCCCTGGTCACGATCACCGGCGGCGCCACCTACTCCGGCATCCCGAACGGGACGTACCGCGACGCCGTCACCGGCGACGTCAGCGCCGTCACGAACGGGACCCTGACCGTCGCGGCGCCCGGCAAGGGCAACCTGCGGGTCTACGTGCTCGACGGACCGGGCCGGATCGGCGCGGCCGGACCCTACCTGAAGTGAGGTGAATCCGATGTACGACGTTCTGGTGATCGGCGGCGCGGGTGTCGACACGATCGTGAACGTGCCGCAGGACCTGCCGCTTCCGTACGCGGACTCGGTGGCCACACCGGGGATCGCGGAGTACGCCGGGCACACCGGCAGCGGCGTCGCGCTGGGCTGCCGGTCGCTCGGGCTGTCGGTGAAGCTCGTCGACTTCCTCGGGGAGGACCGGCTGGGCGGGCTCGTCCGCGACCGGCTCGCCGCCGGGGGAGTGGACACCGAGTTCGTCATCAGCCCGGCGGGGACCCGCCGGGCGGTGAACCTCGTCGACCCCAAGGGCCGGCGGACGTCGTTCTACGACGGCCGTGATCTTCCCGGGCAGCGGCTGCCCGAGGGGCTCGTCGCGGCCGCCCCCGCCCGGCACGTCCATGTCTCGATCATGGACTTCGCCCGGCACGTGTACCCGCTGGGAGACGGGGTCACCACCTCGACCGACCTGCACGACTGGGACGGCGTGAACCCCCACCACGCCGACTTCGCCCGCTCCTCCGACGTGGTGTTCGTCAGCGCCACCGCGCTGGCGGACGTCCCGGGGACCGTCCACGCCCTGTTCACCGAGGGCCGCGCGCTGGCCGTCGTCGTCATGGACGGCGAGCGCGGCGGCTGGTTCGCCACCCGCGCGGACCGCGAGCCTCGGCACTACGAGCCGGCGGCCGGGGGACCGGTCGTCGACAGCAACGGGGCGGGAGACGCGTTCGTCTCCGGCTTCCTGCACGCCTGGCTGCGTTCGCGCGCCGTCGTGGAGTGCGTCCGCTCCGGTGCCGTCGCGGGCCTGTACGCCTGCGGCGCCGCCGGAACCCACCAGGCCCTGATCACCCTGCCCGAGCTGGAAGCCCGGCTCACCCCCCACCCCTAGAAGAAGGCAGCCATGTCCAAAGTGAGATTCCGCGCCGCGCTCGCCGCGGTCGCGTTCGCCGCGACCGGCCTCGTGTCGGTCACCCTCGCGGGGGGAGGCACGGCGAGCGCCGCCGTCACCCTGAACGACAGCGAGGTGACGGCCAACCTGTGGGAGTGGAACTGGCCGTCCGTCGCCGCCGCCTGCACGAACCATCTCGGCCCGGCGGGCTACGGGGCCGTCCAGGTCGCGCCGCCGCAGGAGTCGGTGAGCCTGCCGACCTCGGCCGACGGCGCCCACCCCTGGTACGAGGTGTACCAGCCGGTCTCCTACCGGCTCGACTCCCGGTTCGGTGACCGCGCCCAGTTCGCCTCCATGGTCACCACCTGTCACAACGCGGGCGTGCGCGTCTACGTCGACGCGGTCGTCAACCACATGGCCGGGACCAACAACGCCGGCGGCACCACCGGCTACGCGGGCACCGCCTTCACGGGCTACTCCTATCCGGCCGTCCCCTACTCCAGCGCCGACTTCCACCACCCGGGCGACCCGTGCCCGACCAGCGGCGGCATCAGCGACTGGAACAACGAGGCCCAGGTGACGGGCTGCGAGCTGCTGTCGCTGTCGGACCTGTACACCGAGAAGGACTACGTCCGCGGCAAGATCGCGGGCTATCTGAACGACCTGATCGGCATCGGCGTGGACGGCTTCCGCGTGGACGCCGTCAAGCACATCAGGAAGGACGACTTCGCTAACATCCTCGGCCGCCTGAACAACACGACCGCCGAGAACAAGCGCCCCTACGTCGCCCAGGAGATCTTCGACGGCGCGAGCAACAACGCCCTCAAGGCCGCGGCCTTCACCGGCAACGGCGACGTCCTGGACTTCGCCTACGCCAAGGGCATCCGCTCGGCCTTCCAGGGCTCGATCTCGGCGCTGGCGAACGTCTCGAGCTGGGCCCTGGACGCCCCCAGCGCCAACGTGTTCGCCATGGTCACCAACCATGACCTGGAGCGCGACGGCGTGGTCCTGTCGTACAAGAACGGCACCGACTACACGCTCGCGAACTACTTCGCGCTGGCCTACCCGCACGGCAAGCCGTCGGTCTACGACAGCTTCACCTGGACGAACCGCAACTCCTCGCCGCCGGCCGACGGCAACGGCTTCGTGACGGCCGCGAGCTGCGGGGCGTCCTGGAACTGCCTCACCCAGTCCACCGCGATCAAGGGCATGGTCGGCTGGGCGAACACCGCGAAGGCGGTCAAGTCGGTCTCCGACTTCACGACGGTGAACGCCAACGTCATCGGCTTCCACCGCGGCGACCGCGCCTGGATCGGCATCAACGACTCGGGCAGCGCCTCCACCTCGCAGTTCAGCACGGGCCTGGCCAACGGCGCCTACTGCGACGTCATCACCGGCACCCCCACCACCACGGGTTGCACCGGCACGACCGTGACGGTCGCCTCGGGCACCGCGACGGTCACCATCCCCGCCAACAGCGCGGTCGCGATCCACGCCGGTGCCAAGCCGGGCACCGACCCGACCCCGACCCCCACGCCCACCCCGACCGAGACCGGCACGACCGTCGCCGAGACCTTCACCGTCACCGCGACGGTCAACGCGGGCCAGTCGGTGTACCTGGTCGGCAGCATCCCGGCCCTGGCGTCCTGGAACCCGGTCAACGCGATCCCGCTGACGGCCGGAGCGAACAACACCTGGTCGGCCACGGTGAACCTGCCGAAGAACACGGCCGTCGAGTTCAAGTACGTCAAGAAGGACGCGAGCGGCAACGTCACCTGGGAGACCAACGCCAACCGCACCGTCACCACGACCACGGCGGCCCAGTCCTTCACCAGCACCTTCGGCACCGCGGGCGTGACGGTCGGCACCGACCCGACCCCGAGCCCGACCCCCACCCCGTCCGAGACCGCCACCACCACGGAGGTCACCTTCAACGCCACGGTCACCACGACCTACGGCACGAACGTCTACCTGGTCGGCTCCCCGGCCTCCCTCGGCTCCTGGAACCCGGCGAACGCGATCCCCCTGTCGTCCGCCGCCTACCCGGTCTGGTCCAAGGCGATCACCTTCCCGAAGAGCACCCCCTTCGAGTACAAGCTGATCAAGAAGGACGCCTCCGGCAACGTCACCTGGGAGAGCGGAGCCAACCGCACCTACACCACCGGCACCACGGCGACCTCCACGGTCACCCTCACCTGGAAGTAGCGGCCCCCTGAGGAAGGGCACACCCGAACTCCATCCGGACGACGGTGTGCCCTTCCCGCTCCCCGGCCGACCACCGCACACTCAACGCGTCGATGATCCTCAGCCCCCGCCCGCTCTCGGCCTGCCCCTCGTCCCGCACACACGGCACCCCTCTGCCGCCGTCGTCCACGACCTCGGCCACGACAAGGCCCGGCCCCGCCAGCAGCGCGACCGTCACCTTCCCGCCCTCGCCGGACCGCGAATGCACGACGCCATTGGTGAACGCCTCACTCACACAGGTCTGGACGTCGTCGAGGACCGGATGCCCGCCCCCGAGCATGTCCCGGCAGAACTTACGGGCATACGCGACGGATCGCTCGACCCCTGGCAGTGTCAACGTCCCGATGAGCTCTCTTTCGTCATCCATGCCCCCAGATTGACCGGGCGGTGGAGCCCGAGCGGAGAGTTTCGTCCCGGTCTGGAATGGCCATCGGCTGAAGATTTCAGACCTTGCGATTATCTACGGACTCGGTCGCTTTGCGTGACACCCTCGATGCATGTCGGTTGAATCCCGGTCAACCACCCGAAGGCGCTACATCGCCAGGTACCTTCGTGACCTGCGCGATTCCAAGCGCTACACGCTCGAGGCCGCTGGACGCCTCCTCGACCGTTCCCCGTCATCCCTCAGCATGATCGAGAACGCCCGCCAGGGGGTCCGCCCCCGCGATCTGGAGCACATCCTCCGCCGCTACGGCGTCCCGATCGACGGCCCCGACGCGCGAGGCCTCATCGAACTCACCCGCCAGGACACCCGGTCTGGTTGGTGGGCTGTCTACGGCGACTTGATGACGCCTGAAGCGCTCGACTTGTGTTCCCTCGAAGCCAACACGGGCAGCTTTCGGCACTTGGCCGTCGACAGTGTGCCGGGATTGGCGCAGACGGAGGACTATGCCGCTGCGATGATCATGAACCAAATGGGAGACATCGACGGAGCGATTGGGCGCCGCTACGTCGAATTTCGCATGGAGAGGCAGCAGGTCCTCCACGGTCCGCACCGCCCGGACCTCCACTTCATCATCGATGAGTCGGGCCTGCGCCGAGCACCGGCAGGAGACAGGGTCATGCGCGTCCAGCTTGAACGCCTTCTCCAGCTCTCCGAGCACCCGGGGACGACGATCCAGGTGCGTCCTTACGAGAGCCTGGTACTCATCGGTCCGCCCTATTCGATCCTCCAACTCGCCCGCACCAACATCACCTTGATTCTGGTCGAGCAACTTTTCAACCGCTGGGTCGTGGACGACCAGCCCAAAGCCCGTCAGTACCAGGAGGCCTTTACACGTGCCTCGGCGCTGCTGCCCACTCCGGCCGAATCCCGCGACATCATTCATCGAATAGCCTCGGCTCTATGAGCGGCATTGACTCCAATCCCCATCGCTGGCGCAAGAGCAGCTACAGCGGCGACCTCGCCGAGCAATGCGTCGAAGTAGGCGTCGTCTGGCGGAAGAGTACCCACAGCGGTGACTTCGGTGAGGAGTGCGTCGAGGTCGCTCCCGCCGTCGGCCGAATGGCCGTTCGCGACTCCAAGCATCCCGAACGCCCCCACCTGCGGCTCACCCGTCCGGCCTGGCGCAGTTTCCTGGGCGGGCTCAAGCGGGGGGCGTCTGCCTGAGCTTGTTGAGCGGGTGCTGGGAGGCGGCGGCCGGGTGCCCGGCCGCCGTCGGTAAACCGTTGTCACGTGCCGGGGACGTGCTTCAGGTAGAACTGCTGGTTGGTGCCGCCGGTGTAGGGATACTGGATGAGCGGTGCGCCGTCGTCGAGCCGTGCCTGGTAGACGTCCATGACGTGGAAGCTGTACGGGGACTGCCAGGTGACCGGGCTGCCGGCCCACATGGCGTCGTAGTCCGACACCGTCCACACCGGGCGGAGGTTGCTCGGGTCGCCGGAATTGCCGTCGCAGCCCTCCTGGCGCAGGTAGGCGGCGCTGCCGGTGGCGGGCGCCACGATGCAGAGGTGGGAATGGCGGTTGTAGAGCTTACGGCCGTTTCCCGAGCCGAGGATCTTCCAGTGCTGCGCGCCCAGGTCGCCCTGGCCGGCCTGGACGATCTGCTCGCCGTACGCCTTCGACTGCCCGGACGGCATGAGCACCTTGCCGCTGTTGACGCCGACGATCCAGTAGAACGGGCCGGGGCCCGCCGCGGCCGCCGCCGCGTCCGCGGCACCTCCGCAGCCGATGACGGCCCCCGCGAACGCACCGGCGACCGCCATCAACCTCATGGCTTTCCTCATGATCCTGCTCCTCTGCGGATGACTTGCTGACACCCCAGAGCCTCGCCCCCGCACCCGATCCAGCGGATCCGTGACCTCTACCGAGTTAGCAGGACCGCTCTACGTAGGCCGCCGCGGTCTCGGAAAACCGGACTCGTCCTGCTGATCTCCAGGATCCCGCGCATCCCGACAGCGGGTCATTCAGGCGGCGGCATGGCCGCCTGGACCGCTCCGGCTCCGCCGTCAGGAGGAAGAACCGGCAGCGGTGCGCCGATGCCATCGGGACCGGGGCCGGGAGCGGGATCGATCAGATCCGGTGGCCATACCTCCCACGCGCCTCGATGCCACATCAGCTCGTGGGCGAAACGGTCGATGAACGGCAGGCGGTACATCGCCCTGATCCACCACGGAACCAGCGCGAGATGGGCACGCATTCCGCCCGGCGGAGTCCAATCCCATCCCGGCCTCGACCCGGCCGGCGGCTGCCAGCCCGCCGGCGACCGATAACGCTCTGCCGGAAGACTCACATCACGATCCACCCGGCCATGGTCGCGAAGAACCCGGACCGCCACAAGACGGACGGTCCGGGTCGGGCGGGTGGGGTCAGGCGGTGACCAGGACGTAGGTGCCGGAGCCGTCCTGCCTGCCGCTGCTGTACTGGCGCAGGGGCTGGCCGTCGGCGTAGCGGTCGTGACCGATCATGTAGCCGGTGTACTTGTTCTGGACGCCGATCTTGTTGGAGCCGGGGACGTCGCGGTAGACGTAGAACCGCTGGAGGTCGTCGGCCTTGCAGTTGCGGTGGACCAGGGGTGTCCCCTCGTCGGACGCGTTCTGCTCGGCGACGGCCAGGCACTGGCCGCTGCGGTGGTTGACGAGGATGTGTTCGGCGACGCCGTTGCGCTCGGGGCCGCGGCACAGCTGCCACTGGTCCAGGTTGCCGCTGAAGATCGTGGAGGGCCTGAGCCGGACGCTGTCGCTCTGGTTGAGGGGCGCGGTCCAGAACAGGGCCTGGTCAGGTGTGCCGATCTTGTAGTAACCGGAGTCGCAGGTGAAACCGGCGGGAGCGGCGGCCCGGGCGGTGGCCGTCTTGCCCGTCGCCTTGTCCGCCGTGCCTTTCACCGCCGTGTTCCCGGCCGCGGCGGCCTTGGCGGAGGCGACCGGTCCCGGTGCCTGCCCGGCGCTGGGCGGGGTCTCGCAGTCCAGGAGAGCCTGCGCCTTGCGCATGATGCTGGTGGCGGGCACGTTGTCCTCGCAGCGCACCGCGCCCTCTTCGAGGGTGGTGTAGGTGGTGAAGCCGCCGCTGTCGGGTCCCTCGATCCACTTCAGCGCCCAGGTGCCGTCGCCCTGCTGGACGCGGTTGCAGTTGAGGCTTCCGTAGGTGCCGGTGACCTTTCTGGTGCCCTTGTAGACGCCGTAGTAGCCGGGCTCGTAGAAGTCCCAGCTGACCGAGGTCGACTCGCTGGTGGTCGAGGTGTAGTCGACGTGGACGTTCAGGCCGAGCATCGCGCCGACGTTGCCGAGGGTCTCGACGGCGAAGTCGCCCTTGATCTCGCCGTTGAGGCCGACGGAGACCGAGATGGTGGTCTGGGTGCTGGTGGTGACGTTCTGGTAGCCGGCCGTGCCCTGGGTGACGTACCAGCCCTTGAAGTGGGTGATCGTCGGGGCGACCTCGGTGGTCTTGATGATCGGGTGGCGCTTGCCGAGATCGGCCGCGGTGCAGGCCTGGCCGGGTGCGGGCGCCGCCTGGGCGGCGGCGGGTTCGGCCGGTGCGGCGGCGGCCGGTGAGATCGCCGGCGGCATGGCGATGACCGCACAGGCGGCGGAGATCAGGAGTGCTCTGCCCGTGCGGGCCGCGGCTCTGACGGAGCGCATCGTCGTCTTCCCCCTTCGTCCGGCCGGCCGGACGGGCCGGGCCGGTCCCATATAGACAAGATCGTCTCTAGGAGACAATCATGTCTGTATGACACCGAAAAGGAAAGAGGGGGATCGCCCGTGAAGCGCGTCAGACGCCTGCTGGCGGCGACGGCCTCCCTCGCCCTCACCGTGACCCTCCTCACCCTGGGCGGCTCACCGATCGCCACCGCGAGCATCAACGGCAAGGGGACGGGCCCGGCGGGGGCGATGCCGATGACCCCCGACAACCCCGCGGGCACCGAGTGGCTGAACGACTGCCTCGGTTCCACCGAGGCCCATGAACCCGACGGCCGCATCTACAACCGGTTCAAGTGGTGCCAGAAATACGAGATCGTCGGCAAGTACTACAAGATCGAGAACGACAGGCGCGTCCTGAAGGGCATCAACACGATCAGAGGCCAGGCCGCCGCCATCGGCTACAACAACGCCCGCGCCACCCGTGTCTTCTTCCGCGCCGAAACCGGGTCGGTCGACTACGACGTGTGGAGCATCCTGGAGAAACGGCTCACCGCTCCGAAGCTGAAGCTGGAGATCGACGCCCAATGCGTGCCGGGCACCGATCAGCCCGCCAGCGCCACGTGCGGCGTCGGGCGGTCTCCGGCGAAGATGGAATGGGCCCAGTGGAGCAACTTCTCCAACTGGGTCTACTGGGATGTCTCCTCCGTCGGCGGCGAGGGCGATGACAAGGTCGCCTTCCACAAGTGGCGCATCGCGGCGGACGGCGCGAGCCCGGGATACGAGGTGACCATCGAACGCGGTCAGGGCCCCCCGATCGGTATCCGCTGCGACTCGGCCGACTACTTCAACGACAAGGACGGGAGCTACCCGCACGCCTGCGTCTACACCGCGGTGCTGCCCTTCCTCACCTACGACAGCGCCCACCCCGACATTCGCCAGCACATCCGCGACGCCCAGAACGCCCCGGCCACCGACGGCGTCACCTACCCCAAGGAGAACCACCCCAAGAAGATCCCCGGCAAGTGGTCGGCGACGGCCGCGTCCCGGGGAGCGCCGCTGCACCGCGTGGTGAGCCGGAAGCAGGGCGGCGCGATCGCCGCGGCGAACGAAGGGACGAGGCTGTCAGCATGCGGGCGGACGGGCGGGTTGAACCCGTGGAGCCCGAACTACGACGCCACGACCGGCCTTCCGCCGTACAACACCGACGTCGACGACTGCGACGAATACCCCTTCAGTTCCACCTTCGAGGGCGCATCATCGGTCGATTGGGACTTTTCGGTACGCAACATCAACTACAGCGAGAACCGGTCCGCGGGCACCAAGCTCAACAACTTCTATGTCAACGACCGGATCCTGGCCTGGCCCGAAGATGATCCGTTCTGGGTGAACGTCAACTGACGTCACGCTCGGCCGACCGTCCCCCAGCACGAGCGCGGCCACCGTCCCCACCTCCCTGGGAGCGGTGGCCGCCGCCCGTCGCCTGCTCGGAGCTTGAGGTCGAACGGTGAGCCGGGCGGGGGCGGGCCGGGAACGCCCGCATCGAGCCCACCCGCGGGTCAGGTCTCGGTGAGGAAGGCGCCGAGGTGGCGGGCCACGGCCTCGGGGGCGTCGAGCATGGACAGGACGTAGGCGCCGGGGATCTCGGCGTAGTCGGCGTTCGGGAGGAGCTCGGCCAGGCGGCGGCCGTGGCCGGGGGGCATGACCTTGTTGTCGGGGGACCACAGGACCAGGGACGGGCCGGTGAAGCGGCGGAGCTGTTCCGTGGCGTGGATGAGGTCCGCGGCGTTGAAGGCGTGGAAGCTGCTGAGGCAGTAGGCGTTGACGTCGCGGCGGACGCCGGGGTCGCGGAGGAACGGCTCGGTCCAGCGGTGCATGAGGGCGTTCGGGAGCGGGTGGCGGACCATGCCGCCGTAGAGGAACGGGAGGCGGCGGAGCAGGCCGACGCGGAGCTGGAGGGCGGCGAAGCGGAGGCCGCCGGGAACGCGGACCGCCACCTTCAGCATCTTGCCGGGCAGGCCGGGCGGGAAGTTGTCGAAGGCCTCGCACGGGAGGATCACCTGGCGGGCGATCCGCCGGTCCAGACCGTAGGCGGTGAGGAACAGGGAACCGCCCCAGTCGCTGTGGACCAGGGTGACGTCCTTCAGATCCAGGGCGTCCAGGAAGTCGGCGACCAGGGTGACCTGGCCGCGCAGGGTCAGGTCGGCGTCCGGGCGCATGGGGCGCCTGTGCGAGCCCAGCGGCAGGACGGGGCGCAGGTACCGGAAGCCCTCCGGGAGCAGCGGCAGCACGCGGTCCCAGACCGTGTGGTCCATCAGCAGGCCGTGGAGCAGCACCACCGGCGGCCCCGAGCCGATCTCGTCGTACTCCACGACACCCGCGGTCACTTCGACGTTCAGCATGCGATCTCCCCGATTAGAGCGATCTCTCTAGAGAGACCGTTCTATCATGGGTTCCATGGGAACCGAAGAGCGGATAGTCCTGGCGATGGCGGAGCTGATGCGAGCCCAGGGCTACGCCGCGACGGGCGTCAACCAGCTCACCCGCGCCGCGAACGCGCCGATGGGCTCGCTCTACCACCACTTCAAGGGAGGCAAGCGGGAGATCGCCGCGGCCGCGCTCCGGCAGACCGGGGCCGTCTACATCCAGCTCCTCCCGCTGCTCCTGGACCCGCACGAGGACCTCGCGGCCGGCATCGAGGCGGCCTTCGCGGCGGCGGCCGCGGACATGCGCGACACCGGCTGGGCCAACATGTGCCCGGTCGGCACCGTCGCCGGTGAGGTCGCCGACGCCGAACCCCGCCTCAGAGAGGCCGCGGCCGAGGTCATGACGCACTGGGTCGACGAGGCGTCCGCCTACCTCACCGGGCGCGGCCTGTCCGGCGCCGACGCCCGTGACACCGCCTTCGCCCTGCTCTCCGCCCTCGAAGGCGCCTTCGTCATGGCCCGGACCCTGCGCTCCACCGAACCGCTCCTGGCCGCGGGCCGCGCTGTCGCCGCCCGCGTCGCCGCCCTGCGCGCGGCGCGGGAGCTCTGACGCTCAGGCCCCGTGGCCCGGCTCGGCCAGGAGTGCCAGGGCGGCCGAGGCCCGCAGGAAGTCCTCGTCGCCGAGGAGCGCCCGCAGTTCGGCGTTGAAGGCCTCGATCGTGGGACCCACGGCCTCCAGGGCGGCCGCGCCGCCGCCGGTCAGGTGCAGGGCGACCGCCCGGTGCTCGGCCGGATGCGGACGCCGGTCGACCAGCCCCGCCGCCTCCAGCCGCGCGACGAGCGCCGTCACGGCGGACTCGCCCAGCCCGAGGACGCCGGCGAGCCCCTGCTGGGTGATCCCCGGTTCGTCCCGCACCGCGAAGAGCGCGCCGAGCTGGGCCGTGGAGATGCCCGCCGCGTCCTTGCACAGCCGGTCGGCCCGGGCGCGCAGCCGGTGGGCTGCCCGCTGGAGCAGGAAGTACAGACGGTCGTCCGGTGAGGCCATACCGGGATCTTGACAGACGCCGCGCCCTCACGCCTATCCTCAGTTCACTAGTGAAGTGAGGAGCGTCCCATGGACGGACAGATGGCCTTCGCCGAGGAGGTGCTCGCCGGGCAGCCCTTCAGCAAGCTCCTGGGCACCCGCATCGTGGAGTTCGGCGACGGCGCCGCCGTCCTCGAACTGGAGATCCGCGAGGACCTGCGCCAGCAGCACGGCTACGTGCACGGAGGGCTGCTCGGCTACCTCGCCGACTCCGCCCTGACCTTCGCCGCCGGAGCGGTCGTGGGCGGCAACGTCCTCACCTCCGGCTTCACCATCGACTACCTCCGGCCCGCCGTCGACGGCACCCTGCGCGCCGAGGGCAGGGTGATCCGCGCCGGACGCGGCCGGGTCGTCAGCCGCTGCGAGATCTTCACCGTGGACGAGCGGGGCGAGCCCCTGCTGTGCGCCGTCGCCCAGGGGGACGTCGCGGTGACCGGTCCCGCGGTGACGTAAGCCTTTCCTGCCCTTCCGCCTATGGAAACTCTCCGCGCTCATCCGTTTACTCAGAGGAAGTGAGATTCTCGGCGGAGGGTGGTCGTGATGGGCATGGACAGCGGGCAGGGGGCCGTACCGCTACCGGCGTCCGGGGTGCCGGACGAGGTACGGGCGGCGGGCGGCAGGGCCCCGCACGCGTCGGACCGGGTGGGACGGGACCTGGTGGAGATCGCCAGGGACGGGCTGGACGGCGGTGGCCCGCCCAAGAGGGTCCTCGTCATCGGCGCGGGCATCGCGGGACTGGCCGCGGGCTACGAGCTGAAGCGCCAGGGGCACGACGTCGTCATCCTCGAGGCGCAGGGACGGGTCGGCGGCCGCGTCTACACGCTGCGGGACTTCGCGCCCGGCCTCTACGCCGAGGCGGGGGCCATGCGCTTCCCGCGCGTCCACGACCTCGCGCTCACCTACTGCGAGAGGTTCGGGCTCTCCCTGCGGTCGTTCGTGATGAGCAATCACAAGGCCCTCGGCTTCATCCACGGCAAGCGGGTCACGCAGAAGGACCTGAACGCCGACCCCGACATCCTGGACTTCGGGCTGGCCCCGCACGAACGCGGCCGGACCTACGAGCAGCTCTGGGCCGAGGCGACCCGCGAGATCCGCGAGCTCTACGACCGGGAGGGCGAGGCGCTGCTCGACCGGCTCGGCGCCGAGTACGACCGGTTCTCGATCAGGAGCTTCCTGGAGCACCGCGGGTTCTCGCCCGGCGCGATCGAGCTGTACGGCGTGATGAGCTTCCGCGAGAACAACCTGAACGCCGCCGTCATCGAGCAGCTCCGCGAGATCGTCGGGCGGGCCTTCGAGGACATGCAGGAGATCGTCGGAGGCTCCGACCGGCTGCCCGCCGCCTTCTACGGCGAGCTCGGCGACAACCTGCGGTTCGGTCACGAGGTCACCGCGATGGAGCAGGACGAGGACGGCGTCACGCTGCACGTCCGGGTGGGCCGCGACAAGATCCGGCTGACCGGCGACTACGCGATCTGCACCCTGCCGTTCTCGGTGCTGCGCGGCATCGAGGTGCAGCCGGAGTTCTCCCGGGGCAAGCAGCGGGCGATCCGCGCGCTCAACTACAACGCCTCCACCAAGATCCTCTTCCAGGTCCGTGACAGGTTCTGGGAGCGTACCGACGGCATCGTCGGCGGCACGACCGTGACCGACCTGCCCATCCGGCGCATCGTCTACCCGTCCCACTCCGACCCCGAAGAGAAGCGCGGCGTCCTCCTGGCCAGCTACACCTGGGGCCAGGACGCCCTGCGCTGGGGCGCGATGAGCCCCGACAAGCGCATCGAGCAGGCCCTCGAGGACGTCGCCAAGATCCACCCGGAGATCACCGAGACCTTCGAGCTCGGCCTCAGCCACTCCTGGTACGACGACGAGCACGCGGCCGGCGCCTTCGCCCTCTTCGAACCCGGTCAGCAGACCGACCTGCACCACCACATCGAGAAGCCCGAGGGCCGCATCCACTTCGCCGGCGAGCACTGCTCGCTGTGGCACGCCTGGATCGAGGGCTCCCTCGAATCGGGTCTGCGCGCCGCCCGGGCCATCGACGCCGCCACCGCCCCCGATCGCACCGAGACCGTCCTGCGGGGAGTGAACGCATGACCGACGACATCCACCGCTTCCTCGGCACCCGCCTGGGCGGCCCCGACGGCACCGAGCTCGGCACCATCCACCGCTTCTACTTCGACGACAGGACCGCCCGCCCCGAATGGGCCGCGATCACCCTCGACGACGGCCCCGACCGGCTGGTCCCCATCGCGACGGCCAGCACCGAATCGGGCGTCCTGCGCGTCCCCTACCCCCGCCACCGCGTGGCCACGGCACCCACCCATCCCGCGAGCGCCCACATCTCGCCCGCACAGGAGGCGACCCTCCGGCGCCACTACGGCATCGGCACGATTCTCAGCACCATGACCAGCGGCTCCACCAGCCCCACCGGCCCACCGGGCCCCGCCTGACCGAAGAATGGGCTGACAGAATTTGAAATCTGTCATCTGATAGTGCATAGTCGAAGTATGCAGATTCAGAAGCTCGGCACCACAGGACCGCGAACCTCCGCCCTCGGCCTCGGCCTCATGGGGATGTCCGGCATGTACGGGCCCTCCGACGAGGCCGAGAGCGTCGCCACCATCCACGCCGCGCTCGACGCGGGCGTGACCCTGCTCGACACCGGCGACTTCTACGGCATGGGCCACAACGAGATGCTGCTCGGCCGCGCGCTCAAGGGCCGGGACCGCGACCAGGTCCAGATCAGCGTCAAGTTCGGCGCCCAGCGCGACCCGTCGGGCGCCTTCCTCGGCTTCGACGGACGTCCGCAGGCCGTCAAGACCTCCGTGGCCTACTCGCTCCAGCGGCTCGGCGTCGACCACATCGACGTCTACCGCCCCGCCCGGCTCGACCCGTCCGTCCCGATCGAGGAGACCGTCGGCGCGATCGGGGAACTGGTCGAGGCCGGGTACGTCCGGCACATCGGCCTGTCGGAGGTGGGCGCCGACACCCTGCGCAGAGCCGCGGCCGTCCACCCGATCGCCGACCTCCAGATCGAGTACGCGCTGATCACCCGCGGCGTCGAGGACGCGATCCTGCCCGCCGCCCGCGAGCTCGGCGTCGCGATCACCGCGTACGGCGTGCTGTCGCGCGGCCTCATCTCCGGCCACTGGACGCCGCGGGCCGAGACCGCCCCCGGAGACTTCCGCGGCCACCTGCCGCGCTTCTCCGGCGACAACCTCGACCGCAACCTCGCCCTCGTCGAGACGCTCCGCGGCGTCGCCGACGGGCTCGGCGCGACCGTCGCCCAGGTCGCCATCGCCTGGGTCCTCGCCCAGGGCGACGACGTCTTCCCCGTCGTCGGCTCCCGCACCCGGCCCCGCCTGGCCGAGGCGCTCGGCGCCCTGGACGTCAAGCTGACCGGCGCCGACCTGGCCGCCCTCGACGCCCTGGGCGACGCCGCGGGAGACCGCTACGACCCCACCCAGATGGCCATGCTCGACAGCGAGCGCGGATAAGGTGCCGCCATGACCGAAGCGGTGCTGACCCCCGACCGGATCCTCGACGCGGCCGAGGACGTCCTGCGCCGCTTCGGCCCGGCCAAGGCCACCGTCCTCGACGTCGCCCGCGCGCTCAACGTCAGCCACGGCAGCGTCTACCGCCACTTCAAGACCAAGGCCGCCCTGCGCGACGCCGTCACCGAACGCTGGCTCGCCCGGGTCTCCACCCGGCTGCGCGAGATCACCGCGGCCGGAGGCGACGCCCAGGACCGCCTCCGGCAGTGGCTGGACACCCTGGTCGAGTGCAAGCACCGGCTGGCCAGGACCGACCCGGAGCTCTTCGCCACCTACACCCGGCTCACCGACGAGACCCGCGAGGTCGTCACCGCCCACGTCGCCGATCTCGCCGCCCAGCTCGGCAGGATCATCGCCGACGGCAACGACCAGGGCCTCTTCGCCGCCCCCGACCCCCTCCTCGCCGGCCGCGCCGTCCTGTCCGCCACGGCCCGCTTCCACAACCCGGTCAACATCGCCGAATGGTCCGATCCGGCCCTGTCCGCCGACTACGCCGCCGTCCTCGACCTCCTGCTCAACGGCCTTCGCACCGGCCGTCCGGAGTAGATTCCGCGCCCCCGGAGGGGGCGGGCGGGTCCGGGTCGCGGGGAATGCGGCTAATCTCACTTCTTTGCGACGGATGGAGCATGCTCGTGAGCCAGGACCCCCGGCTGGTCGTTGTGCGCTACTTCGAGATGTGGAACGGCGGTGATCTCTCGATCGCGCCCGAGATCCTCGCCGAGGACTGGCTCGACCACGCCCATCCCGAGGTACGGGGGCCCGCGGCCGTCCAGGAGGCCGTGGCGAAGACCCGGGCCGCCCAGCCCGACCTGCACTTCGAGATCGACGCGCTCCTCGGCGGCGAGGGACAGCTCGCCGTGGCGGGCACCGTCCGGGTCTCCCGGGAGGCCCCCGCCACCCGGCTGCTCTGGCTCGTCACCCTCAAGGACGACCGCATGATCGAGATGCGCACCTACCGCGACACCGCCCCATGAGCCGCGGCGGCCTCAGGCCAGGGAGGCCAGGAAGCCGCGCAGCACGGCCGTCGCCCCGGCCCTGGCCGTCGCGGGATCCGGCGCCTCGGTGATCGTCAGCGAGAGCTCGGTGAGGGCGCCGTAGAGGGCCGCGGCGGCCGTCTCGGCGGGCTGCTCGCGCAGGTGGCCGCCGTCGATCAGCGTCGTGACGCCGTGCAACAGGACGCCGCGCATCGTGTGGTGCAACTCGAGCCAGCGCTCGCGGCCCAGCGCGACCGGGCCCTGGAGGAGGACGATCTCCCGGTAGGCGGGCTCGGCGCAGACGTCGAGGTAGGCCTCCATGCCCGCCACGACCTGCCCCTCCGGCGACCCCGGCAGGGCGGCCATCGCGCGCCCGACCCGGTGCAGGCCCTCGTTCTGGACCTCCTCGAAGACGGCCTCGAACAATCCCTGCTTGCCGTCGAAGTGGTGGTAGAGGGCGCCCCTGGTCAGCCCGGCGGCCCGGACGAGCTCCTCGGCCGAGACGGCCGCGTACCCGCGTTCGAGGAAGTAGAGCCGCCCGGTCTCCAGCAGGGCTCTCCTGGTGGTCTCGGCGTAGATCTCACGGCGGGGCTTGACGGCGTTCATGCGTCATGGATATCACATACATGGTGTATGTCAGATGCGCGATGTATGGAGAGGTATGACCATGGACTCCGAGTTCGACTCCGATTTCTACGCCGACCCCTACCCCCTGTACGCCCGCTGGCGCGAGGAGGGCGGTGTCCGGAAGGTGCCGTTCCCCGGCGGCCTCGACGGCTGGGTCGTCACCGGCCACGCCGACGGCAAGGCCGCTCTCAACGACCCGCGGCTGCGCAAGGAGACCGCGAACGAGATCTTCCTGACCCGGATGGACGGCGGCGACTCCGGCACCGGTGGAGCGCTGACCGCCCACATGCTCAACTCCGACCCGCCCGCCCACACCCGGCTGCGCAGGCTCGTGCAGAAGGCCTTCACCGCGCGGAGGGTGGCCGGGCTGCGGCCCAGGATCGAGGAGATCGCCGACGCCCTGCTGGCGGACATGGAGGGACGGGACGAGGTCGATCTCGTCCGCTCCTTCGCGCTGCCGCTGCCCCTCCTGGTGATCTGCGAGCTGCTCGGCGTCCCCGACGCCGACCGGGTGCCGTTCCGCGCCCACGGGGAGCGGATGAACGACGGCGACAAGGAGGCCCTGTTCTCCGGCTTCCGCCCGATGGCCGTGTACCTGGCCGATCTGGTCAGGGCCAAACGGAAGGAACCGGGCGACGACCTCCTGTCCGACCTGATCCGTGCCCAGGAGGACGACGACGCGCTCTCCGACCAGGAGATCACCTCGATGGCGTTCCTGCTGCTCGTCGCGGGGCACGAGACGACCGTCGGGCTGATCGCCAACGGTGTCCGGACGCTGCTGGCCCATCCGGAGCGGCTGGCCGAGGTCCGCGACGATCCGTCGCTCCTGCCCGCCGCGATCGAGGAGTTCCTCCGCCATGACGGATCGGTCAACGTCGCGACCCTGCGCTACACCGCTGAGCCCGTCACGATCGGCGGCACCGAGATCCCCGCGGGCGAGTTCGTGCACGTCGCGCTGATCGCCGCCAACCGCGACCCGGCCGCCTTCCCCGACCCGGACCGCTTCGACCCCGGGCGCGACACCGGCGGCCATCTCGCCTTCGGGTACGGCATCCACCACTGCCTCGGCGCGCCCCTGGCCCGGCTGGAGGCCGAGATCGCCTTCGGCCGCCTGCTGGCCCGCTTCCCCGCGATCGCCGCCTCGGACGCCCCGGAGGCCTGGCACCACGCCCTCCGCTTCCGCGCCCTCGCCTCGCTGCCCGTCCGGCTGCGGGCGCGGGAGTGAGGATCAGGCGGACAGGTCCCGGGGGGCGTCCACGGGGATCAGGCAGGCCGCGGCCAGCGATTCCAGGGAGAGGCCGAGCGCCCCTGCCAGGGCCGTGACGGTGAAGAAGGCGGGGGTCGGCGCCCGGCCGGTCTCGATCTTGCGGAGGGTCTCGGCGGAGATGCCCGCGAGCGCGGCGATCTCGGCCATGCTGCGGTCGCCGCGGGCGTGGCGGAGCAGGTCGCCGAGGCGGCGGCCGCGCTCCCACTCCTGAGCGGTCAACGGAGGTCTCACCATGACTGTGATAGTAATACCGGTATAAGTATTGGGACGAAGGGGCCGGGCATGGTGGAGATCAAGGCAGCGGAGGCGCTGGAGGCGATGCGGGAGGCCGGACGGGTGGTGGCGCGGGCGCTGGCCGCGGTGCGCGAGGCCGCCGCGGTCGGCGTGTCGCTCCTGGAGCTCGACCAGGTCGCCAGGGACGTCCTCGAAGCGGCGGGCGCGACCTCCCCGTTCCTCGGCTACCGGCCGTCGTTCGCGCCCACGCCGTTCCCCGCCGTCATCTGCACCTCGGTGAACGACGCGATCGTCCACGGGATCCCGACCGGCTACCGGCTGGCCGACGGCGACCTGCTCAGCGTCGACTGCGGGGCCGAGCTCGGCGGCTGGACGGGTGACGCGGCCGTCAGCTTCACCGTCGGCACCCCCGGCCCCGGCGACACGGCCCTCCTGGACGCCACCCGCGGCGCCCTCGACGCGGCCATCGCCGCCGCCAGGCCCGGGAACCGCATCGGTGACCTGTCGCACGCCATCGAGACCGTCGCCGCGGGCTACGGAATGCCCGCCGACTTCGGCGGCCACGGCATCGGCCGCCGCATGCACGAGGACCCGCCCGTCCCGAACCGGGGCCGCCGCGGTCGCGGCTACCCGCTCCGTCCCGGCCTCGCCCTGGCCATCGAGCCGATGCTCATCGCCGGCGGCGGCGACTCCTACCGCACCGGCCCCGACGGCTGGACGCTCCACACCACCGACGGCTCCCGCGCCGCCCACTTCGAGCACACCGTCGCCATCACCGAGGACGGCCCCCGCGTCCTCACCCTGCTCTGAGCCCACCGGATGATCAAGTTCGGATGATGGCCCGGTCAGCACAGTCCCAGGACGAGTGGCGGAGGCGCCGCGGGGAAGCGGCTCTCCACAGGATGGGCGGGTCAGGTCGTCGTGTTACGGGGGGTTCTGGTGAGATCGACTGTTCGTACGGGCGCGGTGCTGGCCGCCTCGCTCACCCTCGCCTGGCTGGTCGTCGGGGGCGCGCCGGCCGCCTCGGCGCGCGGCGCCCAGCTCGAGATCCGGAAGACGGTGTCACCGGCACTGATGATCATCGGTGACCAGGCCGTCTACACCGTGACGGTCACCAACACCGGGGACGCCCCGGCGACCGGCGTCACGGTGACCGACACCCTCGACCCCCGGGTCACGCCGGGCACCCTGCCGGCCGGCTGCTCGGCCGCCGGATCGGTCGTGACCTGCGGCGGCGCCGGGACGACGATCCCCGCGGGCGGCACCATCAGCTACCAGATCCCGGTGACCTCCGACCCGTCCCTGGCGGACGGCACGAACCTCACCAACAGGGCGAAGGTGACCAGCTCCTCGGCGCAGAGCCAGGAGACCCAGCTCATCAGCCAGACCCAGACGAGCACCGACGTCGAGATCACCAAGACCGGCCCGGCGACGGTCCTGCCCGACGGCACCATCACCTACACGATCGTCGTCACCAACCACGGCCCCTCCGACGCCGTCGACGTCACCGTCCAGGATCCCACCGACGGCAACCTGGTGAGCATCGAGACCCGCGACCCCGCCTGTCCCGACAGCGGCCTCACCGTCACCTGCCCGCTCGGCACCCTCACCCCGGGGGAGTCGCGCACCCTCACCCTCGTGGTGAAGCCCGTCCCCGGCCTGCCCCTGGGGACCTCCATCACCAACTGCGCCACCGTCTACACCGGCAGCCGCGAGAGCGACACCGGCAACAACTACTCCTGCGCCTCCACCGACGTCGGCCCGCCCAGCCCCTCGAACACCGACCTCCATGTCACCAAGACCGGTCCCGCCACGGTCAGGCCGGGCGGTCTCATCTCCTTCGACGTCACGGTCACCAACCGGGGGACCACGGCCGCCACCACGATCGGGGTGGACACGATCGACGACCGGATCACCCTGATCTCCGTCCCCGCGGGATGCGCGCTCTTCGGCCAGGTTCTGACCTGCTCCATCGTGAATCTCGCACCGGGAGAGAGCCGCACCTACCGCATCACCGGCAGGGTCGACGCGGACGCGGCGGCGGGCGGCATCGTCAACTGCGCGACCGCCACCAGCCCTCTGCGCGACGCCCTCCTCGGCAACAACGGCGCGTGCACCTCCACCAACATCGTCCCGCGCCCGAAGCCGCCGAAGCCCCGGCCGACCCCCACGAAGACCACGGTGAAGCCCCGTCCCAAGCCCCACCCCAAGCCCAAGCCGAGCCGGACCCCGCACCACGCCTGCCGCGCGGTGACGCCCGGAGCCCAGTGCGGGCCGTACGTGCCGAGGGGATAGCGTCGGGAGATGCCGAATCCCGCGCCCGTCACCGCCGACGATCTCGATCTGGCCGTCCAGCTGGCCGTCTCCGCGCTGGAGGAGGTCCCGGCCGACGCCTGGGACGACAAGGCCGGAACCCTCGAATGGACCTGCTGGGAGACCGTCGAGCACCTCAGCGACGACCTGTTCGCCTACGCGGTCCAGCTCGGGCCGCGCATGCCGCCCCGCTCGGGCGAGGTCCCCTTCGTGTGGCACGCGCGGCGCGAGGGCGGCCCCTTCAACGCCGTCCACGCCGACCGGGAGGCGGGCCCCGCCGGGCTGCTGATGACGCTGGAGTCGACCGGGGCGCTGCTCGTCGCGATGGCCCGCACGACCCCGCCGCACGTCCGGGCCCACCACGGCTTCGGCCTGTCCGACGCCGAGGGCTTCGCCGCGATGGGCATCGTGGAGACCCTCGTCCACACCCATGACCTGGCCTCCGGCCTGGGCCTGCGCTGGACGCCCCCCGCCGACCTCTGCATCCGCGTCCTGTACCGGCTCTTCCCCGACGCGCCCCTCGCCACCGACCCGTGGACCACGCTGCTGTGGGCCACCGGCCGCGCCGATCTGCCCGGCCGTCCCCGGCTCACCCGCTGGCGCTGGAACGGGGTACCGCACGCGGAAAGGGCCTGACGTACAAACACGGAAAGTCCGGACGGGAACGCGCTGAGTGTTGTTAGCTGGAATCCCAGCAGCGGAATCCGTTCGGAGCACTCCATGACCTCTCCCTCCGAGAGCAGAGCCCGGAGCCGTGCCATCGGCGGCATGAAGTTCGGCGACCATCTCTGCCTCCCCTACGACAACGACCTGGAGCGCAGGTCGGCGCTGTTCACCTTCGTCAGCGACGGTCTCGCTCAGGGCCACAAGGTCGTCTACGTCTCCGACGGGGTGGCGCCCGACGCCGTCCTCGGCTGGCTGCGGGAGGAACCGGAGGCCGACCTGGTCGACTTCGACGACGCCCTCAAGAACGACCACCTCGTGATCCTCCCCGCCGAGTCCGCCTACCTGGCGACCGGCCGGTTCGACCCCGACGAGATCGTCGCCCTGTTCGGCACCCATCTGGAGATGGCCCTCCTCCAGGACCACTCGGGCCTCCGCCTGACCTGCGAGAAGACGTTCTCGCTGCGCGGCTGGCCGGGCTCGGACCGGTTCGCCGAGTTCGAGGAGAAGATCGAGCAGATCTTCCAGACCATGCCGGTCAGCGCGATGGCCCTGTGCCAGTACGACACCCGCTGGTTCGGCCGCCGCTCCCTCGAACGGCTGCTGGCCGTCCACGCGGGCGGCAACGCGCGGGTCGACGACGTCCACGACGACGGCACCCTGCGGATCGCCCCCCGGTTCACCCCGCCCGGTCTCTCCCTGCACGGGACCATCGAGGAGTCCTCCTTGCCCGCGCTGTCCGGGGCGCTCGCCACCCTGGCGGAGCGGACCGACCTCCTCTGCCTCGACCTTTCGGGCGTAGGCTTCTGTGACATGGCGGGCCTGCGCCTCCTCCTGGACGCCCGGATCTCGGCGGAGGGCAGGGAACGCCAGGTCATGCTGCGCGAGGTACCCGAGTCGATCGTCGAACTGCTCCGGGCCGCCGGGTGGGAGGGACTGCCCGGCCTCTACGTCGAGGAAGGCTGACCGGGGGAGGAGGGCAGAGCGATGCCCATGATCGGGACCGGCACGGAACTCCTGGTCCACCGGGAGTTCGGCTACGACCGCGACGAGGACTTCCTCGAGGCCGGAGCGCTGTTCCTCGGCACCCGGGTCGACGCCGGCGAGACCCTGGTCGTGATCAGCGCGGCCGACCGGTTCGCCGCGCTCGCCGAACGCGTCCCGTGGCCGCTCCAGTGCCTCGACGCCCGCGAGTGGTTCGACACCCCCGCCCGGACCCTGTCGGCCCTGGTCGGGCTCGGCCGCGAGAAGTGGTGGCCGGCCGGCGGGGTCAGGGTGCTGGCCGAACCCGTGTGGGACGGCCGCAGCCCCGCCGAGATCCGGGAGTGGAAGCGCTACGAGGCCCTGATCAACGTCGTGTTCGCGGGAACGCCCACCCGCATGCTCTGCGCCTACGACCGGCGGACCGTCTCCTCCGGAGTCCTCGACGCCGCCCGCCGCACCCACCAGGGCGAGCACTACACCGACCCGGTGCGCTTCTCCGCCGAGTGCGACCGCGCCCCGCTGGCCGCCCCGGCCGACCCGATCGCCTCCCGCGGGTTCCGGCGCGGCGACCTGGCTGCCCTGCGGGACTTCACCGGGCGGGAGGCCGCCGGCCTCGGCCTGACCAGGACCTTCCCGCTGGTGCTGGCCGTCAACGAGGTCGCCACCAACATCATCAAGCACGGCAGCGGCGTCGGATCCCTGTGGGTCTGGTCCGACGGCGAGCAGGTCGTCTGCGATCTGATCGACCACGAATTCCTGCTCGACGACCCGTTCCTCGGCTTCGTCCCGCCCGACCCGTCCAGGACGGGCGACGCCGGGATGTGGGCCGTCCGCAAGCTCTGTGACTTCGTGGAGATCCGCACAGGCTCGACCGGCACCCTCTTCCGCCTGCGCGTCCGCCTCTGAAGTTGCCATTCCGGCAACGGTATTTGCCGGAACGGCATCGCTTCGCGCACAGTGGGCGCGAGAGAGAGGATCGGACATGGACGAGACCTACGACGTGGTGGTGATCGGCGGCGGCGCGGCCGGGCTGAGCGGAGCGCTCGCCCTGGCCAGGTCCCGCCGCTCGGTCCTGGTGATCGACGGCGGCGAGCCCCGCAACGCCCCCGCGGAGCACATGCACAACTACCTCGGCCGCGACGGCACCGGCCCGCGCGACCTCATCGCCGCCGGCCGGGCCGAGGTCGAGGGCTACGGCGGCCACCTCGTGACCGGCGCGGTGGAGACCGCCCGGGCGACGCCGGACGGCGGATTCCTGGTCGCCCTGGCCGGCGGCGCCGAGGTCCGGGCGCGGCGGCTGCTGGTGGCGACCGGCCTGGTCGACGACCTGCCGGACGTGCCGGGCCTGGCCGAGCGCTTCGGCCGCGACGTCCTGCACTGCCCGTACTGCCACGGCTGGGAGGTGCGCGACCAGGCGATCGGCGTCCTGAACGGCGGCGCCGGGACCCACCAGGCGCTGCTCTTCCGCCAGCTCAGCGGGGACGTCACCTTCCTCACCCACGCCTCGGCCGAGCTCGCCGACGAGGACCGGGAGACGATGCACGCGCTCGGCATCAGGATCGTCAACGGCGAGGTGACCGGGCTGGAGACCGAAGGCGACCGGCTCACCGGGGTCCGTCTCGCGTCCGGCACGACCGTCCCGCTGGACGCCCTGGTCGTCGCGCCGCGCTTCACCGCCCGCGCCTCCTTCCTCGCCTCGCTCGACCTGGAGATCACCGAGTTCGCGGTCAACGGGCACGTCTTCGGCTCCCATCTCGTCGTCGACGCCAACGGGGCGACCGGGGTGCCGGGCGTCTGGGCGGCGGGGAACGTCGCCGACCTCAGGGCCCAGGTCGTCACGGCCGCCGCCCAGGGCCTCACCGCGGGCGCCGCCATCAACGCCGACCTCGTGGCCGAGGACGCCCGTCACGCCGTCGCGGCCCTGCGCGGCACGGTGAAGAAGATGTTCGAGGAGGAGTTCTGGCAGGAGCGCTACTCCGCCGGGGACTCCGTCTGGAGCGGGGAGCCCAACCGGCACCTCGTCTCCGACGCCGGCCCGCTCACCCCCGGCACGGCCCTGGACGTGGGCGCAGGGGAGGGCGCCGACGCGATCTGGCTCGCCGGGCGCGGCTGGAGCGTGACGGCCGTCGACATCGCGCCCGCCGCACTGGCCAGGGGAGCGGCCCACGCCGAGGCCGCCGGGGTCGCCGGCCGGATCCGGTGGGAGCGCGCCGACGCCGTGAACTGGACCCCGGTAGAGGTCTACGACCTGGTCTCCGCCCAGTTCATGCATCTGCCCAGGGAGCCGCGCGAGGCCCTGTACGCCCGGCTGGCGGCGGCCGTCGCACCGGGCGGAAGCCTGCTCATCGTCGGCCACCATCCCAAGGACCTCCAGGGGCCGGTGCCCCGCCCGCAGGTGCCCGATCTGTTCTTCACCGCGGAGGAACTGGCCGCCGCGCTCGATCCCGGCGGATGGGAGATCGTCGCGGCGGACACCCGTTCCCGCGCGGGAAAGAGCCACGAGGGGGACGGCGTCACGGTCTACGACACGGTCCTGCACGCCCGCCGTCTTCCCGAAAAGAAGTAATCGCGCGGACGCGTTGAGTTACCGTTGCTTTTCAGGAAATCTGCGACGGGGGATGCTCGGTGGGATCTTTTCGAGGAGAGATCGCGGACGTCACGGTGCACCCACAGGTGATCGAGGTGGCCGCGACCTATCTCTCCCTGGCCGACGCGGCCACCCCTGACCTGGTCGAAGGGCTGTACCTGACGGGCTCGGCGGCCCTCGACGACTTCCGCCCGGGGGAGAGCGACATCGACTTCGTCGCCGTCTCCCGCGCCCCGGCCACCACCGAGCAGGTCCGCGCGCTGGAGCTCGTCCACAGCCAGCTCGCCCGGCTCCACCCCCACCCGTTCTTCGACGGGGTCTACCTCACCTGGGACGAGCTGGCCCGCGACCCGTCGGCCGCGGCGAAGGGCCCGCACGTCCGGGGGCAGACCCTGACCCCCGCCACGAGCGGCGGCCGGAACCCGGTCCTGTGGCACACCCTCGCCCACCGCGGCGTCACGCTGCGCGGCCCGTTCGCCCAGGATCTCGTCGTCGCCGCCGACCCCGCAGGACTGGCCGCCTGGACCCGCGACAACCTCAGGAACTACTGGCGCCCGTGGTGGGAGCGCGGCTCGCGGCCCACCACCCCGGCCGGGCTCGCGCTGCTCGGCACCTGGGCCCCCGCCTGGGGCGTGCTGGGCGTCAGCCGGCTGCACCACATGCTCGCCACCGGCCGCGTGATCTCCAAGTCCGCCGCCGCCCACTACGCCCGCACGGTCTTCCCCGAGCCCTGGTACCGCATCCTCGACGAGTGCCTCCGCATCCGCACCGCCGAGGACACCCGCTCCCTCTACGCCACCCCCTTCACCCGCCGCACCGAGGCCCTCGGCTACACCGCCATGGCCATCGACTCCGCCCTCGCCCTCTGACCGACCCCGGCCGCACCGGCCCCTCGTGAGAATTTCCGATCTACGGTGGGCGGGTGACCGAGCTGCAGGTGACCCCCTGGCGCCGCTACGGCCGATTCCGCCTCTACGTCAAGCGGGCCGAGCAGGATCTCGGCTGGTACGCCCCGGACACCGGGGAACACCACCTCGCCCCGCACACCGACCCCGGCCCCTTCTGGACGGCCGTCGCCGCCGAGTGCGCCCGGCTCGCCGTCCCGCCGCCCGCCACCGCGCTCCCGGCACCGGAGCCGGAACCCGCGCCGGAAACCGCGCCGGAACCCGAGCGGGAACCGGCGGGGGATCTGGTGGGGGATCTGGCGGGGAACGCGGCCGGAAGCTCGGCGCGGGCTGAGGCGGAGCGGCTGCGGAGGCTGCGGCCCGTCCGGGAGCTCCTCGCGCGGATCCTGCGGATCAGGACCGACGCGGCGGCCTTCGCCTACGGGGCCAGAGGCGAGGAGAAGGTCGGCCGGGCGCTCGGGCGGTGGGCCGCCCGCGAGGGCTGGCACGTCCTGCACTCCGTCCCGGTCGGCCGGCGGAGCGCCGACATCGACCATGTGCTGGTCGGTCCGTTCGGCGTCGTCACCCTCAACACCAAGCGGACCCGCGGGAAGGTCCGCGTCAGCGGCCGCACCCTGCGGATCAACGGCTACGCGACCGACTACCTCCGCAACTCCCGGCACGAGGGAGCCCGCGCGGCGAAACTCCTCGCGGCCGCGCTCGGCGGGGAACCGCCTCCCGTCGTGGCCGCCATCGTGTTCGCCGGGACGGGCGACTTCGCCGTCAGGGAGGGCGGCCCCCGTGACATGGCCGTGCTCGGGGACGTCCGGGCGCTGCGCGGCTGGCTCCGCTCCCGGCCCCGCCTGCTGACCGACGCCCAGGTGGAACGGGTGCACGCCGTGGCCAGGCGCCCCGGGACCTGGCGGCCGTGACGGGCGTCAGGACGGGGCGGCGAGGTCCCTGAGGACGCGGCGGCAGGCGACGATCGCCGGATGGGCGCTGTGGCCGCGGCGGACCGAGGTGAACAGGCGGCGTGAGGCGGGCAGGTCGCGCAGCGGGACGGCCGGGGCGGCCCCGTTCCACAGCAGGTCGGGGAGGAACGCGGCGGCGTGGCCGTGCTCGACGAGGCTCAGGTGCAGCAGCAGGTCGGTCGACTCGAAGCGGACGTCCGGCTCGAACCCGGCCTCGCGGCAGACGGTCGTCGCCCAGCGGTGGGCGGGGGTGCCCGCGGGCTCCATCACCCACGGATGGGCGGCGAGGTCGTGCAGGCCCGCGAGATCCGGTCCCGGGAGCGCCAGCCGGAGCGGATCGTCGCAGAGGTCCTCGTGCTCGAGCTCCGGCAGCCGCGGATTGGGGTTGCCCGGATACTCCTCGGCGATCACCAGGTCGAAGTCGCGGGCCAGCAGCGCGGGAAGCGCCCGGTCGGGCTCGGCCTGGGTCACGTGGACGCGCAGCAGAGGATGGGCGGCGCGAAGCTGCGACAGCGCGTCGGGCAGGAGCGAGAGCGCGGCGGTCTGGAAGGAGGCCACGCGCAGGGTCCCGCTGATCCCGGTCAGCGAGGCGGCGATGTCGGCCTCGGCCCGCTCCAGCCGTTCCAGGACGGCCTCGGTGTGCGCGACGAGGATCTCGGCCTGCGGGGTGAGCCTCACCCTGCGCCCGACCGGTTCCAGCAGCGGAACCCCCGCCTCGGCCTCGAGCTGGGAGAGCTGCTGGGAGACCGTCGAGGGGCTGTAGGAGAGCGCGGCGGCGACCGCGGCGAGGGTGCCGCGGTGCTTCAGCTCGCGCAGCAGCCGTAGCCGGTGCAGATCGAACATGCGGAATTCCCGATGAATAATCGTCGAAAACGTGTGCTGGACCGATGATAGCCGGATGGCCCAGGGTGTCCGTATGGCTTCTGACCTGCGCCAGATGTGGACCGCCGCCGATCTCGGGTGGCGGTGCGAGCCCGCTCCCGCCGGGATCCGGGAGTTCCACGCGAAGCTGCCGGGCTACGTCCCGACGCCCCTGGTCGACGCCCCGGAACTCGCGGCCTCGCTCGGCGTGGGGCGCGTGCTCGTCAAGGACGAGTCGGCACGGCTGGGGCTGCCCGCCTTCAAGGCGCTCGGGGCGTCGTGGGCCGTCCACCTGCTCCTGACCGGGCGACCGGCCGGGACCGCGCTCACCCTGGTCACCGCCACCGACGGCAACCACGGACGCGCCGTCGCCAGGACCGCCCGGCTGTTCGGGCAGCGCGCCGTCGTGTACGTGCCCGAGGGCGTCCATCCGGCGGCCGTCGCGGCGATCGGGGACGAGGGCGCGACGGTCGTCGCCGTGCCCGGCCCCTACGACGAGGCGGTCCGCCGGGCGGCCGCCCACCCCGGCGGGACCCTGGTCCAGGACACCGCCTGGCCCGGCTACGAGCGCGTCCCCGGCTGGATCGTCGACGGCTACTCCACGCTCTTCGCCGAACTCGACGACCGGCTGCCGACCGCCCCCGACCTGGTGGTCGTCCCGGCGGGCGTCGGCTCGCTGGCCCAGGCCGCCGTCACCCACTACCGCAGCGGGAGCGCCCGCCCGGCGCTGCTCACCGTGGAGCCCGAGACGGCGGCGTGCGTGCTGGCCAGCCTGACCGCCGGGGAGCCCGTGACGGTGCCGACGGGGGAGACGGCCCTGGCCGGGCTCAACTGCGGCACGGTCTCCAGCCTGGCCTGGCCCCTCCTGCGCGACGGCCTGAGCGCGGCCGTCGCGGTCACCGACGAGGAGACCGCGGCCGCCGCCCAGGCCCTGGCCGCGGCGGGGGTCCCGGCCGGTCCCTGCGGGGCGGCCTCCCTGGCCGGAGCCCGTGCCGCCCTCCCCGCCCTGGACCTGCCGCCGTCGGCGACGATCGTGCTGCTCAGCACGGAGGGCCGCGAGGCCAACCCTTCCTCGATCACCAAGCAAGCGCTCGGTATGATTCTGCCGAATCGGTTTCGGTAGAGGAGGCCTCATGGGCAACCGGGTGTTCGTCGTCGGGGTCGGCATGACCAGGTTCGAGAAGCCGGGGTCCCGCGACTGGGAGTACCCCGACATGGCCAAGGAGGCCGTCGGCAAGGCCCTGGAGGACGCGGGGATCCCCTATGACAAGGTCGAGCAGGCCTACGCCGGCTCCATGTACGGCTCGATGGGCCAGCGCGCCCTCTACGAGACCGGCATGTCGGGAATCCCGGTGATGACGGTCGCCAACGCGTGCGCCACCGGGTCCAGCGCGCTCTTCCTCGCCCGCAACACCGTCAAGGGCGGGCTCGCCGACTGCGTGCTCGCGCTCGGCATGGAGAAGATGCAGAAGGGCTCGCTCGGCGCGGGCGTCGGCCAGTCGAAGGTCACCATCATCGACCACCACCTGAACGCCATGGTCGCGGGGCGCGCGTGGGAGATGGACAAGGCGCCGATGCCGCAGATGTTCGGCAACGCCGGCCGCGAGCACATGGAGAGGTACGGCTCGACGCCCGAGCACTTCGCCTGGATCGGGTGGAAGAACCACCAGCACTCGGTGAACAACCCCTACGCCCAGTTCCAGCAGGCCTACACCCTCGAAGAGATCCAGAACGCTCCGATGATCTTCGAGCCGCTCACCAAGCTCCAGTGCTCGCCGACCTCCGACGGCGCCGCCGCCGCGATCGTGGCGTCCGAGCGCTTCGTCGACGAGCACGACCTGTGGGACCAGGCCGTCGAGATCGCGGGCCACCACATCGCGACCGACACCCCCGACAGCTTCGACTCCTCCTCGATCAACGCCGTCGGCTTCGGCGTCTCCCGGCGTGCCGCCGCCCGGGCGATGGCCGAGGCCGAGATCACCATCGACGAGGTCGACGTGATCGAGCTGCACGACTGCTTCTCCGCCAACGAGCTCATCACCTACGAGGCCCTCGGCATGGCCGGGATCGGCGAGGCCCACAAGCTCATCGACGACAAGGCCACCACCTACGGCGGCAAGTGGGTGGTCAACCCCTCCGGCGGCCTCATCTCCAAGGGCCACCCCCTCGGCGCGACGGGCATCGCCCAGTGCGCCGAGCTCACCTGGCAGCTCCGCGGCCAGGCCGGCGCCCGCCAGGTCGAGGGCGCCCGCGTCGCCCTCCAGCACAACATCGGCCTCGGCAGCGCCTGCGCCGTGGCCGTGTACCGGCCCGCCCGCTAAGGCTTCCCCCGATGCCCCGGCCGGAAAGATCCGGCCGGGGCATTGACGTCGGGCTCACCACGCGCTGATGATCGACCATTGTTCCGTCAGTCGATAACCCGTTTCCATGAGCGAAACGATCGTCGTCAGGAAGAGCGGTCCCATGCATCTGCGCCCCCGGCTCCGAGCCCTCCGTCTCACCGGTCTCACCGCCGTCCTCTGCCTGTCGGGCCTCGGCCCGGCCAACGCCTCGAAGCCGTCCGCCGAGCCGGTGGCCTTCACCCGTCACGTGGTGGACCCCGCGCTGCCCGGGGCCGCCTTCGCCATCGCGGCGGACGTTCTCGGCGGGCCCGCCCCCGAACTCGTCGCCAGCGGCTTCGGCACCTTCCTCTTCCCGCCCGGCGGCCCGCCGGTGCAGCCCGCCGGCGGAGAGCTGGCGATCTACCGGAAGGGCGGCTCGCTCGACGAGTGGACCAAGGTGCCGGTGTTCGGGGCGGAGGAGAAGATCGCCTTCCCGAACATGCCCGCCGCGGCGGACGTCGACCGGGACGGGGACCGGGATCTCATCGTGCCCGGCGGGTTCTTCCAGTGCGCACCGGCCAAGTGCGGCTCGCTCACCTGGTGGGAGCGGCAGCGCACGGCCTGGAAGCGCCACGACCTGGTGGCGCCCGGCAGCGGCCCGCTGTTCTACCACAAGGCCGTCGTGGCCGACCTCGACCGCGACGGCCGCCGCGACCTGGTCACGATCGGCGAGGCCTTCCCCGCCCCGGTCGCCCTGCTCCCGGGTCTGCCGCCCGCCAACGCCTGGGTCCAGATGTTCCCCGGGCTGCGCGGCGGCGGCTTCGCCACCACCCCCGTGACGCTCGGCCCCGGCGGCGGAGCGCTCCCCGAGGTCGCCGACGTCGACCGCGACGGCGACCTGGACGTCGCCTCCGCCCAGTACTTCCAGCCCGGCGCCTCGCACGTCTGGCTGGAGCAGACGAGGAAGGACGGCTTCGTCCCGCACGTGATCGACACCGGGGAGGGCAAGGCCATCCAGCTCTCGCTCGTCCGGAACCTGTACGGCGACCACCGCTCCCGCTGGGTCGGCTCCAACCACACCAACACCGCGACGCCCGGCGAGCCGGAGTCGCGGATCGTCTCCTACGCGGTGCCCGCCGATCCCCGGAACCCGTGGACGGCCACCCCGCTGTCGGAGGGCATCGTCTCCCGGCCGCGTCCCGGCCAGGGCGCCCCCGGGGTCTTCGGCCACGGCGACGTCGACGGGGACGGCGATGTCGACCTGCTGGTCTCCGGCGACGGCGACCCGCGCCTGTTCTGGCTGGAGCAGCACAGCGGCCGCCGCTTCGAGACCCATGTGCTGGCCGAGAACGCGGGCCAGGCCGGTGGCGCGATCGTCGCCGACCTCGACCGCGACCGCCGCGACGAACTGGCCTTCACGATCTTCGAGTCGAACACGGTCGCCGTCTGGTCGCGCGACCGGTAGGGCCTCAGGCGGGCTGGCGGGCCTGGTTCTGGAGGGAGGCGTCGACGGCGTCGGGGGAGAGGATGTGATCGAGGATCATGGTCGCGCAGCCCAGGAGGCCGGCGTCGTCGCCGAGCTCGGACGGCTCGATGCGCAGCTGCCGGGTGGCCGCCGCGGCCGCCCGGTGGTAGACCGCCTCGCGGACGCCCGCGATCAGGTTCTTGCCTGACAGGTCGCCGCCCAGCACGACCAGGGCCGGATTGAGGATGTTCACGGCCGCCGCGACGACCTCCCCGATGCGGCGGCCCGCCTCGCGCAGCACCGCCACGGCCTCGAGATCGCCGGAACGGGCCAGCGAGGCGAGCTCTGGAAGATCATGGGCACGGCCGTTGAGCTGGGCCAGCAGGGCGGCGCCCCCGGCGATGGTCTCGACGCAGCCGACGGTGCCGCAGCCGCACAGCAGCCCGTCCGGGACGGGGATGTGCCCGATCTCCCCGGCGGAGCCGAACGCCCCGCGCTGGAGCCGCCCACCGGAGACGATGCCCGCTCCTATGCCGGTCGAGGCCTTGATGAACAGCAGATCATCGACGTCGTGGCGGAGCCGGTGCTCGCCCAGGGCCATCACGTTCACGTCGTTGTCGATATGTACAGGAACCGCGTAGCGGTCGGCGACGGCCTTGGCGATCGACTCGTCCACGAGGGCGGGCCCGGGGAGGGCGATCCCGACCCCGCGGACCGGGCCGCGTTCCAGTGAGCCCCACGCGTCGAGGATGCCCTTGATCCCGCCGGACATCGCGACCGGCTTCTTGGCCAGCACCGCGCCGGACAGGTCGCAGACCGCCAGATGACCGTGGGTGTGGCCGAGCGAGGCGACCAGGACGGTACCGCCGTCGCCGTTGAATTCCAGCCTGGCCGCGGGCCTGCCGCCGCTCGACACGCCCGGGGCCTCGATCACGAACTCGGCGTCGAGCAGCTCGGTGACGCGCTGGCCGATGATCGGCCGCGACAGCCCGGTGATCCGGGCCAGCTCGGCGCGGGTGTGGATCTCCTCCTCGCGGATCAGCCGCAGGATCTCCCCGCTCGTGGCGGCGCGTCTGCGCTTTCTCGTGCCCGCGTGCATCTTTCAAGTGAACCACGTTCGGGACGTCAGGGTCGCGTGACTTTTGTCATTTTCTCTACAGAAGTTTGAGGGCAACTCCTGCTAAGTTGTCCCCACAGTTCACCAACTTGCTTCCGGAGTTGTCCTTATGGCTTCCGTGCACCCCGTCATCGCCCGCGTCACCGAACGGATCGTGGCGCGCAGCGCCGCCACCCGCTCCGTGTACCTCGGGCGGGTAGAGGAGGCCAAGGCCGAGGGCCCCATGCGCGGCGCGCTGGGCTGTGCCAACCTCGCCCACGGCTTCGCGGCCAGCGGACCGGACGAGAAGGCCGCCCTGCGCGGCTCCGCCCGGCCGAACATCGCGATCGTCACGGCCTACAACGACATGCTCTCGGCCCACCAGCCGTTTCGGACCTACCCCGAGCACCTGAAGAAGGCGATCCTGCTCGCGGGCGGCGTCGCCCAGGTGGCGGGCGGGGTCCCGGCCATGTGCGACGGGATCACCCAGGGCCGCGCGGGCATGGAGCTGAGCCTGTTCAGCCGCGACGTCGTGGCCATGTCGGCCGCCATCGCCCTCTCTCACGACATGTTCGACGGCGCCCTCATGCTGGGCGTCTGCGACAAGATCGTTCCGGGGCTGGTGATCGGGGCGCTGTCGTTCGGGCAGCTGCCGACCGTCCTGGTGCCCGCCGGGCCGATGGGCTCGGGCCTGCCGAACGCCGAGAAGGGCCGCATCCGCAAGCTGTTCGCCGTCGGCGAGGTCGGCCGCGACGAGCTGCTGGACGCCGAGGCCGCCTCCTACCACTCGCCCGGCACCTGCACCTTCTACGGCACCGCCAACAGCAACCAGATGCTGATGGAGGTCATGGGCCTGCACCTGCCCGGCGCCAGCTTCGTCGCCCCCAACGACCCGCTGCGGGCCGCACTGACCGCGGAGGCGGGCCGCCGGATCGTGCAGGGCGTCGCGCCGATCGCCGACGTCCTCGACGAGAAGGCCTTCGTCAACGGCGTGATCGCGCTGCTGGCCACGGGCGGCTCCACCAACCACACGCTGCACCTCCCGGCCATGGCCGCCGCCGCGGGCATCGACCTGACCTGGGACGACTTCGCCGAGCTGTCCTCGGTGACCCCGCTGCTCACCCGGATCTACCCCAACGGCTCCGCGGACGTGAACCACTTCCACGCCGCGGGCGGCACCGGCTTCCTGATCTCCGAGCTGCTCGACGCCGGGCTGCTCCACGAGGACGTCACGACCGTCACGGGCGAGGGCCTGGACGCCTACACGACCATTCCGGTCCTGTCGGAGGCCGAGGGCCTCATCTGGAAGCCCGCCCCGGACGTCTCCGGCGATCCGGCCGTGCTGCGTCCCGCGTCCGAGCCGTTCTCCGCCGACGGCGGCCTGCGCATGCTCGAGGGCAACCTCGGCCGCGGCGTGATCAAGGTCAGCGCGGTCAAGGAGGAGCACCGCTTCGTCGAGGCGCCGGCCCGGGTCTTCTCCACCCAGGAGCAGATCCTCGCCGCCTTCCAGGCGGGCGACCTCAACCGCGACGTCGTGGTCGTCCTGCGCTACCAGGGCCCGCGCGCCACCGGCATGCCGGAGCTGCACAAGCTGACCCCGCCGCTCTCGGTCCTTCAGGACAAGGGCTTCAGGGTCGCGCTGGTGACCGACGGCCGCATGTCCGGCGCGTCCGGCGCGGTGCCCGCCGCGATCCACCTGACCCCCGAGGCCGCCGCGGGCGGCCCCCTCGCCCACATCGAGGACGGCGACGTCGTCCGCTTCGACGCCGACTCCGGCAAGCTCGAGGTCCTCGCCGACCTCTTCTCCCGTCCCGCGACCGGCGCCGCCCCCACGGACGCCCAGTGGGTCGGCACTGGACGCGACCTCTTCGGCGCCTTCCGCCACGCGGTCGGCCCCGCCGAACAGGGGGCGCGCGTCTTCTAGAACCTCCTCGGGAGGCCGTCCCCGGCGGAGGGGCCGGCCGGACGACCTCCCGGGGACACCCACTTCCCGCGCGACGAGCGTGCCGAGGCGGAGGGGCCGAGGCCGCCCGTCGCGCGGGGGAGGAGTTTCCCGTGCGGCGCACGCCGACGGCGGAGGGGCCCGAAGCGTCCGCCGCACGGGAGAGCACGTCCCGTGGGACGGGAGGGCCGGCGGAGGGGCCGGCCGGAACGTCTCGCGGGAACCCTCGCTGGACGCCTCGAGCGTCCAGGGATCCGAGCGTCCGGCCAGATGCTCGGATCGGGACGGCGCGAGCCGTCCGGGTTGGAGAGAGAGCCCTGCGGGGCCGCGGCGGGTACCGGTGGTGGGCCGGGAGAGCCGCGGCCCTGAAGGGTCAGGGGGACACAGGACGTCCCGCGTGTGGCTGGGCGACGACGGGTGCGGCCACGCGCGGGACCATCAACCGCACATCTGCGTGAAAGAGGTTGTTTTCTATGCGGGCTGAAGAGCTGATGGCGCTGGGCGCGGTCGTTCCGGTCGTGGTCCTCCACGACGTCGAGAACGCCGTCCCGCTGGCGAAGGCGCTGGTCGCCGGGGGGCTGCCCGTCATCGAGGTGACCCTGCGCACCGAGGCCGCGCTGGAGTCGATCCGCCGGATCGCCGCCGAGGTCCCCGGGGCCGTCGTCGGCGCGGGCACCATCGTGTCGGACCAGAACGTGAAGGACGCGGCCGCCGCGGGATCGAAGTTCCTCGTCAGTCCGGGCTGCACCGACCGGCTGCGCGGCGCCATGACCGACTCCGGCCTGCCGTTCCTGCCCGGCGTCGCCACCGCCTCCGAGGCGCTGGCCCTGCTGGAGCACGGCGTCACCGCCATGAAGTTCTTCCCGGCCAAGGCCGCGGGCGGCGCCCCCTACATCAGGTCGCTGGGCGGCCCGCTCCCGCAGATCACCTTCTGCCCGACCGGCGGCATCACCCTGGAGACGGCCCCCGACTACCTCGCGCTGCCGAACATCGGCTGCGTCGGCGGCACCTGGCTGACCCCCGACGACGCGGTCAAGGCGGGCGACTGGTCCCGCGTGGAGAAGCTCGCCGCCGCCGCGGCCGCCCTCCGCTAGCCCGATCGAAGAGAACCGCCCGCCGCGCTGAGCGCGGCGGGCGGTTCGGCGTTCCCGGTTTCCAGGAACGAGGTTCCAGGACGAGGTTCCAGGACGGGCTTCAGCGGCGGGCGAAGCGCCTGCGGACGAAGGAGAAGATCAGGGAGCCGAAGAACAGGACGAGCATGACCCGGAAGGCGATGAAGACCAGCCCGGGCATGTGGAAGATGAAGGCGACGGGCAGGACCACGAACAGCAGGATCGCCAGCGGAGCCTTGAAGAACCGGCCGTGCCGGTGCGGGTGGTGGTGCCCGTGGTGGCGGGGGTGCGGCCGGTGGTGCTGCCGCGGCTGGACGGCCTGCTGCTCCCAGGTGCGGGGGCCCGGAAGATCCTTGGTGATCGCGGTCAGGTCGGCGGCCGTCTTGGCCGCCAGGGTCGCGTCGAGGCGCTGCTCGAGCTCGTCGCCGTCGAGGCGGCCCTCGGCGTAGTGCTGCTGGAGCGCCTCGGTGACGGCGGTCCGCTCGGCGTCGCCGATCCGCAGGTCGGGGGAGGAGGCCTGGTTCGGCAGCCACTGCTGGGCGGCCAGCCAGGCCTGCTGGGCGTACATCTGCCCGTACACGTGTCGCTCGTGGCGCTTCATGCGTCCTCTTCCTCGTCATCGCCCGCGAGGATGCCGTAAAGCCGCTTGCGGGTCGCGGTGACCAGTTTGCGCGCTTCGGCGACCTGTTCGGGCGATCCGGCCTGAACGACCTGGACGAGGGCCGTCCCGAGCTGGGCGGCCTCCTTGAACACGGCCGCGATGTCGCCGCCCGGCCAGTCGCCGCCGGTGTCCTCCTGGTCGGCCCAGGGGGCGGTCTGCGGGTTGGCCGCCACGTAGGAGCGTCCGGCCTCGGTGAGGGAGAAGGTCTTGCGGCCGTCGGCCTCGTCGCCGAGGATCAGGCCCTCGTCGGCGAGCTGCTGGAGCGCCGGGTAGACCGCGCCGGGGCTGGGCTTCCATGCCCCGCCGCTGCGCTCCTCGACCTCCTGGATGATCTGGTAGCCGTTGCGCGGGCCCTCGGCCAGGAGCACGAGGATCGCGGTGCGGACGTCCCCCCGCTTGGCCTTGGGCGGCGGCGGCCCGAAGGGGAACTTGCCGAACGGCGGGCGCCCGCCGCCGAAGCCGAACAGGAATTCCGGTCCGGGGGGCCCGTGGTGCCCCCACCCGTGTCGCCGTCCCATGAAGACCTCTCTCAGATCGTTCTAGATACCCTGACGATATATCGAGAACGTTCAGAGTCAACCCCGGGTTCCCGGCCTGGCGAAAGAGTGAGTATCTTGAGGTCGAGAGAAAATAGTGCGGAAGTTAGGTGAACCTGAGTTCGGACCACATGGCCGGGACTGGCAGGATTAACCCGCGCGTAGAGGAAAACAAACAGGTCATACGCGCCCAGACGTGGTGCTTCATGAGGAGGACGGGTCGTGTCCGCGAACAGCTTCGGCAGCAAGAGTGAGCTGACCGTAGGTGAGAAGAGCTACGAGATTTTCCGGCTGGACGCCGTCGAGAACTCGGCCCGCCTTCCCTACAGCCTGAAGGTCCTCCTGGAGAACCTGCTCCGTACGGAAGACGGTGCGAACGTCACCGGCGACCACATCCGGGCGATCGCGAACTGGGACCCCAGCGCCCAGCCGTCCCAGGAGATCCAGTTCACGCCCGCCCGCGTGATCATGCAGGACTTCACGGGCGTGCCCTGCGTCGTCGACCTCGCCACCATGCGCGAGGCCGTCCGCGACCTCGGCGGCGACCCCTCCAAGATCAACCCGCTCGCGCCCGCCGAGATGGTCATCGACCACTCGGTGATCGTCGACCACTTCGGGACGCCCGAGGCGTTCGGCCTGAACGTGGCCGTCGAGTACGAGCGCAACAAGGAGCGCTACCAGTTCCTGCGCTGGGGTCAGACCGCCTTCGACGAGTTCAAGGTCGTCCCGCCCGGCACCGGCATCGTCCACCAGGTGAACATCGAGCACCTGGCCCGCGTCGTGTTCGACCGCAACGGCGTCGCCTACCCCGACACCTGCGTCGGCACCGACTCCCACACCACGATGGAGAACGGCATCGGCGTCCTGGGCTGGGGCGTCGGCGGCATCGAGGCCGAGGCCGCGATGCTCGGCCAGCCGATCTCCATGCTGATCCCGCGCGTGGTCGGCTTCAAGCTCACCGGCGAGCTGCCCTCGGGCACCACCGCCACCGACCTGGTCCTCACGATCACCGAGATGCTGCGCAAGCACGGCGTCGTCGGCAAGTTCGTCGAGTTCTACGGCGCCGGCGTCGCGGCCCTGCCGCTGGCCAACCGCGCCACCATCGGCAACATGAGCCCCGAGTTCGGCTCCACCTGCGCGATCTTCCCGATCGACGGCGAGACCACCAAGTACCTGCGCCTGACCGGCCGCTCCGAGCAGCAGATCGCGCTCGTCGAGGCCTATGCCAAGGAGCAGGGCATGTGGCTCGACCCGGCCGCCGAGCCGGACTTCTCCGAGCACCTCGAGCTCGACCTCGCGACGGTCGTCCCGTCGATCTCCGGCCCGAAGCGCCCGCAGGACCGTATCTCGGTCAGCGCCGCCAAGGAGACCTGGCGCCGTGACATCCGCAACTACGTCAAGGACGCCGACGAGGCCGGCCTGGAGTCCTTCCCCGCCTCCGACGCCCCCGCCACCAGCGGCTCCGCCCGCCCGCACAAGAAGGTGCCCGTCACCCTCGCGGACGGCACCAGCTTCGAGCTCGACCACGGCGCCGTCACCGTCGCGGCCATCACCTCGTGCACCAACACCTCCAACCCCTACGTCATGGTCGGCGCGGGCCTCCTGGCGAAGAAGGCCGTCGAGCTGGGCCTCACCCGCAAGCCGTGGGTGAAGACCTCCATGGCGCCCGGGTCGCAGGTCGTCACCGACTACTACGAGCGCGCGGGCCTGACCCCCTACCTCGACAAGCTCGGCTACAACCTGGTCGGCTACGGCTGCACCACCTGCATCGGCAACACCGGCCCGCTCCAGCCGGAGATCTCCAAGGCCGTCAACGACAACGACCTCGCGGTCACCGCGGTCCTGTCCGGCAACCGCAACTTCGAGGGCCGCATCAGCCCCGACGTGAAGATGAACTACCTGGCCTCGCCGCCGCTGGTCATCGCCTACGCGCTCGCGGGCACGATGGACATCGACATCCTGAACGACCCGATCGCCGAGGGCACGAACGGCCCGGTCTACCTGCGCGACATCTGGCCGGACCAGGAGGAGGTGTCCGCGATCGTGGACTCCTCCATCGGCCAGGACATGTTCGTCAAGGACTACGCCGACGTCTTCGCGGGCGACGAGCGCTGGAAGGGCCTGTCGATCCCGACCGGCAACACCTTCGAGTGGGACCCCGACAGCACCTACGTGCGCAAGGCCCCCTACTTCGACGGCATGCCCGAGAAGCCCGTCCCGGTCACCGACATCCACGGCGCCCGCGTCATGGCCAAGCTCGGCGACTCGGTCACCACCGACCACATCTCCCCGGCCGGCAACATCAAGATCGGGACCCCGGCCGCCGAGTACCTCCAGGCCAACGGCGTGGCGGTCAAGGACTTCAACAGCTACGGCTCGCGTCGCGGCAACCACGAGGTCATGATCCGCGGCACCTTCGCCAACATCCGGCTGCGCAACCAGCTGCTGGACAACGTCGAGGGCGGCTACACCCGCGACTTCACCGTCGAGGGCGCCCCGCAGGCGTTCATCTACGACGCCTCCGCCAACTACCAGGCCGCCGGCATCCCGCTGGTCGTCCTGGCGGGCAAGGAGTACGGCTCCGGCTCCTCGCGCGACTGGGCCGCCAAGGGCACCGCGCTGCTGGGCGTCAAGGCCGTCATCGCCGAGTCCTACGAGCGCATCCACCGCTCGAACCTCATCGGCATGGGCGTCCTGCCGCTCCAGTTCCCCGAGGGCCGGACGGCCGACTCGCTGGGCCTGACCGGCACCGAGACCTTCGAGATCACCGGTGTCGAGAAGCTCAACGACGGCACCACCCCGAAGACCGTCACGGTGAAGGCCGGCGACATCACCTTCGAGGCCGTCGTCCGCATCGACACCCCCGGCGAGGCCGACTACTACCGCCACGGCGGCATCATGCAGTACGTCCTGCGCAGCCTGCTGTCCAAGTAAGCGTCAGGCGAGCAGCACCAGGGCCGCCGCCCCTCCCGCGAGGGAGGGGCGGCGGCCCTGGTCGTTCCCGGCCCGGGCGGCCGGGGGACAATGGCGGGGTGCCGACCCTGCGCGAAACGATCGAGATGCTCACCGCCCTGGCCCACCAGTCCCCGGACGGCCTCGACACCCCCGTCGAGTTCGCCATCTGCGACGGGGAGAACCTCCAGATGATCGACGAGATCGACCTGGGCACCAGCACCCGCGTCAGCGCCCGCTCGGCGGCGAAGACCAGTCATTTCGTCCTCTTCCGGGGCCACCACCACCCCGGCAGGCCGCCCGGCCTCCTGCTGCGCGGAGCCGCCGCCGACGTCGACGACGAGCTCCGCGGCCTGACCGAGCCCGACGTCTAGGGCCTGTCTCGAGGTCGGCGCCCGTGGCGAGCGGCGTTCAGGTGCGTGCCCTGGTGGTGCGGAGGAGGGAGTCAGCCTGGTGTGGCTGGCGACTGACGACAAGCCTCCAGGGTGCGTGCCTGGGCGTCGCGCAGCAGGGCAGGTGACTTCGAGACAGGCCCTAGGCGCGTTCGGCTTCGATCCGGCGGTGCGCCTCCTCCCAGGAGAGGGGGAGGCCGGTCGCGGGGGCGGTCCAGAAGACGAAGGTGGAGTCCTTCATCACCGCGCGCTTGGCGCGCATCGTGGAGCGGTGCGGCTCGGCCGCCGCGTAGGCGTTGACGGCCTTCTGGTCGGTCCAGGCCGAGAGCGTCCAGAAGGTCCGGGCGAACGGCTCGGCCTTGAGCGACACGCCCAGCGCCCCGGGGGAGCGGCGGGCCTGGAGCAGCAGCCGCATCGAGGCGAGCAGGAAGCCGGGAACCTGGTGCAGCGCCTTCACCTCCAGGCGGGAGGCCATCACCAGCACCTCGGCGGAGGACGGCTGCTCGACGGTGATCCACGGGATGGTCGGCATGATGAGCCCTTTCACCAGAATCTAGACACTGACAAGATTGCGTCAACGACCTAAACTTGTCAACGTCCAGATTCATTCCCGGGAGGCGAGATGGCCGGTTACCACCACGGAGACCTGCGGCGGACCATCATGAGCGCGGCCGTGCAGGCGATCACCGAGTCGGGGACCGCCACCTGGAGCCTGCGCGAGCTGGCCCGCAGGGCGGGCGTCTCGCACGCCGCTCCGGCCCACCACTTCGGGGACCGGCGCGGCGTGCTGACGGCCGTCGCCGCCGAGGGCTTCACGCTCTTCGCCGACGCCCTGAGCCCCTTCCACGACGACCTGCTGGAGATGGGCGTCGCCTACGTCCGCTTCGCCACCGAGCACCCCGCCCACTTCGAGGTCATGTTCACCCCCACCCTCTACGACCCGGCCGACCCCGAGGTCGCGGCGGCCAGATCCCGCGCCGACGCCGCCCTCGCCGCGGGCGCGAGCACCCTGACCGGCGGCTCACCCCGCACGGACGCGATCGCCGCCTGGTCGATCGCTCACGGCTTCGCGAGCCTGTGGCTCAGCGGAGCCCTCCCGGACGACCTCGGCGCCACCCCGGACACCGCCGCCCGTCCCGTTCTGGAGGTCCTCTTCCGGGGGCGGATCCCCGATGGACCGTCCTGATCCGGTCAGGACCCGGAGGCGGTCTCGATGGCCTCGTCCAGGACGGCGCGGGAGCGGCGAAGGTCGGCGATCATGCGGTCGATCCGGACGCTTTTCGGCGAGCAGGGGATGGCGCGCTCGTTCGGGTCGCCGTCGGAGTCGCGGTGGCCGCCCGCCTGCCGGACCTCGGCGGCCTGAGCGCCGCCTGCCATCTCGCGGCAGCCGTGACCGCACTCGGCCTTCTCGCCCTCGCGGGGCTCCCCGGACCCGGTGGAGATGCGCCGCGCGTGCCCGATGCGGAGTAATTTGCGCAGTAAATGACAACCATGTGGTTCGCGGGAGCGTGTTACGGAGTGTGGCTGGCGTGGGTGGGAGGTTTACCTACCGGTAGGGGTTGATTAACCGGGTGGAAGCCTCATACTCCGGGCTAAGACGGACACGCTCCGGGCACGCGGCTGAGTCAAGATGGGTGTCAGGCACCCTGGGGAGGTTGGCGCATGCAGGCGATCAGCGTGAGGCAGCCCTACGCATGGGCCATCGCTCGCGGTCACCGACGGATCTCCAATCAGGAGGAGCCGACGGACTACCGTGGAACGGTCCTAGTTCATGCCGCCATGCGCGTTGATCTCGATTCCTGCGCCCTCCCGCAGGTCCGGGAGGCGGGCTGGAACCCCGACGATCCACTGGCCGCCCTCGGCGCCGTGATCGCGGTCGCCGAGGTCACCGACGTCTGCGGCGCCACGGCCGGGCGCCGTGACGCGGTCTGTGACTGCGGGTCGTGGGCGCGGCCCGGCGAATACCACTGGCGGCTGGGCGGCCTGCGGCCGCTCCGCCGGCCGATCATGGCCCTCGGGCGTCAGGGCGGGTTGTGGACTCCGCAGGATTCGCTCGTGGCGGACGTCCGGGCGATGTTGATCGAACCCCCTGTGCGCCCGGCGCTCATCGCTAACCGAACGTGACCTCATCCGCTGACCTGAGTTGACTTCTCCAGTCACCAGAGGACGGCCGGCGGCAGCAGCGAGGGGTCCGCGGCGGGCCACTCCAGCGGGGAGCCGAGGGGCACGAGGTACCCCATCTGCTCGACGAACCACGGCGAGGCGCTCGGGTCGTCCAGGAGGGCCCTGACGCCGTCCCAGTCCCGCCACGCGAACGCCTCGACCTCCGCCGGATCGCGGACCGGCTCGCCCGTCACCCGCCCCCGCACGACCGGGCACCACTCGTGCTCGACCACGCCGCGCATCTCCGCCCGGTAGACGAACTCCGGCAGGACGAGTGTGAGGTCCGTCACCGCCAGGCCGAGCTCGTCCTTGACGCGCCTGGTCACCGCCGCGCGCAGTGACTCGCCCGGAGCGGGATGCCCGCACGCGCTGTTGGTCCAGACCGAGGGGAAGCTGCGCTTGTCATGCGCACGCTGTGTCAGCAGAACCAGGCCGTCGGCGTTGACCAGGTAGGAGGAGAAAGCGAGATGGAAGGGTGTGTCCCCGTGGTGACTCTCCGCTTTGGGTGCTGTTCCGATGTCCTGTCCGGCTTCGTCCAGCAGGACGATTCGCTCTCCCATGGTGCTCATTCTTCCCCTCACTCCGCGTGCTCGGCCAACCGGCATTAAACTCTGCACAACCACTGGAAGCAGGGGCCTGCTTCGGGATGCGCATAGATCGTGGGCCTCATCGTCATAGGAGATGACCCGCTTGAGCCTGCTTGAGTCGATCAAGGGTCCGGAGGACCTGAAACGACTGGACGCCGAGCTGCTGCCGGAACTGCACGGGGAGATCCGGGGATTCCTCGTCGACGCCGTCGCCAAGACGGGCGGCCACCTCGGTCCCAACCTGGGCGTCGTCGAGCTCACGGTCGCGATCCACCGGGTCTTCGACTCGCCGCGCGACCGCATCCTGTTCGACACCGGCCACCAGGCCTATGTCCACAAGCTGCTGACCGGCCGCCAGGACTTCAGCGAGCTGCGCCGCAAGGGCGGCATCAGCGGCTACCCGTGCCAGGCCGAGTCCGAGCACGACGTCATCGAGAACTCGCACGCCTCGACCGCCCTGTCCTGGGCCGACGGCATCGCCAAGGCCTTCCAGGTCCGCGGCGAGACCGACCGGCACGTCATCGCGGTCGTCGGCGACGGCGCGCTGACCGGCGGCATGTGCTGGGAGGCGCTGAACAACATCGCCGCCGGGCGGGACCGCCCGGTCATCATCGTGGTCAACGACAACGGCCGCTCCTACTCCCCGACCATCGGCGGGCTCGCCAGCCATCTCGCCGACCTTCGCGTCACCCAGGGGTACGAGAAGGCGCTCGACCTGGTGAAACGGACCGTTCCCAGGGTCCCGGTCGCGGGCGAGCTGGCCTACGAGGCGCTGCACGGCCTCAAGAAGGGCCTCAAGGACATCCTGCAGCCGCAGGCCATGTTCGAGGACCTCGGCATGAAGTACGTCGGGCCCATCGACGGCCACGACGAGCAGGCGATGGAACGTGCCCTGCGCAAGGCCCGCGAGTTCGGCGCGCCGGTGATCGTCCACGCCATCACCAGCAAGGGCAAGGGCTATGCCCCCGCCGAGCAGAACGAGGAGGACAACATGCACGGCGCCGGGGTCTTCGATCCCGAGACCGGCAAGTCCGCCCCCAGCTCCAAGCCCGGCTGGACCAAGGTCTTCTCCGCCGAGATGGTGAAGATCGGCGCGGAGCGCCCGGACGTCGTGGGGATCACCGCGGCGATGCTGCATCCGGTCGGCCTGGCCGCCTTCGCCGACGCCTACCCCGACCGGATCTACGACGTCGGCATCGCCGAGCAGCACGCCGCCACCTCGGCGGCCGGGCTAGCGCTCGGCGGCCTGCACCCGGTCGTGGCGCTCTACGCGACCTTCCTCAACCGCGCCTTCGACCAGATGCTGATGGACATCGCCCTGCACAAGCAGGCCGTGACCTTCGTGCTGGACCGGGCGGGCGTCACCGGCGACGACGGCGCCTCCCACAACGGCATGTGGGACCTGTCGATCCTGTCGCTGGTGCCGGGGATGAAGGTGGCCGTCCCGCGCGACGGCACCCGGCTGCGAGAGCTCCTGCGCGCCTGCCTGGAGGTCACCGGAGGCCCGTCGGCGATCCGCTTCCCCAAGGGCCCGGTCTTCGAGGACCTCGAGGCGGTCGGCACCCTCGGCGGGATGGACGTGCTGTACGAGCGTCCCGGCAAGGACGTCCTGATCGTCGCGGTCGGCTCGATGACGGCCACCGCGGTCGGCGCGGCCGAGCGCCTGGTCGACCAGGGCATCGACGCGACCGTCGTCGACCCGCGATGGGTCAAGCCGCTCGACCCGGAGCTGGCCGGGGCCGCGGCGGGCCACAAGCTCGTCGTGGTGGTGGAGGACAACGGCCGCACCGGCGCGGTGGGCGACGCGGTCGCCCGTGAGCTGCGCGACAACGGCGTGGACGTGCCGATCCGCACCTACGGCATCCCGCAGGAGTTCCTCGACCACGCCTCGCGCGCGGAGATCCTCGGCACGATCGGGCTGACCCCGCAGGACCTGGCCAGGGAGATCACCGAGACGGTCGCCAAGGTGACCAACCGCAGGACCGCGAGGTCACGCGTCGCCGGTCGCTGACTTGTTACGGTGTGTGTTCGATAGAGCACACACCGTTGCAAGGAGCGTCGTGAGCACTCTGTTCCGCACGAAATCGGTCGAACAGTCCGTCCGGGAGACCGAGGAACCGGGGCACAGGCTCCGCCGCGACCTGTCCGCCCTCGATCTGACGGTCTTCGGGATCGGCGTGGTCGTCGGCACCGGGATCTTCGTGCTGACCGGCCGGGTCGCCAAGGAGTACGCGGGCCCGGCCGTGGCGCTGTCGTTCGTGTTCGCCGGGATCGTCTGCGCGCTCGCGGCGCTGTGTTACGCCGAGTTCGCCTCGACGGTCCCGGTCGCCGGATCGGCCTACACCTTCTCCTACGCCACGATCGGGGAGTTCCCGGCCTGGATCATCGGCTGGGACCTCATCCTGGAACTGGCGCTGGGCGCGGCGGTGGTCGCCGTCGGCTGGTCGGGCTACCTGGTCTCGCTGCTGGACAGCGCCGGGGTCCATCTGCCCGCGAGCCTGGCGGGGGAGCACGCGACCTTCAACATCCCGGCCGTGCTCATCGTCCTCGCCGTGACGGCCCTGCTCGTCCTGGGGGTCAAGATCTCCTCACGGGTCAACGCGATCATGGTCGCGATCAAGCTGAGCGTGATCGCCCTCGTCGTGATCGCCGGGCTGTTCTTCATCAACGCCGACAACTACAAGCCGTTCATCCCGCCGGCCCACAGCACCCCCGCGGTCGACGGCTGGAAGGCGCCGCTGCTCCAGGTCCTGTCCGGGGTCACCCCGGTGGCGTTCGGCTGGCTCGGCATCTTCGGCGCGGTCGCGATCGTCTTCTTCGCCTACATCGGCTTCGACGTCGTCGCCACCGCCGCGGAGGAGGCCCGCCGCCCGCAGCGCGACCTGCCCATCGGGATCATCGCCTCGCTGCTCATCTGCACCGCCCTGTACGTCGCGGTGTCGCTGGTGGTCGTCGGGATGCAGCACTACTCCGAGCTCAGCGAATCGGCGCCGCTCGCCGACGCCTTCAAGTCGGTCGGTCACCCGTTCTTCGCGACGCTCATCAGCGTCGGCGCCATCTTCGGCCTGACGACCGTCGTGCTCATCCTGCTGCTCGGCCAGAGCCGGGTGTTCTTCGCGATGAGCCGCGACGGCCTGCTTCCGCAGTGGCTCGCCGAGGTCCACCCGAGGTACGGCACCCCCGCCCGTTCGACGATCTTCATGGGAGTGGTCGTCGCGCTGCTCGCCGGGCTCATCCCGCTGTCGGCGCTCGCCGAGCTCGTCAACATCGGGACGCTCTTCGCCTTCGTGGTCGTCGCCATCGGAGTGATCGTCCTGCGCAGGACCCGTCCCGACCTGCCGCGCTCCTTCCGCACGCCGCTGGTCCCGCTGACCCCGATCCTGGCTGTCCTGGCCAGCGTGTTCGTCATGCTGAACCTGCCGGTCGAGACCTGGGTGCGGTTCTTCGTGTGGATGCTGATCGGCAGCGCCGTCTACTTCCTTTACGGGCGGCACCACAGCCGGGTCCAGGAACGGTCCGAAAACAGCGGCCGTGTCGTGATCTGACCCCGGCTGGTACTGCGAATTTGGTTGCGGGCACAATGCCCGGTGTGACGGACTTTACGGTTGCAGTGGTCGGAGCCGGTCCCGCGGGGCTGTACGCTGCCGAAGCCCTCGTCAAAGGTGGCGTGAAGGTCGACGTGATCGACCGGCTGCCCACCCCCTACGGGCTCGTGAGGTACGGCGTCGCGCCGGACCACAAGTCCATCAAGGCCATCGCGAAGTACCTGCAGAAGGTGCTGGAGCAGCCGGGAGTGCGCTTCTTCGGCTGCGTCGAGCTCGGCCGCGACGTGACCAGGGACGAACTGCTGTCCTGCTACGACGCGGTCGTCTACTGCACGGGCGCGATGGTGGACCGGCGGCTCGGGCTGCCGGGCGAGGACCTGCCCGGCTCGATCGCCGCGACCGACTTCGTGAACTGGTACTGCGGCCACCCCGACGCCGCCGGGCACGACTTCGACCTGTCGGTCGAGGAGGTCGCGGTGATCGGCGTCGGGAACGTCGCGGTCGACGTGGTCCGGATCCTCGCCAAGACGGCCGGGGAACTGCGCGAGACCGACATCCCCGAGCACGTCCTGGACGCCCTGGGCCAGTCGAAGGTCCGGCGGATCCACCTGATCGGCCGCCGCGGCCCCGCGCAGGCCAAGTTCACCACCAAGGAGGCGCGGGAGCTCGGCGAGCTGCACCACGCCTCGATCCACGTCCGCCCGGAGGACATGGAGCTGTCCGAGGCCGACGCCGAGCTCGCCGCCGCCGACCGGCACGTGCGCGGCAACATCGCCGCCATGGCGGCCTGGACCACCCCGCCGGTCGAGGCCCTGCGCCACATCGACCTGCGGTTCTGGCTCGCGCCCGTCGAGATCATCGGGACGGAGAAGGTCGAGGGGCTCAAGCTGGAGCGGACGGAGCTGGTGGACGGGAGGGTCGTCGGCACCGGTGTCCACGAGACGCTGCCCGTCGGGGCGGTCGTCCGGTCGGTGGGCTACCGGAGCGTCCCGCTGGCGGGGGTCCCGTTCGACGAGCGCGCCTCGGTGATCGTGAACGAGCGCGGCCGGATCGCCGACGGCGAGTTCACGGCGGGCTGGATCAAGCGCGGCCCGTCCGGTGTGGTGGGCACCAACAAGTCCGACGCGGCCGAGACGGTCCGCGAGGTGCTGGCCGGACTGGGCGCCAGGCCGAGGCCGGAACAGGACCTGGAAGTCCTCCTGACATCCCGCGGTGTCCAATTCGTCACCTATTCACATTGGTTGGGACTGGACGCGGCGGAAGTGTCACTGGCAGCATCTCTGGCACGCGGTGAACGCGTGAAGCTGGGCACATGGGAAGCGATGCGCTCGGCTTGCAGTCAGGGGTGACGACAACCGAATAAGGGCCATCGGGGGCAGAAGAGAACCACAACCCAGGAAGTGGTGCAGCGTGACCGTCCTCGACAGCCACCGCAGCGACGCCAGGCACCCGGTCGTCGCGGCTCGTTACGGTTTTCCCCACATCTCCGAGCTGCGCTGGCTGGGCGCCGACTACGCGGCCCTGCTGGTCCATGATCTGAATCAGGGCCTGCTCCGCCAGGATCCCCGCACGCTGCTGCGGGGCGTCAGGTGCGAGGCGAATCCGCGGCTGACGACCGTCGCCGCGGACCGGGGCGTGCTCCGGGCGCAGGACGTCTCCTTCTCGCTCGAACTGCTCCTCTGCGACGGCCTGGGCCGTTCGTGGCGGCTGCGCGGCCGCTGGACCTACTGCGGCCGCGACCTGGGGACGCCCTTCGCGGGCGTCACCCATTTCTGGGAGCTTCTGACGGCCGAGGTCGTCTGACCGTCAGATCCCTTTCGGTCTGCTCGCCCGGACCGATGCACCACACGCGATTCGCGCGACCATTCGGGCCAATGGCCACAAACACGCTGGTCGGACGGGATGGGATGCAGGGAAGTGGGTACGCGACCATGGCCATCACGCTAGGTTTCGCGATGTGACAGGCGGACCGGCGTTGTACGGCTTCCCTCCGCCCGACCAGCTGCCGCAGCTGCGCTGGCTCGGCCCGGACTATGCGGCCATGCTCGCCTTCGATCTCGGACAGGGCCTCGTCCGGCAGGACGAGGGCACCCACGTGCTGGCCGTCCGGTGCGAGAGCGAGCCGTTCCTCAAGACCGCCACCATCGACATGGCGGGCATCATCCGCGCCCACGACGCCGCCTTCTCCATCGAGGTCCTGCTGTCGGACGGCGCCCACCGCAACTGGCGCCTGCGGGGCCGCTGGACCTATGTCGGTCGTGATCTGGGCACCGCCCTCGCCCATGTCACCCACTACTGGGAGCTGTTCACCGCCGACCTCGTCTGACGCGCGAAGCCGCGATGGCCGGATCGGGCCACGGGGCGGGAAAGGGGTCAGGGGCGGCGGTCGAGGATGGCGATGAGCTCCTCCGGATCGAGGGTCCACGCGGTGGCGCGCCATTTGCCCGAGCAGTCGCAGGCGGCGTCCATGCACGCGTTGGAGCAGTCCTCCGGCGGGGCCGTCAGACCCGGTTTGGCGGTCTCCGCCAGGACCCGGGCGTCGGCCAGCCGGCCGTCCTGCCGGAGCCCCGTGTTCTCCCGCCGCAAGGCCCTGAGCTCGGCCTGCGCCAGGAGTAGCCGCTGCTCGTACATCCCGGCGACCCGCTCGACCACCTCCTGCTCGTGCATCGGGAGCACCGCCGCCAGCACCTTCTCGATCACCAGCGGAGTCTCCGCCACGGCCATCCCCCTCAGCGCCGCGACGGCCGCCCGGTAGAGATCGTCCGGTACGCCTTCTGGAACCACATGTCCTCCTGAGACCACGCTTCTACCCAGATTGCGTGATCGTTCGCCGGGAAACGTGATCGTTCTCCAGGAAAGACGAAAAGCGCCCCGCGATGTACGCGGGGCGCCCTTCGTGCGCCGAACCCGGTGACCCCCCAGCCCCGGTCCCGGCTGGTCTTTCCCACTCCTCGTTCCCGATGGGTCCAACGGTCCCGGTCCCCTGCGGGTTCCCGGTGTGACCGGGATCTCAGTAACGGGGGGCCGCAGGGTAACCTGGTGTGACGTACATGGAAATCGGGGGATTTCGTGGATGCTTTTGAGCTTGCGGTCCTGCGACGGCCGCGGACCTTCCCTGCTGTGTCCCTGGTGATGCCGACGCACCGGCGCCGCCCGGAGAACCAGCAGGACCGAGTGCGGCTGAAGACGCTGCTCGACCAGGCACGGCACCGCCTCGAGGGCCTGGACCTCGAGCGGGGGGTCGCCGAGGAGATCATCGACAATCTCGAGAAGGCCGCGGGGCAGGTCGACTTCGAGCACGTCGCCGAGGGTCTGGTGCTGCTCGCGGCGCCCGGAGGGGAGAGTCACGCCTTCGTGCTGCCCCGGGTCTCGGTGGCCGAGCGGGTGATCATCGATGACACCTTCGCGACCCGCGACCTGGTCGCGATGTTCGAGTCGACGTGGAAGTACTGGGTCCTGGTCCTGTCCGAGCAGCCCACCCGGCTGTGGAGCGGCGACGGCGAGCGCCTGGAGGAGGTGGCGAACGCCCTGTTCCCGCTGGAGTTCGAGGACTCCCTCCCCGACGAACGGGGGACGACGCCCACCCAGCCCAAGCAGTTCCGCATCCAGGACGACCGGCGCATGCAGTTCTTCCGCGACGTCGAACGGCACCTCACGGAGGTGGTCCGCCAGGACGACCGGCCGATCATCGTGCTGGGGGTCCCGCGCTACCTGACCTACTTCGGCGACCTCGCCGACGGGCCGGTCGCCAGGTCGGTCATCGGCACGGTCGAGGGCAGTTACGACACGGCGTCGGCGCCGGAGCTCGCCCAGCTCGTCGGGCCCGTCCTGGAGGCCGAGCACCGGCGGGTCCAGGAGCGCGCCGTCGCCGAGCTCGACGGGGCCAGGTCGGCCAAGCTGTACGCGGGCGGCCTGGAGGAGACCTGGGAGCTGGCCTCACAGGCCAGGATCGCCCACCTGATCGTCGAGGAGGGCTTCTTCGCACCGGCCCGCGCCCACGACGGCCGGCTCTACCCCGCGGACGGCACCGAGGGCGACTTCGTCAACGACGCCGTCGACGACCTGATCGAGGCCACGCTCAACGGCGACGGCAGGGTCACCTTCGTCCCCGACGGCGCCCTGGCCGCCGAGGACCGCATCGCCGCGGTCCTGCGCTTCTAGGGTCTGCGGCCGGGACGGTCAGACGGCCGTCCCGGCCAGGGCCCCGAGGCCGTAGGTGATCGCCGAGGCGAGGGCGACGATGAGGAGCTGGCGCAGCGCGGTCCACCACCAGGAACGGTCGGACTGCAGGCCCAGGAAGCCGCCGACGGCCAGGCTCGCCGCGCCCGTCAGCACCGCCGACAGGACCACGGCGGCCGTGCCCTCGGTGAAGAACCACGGAACCAGCGGCACGAAGGCGCCGACGCCGAAGAGCAGGAGCGAGCTGAGCGCCGCGGTGACGGGGGAGCCGCCGTCGTCGGGCGTCACCCCGAAGATCACCCGGCTGGCCACGGTCGGGCCGGAACCCGCGAGGGTGACCTCCTCCTCGGCCCGGCGCGCGGTCCTCCGGTCGAGGCCGAAGCCGCGCAGGCCGCGGGAGAAGCGGGCGAACACCGCCGGCGGGGACAGCTCCCACGCCCGCCGCAGGTCGCCGTCCATGCTCTCGGCGATCTCCTTCTGGCTGCGGACCGAGACCCACTCGCCCGCCGCCATCGACAGCGCGCCCGCGAGCAGGCTCATCAACCCGGTCAGCCGCACCGTCGAGGCCTCGGTGTGCGCGCCCACGACCCCGAGGATCAGGCACAGATTGGTCACCAGGCCGTCGTTGACGCCCAGCACCGCCGCCCTGATGCCGCCGCCCGCGACCCGCTCAGCGGTCTTCTCGGCCGCGTCCAGGGCGTGCTCGGCGGCCCGGCCGTCGTCCTCGGACGCCGTGGCGGGATCCCAGTGGGGTGCCAGCCGGGCCCAGTCCGTTTCGTCCACCTCTCGGGTGTGCCCGCGGATGATCACGATGAACCGGCCCGGAAACGGAAAAGGCGCCCCGTGCCCAGAGGCACGAGGCGCGCTTTCCGACGCCGACCCTGGTAACCCCCCAGTCCCCGGGCCGGCTGGTCTTTCTCCCCTATCCCACTGATGCAACGCCGGGGGAGAGGAAGTTGTTCCCGGCGACCTTGGCCGATACGCCGGTCCGGTCCAGGTACGGCGTGATGCCGCCCAGGTGGAACGGGTAGCCCGCGCCCATGATCAGGCACAGGTCGATGTCCTCGGCGGCCGCCACGACGCCCTCGTCGAGCATCAGGCGGATCTCCTGGGCGAGGCCCTCGAGGGCCCGCTGGAGGACCTGCTCCTCGGTGGACGGGCGGTCGCCGCCCTTGAAGATCTCCACGGCCTCGGGGTCGAGGGTGAAGTCGGGCAGGTAGACCCCGGACTTGCCGGACTCCACGAACCGCCGGAACTTCGGGCTGACCGGGAAGCGCTCGGGGAACGCGCCGTGCAGCGTCTCGTTGACGTGCAGGGCGATCGCCGGGCCGACGAGGCCCATGAGGATGAACGGGCTCATCGGCAGGCCCAGCGGGGCGGCGGCCCGCTCGGCGACGTCGATCGGGGTGCCCTCCTCGACGGCGCCGATGAATTCGGCCATCAGGCGCAGCAGGACGCGGTTGACCACGAAGGCCGGGGCGTCCTTGACCAGCACGCAGGACTTCTTGAGCGTCCTGCCGACCGCGAAGGCCGTCGCCAGGGTCGCGTCGTCGGTGCGGTCCGCGCGGACGATCTCCAGCAGCGGCAGGACCGCGACCGGGTTGAAGAAGTGGAAGCCGACGACCCGCTCGGGGTGCTCGAGCTTCGAGGCCATCTCCGAGATCGACAGCGAGGAGGTGTTGGTCGCCAGGACGCAGGTCTCGGAGACGACGGCCTCGACCTCGGCGAACACCTTCTGCTTGACCGACATCTCCTCGAAGACCGCCTCGATCACGAAGTCGGCGTCGGAGAAGGCGTCCTTGGTCAGGGAGCCCCTGATCAGCGCCTTGAGCCGGTTGGCCCGGTCGGCGTTGATCCGGCCCTTCTTCGCCAGCTTGTCGACCTCGCCGTGGGCGTAGGCGACGCCCTTGTCCAGGCGGGCCTGGTCGAGGTCGGTCATGACGACCGGGACCTCGAGGCGCTGGGCGAACAGCAGGGCGAGCTGCCCGGCCATGAGGCCAGCGCCGACGACGCCCACCTTGGTGATCTTGCGGGCGAGCGCCTTGTCCGGGGCCCCGGCGGGCCGCTTGGCGCGCTTCTGGGTCAGGTCGAAGGCGTACAGGCCGGCGCGGAGCTCGTCGGTCATGATGAGGTCGGCGAGCGCCTCGTCCTCGGCGGCGAAGCCCTCGTCGCGGGTGCGGTTCTTCGCCTCGCGGACCAGCTCGAGGGCGCGGACGGGCGCGGGGGCCGCGCCGTGCAGCTTGCCCTCCAGGACGAACCCGGCCATGTCGACCGCGTTGTCCCAGGCCTCGCCCTTGTCGACCGCGGGACGCTCGACCACGAGCTCGCCGGTGATCACCCGTGCGGCCCAGCTCAGGGACTCCTCGAGGAAGTCGGCGCCGTCGAAGACCGCGTCGGCGATGCCCAGGTCGAAGACCTGCTGGCCCTTGATCATGCGGTTCTGCGCGAGCGGGTTCTCGATGATCAGCTTGAGGGCCTTCTCGGCGCCGATCAGGTTCGGGAGCAGGTAGGTGCCGCCCCAGCCGGGGACCAGGCCCAGGAAGGTCTCGGGCAGCGCGAACGCCGGGATGCTCCGCGACACGGTCCGGTAGGTGCAGTTGAGGCCGACCTCGACGCCCCCGCCCATGGCCGCGCCGTTGTAGAACGCGAACGAGGGCACGGTCAGCTCGCCGAGGCGGCGGAACACGTCGTGGCCGAGCTTGCCGATGGCCAGCGCGTCCGCCCGCGACGTGATCAGCGGGACGCCCTTGAGGTCGGCGCCGACGGCGAAGATGAACGGCTTGCCGGTGACGCCCACGGCCGCGAGGTCGTCGCGCTCGGCGACGGCGTCGAGGGCGGCGTTCAGCTCGGCCAGCCCGGCCGGGCCGAAGGTGTTCGGCTTGGTGTGGTCGAAGCCGTTGTCCAGGGTGATCAGGGCGAGCGTGCCGGCGCCGTGGGGCAGCTTGACGTCGCGGACGCGGGCGTGGGTCACGACCTCGTCGGAGAAGATCTCGTTGATGCCGCTCACTTCTGCGCGCCTTCCCAGTTCACGTTCTCCCAGAGAACAGTTCCGCCCATGCCCATGCCGACGCACATCGTGGTGAGGCCGTAACGGACGTCCGTCCGCTCCTCGAAGTGGCGGGAGAGCTGGTTCATCAGCCGGACGCCGGAGGAGGCCAGCGGGTGGCCGACCGCGATGGCCCCGCCCCACGGGTTCACCCGCGGGTCGTCCTGGTCGATCTTGAAGTGGTCGAGGAAGGCGAGCACCTGGACCGCGAAGGCCTCGTTGATCTCGAACAGGCCGATGTCCTCGATCGACAGGCCGTTGCGGGCCAGCAGCTTCTCGGTCGCGGGGACCGGGCCGATGCCCATGACCTCGGGTTCGACGCCCACGAAGGAGTAGTCGACCAGGCGCATCCGGGCGGTGAGGCCCAGTTCGGCGGCGACGTCCTCGGCGACGAGCAGGCAGGCCGTCGCGCCGTCGTTGAGACCGGCCGCGTTGCCGGCGGTGATGTTCCCGGCGGCCCGGAACGGGGTCTTCAGGGAGGCCAGGGACTCCAGGGTGGTGCCGGGGCGCGGCGGCTCGTCCTCGGTGGCCAGGCCGTAGCCCTTCTCGGCCGAGCGGACGGCCGTCGGGACGAGGTCCGGCTGGACCTTGCCCGCGGCGTAGGCGGCGGCGAGCTTCTCCTGGGAGCGCACGGCGTAGGCGTCGCACCGCTCCTTGGTGACCTCGGGGTACCGGTCGTGCAGGTTCTCGGCGGTCAGGCCCATCACCAGCGCGGACGGGTCGACGAGCTTGTCGGCCAGGAAGCGCGGGTTGGGGTCGACGCCCTCGCCCATGGGGTGGCGGCCCATGTGCTCGACACCGCCGGCGATCACGGCGTCGTAGGCGCCGAAGGCGATCCCCGACGCGGTGGTCGTCACGGCGGTCATCGCACCGGCGCACATGCGGTCGATCGCGAAACCGGGCACGGACTTGGGCAGCCCGGCCAGCACGGCGGCGGACCGCCCGATGGTCAGTCCCTGGTCGCCGATCTGGGTCGTCGCGGCGATGGAGACCTCGTCGACGCGCTCGGGCGGTAGGCCCGGGTTCCGCCGGACGAGCTCACGGATGGCGCGGACGACCAGGTCGTCGGCGCGGGTCTCGGCGTAAAGGCCCTTGGGGCCGGCCTTGCCGAACGGCGTGCGGACGCCGTCGACGAACACGACGTCACGTGCGATACGAGGCACGATCAGGTCTCCCTAGAGGTCAAGGCTCGGATGCCAACGATGCTACTCGCTGGTAACAGACCATGCTACTAGTCAGTAACCACTGACAAATGACGTGCCGTTCCGGGTTATTTGGCGCATTTCCTACTTGTCCGGCGAGCCGGGCCTGGTTAGCGTGGCGGAACAGTCACCGGGAGGAAACGGTGGTGCACGCCAGACCTGAGTACCGGCCGGGATTCCGGCGCCGTCTCGGCAACACGATGGATCTCGGGTTCGTCCTGATGGGCTCGGGCGTGTTGCGGATGCTGCGCCCCTGGCGGACCCTGCGCGCGCTCGGCGCCCTGCACGCGTGGGGCACGACACTCGCCGGGCTGTCCAAGGCCGCCTCGATCAGTCAGCCGAACAAGATCGCGATCATCGACGACGCGGGTTCGGTCACCTACGCCGACTTCGACGAGCGCACCGACCGGCTGTCCGGGGCGCTGCCCCTCCAGGGCCCCAGGCCCCGGGTGGGGATCATGTGCCGCAACCACCGGGCGTTCGTCGAGACGCTCGTGGCGTGCAGCAAGCGCGGCGCCGAGACCGTCCTGCTGAACACCGGATTCGGCCCTGGCCAGCTCCGGTCGATCATGACCGAGCTGCGCATGGACGTGGTCGTCGCCGACGCCGAGTTCGCGGCCGTCCTGTCCTCCTGCCCGGCCCACCTCCGCAAGGTGGTCATCTGGGCGGACGTCCCCGCCGCCGCGGGCGCCGAGACCCTCGACCAGCTCATCGCCGAGGCCTCCGGCGATCCGGTGATCCCGCCGAACACCCAGGGCCGCACGATCATGCTGAGCTCCGGCACCGGCGGCCGTCCCAAGGGCGCGCGGCGCAGGCCCAAGCCCGGGATGCGCCCGCTGGCCTCGATGCTGTCGCGGATCCCGCTGCGCAACCGCCAGACCTTCGTGGTCGACGCCCCCGTCTTCCACACCTGGGGGTTCGCGGCCCTCCAGATCGGCTTCGCCCTGCGCTCCACGATCGTCCTGCACCGGCGGTTCGACCCCGAGCAGACGCTCGGCGAGCTGGAGCGCCAGAAGCGCAGCGCCCTCTTCGCCGTCCCGGTCATGATCCAGCGGATCATGGAGCTGCCGCAGGAGACCCGCGACGGCTACGACACCCGCGGCCTGCGGATCACGGCCCTCAGCGGCTCCGCGCTCCCCGGCGACCTCGCCCACCGCTTCATGGACGCCTTCGGCGACCGCCTCTACAACGTCTACGGCTCGACCGAGGCCTCCTGGGTGTCGATCGCCGGCCCGAAGGAACTGCGGATCAACCCCGGCACCGCCGGACGCCCCCCGCGCGGCACCTCGGTCCTGATCATCAACGACGAGGGCAAGCGCGTCCCCCGGGCCACGATCGGCCGGATCTTCGCCGCCAACGAGAACGTCTTCGAGGGCTACACCAGCGGCGAGCCGACCGACTCGCTGAACGGCCTGCTGTTCACCGGCGACCTCGGCCATCTCGACGCCCGCGGCATGCTCTACGTCGACGGCCGCCACGACGGCCTGGTGGTCTCGGGCGGCGAGAACGTCGTCCCGCGGGACGTCGAGGACGTCCTGTCGCGGCTGCCCGGCATCCTCGAGGTCGCCGTCACCGGCGTCCCCGACGACGAGTACGGGCAGCGGCTGGCCGCCTACATCGTGCTGCGCACCGGGGTGGTCATGACCGAGAAGACGGTCCGCGAGTACATCCGCGAGCAGGTCGCCCGCTACGCCGTCCCGCGCGACGTCTTCTTCATCACCGAGCTGCCCCGCAACGCCACCGGCAAGATCGTCTACCGCTGGCTGTCCGGCATGCAGTCGGGCCGCATGCGCACCCCCGAGGGCCGGGTCACCTTCTGGACCGAGCCCAAGGCGGTCCAGCCCCTCGCCGCCGCCCCGACCGTCCTGGACTAGGCCCTAGACCGGGGCCGCAGAAGCGTTCCCCGAGGGCTGTGCCGCGGGCGGTGAGGCCGCGGGGAAGCGCAGGATCGTCAGCAGGCCGCCGCCCTCGGGGCGGGCGTGGGTCTCCAGGGTGCCGCCGTGCGCCCTGACCACGGAGCGGACGATGGACAGGCCCAGGCCCGCGCCCTTCTTCGACCCGGTGCGGTCGGGCCGCAGCCGGCGGAAGGGCTCGTAGATCGTGTCCAGGGCGTGGCTGGGGACGGTCGCGCCGGTGTTCTCGACCCGGACGACCGACCAGCCGTGCTCCTGCCAGGTGCTGATCCAGATCCGGCCGTCGGGGAGGTTGTAGCGGGCGGCGTTCTCCAGCAGGTTGGCGACGCAGCGTTCGAGCAGGACGGGTTCGCCGGCGGTCGCCGCCGGGCTGAGCCGCCGTTCGACCAGGACGCCGTCGGGGACGGCCAGATCGTCCAGGGAGCTGGCGGCCAGCTCGGACAGGTCCACCGGGACGCGCTCCTGCGGCTCGTTCTCCGAGCGGGCCAGCAGGAGCAGGCCCTCGATGAGGCGCTCGTGCCGTGAGGTGGTCTCCAGCAGCGTCCCGGCGAGGATCTTCGTCTCCTCCGGGGTGGACCTCCTGGCCAGCGCCACCTCCAGGACGGTCCTGTTGATCGTCAGCGGGGTGCGGAGCTCGTGGCTGGCGTTGGCGACGAACCTGCGCTGGGAGTCGAAGGCGAGATGCAGCCGGTCGAGCATGGCGTCGAAGGTGTCGGCGAGATCCTTGATCTCGTCGCTCGGCCCCTCCAGCGCGATCCGCTCGTGCAGTGAGCTGTGCGACAGGCGCTGCGCGGTCGCGGTGATCTTCGCCAGCGGCCGCAGCATCCGCCGGGCCACGAGATGGCTGACCAGCAGCGCGACCACCGCGAAGATCAGGAAGATGATCAGGGAGCTCTGCACGAGGGCGCTCAGGGCGTCCTGCTTGCGGCCCGCCACGTCCCTGGCGACCGCGTTGTCGACATAGCTCTGGATCCTGTTCGGCGCGGGCCGCTCGTCACCGCCCGAGGCCGGGAAGGGCACGTCGGGGCCCGGGCGGAGGCCGTCCGAGGGCAGCATGACCTGGACCTTGCCGAAGGAGTTGTTGATGGTCCGGACGGACTGGAGGTAGGTGACGGTGACGAGGGCGGCCGCCATCGCCAGCACGAGCCCGCCGTAGATCAGGGTCAGCCGGGTCCTGACGCTCAGCCGCACAGCCGGTACCCCGCTCCCGTGACGGTCTCGATGGCCTGCGGCGCGCCCAGCTTCTTGCGCAGCGTGGCCATAGCGACCCGCACGATGTTGCTGAACGGATCGATGTTCTCGTCCCAGGCCCGGTCGAGCAGGTCCTCGGCGCTCAGCACCCCCCCTTCGGCCCGCAGCAGTTCCTCGAGGACCGCGAACTCCTTGTTGGTGAGCTGGAGCGGCCGGCCGTCGCGGGAGGCGGTCCGCTTGTGCGGGTCGAGCCGGATCCCGCCCCGCTCCAGGACGGGCGGGAGCGGCGGGGCGGTCCGCCGGGCCAGCGACCGGATCCGGGCGACGAGCTCGGCGAACACGAACGGCTTGCCGAGGTAGTCGTCGGCGCCCAGGCCCAGGCCGTCGATGCGGGAGCCGACCTCGGAGGCGGCGGTCAGCATCAGGATCCGGGCGGGGGTCCTGCGGGCGGCCAGCGAGCGGCAGACCTCGTCGCCGTGCACGACGGGCAGGTCCCGGTCGAGCACGATCACGTCGTAGTCGATGTAGGAGGCCAGCTCCAGCGCGGTCCCTCCGTCGAGCGCGATGTCGACGGCCATCGCCTCCTCGCGCAGCCCCTCGGCGATGGCGCCCGCGAGGATCTCCTCGTCCTCGACGACCAGCACGCGCATGTTTCCTCCCCGCCATTGTCCCCGCTCAGAATGCACCAGGCCGGGTTAAGCCGCTATAAGGCGGCTAATGCGCTGTTAATCGATGACTCGCTGGAATGTCGGCAACCCCAGGAAAGGGATGAGACATCATGCGATCGATGTGGGCGCTACCGCTGGCGGCTCTGGCCCTCTGCACGCTCTCTGCCTGCGGAGACAAAGGCGGCGACGACGGTGTGGCCAGCCTGAACAAGGGCGGGGCCACCCCGTCCGCCAGCGCGACCCCCTCGCTCAGCGAGGAGGACGCCAGGGTGAAGTTCGAGCAGTGCATGCGCGACAACGGCGCGAAGCTCCAGAAGACCCCGGACGGGAAAGGGATGGCTTTCGGCGGTGGAAAGGGGGACATGAAAAAGACCGAGGCGGCGATGAAGAAATGCCAGCCGATCCTCGCGCAGGGCGGTATCGCCCCGCCGGACGCCAACGATCCGGCCGTCCGCGACGCTCTGGTCAAGTTCGCCCAGTGCATGCGCGAGCACGGGGTCAAGATGCAGGACCCGGGGGCCAACGGCGAGCTGAAGATCGAGGGGCCGCCGCGCGGCGGCGAGGGGGGCCCGGGCAAGGACCCGAAGGTCGAGACCGCCAACAAGGAGTGCGCGAAGCTGCTCCCCAACGGAGGCGGGCCCATGACGCGCAAGGAGGAGAAGTGAGGCGGCGGCGCGCCCTGGCGGCCGGGGCCGTCGTGGTCGCCGCCTCCGGCGGCGGGCTCTTCGCCGTCCTCCAGGACGGCAGTACCCAGCCCGCGGCCGCCAAGAGCGTGAAGACCGCCGACATCGAGCGGGGCGACCTGGTCGACACCGAGAACGTCGACGGCACCCTCACCTACGGAGACGAGCGGAACCTGACCGCGGGCCCGGCGGGCGTCGTCACCTGGACGCCCGCCGAGGGCGCGATCGTCAAGCGGGGCAAGTCCCTCGCGAAGATCGACGGCAGCCCCGTCACCCTGATGTACGGCCGGATCCCGATGTACCGGCAGCTCGGAAGCGGCACCGAGGGCAAGGACGTCAAGCAGCTCGAGGCCAACCTGAAGGCCCTCGGCTACGGCGACGACCTGACCGTCGACGAGGACTACACCTCCGCGACCGCCTCGGCCGTGCGCGAGTGGCAGGAGGACCGCGGCCTCGACGAGACCGGGACGGTCACCGCCGACCAGATCGTCTTCCAGCCGGGCGCGGTCCGCGTCAAGGAGGTCAAGACGGCGGTGGGCGCGCGCGGCCCGGCCGGCTTCTCGGTCACCGGCACCACCCGCACGGTCCACGTCGACCTGGTCGCCACCGCGCAGAACCTGGCCAGGCTGGGGGCGAAGGCCACGGTCAACCTGCCCTCGGGCGACTCCTTCGACGGCCGCATCACCACGGTCGGAACGGTCGCCAAGAAGGTGTCCCAGGACTCCGAGGAGACCGTCGACCTGGAGATCTCCCTCGGCAAGGCGAAGACCGGCAGGATCGACCAGGCCCCGGTCACGGTCGATCTCGAGAGCGAGCGCCGCAAGAACGTCCTGTCCGTTCCGGTGGAGGCCCTGATCGCCCTGTCGGAGGGCGGTTTCGGGGTCGAGGTGTCGGAGAACGGCGCGACCCGGCTGACGGGCGTCGAGCTGGGCGTCTTCGGCGACGGCCGGGTCGAGGTCGAGGGGGAGGGCCTCAAGGAGGGCATGAAGGTGACGGTCCCCCATGGCTGAGCGGGGCGAGCCGATCGTGGAGCTGAAGGGCGTCACGAAGTCCTACGGGAGCGTGGAGGTGCTGAAGGGCGTCGACCTGCTGATCAGGGCGGGCGAGCTGACCGCGATCGTCGGGCCGTCGGGGTCGGGCAAGTCGACCCTGCTGCACATGATCGGGACCCTGGACCTGCCGACCTCGGGGGAGGTGCGGATCGCGGGCCACGAGGTGGCGGGGCTGAGCGACGGCGAGCTCTCGGCGCTCCGCGCCCGGCACCTGGGCTTCGTGTTCCAGCAGTTTCATCTCGCCCACGGGATCAGCGCGCTCGACAACGTCGCCGACGGCCTGCTGTACGGGGGCGTGCCGATCGCCGAGCGGCGTGAGCGGGCGGCCGCCGCGCTCGAACGGGTGGGCCTCGGCCACCGCAAGACGCACAAGCCGCACGAGATGTCGGGCGGTGAGCAGCAGCGCGTCGCGGTGGCCAGGGCGGTCGTCGGCGATCCGGAGCTGCTCCTGGCCGACGAGCCGACCGGCAATCTGGACTCGGTCAACGGCGAGGAGGTCCTCAGGGTGCTCACCGACCTGAACGACGCGGGCACCACGATCGCGATCATCACACACGACCAGGAGATCGCGGCGCGCACGCCCCGGCAGGTCCACGTCCGCGACGGGCTGGTCCAGTGAGGCGCCGGGCGAAGGGCGGGAGCGGGCTGCGCCCGGCCCGGCTGCGCGGCGGCGACACCCTGCGGGTCGGCGCGGCGGGACTGCGGTCCCGGCCGATCCGGGTGGTCCTGTCGGCGCTGGGCATCGCGATCGGCATCGCCACGATGGTGTCGGTCATCGGGATCTCGGCCTCCAGCAAGGAGCAGCTCCTGCGCCGCCTCGACACCCTCGGCACCAACCTCCTGACGGTCAGCGCCGGAAAGTCGATCTTCGGTGACGACTCCAAGCTGCCGGAGGAGTCGGTCGCGATGGTCGGGCGGATCAAGCCGGTGCTCAGCGTCGCGGGCGTCGGGGACACGGGCAAGACCGTCCGCCGCACCAGCAAGATCGACGAGACGGTCACGGGCGGGCTGGCCGTGCTGGCCGCCACCCCCGATCTGCTGAAGACCCTGGACGGCACGGTGGTCACCGGCAAGTACCTCACCGCGACCGCCTATCCCGAGGTGGCGCTGGGGGACAAGGCCGCCGAGCGGCTCGGCGTGCACTCGGTGGGCGTCCGGGTGTGGATCGGCAAGCGCTGGTTCACCGTGGTCGGCATCCTCGGCTCGATCGAGCTGGCACCGGAGATCGACCGGTCGGTCCTCGTCGGCTGGGACGCCGCCGAGACCTACCTGGGCTTCGACCGGCACCCGACCACGCTCTACGAGCGCTCCACCGACGCCTCGGTCGAGGCCGTCCGCGGGGTGCTCGGCCGGACCGTCAATCCGGAGAACCCCGAGGAGGTCACCGTCAGCAGGCCCTCGGACGCGCTCCAGGCCAAGGCGGAGGCGTCCGGCGCCTTCACCGGGCTGCTGCTGGGGCTCGGCGCGGTCGCGCTGCTCGTCGGCGGCGTCGGGGTCGCCAACACCATGGTCATCTCGGTGCTGGAGCGCAGGAAGGAGATCGGGCTGCGGCGCTCCCTCGGGGCGACGCGCGGCCAGGTCCGGCTCCAGTTCCTGACCGAGTCGCTGATGCTGTCGGCGCTGGGCGGGCTCGCGGGGGCGGTCCTCGGCGCGCTGGCGACCTTCGGCTACGCCACGTGGAAGGACTGGCCCCCGGTCGTCCCGCTGTGGGCGGTCGCCGGGGGAGTGGGGGCGACCCTGGCGATCGGCACCTTCGCCGGGATCTATCCGGCGATGCGGGCGGCCCGGCTCTCCCCGACGGTCGCCCTGACCGCGTGAGGGCCCTCCGCCCGCCGGTGCGGCCCGTCCCCGGCGCCTGCTGTCAGGCGCTGGTGACGGGCTGCTTCTTCGGCGCCGGCCGCAGGAACAGGTACATCACCGGGACGAGGTAGGCGAACCACATGACGAGCTGGAGCCAGGTGATGATCGGGGTGACGTTCAGGACGCCCTGGAAGACCGTCTGCAGCCACTTGCCGGCCTCGCCGAGCTCGGCGAAGAACTCCGACGGCTTCAGCGCCACGGAGTTCAGGCCGGGCAGGACGTCGGCCTCTTGGAGGTCGTGGAAGCCGTAGCCGAGCACGCCCGCCGCGACGACGATCAGCGCGGCGCCCGTCCAGGTGAAGAACTTCTTGAGGTTGAGGTTCAGCCCGCCCCGGTACAGCAGGTAGCCCAGCACGACGGCCGTCAGCAGGCCCACGACGGCGCCGGAGACCGGCTCGACCGCGGAGCCGTTGGAGTGGGTGATGTTGGTCCACAGGAACAGGGCGGTCTCCAGGCCCTCGCGCCCGACCGACAGGAACGCCACGATCGCCAGCGCCCGGGGGCCCATGTCGATGGCGTCGTCGAGCCTGCCCTCGAGCTCGGCCTTGATGCCCCGGGCGGCCTTGCGCATCCAGAAGACCATCCAGGTGACCAGCCCGACCGCGACGATCGACAGGATGCCGCCGGTCAGCTCCTGGATCTTGAAGTGGTTCTCCTGGTCGACCAGGTACTGCAGGGCGAGCGCGAAGGCGACGCTCAGCGCGACGGCCGCGAGGATGCCCGTCCAGACCGGGATCAGGGCCTTCCGGTTCCCCGTCTTCACCAGATAGGCGATGAGGATCGAGACGACCAGGGCCGCTTCGAGGCCCTCACGCAGGCCGATGAGGAAGTTGCCGAGGAACACGGGGACACTCCGGGGGATCGATCAGGGACGTTGTCGGGGATTAGGTTTGGCTAACCTCATGCCCAGTATGGCCCTGATCGACCGAACTGCCTAGCACGGTCCAGGTGAGAAGCGTCTAAGTCTGGGGTGCTTCGATGCCCTTGGCGTCCAGGCGCTGCCAGGCCTTGGCCAGGGGGATCGCGACCAGGTCGGCCTGCCAGGCGCGGGCGCCGAGGCCCGACAGCGCCGCCGAGACGCTGTCCCCGGCGATGTCCCCGGGCGGCGACCACGACAGGCGCCGGACGGCGTCCGGCTGGAGCAGGTTCTCGCTCGGCAGGTGGTGTTCGTCGGCCAGTGCGGCCACGACCGTGCGGGCGCTGCTGAGGCGGGCCGCGGCGACCGGGTCGCGCTCGGCCCAGCGGTGCGCGGGCGGCGGGCCGTCGCCGGGCAGGTTCTGGTCGGGCAGCCGGGAGTCGGGCAGCGCCCTGGCCCGCGACACGGCCCGCAGCCACTGGGTGGTGTGCCGGCGGGCGTTGCGGCCCTTGACGGCCGGGATGAGGAACAGGTCGGCCATGGTGCGCGGCTGGTTCAGCGCCATCTCGGTGATCGCGTTGTCGGGCAGCACCCGGCCGGGGGACAGGTCGAGCTCCCTGGCGATCTCCTCGCGGGTCTCCCAGACCTCACGGACGATCGCGAGGGCCCGCCGGTTGCGGACCCGGTGGATCCCGGACGTGCGCCGCCACGGGTCCTGGCGTGGCTGCTTGGGCGGGGCGTCGACGATGGCGGCGAACTCCTGGAGCGCCCAGTCGAGCTTGCCGGTCGCGACCAGCTCCTCGTGGAGGGCGTCGCGGAGGTCGACGAGGAGCTCGACGTCGAGGGCGGCGTAGCGCAGCCAGTCCTCGGGCAGCGGCCTGGTCGACCAGTCGGCCGCCGAGTGGCCCTTCTCGAGGGCGTAGCCGAGGATCGACTCGACCATGGCGCCCAGCCCGACCCGCGGATGGCCCAGCAGGCGCCCGGCGAGCTCGGTGTCGAACAGGTTCCGGGGCGCCATGCCCAGCTCCAGCAGGCACGGAAGGTCCTGGTTGGCCGCGTGGAGGACCCACTCGACATCGGCCAGGGCCCGGTTCAGGTCGTTCAGGTTCGGGCAGGCCACCGGGTCGATCAGCGCGGTCCCGGCCCCCTCGCGGCGGAGCTGGATCAGGTAGGCGCGCTGGCCGTAGCGGTAGCCCGACGCCCGTTCGGCGTCGACCGCGACCGGCCCGGTGCCCGCGAGGAACGCGGCCACCACGGCGTCGAGGTCCCGGTCGGTCGCCACGACGGGCGGGATGCCCTCGCGCGGTTCCAAAAGCGGCAACGCTGCCGCCTGCTCCTGACCTTCGTCCACCTAGCTACCGTACGTCCTTCAGCTCGCTGACTCCGCGCGGGGGGAGGCCCGCGGCCATGCACATGACCTCGGTCCACGCCAGGACGTGGGGGGCGAGATCGTCTCCCGTCGGGGACCAGGATGCCCTGAGTTCGAGCTCCGTGGTGGAGGGTTCGTCCTGCTTCTCGCCGAAACTCTCCGAAACGGCCCGGGTGATCGTCCCGGACTCGACCGCCGCCCCGGCCGATTCCAGGGCCTCCATGAGCCAGCTCCAGGCGACCGTCCCGATGAGGGGGTCCTCGGCCATCTCCGGTTCCAGGTCGGCGCGCACGTAGGCGACGAGCCGGAACGTTCCGTGCCAGCCGCTGCGCCCGGCCGGATCGAACAGCAGGATCAGCCGGCCGACCGCCAGCTCGTTGTCGTCGCGGACCACGGCGGCCGAGACCGCGGCCGCGTGGGGGGCGAGCCGCTGGGGGGCGGGCATCTCCTCGAACTCGAGCTCAGGCCGCTCCGGGTCGCCGGTCAGGGCGGCGGAGAAGGTGTCGAGGGCCCGCAGGAACTCGGTCGGGGGAGTCATCTGCCGAGCGTAGGTCTCCGATGGGCCGGAAGGCGGTGATGCCACGCCGGTAGGGCTCTGGGGCGAAGGGGGCACGTTTGAAAGTGACACATCTGGGACGAGAATGGTGGGAATTTTAACGGCGTGTCCCGAATCTCCCTACGAACGGCTTCCGGACCCCGGCGCTGCGCTCCCCGGAGTTCGTGGGACCATCGGACGCATGCCAGCAGAAGAGTCCACGTTCCTGCGCGCCTGCCGCCGTCAGCCCGTCCCGCACACGCCGGTGTGGTTCATGCGCCAGGCGGGCCGTTCGCTGCCCGAGTACCTGCGGGTCCGCGAGGGAACCGCGATGCTGGAGGCCTGCGCCACACCGGACCTCATCGTGGAGATCACGATGCAGCCCGTCCGCCGGTACGCCGTCGACGCCGCGATCTTCTTCAGCGACATCGTGGTGCCCCTCAAGGCCATCGGCATCGACCTGGACATCAAGCCCGGCGTCGGCCCGGTCATCGCCGACCCGATCCGCGACAGGGCCGCGGTGTCCCGGCTGCGTCCCCTGACGCCCGATGACGTCCCCTACGTCTCCGACGCCATCAAGGGCCTGGTCGGCGAGCTCGGCCACATCCCCCTGATCGGCTTCGCCGGCGCGCCGTTCACGCTGGCGTCCTACCTGATCGAGGGCGGGCCCTCCAAGAACCACGACCACACCAAGGCCATGATGTACGGGGCCCCGGACCTGTGGTTCTCCGTGCTCGACGCCCTCGCCGACATCACGATCACGTTCCTGCAGACCCAGATCGACGCGGGCGTCAGCGCGATCCAGCTCTTCGACTCCTGGGTCGGCGCCGTCGCCCCGGAGGACTACCGCGAGTTCGTCTTCCCGCACACCAAGAAGATCTTCGACGCCATCGGCGACCAGGTTCCGAAGATCCACTTCGGGGTCGGGACGGGTGAGCTCCTCGGGCAGCTCGGCGAGACCGGCGCCGACGTCGTGGGCGTCGACTGGCGCGTCCCCCTGGACGAGGCCGCCCGGCGCGTCCCGGCGGGCAAGGCGCTCCAGGGCAACCTCGACCCGGCGATCCTGCTGGCCCCCTGGGAGGTCGTCGAGGAGCGCACCCGCGAGATCCTGCGCCGCGGCCGCACCGCCGAGGGCCACGTGTTCAACCTCGGCCACGGCGTGCTGCCCAGCACGGACCCCGAGCAGCTGCGGCGCCTGGCCGATTTCGTGCACACCGAGTCGGCCAGGCTCGCCGCCGAGGGGTAGGGGCGGGGCTACACGGCCTCCTTCTCGCGCTCCGGCTCGATCGGGGGAGCGGGCGGGACGGCCCTGCGGCGGCGCCGGAGCCACAGCGCCGGGACGGCCAGCAGCAGGGCCAGGACCGCGAAGGGCAGCAGCGCGCCGACGACGGTCAGGGTGCCGTCGACGAAGGCGGTGAAGGCGTTCCAGCCGTTCTCGAGACCGCCGAGGAAGCCGCCCCGGTCGTCCTTCTTCTTCGGCTCCACGGGCGCCAGGGGCGGCGGGACGATCTCCAGCGTGACGGTCGCGAAGGTGGTGCGCTGCGCCAGCGACTTCTGCCGGGCCTGGAGGGCTTCCAGATCGGCCTGCCGGGTGTCGATCTCGCCGCTGACGCGCAGCACCTCGCCGATGGTCTTGGCCTGGCCGAGGAGCGTGCGGAGCCGGTCGAGCGCCGACTTGGCGGACTTGATCCGGGAGTCGACGTCGGCGATCTGCTCGGTGACGTCCTCCGCCGACTGTTCCAGGGAGATCTTCTTGCCCAGCTCGGTCGAGAGCCGGTTCAGGATCGCCGGGTACTGCGCCGAGGGGACCTTGAGGGTGAGCATCGCGGTGACCGGGTCGCCGCCGGTGTTCTCCGAGCCCACGTAGCCGCCCGCGCCGAGCACGAAGGTCTTGGCCTTCGCGGCGGCGTCCTCGACCTTGTCGGCGCGGACCCGCAGGGTGGCGGTGTAGGCGACGATCCGCTGTTCGGGGGCGGACTGCTGGGTGACCTGGACGTTCTTGACCTCGCCCGGTTCGGGTTCCTTGGCCGCGCCGGCGTCGGCCATCTCCTTGTCGGCCTGGGGGGCCGAGGCCATGGCGGGCAGGCCGGCGTCGGTCTTGGAGTCGCCGTCGGCGGCGCAGCCGGCCACGAGAGCGACCGTGGCCAGTGCGCACAGGACCTTTCGCATCTTCATGCGACTTAAGACGGATCCTTGCGGGCCGGGCGTTGCCCGGCGCAGGTCACCTTTCGGTGACGCCGGGCTCACGCACGGATCTCACCGGGGGGCCTGGTCGGGAAACCGCGCAGGGTCTGGGATGGTGGAAGGCGTGAACGAGAGGCATGTGGCGGTGGTGGGCGGCGGCATCGCAGGGCTGGCCGCCGCCTGGTTCCTGACCAAGGCGGGCCTGAGGGTCACCGTCCTGGAGGGCTCGCCCGAGGTCGGCGGGAAGCTGAGGAACAGCGAGCTGGCCGGGCAGGCCCTGGACGAGGGCGCCGAGTCGATGCTGGCCAGAAGGCCCGAGGGGCTCGACCTGGTCCGCGATCTCGGCCTGGCCGACCGGCTGGTCTACCCGGGCACGACCACGGCGGGACTGTTCAGCCACGGGGAGCTGCGGCCGATGCCCGCCGGGCAGGTGATGGGCGTACCGTCCGACCTGAAGGCGCTGGCCGCCACCGGAGTGCTGTCGCAGGCCGGGGTGGCGCGGGCCGCCCTCGATCTGGCGAGGCGCCCGACCCCGCGCGGCTCGGACCTGTCGGTCGCCGACTTCGTGGGGGACCGTCTCGGGAAAGAGGCCGTCGACCGGCTGGTCGAGCCGCTCCTGGGCGGCGTCTACGCGGGCCGGGTCGAGGACCTGTCGTTCGAGGCGACCCTGCCGCAGCTCGCGCACGCCTCCCGCACCCACCGATCGCTGATCATGGCGGCGAAGGCCGTCAAGGAGGCCGCGCCCGCCGACGCGGGGCCGGTCTTCACCACGCTGCGCGGCGGGATCGGCACGCTGCCGCGGCTGCTCGCCGAGGCCCTGGAACGGGCCGGGGCGACCATCAGGACCTCGGCGATGACCCGCGAGCTGCACCGCACCCGGCGGGGCTACCGGCTCGTCACGGGGCCGCGGCCCGAACCGGTGTTCCTCGACGTCGACGCCGTCGTGCTGGCCGTCCCGGCGAGCCCGGCCGCACGGCTGCTGGCCGACCTCGTGCCGGCGGCCGCCAAGGAGCTCGACGGCATCCCCTACGCGAGCATGGCCATCGTCAGCCTGGCCTACCACTCCACAGCCTTCCCCCGGCTGCCCGACGGCTCGGGCTACCTCGTCCCCGCCGTCGAGGGACGCGCGGTGAAGGCCGTGACCTTCAGCTCGGTGAAGTGGCCGTGGCTGCGCGAGCGCGACCCCAACCTCGTCCTGGTGCGGGCCTCCATCGGCCGGTTCGGCGAGGAGCACACGCTCCAGCGCCCGGACTCCGAGCTCAAGGCCGTCGCGATGACCGAGCTCGCCGGGACCTGCCACGTCGGCGAGCTGCCGATCGACACGCGCGTCACCCGCTGGGGCGGCGCCCTCCCGCAGTACACCGTGGGCCACCTCGACCGGGTCGCCCGCATCCGCAGCGCCATCGCCCCTCACCAGGGCCTCGCCCTCTGCGGCGCGGCCTACGATGGGGTCGGCATCCCGGCCTGCGTCTCCACCGCGCGGGCGGCCGCCGCCCGCGTCATCGACCAGCTGAAGGAAGTCGAAAGTGACTGAGAAGCCCAAGGCCAGGGACCTCAACCAGGTCATCCGGTACACGATGTGGTCGGTGTTCAAGGCCGACCGGGTGCTGCCCGACGAGCGCACCGCCATCGCGGGCGAGGTCCAGGAACTGATCGACGCCTACGACGCCAAGGACGTCACCACCCGGGGCCTGTACGACGTGTCCGGCCTGCGCGCCGACGCCGACTACATGTTCTGGTGGCACGCCACCGACAGCGACGAGCTCCAGGAGGTCTACTCGGCCTTCCGCAAGACCACGCTCGGCCGGCACTCCAGCCCGGTCTGGTCGGCGATGGCCCTGCACCGCCCCGCGGAGTTCAACAAGAGCCACATCCCGGCGTTCCTGGCCGGCGAGGAGGCGCGCGACTACGTCTGCGTCTACCCGTTCGTGCGCTCCTACGAGTGGTACCTGCTGCCCGACGCGGAGCGCCGTCAGATGCTCGCCGAGCACGGCAAGATGGCCCGCGGCTACGCCGACGTCCGCGCCAACACCGTCGCCAGCTTCGCGCTCGGCGACTACGAGTGGATGCTGGCCTTCGAGGCCGACGAGCTGCACCGCATCGTCGACCTGATGCGCGATCTGCGGGCCTCGACCGCCCGCCGGCACGTGCGCGAGGAGGTGCCCTTCTACACCGGGCGCCGCAAGCCCGTCTCCGAGCTCGTCCTCGCCCTCCAGTAGGCCCGCGGGACGCTCTCCAGTAACGAGAGCGTCGCGGAAGCCGGGAACGGCCGCGAACCGGGCAAACGGGAAGTAAAGTTCGCAAGCGTGACCCGCACGACCACCACCTCCTCCCGGCACGGAAAGCCCCGCTCGGCACTCGAGCGGGGGCTCGACCGCGTCATGGACTCACCCTCCCGCCGGTACACCTTCGGTGTGCTGGGCGGGATGCTCTGCACCGCCCTGCTCGTCGGGCTGGTGTTCGTTCTCCTCGGTGGCGGGGGAGGCGGGGACGGCGGCGAGAAGAAGCCGTCGGCGAAGAAGCAGAAGGCGGCCGCGGCCGCCTCGCCGACGGCGTCCGCGTCGCCGACCTCCTCGGACGACCTGCTGAACGCGGACGGCTCCGATCCGGACGTCGAGGCCTTCCTGCGGGACGAGGCCCCCGCCCACCTCAAGTCGGTCACGTGGGGCGGGGCCTTCCTGCGCATCTACACCGACCTGGGCGAGGGCGACATGGACGACCCCGCCGCCAAGGCCCTGTGCACCAAGGCCGTGGAGTTCCTGACCAGCGTCGACAAGGACGACAGGCCGGTCGTCTTCGTCCACGCGAAGAAGAACGGCAACGGCTACGTCGTCCTGGTCAACAACACCAACGGCAAGTGCCGCCCGGTCCACACCCGCTAGCGGCGGCTAGCTCGGCTCGAGTTTGAGGCTGACGCTGTTGATGCAGTAGCGGTCGTCGGTCGGGGTGCCGAAGCCCTCCCCGTGGAAGACGTGCCCGAGGTGCGACTCGCACCGCGCGCACAGCACCTCGACCCGGCGCATGCCCATCGACACGTCCTCCTTGAGGATCACCGCGTCGGAGTCGCCGGGCTCGTAGAACGACGGCCATCCGCATCCGCTGTGGAACTTGGTGTCCGATCGGAACAGCTCGGCGTCGCAGGCGCGGCAGTGGTAGACGCCCACGGTCTCGGTGTCGGTGTACTCGCCCTTGAAGGCGGGTTCGGTGCCTGCCTGGCGCAGCACCCGGAACTCCTCGGGCTTGAGGATCTCCCGCCATTCCCGCTCGGTCTTCTGGATCTTCTCCATGCCCTGAACGCTACCTTCAATCCCGGCGTCCGGTCTTTCCGGTGTCTTACGGAGGCCGTCCGCCTCCGTGTCTGGGTTGTCGGGGATCTTCCGGGGTAGTTTCGGAACATGGCGTCGCCGTTCCTTGAGATACCGGTGGGAGACCGGGTGGTCAAAGTGACCAACCCGGACAAGCCCTACTTTCCCGAGGCCGGGCTGAGCAAGCTCGATCTGGTCTCGTACTACCTGTCGGTGGGGGAGGGGATCCTGCGCGCGCTGAACCGGCGGCCGACCACGCTGGAGCGCTGGCCCGGCGGGGTCGTCGAGGGCGCGGTGCTGTCGACCAGGGCGATGCCCTCGGGCGGTGACGCCTTCTACCAGAAGCGGATCCCCAAGGGCGCGCCCGACTGGGTGGAGACCGCGAAGATCGACTTCCCGTCGGGACGCTCCGCCGACGAGGTCTGCCCGACCGAACTGGCCGTCGTCGGCTGGGCCGCGAACCTGGGGACCATCACCTTCCACCCGTGGCCGGTGCGCCAGGGCGACGTCGACCACCCCGACGAGCTCCGCATCGACCTCGACCCGCAGCCCGGCACCACCTACGCCGACGCGGTGCGGGTGGCCCTGGAGGGCGCGCTGCCGCTCCTCGGCGAGCTGGGCATGACCGGGTTCCCCAAGACCTCCGGCGGCCGGGGCCTGCACATCTACGTGCGGATCGAGCCGCGGTGGACCTTCACCCAGGTGCGGCGGGCCGCCCTGGCGTTCGGCCGCGAGCTGGAACGCCGGATGGAGGGCCTGGTCACCACCAAGTGGTGGAAGGAGGAGCGCGGTGAAACGATCTTCGTCGACTACAACCAGAACGCGCGCGACAGGACCATCGCCTCGGCCTACAGCGTCCGCCCGAAGCCGAACGCCCCGGTCTCGGCCCCGCTGACCTGGGAAGAGGTCGCCGACGCCGTCCCGGCCGACTTCACCGTCAAGACCATGCCCGCCCGCTTCGCCGAGGTCGGCGATCGCCACGCCGCCATCGACGACGTGGCCCACGACCTGACCCCGCTCCTCGACCTCGCCGACCGCGACGAGAAGGACCTGGGCCTCACCGACATGCCCTATCCCCCCAACTACCCGAAGATGTCCGGCGAACCCAAGCGCGTCCAGCCCAGCAAGGCCAAGAAGGACTGACCCGGCCCGGAGCCGGTCCTCCGGGAAACCGTCAGAGCTCCAGCACGACGCTCTTCTCGCGGGTGTTCTCCAGGAGGGCGTCGTGGCCGTAGCCGGAGTCCTTCCAGCCGCCGAAGGGGAGGCCGGGCAGGACGCGGCGGTAGGTGTTGACCCAGACGTAGCCGGCCTGGATGTCCTGGGCGGCGCGCTGGGCGGTGGCCAGGCTGGAGGTCCAGACGCCGGAGGCGAGGCCGTAGGGGGAGTCGTTGGCGATCGCGATGGCCTCCTCGTAGGTGTCGAAGGGCAGGACGACCGCGACGGGGCCGAAGATCTCCTCCTGGCAGACGCGCAGGGAGTTGTCGGCGGCGGCCAGCAGGGTCGGCTCGACCCAGTAGCCGCCCGCGAACTCCTCCTCCACCAGCTCGGCGCCGTGACGGCCGCCGTACAGCAGCTCGGCGCCCTCCTTCTGGCCGATCTCGATGTAGGAGACGACGCGGTCGTACTGCTCCTTGGAGACGATCGGGCCCATGGTCGTCTCGGTGGACTGCGGGTCGCCGAGCCTGATCGCGGCCATCTTCTCCTTGATCTTCTCGATCATCACGTCGTAGACGGGACGCTCGATGAGGATGCGGGATCCGGCGAGGCAGGCCTGGCCCGCGTTGCCGGTGAAGATGGACCGGGTCGAGACGCCCTCGGCCGCCTTGTCGAGGTCGGCGTCGGCGAACACGATGTTCGGGGACTTGCCGCCCAGCTCCAGCGCGAGCGGCTTGAGGGCGTCGGTGGAGGCCCGGGTGATGATCTTCGCGGTCTCGGTGGAGCCGGTGAGGCTGACACGGCCGACGTCCGGGTGGCGCACGAGGCGGTCGCCGCACTCCTCACCGAGGCCGGAGACGATGTTCAGCACGCCCTTGGGCAGGACGCCCTGGAGGAGCTCGGCCAGCCGCAGCATCGAGACCGTCGCCTGCTCGGCGGGCTTGATGACCACGGTGTTGCCCGCCGCGAGGGCGAAGGCGGCCTTGGCGGAGAACGTCGAGATGGGGGAGTTCCAGGGGATGATGCCGACGACCACGCCGTAGGGCTCGCGCCGGGTGTAGCCCATGCTGCCCGGGCCGAAGATCACCGACTTGCCCTCGACGGCGGTGGCGCACTCGCCGGCCGCGTTCGTCCACAGGTAGGTCATGCCGGGCAGGTCCATCTTCGAGGTCTCGTTGATGATCCGGCCGTTGTCGCGGGTCTCCAGCTCGGCGAGCTCCTTGGCGTTGGCCGCGAAGACGTCGGCGACCTTGCGCAGGAAGAACGCGCGCCCGGCGGCGGGCATCGAGGACCACTTGGGGAAGGCCCGCTTCGCCGAGGCGACCGCGTCGTCGGCGTCCTGCGCGGTTCCGCGCGGGATGCGGGCCCAGACCTGTCCGGTGGCCGGATCGATCGAGTCCAGCGTGTCGGCGCCGGGGCGCAGCTCGCCGCCGATCAAGTTGGCATAGGTCTTCAGCTCAGTCATGAGGTCCCTTCCCGAAGTCAGCGGCACCAAGCGTACGCTTGCTTGACGCGGGAAGGGAACCCGGGGCGCGTCAGTCGGCGATCTGCTCGAAGTTCTCGACCCGGTAGCCGGTGGCGGCGTAGGGGTTCACGTAGAAGTGGGTCGAGCCGCCCTCGTAGCGCCAGTAGCAGTTGTAGGCCCACGGGAGGGCGCCGTCGGTCTTGTCGCAGGCCTCGATCTGCTTCTCGGCCTGCTTGGGCAGGGCCCAGACCTTCGTGACGGTGTTCGGGCCCGCGGCCTGGAGCGCGGCCGTCCGGTCGCCCTCCTTCCAGGCGGCCAGCAGGTGGTCGACGGCGTCCTGCGCCGACTTGAACACGACGGCGCCGACGGGCGGAGCGGTGGACGGTCCGGTCGTGGGCGCCGCGCCCGTCGGCTGCCCGCTGGGGGCCGAGGTCGGGTCCGTGCCCGCGGTGGCCGAGGGCGGCGCGGTGACGGGCGCCGCCTGGGGGGAGTCCCCCTTGGTGCAGCCGGTGAGCAGTGACAGACCGGCGGTAGCGGCGACGGCGAGCACGAGGACACGGGACACGGGGGGCTTCCTTCTCTCCTGGGTGGTTACACCAGGTCAGATGCCGTCCGCGCCCCCCGGGTTCGGGTGGGCGATGGCACGTAACGGACCGGAAAGAAGCGAACCTTCTCAGGTCCCGAGAATCTCGTCGAGGTCGAACGCGACGGGCACCTCGAGCTGGTCGTAGCCGCACGACTCGGGGGTCCGGTCGGTCCGCCACCGCCGGAACCGGGCGGTGTGGCGGAACCGCATCCCCTCCATGTGCTCGTAGGCGACCTCGCAGACCAGCTCGGGCCGCAGCGGCACCCAGGACAGGTCCTTCTTGCCGGTCCACCGCGACACCGCGCCGGGCATCCGGTCGCCGTCGCCCTGCTCGGCCCAGCCCGCCCAGGGATGCTCGGCGATCTCGGTCATCCGGTACGGCTCGAGCTCCTCGACGAGCTCGGCCCGCCGCGCCATCGGGAACGACGCCGCGACCCCGACGTGCTGGAGCCCCTGGTCGTGCCAGAGGCCGAGCAGCAGGGACCCGACGATCGGGCCGCTCTTGTGCCACCGGAACCCGGCCACGACGACGTCGGCGGTGCGCTCGTGCTTCACCTTGAACATCAACCGCTTGTCCGGCGCGTAGAGGACGTCGGCCGGCTTGGCGATGACGCCGTCGAGGCCCGCGCCCTCGAACTCCTCGAACCACCGCAGCGCCTTCTCGTACGACGTGGTGATGGGCGTGAGGTGGATCGGCGGGCCCGAGTCCTTCAACGCTCCGGCAAGACGCGCCCTGCGCTCGGAGAACGGCAGCCCCGTCAGGTCCTCGTCGCCGAGGGCGAGGACGTCGAAGGCCATGAACCCGGCAGGAATCTGCTCGCTCAGCAGCTTCACCCGGGACGCCGCCGGATGGATCCGCTGCGACAGCGAGTCGAAGTCCAGCCGGTTGTCCTTGCGGATGATGATCTCGCCGTCGATGACGCACCGCTCGGGGAGCTCGCGTTTAACGGTCTCGACAAGTTCCGGGAAATAGCGGGTCAAGGGCTTCTCGCCGCGGCTGGACAGCTCGACCTCGTCTCCGTCGCGGAAGACGATGCAGCGGAAGCCGTCGAACTTGGGCTCGTAGTAAAGATCGCCCTGCGGCATCGCCTTGACGGCCTTGGCCAGCATCGGGGACAGCGGCGGACTGAGCGGTAGCTCCATGGGACCAAAGATAACCTCGAACACATGAGGCGTCTCCTACCGGATCCGAAAGACAAGATCGATCCCTACGACGAGTACCGCATCGACGGCCCGTGGCTTCGGGTCGGCATGGTCCTTTCGCTGGACGGCTCGGTGACCGACGAACACGGCTGGTCGGACGGCCTGGGCGGCAAGGCCGACCTCCGGATCTTCCGCACGCTGCGCGCCCTCGCCGACGGCATCATGATCGGCGCCGCGACGGTCAGGACCGGCCGGATCGGCCCGGCCAAGCTGACGGCCGCGCTGCGCGCCAAGCGGGGAGGTGACCCGGCGCCGATCATCGTCGTCAGCCGCTCCCTCGACCTCGACTGGGACGCGCCGCTCTTCCAGGACGAGTCGACGATCGTCGTCACCTCCGATTTCGCCAGGCCGCCCGCCCACGCCAAGGTCGTCATGGCGGGCGACGGCGACCTCGACCTCGCCTACGCCGTCGAGACCCTCCACAAGGACCACGGCCTCTACCACCTGCTCTGCGAGGGCGGCCCCGTCCTCGCCACGTCCCTCCTGCGCGCGAACCTGGTCGACGAGCTCTGCCTCAACCTCGCCCCGACCCTCCTGGGCTCCCCGCACCACACCCGCCTCCTCGGCGACCTCCCCCGCCAGGACCTCACCCTCACCGCCGCCTACACCGACGAGGACGTCCTGTTCCTCCGCTACCGTCCCGCGCCCCGCCCCTGAGCCCGGTGCTGTGGCGAATCCCGCATTATCGGCCCGGATGAGGCTGTAAGAATCCGGTCCGCCGCAGGCCGGGCGGGTCGCGGGGCACCAGGGCGTCCGGCGGCCGTCCGGTTCGGGGGCTTCGGCGCTGTTAGCCTCTGCTGGTCCACCAGAAGCCGGGGCGATGGGCGACCGTGTTCGATGACGTTCGGTTCGCGGCGAGCGAGGCGCGACTGTTCGCGACGCTCTACGACGATCACTATCCAGAGGTCCACCGCGCAGCGGCCGGCCTGGCCGGGAGCGACTTCGCCGAGCGGATCGCGAGCGAGGTCTTCCGGATCGCGTGGTCGGGCCCCGGTTCCCCGCCGGAGCATCCGCTGCCGTGGCTGCTGGGCGTTCTCGGCGGGTTCGTGCGAGCGGAGTTCGCCCCTTCGGAGCGCCGTGCCCTGCTCCGCGCGGACCGGGATGCTCCAGAAGGCCTGGCGGAGCTCCCCGACGCGCATCGCGAGCTCCTGGTCCTCGTCGTCCGGCCAGGACTGCCGCCGAAGAGCGGCGCCGCCGTCCTGGGCCGCTCCCGGGCGGCCGCCCGCCTCCTGTCGGCCAGGGCCCGCCGGAACCCGGACTTCGCCAGGCTCGCCGCGCACCCTCCGCCCTTGCCGGGCCCGCAGGACGACCGGGCCCGCCGGGACCTCGACCGCATCCTGAGCGGCCCGCCCGCCCTCCGGCCCCGCCCGCGCCGGGCCAGGGCCGTGGTGTCCGGCCTGCTGGCCGCGGCGGTGACGGCCGCCGTCGTCGTGGCCGTGGTCCGGAGCGACCCTCCGGGACCGGCCCTCCCTCCGCCGAAGAGACCGGCGGTGGACGTCGACGCGGTCATCGCCGCCACGGCCCGCCTGCCGGAGGAACGGGGCGCGTTCTGGTACGAGCGTTACGTCGTCGCCTACGGCGGCACCCATGACGGTTTCGACTTCGCCGAGGGCTCCAGCGAACAGGTCCTGTGGAGTTCCGACCGGCGCCGGGGGATCTCCACGAGGAGCCTGGCCGCGCTGCCGCTCACCGTCTCCGACGTCGCCGTGTGGAAGAGGGCGGGAGCCCCGACCGCGATCCCCGTGAAGAGCGACGGCCTCCATCTGGAGAAGATGCGGACGGGCGCCTGGCGGGACCTCTCGAGGAAGAGGAGCTGCGGCGCGTGCTTCTCCGTCGGGACGCGGAAGCTCGCCCGACCTCAGATCGCGGGGCTTCCCGCCGATCCGGACGCCCTGGCGAAGAGGTTCTTCGAGGACTGGCTCTACACTCCGGCCGCCAGGTTCGACCGGGCCCTGACGATGCTCAACGACCCGGTCACGCCGCGGGTGCGCGCGGCGCTGATCGAGCTCGCGCGCAGCCAGCCCGGCGCATACGAGGTCGCGGGTACCACCGATCCCTTCGGCCGTCCGGGCACCGCCCTCGTCATGGAGGAGGGGGGCCCCGCCGATCTGCGCATCCGGCACGAGAGCTTCCTCGACCCGGCGACCGGCCGGCTCCTCGCCACGCGCTCGACCGTGGTGCGAAGGCAGCGCAAGCCGGGAAGCAGGCCGGTGGGCTCGCTGATCGGCGTGACGGCGTCGGTCTTCAGCGGATGGGTGGACGAGCTTCCGGCCGCCCTGCCGGTAGAGCCGCCCCTGACCTGGAAGGGCGAGGGCCCGATCCTCGCCGGACCCTGATTCCGGCGGGAGCGGACATGCCCGACGCCCAGCGATCCTTCGTCCGGTTGCACGACGACCACCGCGACCGGGTCTATGCCCACGCGGCCGAGCGCGTGGCCCCCTCCGTGGCCGAGGACGCCGTCAGCGAGACCTTCGAGATCGCGTGGCGCCGTTTCGCGGAGATCCCCGACGAGCCGCTCGAATGGCTGCTCGCCACCGCCTCCGAGGTGGTCGTGCGGATCGAGCGCGCCGAACGGAGGGAGCAGACGCTCGCGGCCTCCGCGGTTCAGGGACCGGCCGATGCGGAGGCGGATCCCGCCCTGATCGTCGCGGAGCGCCGCGCCCTCATCGAGGGGGCCAGGAGGCTGTCGTTCTCCGACCGGCAGGTTCTGGTGCTCAGGGCCTGGCACGGCATGTCGTCGGAGGAGGCGGCGAGATTCCTCGGGATCTCGACACCGGCCTACTTCGTCCGCCTTCACCGTGCGCGCCATCGCTTCGCCGCCCTGATCGCGGCGCTGGGCACGGCGATCGCCCTGGCGACGGCCCAGCTGATCGTCGTGGACGGCGGGGTCTTCGATCCGAAGCCGATCGTGTCGCCCACGACACCGCCTCCGGCCGGCCTCGACCTGCCGAGGACGCCCATTCCTCCGGAGATCGTCCAGAGGGATCAGGAGTTGTACAGACCGCGGCGGATCGAGATCCCGAAGGTCTTCGGCTCCGTTCCCCGGGTCGACAGGAGGGCTCCCGACTGGACGATGGACGGGACCTTCTCGCCCGAAGGGCGTGAACGGCTGATGCGCATGACGGTGGAGGCGCACTGGACGTCGGGGCGGACCGCACGCGTCTCCTTCCTCGTCGGCGACGTCACCGATCCCGCGGAACTGAGGCTGCCGGGCTCCGTGCCGATGTGGAGTACCGGGATGCATGACGACGGGGTCGAATACGCGGTCTTCTTCCGTCCCCGGAAGCAGGGCGGATACGGCGGCTTCGCGCTCCTGCAGGACCGAGGCGCGGTCGTCGTCGTCGAGTCCGGGACGCTCACCGGGCAGCAGATGGTCGGCCTGGCGAAGGCCGTCAAGGTCGCCTGAGGCGCCTCGTGACTCACAGCCCGAGGTCCTTCTCCAGGCGGTCCTGCCGGGCCAGTTGCGAATCGAGGGACTCGGTGAGGCCATAGGGGAGGCTCTGGGCCAGCCCGGCGGCGATCTCCTTCTCGCTGAGATCGCGGCGCCGCGTGGCCATGAGCCCCTTGAGCTCGACGCCGTGCCGTGTCCGCCAGAACCGCCATCCCGGATACCGGGCCGCGAGGTCCTCCCGTTCGCCGTCGTCCATAACCTCGCTCCTCCCGGTCCCTGGTGAGATCCCCGCCAGGATCCTGTTCGAGAGTTACGTTCGGCCACGCTCCTGTGACCCTCTGATTCGGAGGCTCGGATAGGGGGCGGTGATGTAGATCTCATCATTGGTCCCGGGTGGCCTGTAAGAACGGCGTTCAGCGAGGTCGTGTTCCCCTCCCGGCGTCTCCGCCCAGGTCAGGACCCGCAAAGGCCGGTGGCCGCCGGGCCCCGGCGTCACTAGGGTCTGAACGCACTTCCGCTCCGGCCGCGCCCCGCCCGCGCCTTGTGACGATGCGAGGGCACGCCATGAACGATCTTCGCCAGGACTTCGGTGAGCTCTACGCCGAGCACTATCCGAGGCTCTACGCCCAGGCCGTGGAGAGGGCCGGAGACCTGGACGCCGAAGCGGCCGTCAACGAGACGTTCGAGCTCGCGTGGCGACGGCTGCCCGGTGCGCCGAGCGTTCCGCTGCCGTGGCTGCTGGAGCTGCTGGCCGAGGTTCTCGGCGCGATGGAGCGGGCGGAGCGGCGGCGGTCCGGCGCGGTGGCGGAGGCGGGCCGGCTCGGCTCGGACGTCGCGCGGGATCCCGCGCTTGAGGTCGTGGAGCGGCACGCCCTGCTCCAGAGCGTCAAGCGGCTGACCGCGACCGACCGGGAGATCCTCCTGCTCCGCGCCTGGCACGGACTCAGCGCCGAGGCCGCCGCCGAGAGGCTGGGCATCACGAAGCCCGCCTACTTCGTCCGTCTCCACCGCGCCAGGCGCCGCCTGCTCGCCCTGGTCGCGGCAGCGAGCGCGGCCGCCCTCGTGGCGGCGTCACTGATCCTCATTGGCAGCCGTGCCGCGGTGGATCCTCTCCCCGTCGTCTCGCCGACGGTGCAGGAAGCTCCGACGACCGCCCGTCTCAGCGCCGCTCAGATCCGTGAGAAGAAGAACTCGGCGCGGAAGAAGACGATCGCCATCGACGATCCGCGCTTCCATCTGACCTGGGAGAATGCACGGACACGTACCCGCTGGCGCGACCACCCGATGTTCTCCAGGGCAGGCGACACGAACCTTCTCAACGGGACGGGCACTCTCCACAAGGGCGACGACAAGGACAGTAGTCTCACGGTCGTCGTCGGGGACATCTCCGGGCTCGACGACCTCAACGGCGCGGCGAATTGGCCGCTCGTGAAGGGGGACCTGGGCGGTGGCATCGTCCTCCCCAGCGGGGAAGCGGCCTATATGCCGCGGCAAAAAGGGACGACCTATGCGATTTTCGTCTGGTTCGTTCAGCCGGGGCTCGCGATCGAGATCGAATCGCGCAGGTTGAGCCTTCATGACATGGCCGAGGCGGCACTCGCGATTCGCCTGCGGTGACGGGGCGGCCACGTCCGGTCACGGGCGTACGGTGTGTCCGGCTCGGCCCGGAGGAACATCTCCCGTGAATCGGTGAGGGATCCGGGCGGCTCGCGCCTCCACCTGCGAAGCGGCCGTGGACGCGCGTCGCTCCTCCACGATGACGCTCGGTGGCGGCGTTGGAAACTTACATCACATGGCCATCACAGGTCAGAGAAAAATCTTGATCTTGACAACCATTCTGAAGGATCTTCATATCGGACGAATCTCCCCGTTCCGTCAAGGAGTCCAGCCATGCATCGAGTGCTGTCGAGAGCACTGACCGTCACCACCGCCCTGGTGCTCGCGGTGAGTCTGGGTTCCGCATCGCACGCCGATCCACCACCGCTGTCGGCCGGAGTGCAGAGTGCCCTGAAGACGGTCGATCCGGAGTTGCGGCACGCTCGGGACGAGAAGCGGACCCTGGCGTCGGACCTGGATCCGAGCCAGAAGGTCGTCGAGGACGTCGTTCCGTTCCAGGGGGACGGGGGAGTGGTCTTCGTCCGGAGAGAGGTCGGCGCGGTCCGGCCGGTCGAGGGGGAGGTCGCGGCCGGTGGGCGCGTCGTGGCGACGCCGAAGGTCAAACGGGCCAAGGCCGGAACGCGGAAGATCCGGATCATCGATACGAGCCGGGGGCGGGGCCCCGGCCTGCTGATCGCCGCCTGGACGGAGCGCACGGGCGTCAACTACCGGATCGTCACCCGCGGCACCCTCGATCGCGCGGAACTGATCAAGCTGGTCAAGGCGCTTCCCGCCGACTCCGCGCAACCCACGCGCAAGGCGCTCAGGGGCATCCGCACGGCGAAGCCGACCCGGGTCGCCGAGCCGCTCCGCAGTACCGGCAACCTGGTCGTCGACGGCTCGGGCGACGCCTGGGACGACTTCGGCAACGAAGCGACCCTGTGCACCAGCTGCAGTTACCTCCGAAGTGACTACGCCGGCATGTGGCAGTGGATCCTCTGGGCGGAGAACAAGCTCGAGAAGAGCGCCATCGACTGCTACTTCGGAGCGGCGACGGCCACCGCGACCAAGGCGTGGCAGACGAAGTTCAAGCCCGAAGCCGGTGCCGTGGACGGCGTCGTGGGCGCCAGCACCCGAAATGTCGCCGACGGCTTCATCGACGGCTCCGGGACGCTCGTCGAGTACTACAGCGAGTCCGTGGACCGGCGAGTCCTCTTCAACCGGACCTCGGGCATCTATCACATGGGCACCAGCGGCATCGGCGTCCAGGTCAACTACACGGGGACCCCGAACATCCCTGAGTGCTGATCGCGTCGTCAAGGCCCCGGGATGCTTCGCATTCCGGGGCCTTCGCGTGACAACCCTTGGTTCGCGTGAGACGTGTACTGCTCTGTGAGGCTTCGAGGGGAGATGGTGTGAAAGAGGGCGAAATTGCCTTCACCCAGTTCGTGCGAACGCGCGGGCTGGGTCTGCTGCGCTTCGCCACCGCACTCTCCGGGGACCGCCACCACGCGGAGGACGTGCTGCAGAACGTCCTGGAACGGGCCTATCCACGCTGGGCGAAGATCGCGGCACATGGCGACCCGGAGTGGTACCTGCGCCGCAGCATCGTCAACGCGGTGAAGGACGGCTGGCGGGCCAAGCAGCGCAGGCCCGAGATCGTGGGGCTTCCAGAGGAGGGGTGGGAAGCCAGCTACCTGCCCTTCGACGCGGTCGTCACGAGGGACGCGGTCCGCCGGGCCCTGAACAACCTGCCGCAGGGTCAGCGCACGGTCGTGGTCCTGCGGTACTGGGAGGGGCTCACCGAGGCCGAGACGGCTCAGATCATGGGCGTGTCCCTGGGGACCGTCAAGAGCCAGGGCCACCGGGCCGTGCGAGCCCTCCGTGAACAACTGGCCCTGCAGGAGCAGACGATGGCGAGGTGGGAGCAGTGACCACGGACGAACGTCTCCACAGCTTGATCCATGCCACGGTAGAGGCCGAGGTTCGCGATCTCAGCTTCCCGGCGGATCTCGCCGAGCGGGTCATAGCGAACACCTCCGGGATGCGCCGCTGGCGCCGCAACGTCCCCTCCTTCCTGCTCGCCGGCGCGGCCGCGGCCGCGGTGCTGGCCGTCGTGCCCGTCGTGGCCTACCTGAAGGTCGACGAGACCGCACAGGGGCCCCTCGTTCTCAGGCCGAGCGATCTCGGTCACCGGGTGACCCCGGGCGACCTGCCGCAGGGCATGCGGATGGGCGCGTCCGCCGCATCGGCGGACGGAACGCTGCCGGAGGTCAAGGCGAACCAGCCGGACACCCGGATGTGGTCCGCCGTCTACACCTACCGGACCGCGGACGTCCGTCCCAAGAGGGTCCGGGTATGGGTGATCAGCGGCGACACGGACCTGGCGCGGACGGTCGCCGCCTTCTCCCTCGCCCCGAGCATCGACGCCACGGAGAGACTGCCCTTCCCGGTCGGCGAGGCGGTGACGGTGACCGCCCGGAGCAGCGGCATCTACGAGCACCGGATCGTCTGGCAGAAGGCCCCCGGGCTGGTCGTCATGGTCTGGGCCAGGCAGCTGCCGCGGGCCACCGCGGTGTCCATTGCTAAGGGAGTGAAGATCAAATGATTGAGGGACGGATGATCAGGTGTCATCGGATTCATTTTGAGCGGCGCAGGAGCACGAGGGAGCGGCCGGTCAGGGCGAGGGTCGAGCGGGCGGGGAGGCCCGGGCGGACGGTCTCGGAGGTGTCGAGGACCGGGTCCCAGTGCTCGCCGAACTTGGCCTCCGGCAGGGTGAAGGCCAGCTCCTCCGAGTAGGCGTTGATCAGGAGCAGGAACGAGTCGTCGCGGATGGGGCGGCCGCGGCCGTCGGGTTCGGTGATGGCGTCGCCGTTGAGGAAGACCGTCAGGGACTTGGCGTAGCCCGAGAGCCAGTCGCCGTCGGTCATCGGCTCGCCCGCCGGGGTGAGCCAGGCGATGTCGTCGACGCCGTCGAAGAAGCGGCGGCGGCGCAGGACGGGATGGTCGCGGCGCAGCGCGGTGAGGCGCTGGGTGAACTCCAGGTCGCCGTCGGCGTCCCAGCGGACCCACGAGGTCTCGTTGTCCTGGCAGTAGGCGTTGTTGTTGCCGTCCTGGGAGCGGGCGAACTCGTCGCCCGCGACCAGCATCGGGACGCCCTGGGACAGGAACAGGGTCGCCAGCAGGTTGCGCCGCTGGCGGGCGCGCAGCGCGTTGACGGCGGGGTCCTCGGACGGGCCCTCGTGGCCGCAGTTCCAGGAGCGGTTGTCGTCGGTGCCGTCGCGGTTGTTCTCCAGGTTCGCCTCGTTGTGCTTGGCGGAGTAGGAGACGAGGTCGGCGAGCGTGAAGCCGTCGTGGGCCGTCACGAAGTTGATCGAGGCGATCGGCCGGCGGTTGTTGTGGGCGTACAGGTCGGAGGAGCCGGTCAGCCGGGACGCGAACTCCGGCATGGTGGCGTAGGCGCCCCGCCAGAAGTCGCGGACGACGTCGCGGTACTTGCCGTTCCACTCCGTCCACAGGGGCGGGAAGTTGCCGACCTGGTAGCCGCCCTCGCCGACGTCCCACGGCTCGGCGATCAGCTTGACCTGCGAGACGACCGGATCCTGCTGCACCAGGTCGAAGAAGGCCGACAGCCGGTCGACGTCGTGCAGCTCGCGGGCCAGCGCCGAGGCCAGGTCGAAGCGGAACCCGTCGACGTGCATCTCCAGCACCCAGTAGCGCAGCGAGTCCATGATCAGCTGGAGCGCGTGCGGATGCCGGACGTTGAGGGAGTTCCCGCAGCCCGAGTAGTCGAGCTGGTAGCGCTTGTCGTCGTCGCGCAGCCGGTAGTAGGCGGCGTTGTCGATCCCGCGGAACGACAGGGTGGGGCCGAGGTGGTCGCCCTCGGCGGTGTGGTTGTAGACGACGTCCAGGATGACCTCGATGCCCGCCCGGTGCAGGGCGCGGACCATCGCCTTGAACTCCGAGACCGGGTCGGGGCCGGCCGCGTAGGTGTTCTGCGGGGCCAGGAAGCCGATCGTGTTGTAGCCCCAGTAGTTGGTGAGGCCGCGGGCGACGAGCCGGTGCTCGGGCACGTTCTGGTGGACGGGCAGCAGCTCGATCGCCGTCACGCCCAGCCCGCGCAGATGGTCGATCATCACCGGGTGGGCGAGCCCCGCGTAGGTGCCGCGCTGCTCCTCGGGGATGCCCGGGTGCAGCATCGTCAGCCCTTTGACATGGGCCTCGTAGATGACGCTCCGGGCGTAGGGGACGCGCGGCGGCCGGTCGTCGGCCCAGTCGAAGAACGGGTCGATGACCACGTTCTTCGGCATGTGCGGCGCGGAGTCCTCGGTGTTGAGCCGGCCGGGGTCGGTCAGCTCGTAGGAGAACAGCGACGGATGCCAGTCGACCTGGCCGGCGAGCGCCTTCCCGTACGGGTCGAGCAGGAGCTTGGAGGAGTTGCAGCGGTCGCCGCGCTCGGGCCGGTAGGGGCCGTGGACCCGGTAGCCGTAGTGCTGGCCGGGACCGACGCCCGGCAGGTAGCCGTGCCAGACGAAGCCGTCGGCCTCGGGCAGCTCGACGCGCTCCTCGCGCTCGCCGTCGAACAGGCACAGCTCCACCCGGTCGGCCGCCTCGGTGAAGAGGGCGAAGTTCGTGCCGCTTCCGTCCCACGTGGCGCCGAGGGGGTACGCCTCGCCCGGCCAGATCTCCCGTACTCCCATGCCACTGATTCTTACCGACCCTATGGACAGTTCGTACGTTTCTGCATAACCTAGTTAACAAGTAGGAAAACTAGGGAGGAGTCGCCATGACCGATTTCGACATCCGCAAGGCAGGCGGGCGCATCGGCGCCGAGGTGGTCGGCCTCGACGTCAGGACGATCAACGACGGCCTGTTCACCGAGATCAACGCCGCGCTGCTCGAGCACAAGGCACTGATCTTCCGCGGCCAGAACCTGGAGGACGCCGAGCAGGTCGCCTTCGCCTCCCGCTTCGGGCCGCTGACCGGGGCCCACCCGACCGTCCCGTCCGTCGAGGGCCAGCCGCAGATCCTCGAGGTCAACGGCGACGAGGGCATCCGCGCCAACCAGTGGCACACCGACGTCACCTTCGTCCGGACCCCGCCGAAGGCCAGCACGCTGCGCGGCATCATCGTCCCGCCGTACGGCGGCAACACCCTCATCGCCAACTCCGCGACGGCCTACAGCGACCTCCCCGCCCCGCTGCGCGAGTTCGCCGACAAGGCCTGGGCGGTCCACACCAACGACTACGACTACGTCCAGCCGCAGTTCGACAGCGAACAGCGCCAGGAGCACCGCAAGGTCTTCACCGCCACGAAGTACCGCACGGCCCACCCGGTCGTCCGCGTGCATCCCGAGTCAGGGGAGCGCGGCCTGTACATCGGCGGGTTCGCCCAGCAGATCGTCGGCCTGTCCAACCGGGAGTCCCGGGCGATCCTCGACCTGCTCCAGGCCTATGTGATCCGTCCGGAGAACATCTTCCGCGTCCAGTGGCAGCCCGGCGACCTGGTCCTGTTCGACAACCGCATCACCCAGCACTACGCCCCCGACGACTACGGCGACCTGCCGCGCCACCTCCGCCGGGTGACCGTCGCGGGTGACGTCCCGGTGAACATCGGGGGAGAAGAGTCCCGCATTCTCGAAGGAGACGACGCGCGCCACTACACACCGGCCTAACCTGGACCAGGACGGCCCGGCTCCCAGGGGTGGGGTGGCCGGGCCGTCCTTCTCGTCCAGGCTCGGTGTCTCTCGGGCTCCTCGCCTCACAGGCCCTGCGCGGCGAGGCCCTCCTCACGGGCGTCGACGAGCTCGTCCCAGTGCTCCTCGGCCCACGCGCACAGCACCGACAGCGGCCCGAGCAGGCTGCGGCCGAGCGGCGTCAGCGCGTAGGTGACCCGGCGCCCCTCGACGCTCCGCTCCACGAGCCCGTCGCGCTCCAGCGTCCGCAGCGACTGCGTGAGCACCTTGGGCGTCACCCGCGCCAGCGGCACGCGCAGCTCGGAGAACCGCCGCGGCCCGCCCTCCAGGCACCGGACGACCAGCGCCCCCCACTTGTCGCCCACCTTGACCGGCGACACCGTCGAGGGGCACAGCTCATCGAACATGTCGGCCCGAAGCGCACTCATACCACCCAGGCTACGCGCTCGGCTCATACCCGACCTCGATCAGAGAGCCGTCTCATGGGAGGTATCCCGGAGGTAACCACGGGGTGTTCTAGCGTTCGGGGCATGGCGAAGATCATTGTTTTCGGAGCGGGTGGGCGGGCCGGGCGGGCGATCGTGGCGGAGGCCGTGGGACGCGGGCACGAGGTGACCGCGGTGGTGCGGGATCCGGGGAAGGCCGAGGGCGTGGGCGGGGAGGTGGTGGCGGGGGACGTCACCGACGCGCCGGTGGTCGCGGGGCTGGTCGGCGGGCAGGACGTGGTCGTGCACGCGGCCGCCGATCTGGGGGTTCCCGCCGGGGAGTTCTTTCCGGCGGCGGCGCGGGCGCTGACGGCGGGGCTCGGCGGGGCGCGCCTGGTGGCGATCGGGCTGGCGTCGGTGCTGGAGACCGCGGACGGCACGATGCTCATGGACACCCCGGGCTATCCGAACGAGTACCGGGCCTTCTACCTCGGCCACGCGGCGGGGACGGAGGTGCTGAAGGAGAGCGGAGCCGACTGGGTGGTGATCAGCCCGTCGGGGGACTTCGACCACACGGGGGAGAGCGGCGGGACCTACCGGCGAGCGGCCGCCGACGCCGAGGCGCGGATCACCTATCCGGACTTCGCGGTGGCCGTCCTGGACGAGATCGAGAAGCCGGGCGTCCGGGCGGAGCACTTCGGGGTCTCAGCGTAGGAGCGGCGCGACCAGCGGCACGGCCTCCCGGATCACCTGCTCCGGGAGGTTCCCGAAGCCCAGGACGAGCCGGGGCGGGGCCGTGCCGCCGTCCGAGCGGTGCGCGCTCATGCCGTACAGCCCGACGCCCCGCTCCCGGGCGGCGGCGATCACCTCGTCCTCGGACAGGTGCGCGGGCAGATGGGCGACGGCGTGGAACCCCGCGGCCAGTCCCGACAGGCGGACGTGCGGGGCGTGCAGGGCGAGCGAGGCGACCAGGGCCTCGCGGCGCGCCGCGTACAGGGCGCGCGTCCGCCGCAGATGACGGTCGTAGCGGCCGGAGCCGAGCAGCGCGGCCAGCGCGAGCTGGTCCAGCAGCGGTGAGCCCCGGTCGAGCACCGCCTTCTGCCGGGCGACGGCCCCGGCCAGGGCGGGCGGGCAGAGGATCCAGCCGAGCCGCACCGCGGGGGCGAGCGACTTGGAGACCGTGCCCATCAGCAGGACGCGGTCGGGGGCCAGCCCCTGGAGCACGCCGACGGGCTCGCGGTCGTAGCGGAACTCGGCGTCGTAGTCGTCCTCGATCAGGAGCAGGCCGGTCGCGGCGAGCGCCCGGCGCCGCGCGGGCGACAGCACCACCCCCGTCGGCCACTGGTGGGCCGGGGTGAGGACGGCGGCGTCGGCCCCCGAGGCGAGCAGCGCCCCGGCGTCGATCCCCTCCTCGTCGACCGGGACGGGCACCGTCTCCACGCCGAGCCAGCCGGCCGCCTCCAGCAGCTCGGCGTCGTATCCGGGATCCTCGAGGGCCACCCGGCGCGCCCCGGCGGCCCGCAGCCCGAGGATCAGCCCCTGCGCGAAGCCGCCGCAGATGACGAGGTGCTCGGGGTCGGCGGCGGGGCCCCGCACCCGCCGCAGGTAGGCCGCCAGCACCTCGCGGAGCTCGCGGGCGCCGCGCGGATCACCGTAGCCCAGATCGGCGGTGCGGGCCGTCCTGGCGGCCTCGCGCTGCGCCCACGCCCAGTCGGCGCGCGGGAACGAGGCCAGATCGGGGACCCCGGCCCTGAGGTCGGCGAGCATCGGCGGGTCCTGCGCCTCGGCCGGGACGGCGGGCGGCGCGGGCGGTGCCGAGAGCGCCGCGACCCGGGTCGCGGAACCCGCCCTGGCCGTCAGGTACCCCTCGGCCTTGAGCTGGTCGAAGGCCTCCTGCACGAGCCCGCGCGAGACGCCGAGCCGCGTCGCCATGGCCCGCGACGACGGCAGCCGCTCGCCGGGCGAGAGCCGTCCCGACCGGATCGCCTCCCGCAGCGCGGACTCCAGCTGGACGCGCAGCGGCCCCGCGCGGTCCAGCCGCACCAGCAGCTCCGGCGACCAACCGGCCCACTCGACGGACATGGAATTGGACCTTAGCGGAGGCCGGTCCACCGCCCTACGGTTCGGGTATGACCCCATCCCGACTGGTGAGCGGGCGGCTCGCCCTGCTGTTCACCGCCACCTTCGGCGCACTGACCGGTTTCTACCTGCTGCTCTCGGTGGTGCCCCTCTACGTCAGCGGCGGCGGCGCGGGCCGGGCGGAGGCGGGGGCGGCCACCGCGCTGCTGCTGGCGGCGCAGGTCCCCGCCGAGCTCGCCACCCCCGCCCTGACGGCCCGCTTCGGCCACCGGGCGGTGCTCGGCGCCGGGCTGCTCCTGCTCGGCCTGCCCGCCCTGCTCCTCCCGCTCGGGACCTCCGCCGCCCTGGTCGGCGGGGTCTCGTTCGCCCGCGGCCTCGGCACGGGCCTCGTGGTCGTGGTCGGCGGGGCGCTGGTCCCGCTGCTCGTGCCCGAGGGGCGGCGCGGGGAGGGGCTGGGGGTGGCCGGGGTCGTCGCGGCGGTCCCCGCGGTGCTGGCCCTGCCGCTCGGCGTCTGGCTGGCCCACGCGATCGGCTTCACCCCGGTCTTCGTGATCGGCGGCCTGGCCGCGATGACCGGGCTGTTCTGCCTGCCGGCCCTGCCCGGCCGCGGCACCGGCGACCAGGCCGGGATGCTGGCGGGCCTGCGGAGCCCGGCCCTGGTCAGGCCGTCGGTGATGTTCGGCGCGACGGCCATGGCGGCCGGGGCGGCGATCACGTTCCTGCCGATCACCGCGGGCCGGGCGGCCCCGGCCGCACTGCTGTTCCAGGCGCTCACGATGACCGCGGGCCGCTGGTGGGGCGGGCGGCTGGTCGACCGGCACGGGCCGTCCCGGCTCGTGGCGCCCGCCCTGGTGGCCTGCGCCGCGGGCACCGCCCTGCTCGGCCCCGCGCCGCTGGCCGCCGCGGCCCTGTTCGGCACCGGCTTCGGCCTCGCCCAGACGGCCACCTACACCCTGATGCTCTCCCGGGTCGACGCCTCCGGCTACGGCACCGTCAGCGCCCTGTGGAACCTCGCCTTCGACGCCGGGATGGGCGCGGGGGCGGCGGCCCTGGGCGTCACGGCGGGGCTCACCGGCTACCCCGCGGCCTACGCTCTCACCGCGGTCCTCATCCTCGCCTCGCTCACCCTGAAGGGGAATCCCGATGCAGCACGCACACGTGACGATCTCGCTCGACGGCTTCATGACGGGGCCGGACGTCGGCCCGGATCAGCCGATGGGAGCGGGCGGCGAACGGCTGCATGACTGGATCTTCGACCCGTCGCCCGCTGACCGCGAGATCATCTCCGAGACGTTCGCCACGGCGGGCGCGGTGGTCCTCGGCCGCCGCACCTTCGACGTCGGCTTCGGGCAGTGGAACGACACGCCCTACCCGGTGCCGTCCTTCGTCGTCACCCACCGCACCCGCGACGACCTTCCCGCGAAGAGCGCCTCGTTCGCCTTCACCGCGGACCTCGCCGAGGCCGTCCGGCGGGCGCGGGAGGCGGCGGGGGACCGGCACGTGATCATCATGGGCGCCGACGTCACCCGGCAGGCCCTGGAGGCGGGACTCGTGGACGAGCTCCGCCTCCAGATCGCACCGTTCACCCTCGGCTCCGGCACCCGGCTGTTCACCGGAACCGTCCCCCACGGCTTCGAGTGCCTGGACGCCCGGGTCACACCGCACGCCACCCACCTGCGCTACCGCGTGGTGAGCTAGAGGATCGCGCCGGGGGAGTAGGCGGCGGCCGCCGGGTGGCGCTTGACGACGGTCTCGATGTGCTCGACGACGGCGGCGACCTGGGCGGCCGCCGCGCCGGTGAAGGAGAGCCGGTCGGCCATGAGGGCGTCGAGGGCGGCGCGGTCCAGCGGGAGGCGCGGGTCGGCGGCCAGCCGGTCCAGGAGCTGGTTGTCCGCGGTGCCCTGCTCGCGCATGGCCAGGGCGGAGCCGACGGCGTGCTCCTTGATGGCCTCGTGGGCCTCCTCGCGTCCGACCCCGGCCTTGACGGCCGCCATGAGGACCTTCGTGGTCGCCAGGAAGGGCAGGTAACGGTCGAGTTCACGGCCGATGACGGCGGGGAAGGCGCCGAACTCGTCCAGGACGGTCAGGAACGTCTCGATCAGGCCGTCGAAGGCGAAGAAGGCGTCGGGGAGGGCGACCCGCCGGACCACGGAGCAGGAGACGTCGCCCTCGTTCCACTGGTCGCCGGCGAGCTCGGCCGTCATCGAGGAGTAGCCGCGCAGGATGACCATCAGCCCGTTGACGCGCTCACACGAGCGGGTGTTCATCTTGTGCGGCATCGCCGAGGAGCCGACCTGGCCCTCCTTGAAGCCCTCGGTGACCAGCTCGATCCCGGCCATCAGCCGGATCGTCTTCGCCAGGGAGGACGGCGCGGCGGCGAGCTGGACCAGCGCCGACAGGACGTCGAAGTCGAGGGAGCGCGGGTAGACCTGGCCGACCGAGGTGAACGCGGAGGCGAAGCCGAGGTGCTCGGCGACCCGCGACTCGAGGTCGGAGAGCTTGGCGGAGTCGCCGCCGAGCAGGTCGAGCATGTCCTGTGCGGTGCCGACCGGGCCCTTGATGCCGCGCAGCGGGTAGCGGGCGATCAGGTCCTCGAGCCGGGCGAACGCGGCGAGGAGCTCGTCGGCGGCCGAGGCGAACCGCTTGCCGAGGGTGGTGGCCTGCGCCGCGACGTTGTGCGATCGGCCGGTGATGACCGTCTCGGAGTACTGGGCGGCCAGCGTGCCGAGCCGGGCCAGCACGGCCACGACCCGGTCGCGGGAGTGCTCCAGCGACAGCCGGATCTGGAGCTGCTCGACGTTCTCGGTGAGGTCGCGCGAGGTCATGCCCTTGTGGACGTGCTCGTGCCCGGCGAGAGCGTTGAACTCCTCGATCCTGGCCTTCACGTCATGCCGGGTGATCTTCTCGCGTTCGGCGATGGAGGGCAGGTCGACCTGCTCCAGGACCCGCTCGTAGTCGGCGAGAGCCGCCTCGGGAACGTCGATGCCGAGGGCGGCCTGGGCGCGCAGGACGGCCAGCCACAGCCGGCGCTCCAGCACCACCTTGTGCTCGGGGGACCACAGGAGGGCCAGGTCGGGAGAGGCGTAGCGGCCGGCGAGGACGTTCGGGATACGAGGCTTTGCAGTCACGTTCCCCGATTCTATTAGGCCTGTTCAGCCCGTCAGAAGCCCGGGGTTGTCCGCCAGGCTCTCCAGATGCCCGCGCGGGTCGGCGATCAGCCTGCGCTCGGCCAGGTCGAGCATGCCCGCGACGCCCGAGACCTCGGCGGCGACGGTCCCGTCCTCCTTGATGATCCGCTGCTCCATCGTGAAGGTCTTCCCGGGCCCGTAGGCGAAGGCGCAGGTGACCTTGACGCGCTCGCCGCCGCGCAGCTCGCGCCGGAACCTCAGGGTGCACTCCAGCTGGACCGGCCCGATCCCGGACGCCAGCAGCTTCTCCTGCGGCAGCCCGGCCGCGCGCAGCAGCTCCCAGCGGGCGTGCTCGCAGTACTGGAGGTAGACGGCCTGGTTGAGATGGCCCTGGGTGTCGAGCTCGTAACCGCGTACGACGACATCAACAGAGAAGGTCATGAGTACTAGAACGATCGTTCTGATTCCCCGATTCCCGCGCGGGAAGTGATCTGGATCACCCGCCGCGCGGGACGGCCGTCTCAGCCCTTCGCGGCCAGGCCCATCGAGGCGAACCAGGTCCTGGCCTCCTCGGTGAGGGTGCCGTGGCGGTCGGCGCGGTCACGCCAGGCGGTGAGCATCGTGAGGAACGAGGCCGGGTTGTAGGCGTCCTCCTCATAGGACCACAGCCCGTCCCCGGCGTACTTGAGGAGGGTGATGTTGTCGGCCTGGTGGACGCTGCCGTCGCCCGGGTCGGCCATGCGGTTGAAGACCTGGCAGACGATCCAGCCCTTGTCCTCGTCGACGACGTACCAGCCGATGGGGAAGTGGGGCATCGCCGAGCCGGGGAAGGTCGCCATCGTCGTGGTGATCCAGCGGCGGATCGCCTCACGGCCGCCGAAGGTGCCGTAGCCGTGCTCGACGTAGGTCGCGTCCAGGGTGAACTGGTCGGCGAACAGGTCCCAGTTCCCGCTGCCGCCCGCCGCCAGCGACGTCCGCTGATAGCCCGCGAAGGCCTCCTCGAGTTCCTGCCGTGTGAATCGTCCCGCCATCCTGTGGCCCTTCTCCGAGATCCGAAGGCTCGCGCGCCCCGAGTCTGGACGATCACCGCACGGTTGAACAGGGTCTGCGGCGGGCCGTCCCGGAGCGGCGATGGCAGCGGTGCCGGGGCGGGGCGTGGAGGGCCCGCGGCGGGGGCGCCGGATGTTCAGGGGCGACCCTGCCGACCAGGGCGGGCGGCGGCGCGGTCGCGACGGTGTGCGCGAGGAACAGCGGGACGCCGACCGCGGCGGCCAGCACGAGGGCGGCGCCGAGATGGCGCACCGGCGGACGCCGCCCGTCGCGGGTGAGGAGCCTGAGGCCGAGCAGTGCGGTGTGCAGGAGCTCGCCCGCGGCCAGGGCCAGCAGCAGCGGGACCAGCGGCTCCGGCGGCGGGAGGGCCAGGGCGATCGCGGCGCCCGCGACCGGGGCCGCGCACGACAGCAGCAGCCAGGGCAGCGGGCGGCGGCGGGCGGTGCGCAGGAGGGCGCCGAGCGTGACGCCCTCGCCCGCCGAGTGCAGCAGGAGGGTGAGCATGACGAGGGTCGTGGCGGTGGTGGCGACGGCCGTGCTCTCGAACGTGCGGTGGCTCGCCATCGCCAGGGCGGTGCCCGCGCCGCCGAAGGCCAGCTCGGCGGCCGGGGCGCGGTGCCTGCCGGGGGCGTGCTCACCGCGGTGGCGCGAGCCGTGGTCGTGCCGGGTGAGGTAGGTGATGACCGCGAAGCCGAGGACGGTCGCGGCGACGATCTCGGCGCCGGGGACGCGGTCCGCGACGGCCTCGTCCCACGCGTCGGGGAGGACCTCGGTCAGGGCGGTGGTGAGGATCAGGGCGGAGGCGATGGCCAGCCACAGCGGCCGGCGGCGGTCGCGGTGGGCCAGCAGCATTCCGGCGGCGGTCGCGGCGCAGATGACGGCCAGGGTGAGCAGGGCCGTGGTGAAGGGGGCCAGCGGCACCGGGGGAGACCTCCAAACTACTCAGGGTAGTCGTTGACCTTCCCTTGGTCACCGGGGGTAAACGGCGCGTACGATCACGCGGGTGAACGGGCTGTTCGTGGTGGGACCTCCGCTTTTCGTGGTGACCGGGCTGACGCTGGTGGCGGCGGCGGGGGTCGCGGCGGCGGCGCGGCTCGGGCACGGCCGGGCGGTGCTGACGGCGGGCGTGCGGGCGGGCGTCCAGCTCGGGCTGGTGTCGCTGGTCATCACGCATGTGGCGACGCGTTCGTGGGCCACGGCCCTGTTCGTCGTGGTGATGTACGCGGTGGCGGCGCACACGGCCTCCTCCCGGCTGGACGGGGCCCGCTGGGCGATCGTCCCGCTGGCCGGCGGGTCGGTCCCGGTGGTGGCGCTGCTGGTCGGGACGGGGCTGGTGCCGCCCGGCGGGCTCACCGTCATCCCGGTGGCCGGCATTCTCGTCGGCGGGACGATGACGGCGACCGCGCTGTGCGGGCGGCGCTGCCGCGACGAGCTCCGCACCCGCAGGGGCGAGGTGGAGGCCGCGCTGGCGCTCGGGTTCACCGCGCGGCAGGCGGCGCTGGAGATCTGCCGTCCGGCGGCGGCCACCGCGCTGATCCCGGCGCTCGACCAGACCAGGACGGTCGGGCTCGTGACGCTGCCGGGCGCGTTCGTCGGGATGCTGCTGGGCGGGGCGACCCCGGCCCAGGCGGCGATCGTCCAGCTCGTGGTGCTGGTGGCGCTGCTGGCGGCGCAGTCCGTCGCGATCGCCCTGACGATCGAGTTCGCGATCCGCCCGGCCCCCGCCGGGGAACGGAACCGCCCGGGACGGGGGCGTTCTCCCCGTCCCGGGCGGCGTTCGCGCGAGGTCTAGCCCTGGCCTTCTAGGAGCCGTAGACCTCGAACTCGGAGATCTGGCCCGCGGGCCAGCCGGTGTTCCCGGTGATCTGCAAGCGCAGGTGGCGCTTGGTGATCGCGGGGAAGGTGATCGTGACGGTGTTGGCCGTCGCCGGGCTGAAGGTGTAGCCCTGGGAGGCCTTGGCGGTGGTGCCGAAGGTGGATCCGTCGTCACCGGCCAGGACGGCCAGGGTCTGGACGCGGGTCGCCCAGTCGGCCGCGGGCGGCAGCTTCAGCACGATCCTGGAGACCTGCCTGGCCGTGCCGAGGTCGACGCTGAGCGTCTGCGGCCAGGCGTTGTTCGTGCTCTCCCAGTAGGTGGAGGCGTTGCCGTCGGCGGCGCGCGAGGGGGCCAGGTCCTGGGTCTGGCTGCCGGCCGTCATGGGCCGTCCGGCGGCGAGGTTGCCGGTCGGCGTCGGCGTCGGTGTCGGAGTGGGGGTGGGGGTCGGGGTGGGGGTCGGGGTCGTGGTGGTGCCGGTGAAGACCTCGAACGACGAGAGCTGACCGGCGGGCCAGCCGGTGTTCCCGGTGACGGTCGCCCGGACGTACCGGACGTCGGCCGAGGTGAAGGAGAGGGTGACGGAGTTGCCCGTGGCGGGGTCGAAGACCCGCCCGCCGGACGGCACCAGCGAGGTCCAGGAGTTCCCGTCGGCCGAACCGGTGATCGAGATCGTCTGGGTGCGGGCGCCCCACGCGCTGGACGGCGGCAGCTTGAGCGTCACCTTGTTCACCGGGGCGGCGGCGCACAGGTCGACCGTGATCGACTGCGGCCAGGCGTTGTTGGTGCTCTCCCAGTAGCTGGTGTCGTTGCCGTCGACGGCGTTGCCCGCGGGGAACCCGCCGACGGAGCTGGTCGAGGTGGCGGACTTGCCGCGGGCGACGTCACCGGTGCCGAGGCAGCCCGCCGGGTCCGTGGGCGTCGGAGTCGGAGTCGTGGGGGTCGGGGTCGGCTCGGTCGGGGTGGGCGTCGGGTCGGGGCCGCCGCCGGGGCCCGGGTAGATGTAGTTGGGCGCGGGCCACTGGCCGGTGCAGGTCGAGCCGGAGCTCCAGCCGCTGTTGCCGTTGGTGTCGGTCGGCGCGGTGAAGCCGGTGCCGACGCAGTTGTGGACCGCGACGCCCGCGCCGATGTGCGCGACCTTGACGTTCTGCCAGGTCATCGTGGCCGGTGCCTGCGCCTGGATGGCGTAGGTGCCGGTGCCGTCGATGTTCACGTTCTTGAAGTTGACGGTCCTGGTGTTGCCCTCGATCGTGTGGATCGCGGCGTAGGAACTGTCGAGGATGTCGGTGTCGGTCACGTTGATCGTGGCGTTGACGGGCTCGTTGAGTCCGTCGAACCAGAGGGCGCCGACGCCGAACTGCCAGTTGTAGTCGCTGTTGCCGGCCCGGATGAGCGTGTTGCGGGAGACGTCGATCGTCCCGGAGACGCCGGTGGCGCCGTTGACGCCCGGGTAGCGGTTGGCGACGTGGATGCCGCCGCCGTTGGTGACCGTGTCCGACACGACGTTGTCGGTGATCTTGATGTCCTTTCCGCCGTAGGTGACGATGTTGTTCGCCAGGATCGGTGCGATCACCGTGTTGTGGTCGAAGGAGTTGCCGACGTTGGCGATCCGCTCGGGCCACATGGCGAGGCCGTCGTCGCCGGCGTTGCGGACGAAGGTGTTGGTGACGGCTGAGCCGGTGACGCCGGTGTGGAAGTTCACGCCGTCGGCGGTCTGGTCGAGGATCCGGGTGTTCTTGATGACGAACTTGTCCATCGGGCCGTCCATCCAGGCCCCGACCTTGGTGTGCTGGATCCAGAGGTTGTCGACGGTCGAGTCGGACATGGCGCCGCCGAGGGCGTTGACCTGGTCGTCGTCGACGCGTTCCTGGATGTCGCCGATGATGGCGAAGTCCTTCAGCGTGACGTTCCGGCTGGGCCCGTTGGCCTCGTGCGCCCGCACGCCGCCGGTGTAGCCGCCGCCCGGAACGTACTTGCCGTAGACGCCGGCGGCCCGGTTGCGCTGGGTGGGGTGGCGCCCGGTGAGCACCGAGTACCAGGGGCCCGCGCCCTGGAGGGTGACGCCGTCGACGACGACGTGGTCCCAGAGGGTGTAGGTGCCCGCGGGGATGTAGACGGCCTTGCCCTGGGCCTTGCCGGCGTCGACCGCGGCCTGGAAGGCGGCGGTCTGGTCGGCGGCGTTGCCCGCGACGGCGCCGAAGTCGGCGACCGACAGGGAGCCCGCGGGACGCCCGGCGGCGGGGCCGACCAGCTCGAAGTCGGCCAGGTCGATGGTGAAGGAGGAGGCGACCGCGGTCGAGGAGACCTGGAACCGGATCTTCGTGCCCGCCGGGTAGGTGGTCCCGAGCAGCGCGCGGGTCTCGTCGTAGAAGTGGTGCGGGTTGTTGCCGGGGGTGTTCCCGAACGGGTAGCCGCCGTAGTACCAGCCGTACTTGGAGGTGAAGGACAGGTCCTGCACCTTGCTTCCGTTGACGCGCAGGTCGATGGGGGCGGTGATGCCGGTGCCCGCGGCGTTGTCGGGCACGCTGTAGCGGACGTTGACCGAGTTGGCGGGCTTGGTCAGGGTGAACTCGACGTACTCGCCGGTGGCGTCGAGCTTGACGGCCCGCCGCCCCGAGGCCTCGGAGGGCAGGTTCCCGTAGAGGCGGTCGGGCCCGATGAGCTGGCCGTTGGTCGTCGCGTGCGCGGGATCCTCGGCCTCGAACTCGGTGAACGGCACCGTCGCGCCGCGCCCCGCGACGTCGAGCGGTGACTGGATGAACGGCGCCACCGCGGCGGTGGCGGGGGCGGGCAGGGTCAGCAGACCCGCTCCGCCGAGGGCCAGGGCGGCGGCCGCCACCGCGGCGATCCTCCGCCTTCTCCGCACGGCATGACTGGTACTCGACACGACGAACCCTTCCGGACACGAAGAGCCCCGCGTCGTCAGGAACGCTCTGACAACAGGCTGGGCATGGGGGGTGGGCACTGCCGCCGTCGCCCCGCGGCGGCAATCAAGCAACACACACACTAAAACCATGAACGGTGAACCGCAAGATACTGACGAAACTCCGCAAATCTCAGACTTATGCCTGGTCGGACGCGGCGCGCCGAGGAAAGGGCGGGTCAAGAGACGGTCGGTAAACGATCTTTGGAGTGTCTTTCCGCTGGTCACGGGTATTCGGGCGGTATCGGCGAGGGGTACCTCTGCTGTGAATATCGGGGGGTTCGTTGTGGGGAAGAAGTCCATCGGGAAGAAGAGCCTGGGCGCGGCCGGGATGGCCGTCGTCCTTCTGGTCGGGGCCACGGCCTGCGGGAGCGCGAAGGAGTCCGACGACTCGGGATCGGGCGATTCGGGCGGGACCAGCGGAACGATCGACCAGGGGTTCAAGGTCGGGCTGCTGCTGCCCGAGACGAAGACGGCCCGGTACGAGAAGTTCGACAAGCCGTACATCACGGACAAGGTCAAGGCCCTCTGCCCGAAGTGCGAAGTGGTCTACGCCAACGCCAACCAGGACCCGAACCTGCAGCAGCAGCAGGTCGACACGATGCTCACCAACGGGGCCAAGGTCCTGATCCTCGACGCGGTCGACGCCAAGGCGATCTCCTCGTCGGTCAGCAAGGCCAACGGGCAGGGCGTCAAGGTCGTGGCCTACGACCGGCTCGCGACCGGTCCGATCAGCGCCTACACCTCGTTCGACAACCTTCAGGTCGGCAAGCTGCAGGGCCAGGCCCTGCTCGACGCGATCAAGAAGGGCGGCGACGCCAAGCGCGGCCCGATCGTCATGATCAACGGCTCGCCGACCGACCCGAACGCGGGCGACTTCAAGAAGGGCGCCCACTCCGTCCTCGACGGCCAGGTCACCATCGGCAAGGAGTACGACACCCCCGACTGGAGCCCCGACAAGGCGGCGGTCGAGGCCGACGGCGCGTTCACCGCGCTCGGTGCCAAGAAGGTCGTCGGCGTCTACTCCGCCAACGACGGCATGGCCGGCGGCATCGCCAAGTCCATGGCGAACGCGGGCGTCCCCACCGGGACCCCGCTGACCGGCCAGGACGCCGAGCTCGCCGCGATCCAGCGGATCATGCTCGGCACCCAGACCATGACGATCTACAAGCCCATCAAGCCGGAGGCCGAAGCCGCCGCGCAGATGGCGATCGACCTGGGCAGCGGCAAGACGCCGTCGGGCAACCAGACGGTCGCCACGGTGCCCGCGCAGATCATCACGCCGCAGGTCGTGACCAAGGACAACGTCAAGGACACCGTCGTCAAGGACAACTTCTGGACGGTCCAGGAGATCTGCACCTCGCAGGTCGCCGCCGCCTGCAAGTCCGCGGGCCTGACGTAAGCCGGTTCCCCAACTTCGGGCAGGAGGTCGACATGGCGGGTGAACCCGTCCTCGCGCTGCGGGGAGTCAGCAAGCGGTTCGGCGCCGTCCAGGTGCTGACCGACGTGGACCTGGAGGTGAACCGGGGAGAGGTCGTCGCGCTGGTCGGCGACAACGGCGCGGGCAAGTCCACGCTGATCAAGGCGATCGCCGGGGTGGGCCCGCCGGACGAGGGCGAGATCCGCTGGGAGGGCAAGCCGGTCTCGATCGGCAGCCCCTCGGTCGCCCAGGGGCTCGGGATCGCGACGGTCTACCAGGACCTCGCGCTCTGCGACAACCTCGACGTGGTCGGCAACCTCTTCCTGGGCCGCGAGATCCGCAGGTTCTCGATCCTGGACGAGGTCGCCATGGAGGCCCGGGCGCAGGAACTGCTCCGGACCCTGTCGATCAAGATCCCGAGCGTGCGGATCCCGGTGGCGTCGCTGTCGGGCGGCCAGCGCCAGACGGTCGCGATCTCGCGTTCGCTGCTGGGCGCTCCGAAGATCGTCATCCTGGACGAGCCGACGGCCGCGCTCGGCGTCGAGCAGACCGCGCAGGTCCTCGACCTGGTCGAGCGCCTGCGCGAGCAGGGACTCGGCGTGATCCTGATCAGTCACAACATGGTCGACGTGCGGGCCGTCGCCGACCGGGTCGCGGTCCTGCGGCTCGGCCGGAACAACGGCTTCTTCACCACGGCCGACACGACCCAGGAGGAGATCATCTCCGCGATCACGGGGGCGACGGACAACGCCGTCACCCGGCGCCAGGCCAAGGGGGAGGCGCGATGAGCACGGCCAACGAGCCGCCACCCGCGGCCGCGCCGCAGAACGAGGCCGCCGCGACCGCGCAGGTCGACCCGCGGCTGGTCGTCCAGCAGGAGGGGTTCAAGGGCTACCTGCACGAGTTCACCCGCAAGATCAAGGGCGGCGAGCTCGGCTCGCTGCCGGTCGTGGTCGGGCTCGTGCTGATCTGGATCGTCTTCCAGAGCCTGAACAGCAACTTCCTGTCCGCCCAGAACCTGTCGAACCTGAGCATCGACATCGTGGCGACCGGCATGATCTCGGTCGGCATCGTGTTCGTGCTGCTGCTCGGAGAGATCGACCTGGCGGCGGGCTCGGTGAGCGGCGTCGCGGCCGCGGTCCTGGCGGTCCTGAACGTCAACAAGGGCTGGAACCCGGTGCTGGCGATCATCGCCGCGGTGCTGGTCGGGACGCTGCTGGGCTTCGTCCACGGCTGGTTCTTCGCCAAGATCGGAGTACCGGCGTTCGTGGTCACCCTGGCCGGCATGCTCGCCTGGAGCGGTCTGCAGCTGCAGATCCTCGGCCCGAACGGCACGATCAACCTGGACAACAACGGGCTGGTCTCCAAGCTGACCAGCTCCTACTTCAGCCAGGTGGTCGCCGCCTACGGGCTGGCCATCCTCGCGGTGGCGGGCTTCTTCGCGGTCTCCTTCCTGGGGAACAAGCGCCGCAAGGCCGCCGGGGTGCCGTCCAGGACGATGACCGACCTGCTGATCCGCACGGCCGGGCTCGCGATCGTCGCGCTCGGGGTGGCCTACATCCTGAACCAGTACAAGGGCCTGCCGGTCGCGCTGCTGATCTTTCTGATCGTCTGCGTGCTCACCGACTTCATCCTGCGCCGCACGTCCTACGGCCGGAAGGTCTTCGCGGTCGGCGGCAACATCGAGGCGGCCCGGCGCGCGGGCATCAGCGTCCCGTGGATCCGGATCTCGGTGTTCATGATCTCCGGCGGGATGGCGGCGGTCGGCGGCATCTTCGCCGCCTCGCGGATCTCCTCCGCGAGCCAGGCGACGGGCCAGAGCAACGTCCTGATGATGGCCATCGCGGCCGCGGTCATCGGCGGCACCAGCCTGTTCGGCGGGCGCGGCTCGACCTTCTCGGCGCTGCTGGGCATGCTCGTCATCCAGTCGATCGCCTCGGGCATGGCCCTCCAGGGCGTCAGCAACTCCATCCAGTTCATGGTCACCGGCGCGGTCCTGCTGGCCGCCGTGGTGATCGACTCGGTCAGCCGCAGAAGTCAGAAGGCGGCCGGGCGGGCGTGATCGGGGACGCGTAGATTGCGGGCATGGAACGCGAGCTCGCGGCGGTCTACGGACCCGATGTGAAGATCGAAGGACTGAGCCGGGACAGCGGAGGCGCTTCCCGGCTCACGTCCGCTTTCGACGCGGTCACCGCCGCGGGGCGGGTGCCGCTGATCCTCCGGCAGACCACGCCGGGCGCCGAGGTGGTGACCAGCCCGCTGGCGCGCGAGGCCGCTCTGATGCGGGCGGCCCGGACGGCGGGAGTGCCGGTCCCGGAGATCGTCGCCGAGGGCGAGGACTTCATCGTGATGGAGCGGGTCGAGGGCGAGACGATCCCGCGGCGGATCCTGCGCGCGCCGGAGCTGGCCCAGGCCAGGGAGCGGCTGGCGGGGGAGTGCGGGACGATCCTCGCGGCGCTGCACACCATCCCGCCCGCCACGATCGCGGACCTGCCCGAGGAGGACGAGCTGGCCCGCTGGTCGGGCGTCCTCGCCGAGCTGGGTGAGCCGCATCCGGTGCTGGAGCTGGCGTTCCGCCGGCTGGAACTGGCGCGGCCCGCCCCGGAACGGACCGTGGTCGTGCACGGCGACTTCCGCAACGGCAACCTGATCGTCGGCCCGGACGGCGTGCGAGCGGTCCTGGACTGGGAGCTGTCGCACCTCGGCGACCCGCTGGAGGACCTCGGCTGGCTGTGCGCGAAGGCGTGGCGGTTCGGCTCGGCGTCGCCGGTCGGCGGGTTCGGGCCCTACGAGCAGCTCGTCGAGGCCTACGAGCGGGCGTCGGGCACCACGATCGACCTCGAGGCGCTGCGCTGGTGGGAGACGTTCGCCGGGCTGAAGTGGGCCGTCATCTGCGTGATGCAGGCCCGGCGGCACCTGAGCGGCGGAGAGCGCTCGGTCGAGCTCGCCGCGCTGGGCCGCCGGGTCGCCGAGAACGAGTGGGACCTCCTCCACTCGCTCCCGTGAGGCTCCGGGGCTTCAGAAGCTCCAGGTGCCGCCCTTGGCGTAGACGTCCAGGACGCGCTGCGCCGTCCGGGTGATGTGGACCTCGTCGGGGCCGTCGTAGATGCGGCCGGCGCGGGCGTGCCGGTACATCCGGTCGAGCGGGGTGTCGCCGGTGAGGCCCTCGGCGCCGTGCACCTGGATGGCCCGGTCGATGACGTTGTGCAGCATTCGCGCCCCCGCGACCTTGATGACGCCGATCTCTACCCGCGCCTGGCCGCCGGCGTCGATGGCGTGCGCGGCGTTGAGGGTGAGCAGCCGGGCCGCCTGGATCTCCTGGAGGGAGTCGAAGACGTGCTGCTGGAGGAGCTGCTTGGTGGCCAGCGAACCGCCGAACGCCTCGCGGTCGTGCAGCCGGGCGCACATCAGGTCGAAGGCGCGCTGGGCCTGGCCGAGCCAGCGCATGCAGTGGAAGATCCGGCCGGGGCCGAGCCGCTCCTGGGCGATGACGAAGCCCTGGCCCCGCGGGCCGAGCAGGTTCTCCTCCGGGACGCGCACCTCGTCGTAGACGACCTCGCAGTGCCCGCCGTTCAGCCCGAGCACCGGGGTCTCCCGGATGATCTGGTAGCCGGGAGTGTCGGTCGGGACGAGGATCATGCTGAACGAGCGGTACGGGCTCGCGCCGGTCTCGGTGCGGCACATGACCGTCGTGTAGGCGGCCCGGTCGGCCAGCGTGGTGAACCACTTGCGGCCGCGGATCACCCAGTGGCCGTCCTCGAGCGTCGCGGACGTGGTGAGCTGGGTGGGGTCGGAACTCGACAGGCCCGGCTCGGTCATCGCGAAGCTCGGGTAGATGTCTCCCCTGACCAGGGGTTCGAGGAAGCGCTCACGCTGGGCGGGGGCCGCGTACCGGTCGAGCATCAGCGAGTCCTGCAACGTGAACGTGCCGAGCGCGAGCTGGCCGAACTCGCTGCGTCCCTGCACCTCGTTGACGTAGACGTAGTCGAGGAACGGCAGGCCGCCGCCGCCCAGCTCCTTCGGGTGGCCGAGCGCCCACAGGCCCGCCGCCTTCGCCTCCCGCTGGAGGTCGCGCAGCAGCGCCTCGTCGCCCGCGTGCAGGGCGTCCTCCGCGGGTTCCACCCGCTCGGTCATGAAAGCGTGGACGGCCTCCCGCAGCGGCCGCACCGATTCCGGTACCTCGAAGCTCATGTCCGTTCCCTTCGCGTGACTAGAATCGCATTCTGTCTCGCGAAGGGTTCACGCGCCATGCCAGCCCCCCACGACGCCCCCACCACCGTCCAGCTGATCGAGGCCGTCCGGGAGTTCCTCGAGGCCGAGGTGCTCCCCGCCACCGGCGGCGGCCTGCGCTTCCACGCCCTCGTGGCCGCGCACGTCCTCGGGATGGTCGAACGCGAGCTGACCCTCGGAGCCGGCCACGCGGCCGACCATGCCGCCCGGCTGGCCGCCCTCGGCCAGCGGGACGACGCCGCCCTGGCCGCCGCGATCCGCTCCGGGACCCTCGATCCGCACGACCCGGCCCTGCTGGCGGCTCTCGCCGAGGCGACCAGAGCCAAGCTCGAGGTGGCCAACCCCGGTCACCTCGGTTAGGGGAAGCAGGTCAGGCGTCGCCGGGCGGGCCCCAGCGTTCGCCGATCTCGGTCCAGGTCGGGCCGGGGGCGGGCAGGGGGTCGCCGTGGTGGCGGAGGCCGTCCAGGAGGACGGCGAGGTAGCGCAGGCGGAGCTCGTCGGCGCGTTCCGGGGTGGTCTTGAACCGGGTGCGCAGGATCTCCAGGATCAGGACCAGGTCGCCGGTGACGACGCCGGGGCGCAGTGAGCCCTCGGCGGCGGCGCGGTCCAGCAGCGCCTGCATGGCGTCCGCGCCGCGCTCGCTCAGCCGCACCATCTCCTCGGTGACGGGGAAGGCGCCGGCGAAGCGGCCCATCGCGCCCGCGCCGCAGGTCAGAGACTCGCGCATGAAGCGGGTGAGTGCCGACCATCCATCGGGTTCCGCGGCGAGCGCGCGTTCCGCGGCCTGGAGCGTGCCCTCCATCGCGACGGTGCACAGGCGCCGGACGAGCTCCTCCTTGCTGCGGTAGCGCCGGTAGAGCGAGCCCATGCCGACGCCCGCGCGCTCGGCGATCACCGACATCGGGGCGTCGTAGCCCAGCTCGAAGAAGACCTCGCGGGCCGCGTTGAGCACGGTCCTGTCGTTGCGCTCGGCCTCGGCCTTGCGCCCGCCCTGGGCGTGGGCGGCGGGGAGGGTCTCGGGAGCGCTCATCCTCGAAGCCTATCTGGACCGGAGCGGAGCGCTCCGCTAGCATTCCGAGCGGAGCGCTCCGCTCCGATAGCCGAAAGGACCCCCGTGACAGCCACCGATCTCCCCGTGGAAGCGCCGGAGGAGGGCGGGGCACGGCAGCGGGCCGTGCTCCTTCTCGCCTGCCTCGGCCAGTTCCTCGTCGTCCTCGACGTCTCGATCGTCAACGTCGCCCTGCCCGCCGTCCGCGCCGATCTCGGGTTCGGCGCGACGGGACTGCAGTGGGTGGTCAACGCCTACGCGCTGACCTTCGCCGGGTTCCTGCTGCTCGGCGGGCGGGCCGCCGACCTGTTCGGCCGCAAGCGCGTCTACCTCGCCGGGCTGGCGCTGTTCGCGCTGGCGAGCCTCGGCGGCGGGCTCGCCACGACGCCGGGCACGCTGATCGCGGCGCGCTCGCTCCAGGGGGTCGGCGCGGCGATCCTGTCCCCGGCGACCCTCACCCTGCTGGCCACCGCCTTCCGCGATCCGGCCGCCCGGACCAGGGCGGTGGCGCTCTGGAGCGCCGCGGGGGCGTCGGCGGGGGCGGTCGGCTCCGCCCTCGGCGGGCTGCTGACGGAGTACCTGTCCTGGCGCTGGGTGCTGCTGATCAACGTGCCCGTCGGGGCCGTCGTGTTCGCCGCGGCCCTGCGGCTGCTCACCGAGGAGGCCGCGCCCGCCGCACGGCGGCTCGACGTCACCGGCGCGGTGCTCGTGACCGCGGGGTTCGGCGCCGTCGCCTACGGGACGGCCCGGACCCACGAGCACGGCTGGGCCTCGGCGGACGCGCTCGGCCCGATGCTCGCGGGACTCCTCGCACTCCTGCTGTTCCTGCTGGTCGAGGGGCGGTTCGCCCGGGAGCCGCTGATGCCCCTCGGCCTGTTCCGCTCACGGGCCGTCTCGACCGCGACGGCGACCATGATGCTGGTCGGGGCCGCCTTCTTCGCCATGTGGTACTTCCTGTCGCTCTACATGCAGACCGTCCTCGGCTACAGCGCGGTCGAGGCCGGCCTGGGATTCCTGCCGCACACCGTCGCGATCGTCGTGGGGGCGCGGTCGGCGCCCGCGCTCATGCGCAGCTTCGGACCGCGGGCCGTCCTGGCGGCGGGCGCCCTGCTGGCCGCCGCGGGGTTCCTGTGGCAGTCGAGGATCGGCGCCGGCAGCGGCTACCCGGCCGGGATCCTCGGCCCGGCCGTCGTCATGTGCCTCGGGTCGGGGCTCACTTTCACACCGGTCGCCGCCGTCGCGACCGGGGCGGCGGCACCCGGTGAGGCGGGCCTCGTCTCCGGAGTGATCAACACGGGCCGTCAGGTGGGCGGTTCGCTCGGCCTCGCGGCCCTGGCCACGATCGCCGCCGCCCCCGCCGACCCCCTCACCGGCTACCGCCACGCCTTCGCCGTCTCGGCCGTCCTCATGCTCCTCGTCGCGGCCCTGGCCGTCCTCGTCCCGCGCGGGGAGAAGGGCTAGCGGACGTGGACGTTCACCGCGTAGCCGCCGTCGTCGTAGGGGGCGGCGTCCCAGGTGGCGAAGCGGTCCACGAGGGTGAGGCCCGCGGCCGTGCAGTGGGCGTCGTACTCGGCCAGGGTGATCGTCGGCTCGACGGGCAGGTGGGCGCGGTCGAGACCGAAACCGGACACCAGCAGGCCGCCGTCGCGCAGGGCCCCGGCGAGGCGGCGGACGGTCTCCGCCTCGGTGCCGGGGGCCAGCAGCGGAAAGATGTTGCCCGCGGCGACCACGAGATCGAAGCCCGCCTCGAAGCCGAGCGCGTCCGGGTCGAGGCGGGACAGGTCGGCCTCGAACCACCGCAGCTCCGGCGCGGCCTTGCGGGCGACGGCCAGCATGGACGCGTCGAGGTCGACCCCGGTGCAGTCGTGGCCGAGCTCGGCCAGCCGGATCGCGACCCGCCCGGTGCCGCATCCGGCGTCCAGGATCCGCGCGCCGGGCGCCACGAGGGCGTCGCAGAACCGCGCCTCACCGTGCATGTCCCTGCCTGTCGCGGCCAGCGCGGCGAACCGCGCCGCGTACTCGTCCCCCGACGTCCCGCCGGTCAGCTCTTCCCATCGGCTCATGCGCCGACCCTAGCGGGCAGCTCGCCCGACCCCCTGGTGATGAGCCTGGTCGGAAGGGTGACGGTCCTGGGCGGCGAGGTGTCGCCGTGGATGCGGGCGAACAGCAGGTGGGCGGCGGTGGTGCCGATGGCCACCGGATCCTGGGAGACGACCGTCACCGGGGGAGAGATCCGGTCGGCGAGCACGAAGTCACCGAAGGCGATCATCGCGACGGCGGGCGGCAGCGTCTCCAGGACGCCGACGGCCACGATGTCGTTCCCGGCCAGGACGGCCGTCGGCGGATCGGGCGCGGCGAGGAGCCCGGTGACGGCCGCCGCGGCGTCGGAGGCCACCCGCAGACCGTGCCTGACCAGCCCGGGATCGAGGGGGATGCCCGCCTCCGCGAGCGCCTCGGTGTAGCCCGTGCGGCGTTCGGCGAGCGTCCAGATCTCCTTGCGGTCGCCGAGGAAGGCGATGCGCCGGTGGCCGTGCGCGACCAGATGGCCGACGGCTTCCCGGACGGCGTCACGGTTGTCGACGATGACCGTGTCGACGTCGAGCCCGGGGGCGCGGCGATCGGCGCAGACGACGTGCGTGCCCGTCGCCATCGACGGCAGCAGGAAGCGGTGGCTGCCCTCCACCGGGATGAGGATCATGCCGTCGACGCGCCGCGAGGTGAACGCGGCGATCACTTCGCGTTCGCGGCGCAGGTCGTCGCGGGAGGATCCGATCAGCACGACGTTGCCGCGCTGCCGGGCGACGTCCTCGGCGGCCGAGGCGAACGCCGCCATGAACGGATCGGCCACGTTGTCGACCAGCAGCCCGATCGTCTGGGTGAGCTGGCCCTTGCGCCGCAACTGCCGGGCGACGGCGTCGCGCTGGTAGCCGAGGCCGCGGATCGCCCGCTCGACCCGCGCGGCCGTTTCCGGCCCCACCCCTGCCTCACCGTTGACCACGCGTGACACCGTCATGGTGCTGACACCGGCCAGCCGGGCGACGTCCTTCATCGTGGGCCGACGCTTCATTTCGTTAACGTTACCAGCAGATTTTGGGGAGATATATGGGGGCCCTTGACACCCGAGGAGGGGCAGCGGAGTATGGGCGAGCGTTAACGATAACGGGGGTTTCTGTACGCACCCAGAACACACACCACCCCAACATCTGGAGGACGGATGCGTTTCAGCACCCGTGGAGTTCTGGCCGCGGCGGGTATCGCCGTGGCTCTCGTCGTGAGTGGTTGCGGCGCCGATGACGGCGATGGCGGCGGTAGTGGTAGTAAGCAGGTGGAGGTTTTCACCTGGTGGGCTGATGGTGGTGAGAAGGCTGGTCTGGATGGCCTCGTCTCGCAGTTCAAGACCGACTGTTCGCAGTTCGAGTTCGTGAACGGTGCGGTGGCCGGTGGTGCGGGTGCGAACGCCAAGCAGGTCCTGGCCTCCCGGCTTCAGCAGGGCGACCCGCCCGACACGTTCCAGGCTCATGCGGGGGCGGAGCTGAACGACTACATCAAGGCGGGTCAGATCGAGGATCTGAGCGCGAGTTACACCGAGTGGGGTCTGTCCTCGGCGTTCCCGAAGGGTCTGATCGACAGCCTGACGGTGGACGGGAAGATCTATTCGGTTCCGGCGAACATTCACCGGGCGAACGTGCTGTGGGCGAACAAGAAGGTCCTGGAGAAGGCGGGGATCAGCAAGGCGGCGACGACGCTGCCGGAGTTCTTCACCCAGCTCGACACCCTGAAGTCCAAGGGCGTCGCCACCCCCCTGGCGGTGGGGAAGGACTGGACGCAGCAGATGCTGTTCGAAGCGGTCCTGATCTCTGATCTGGGGCCGGAGA